>JAYSZI010000091.1:0-62842 GCA_043738095.1 Lysobacter sp.
GAATGGTTTGTGCCGCGGCAACCTCGACCGCATGGTCACTGACACCCGCATGCTGCTGATCGAGGGCCTCAAGCTCGCGCACCGCACCTGGATCGCGGCCAAGAGCGCGCTGGGCTGGGTCGCCGACGAGCTTGACGAATTCGTGATCCATCAGGTTTCGCTGGTCCACACCAACGCGTTCATCAAGGCGTTTGGCATTGACCCGAAGAAGGTGCTGACGATCTTTGCGGAGCACGGCAACATCGGCCCGGCTTCGGTGCCGATCGTGCTGAGCAAACTGCGCGAAATGGGCCGCCTGAAGAAGGGCGACCGCGTCGCATTGCTCGGGATTGGTTCGGGCCTGAACTGCTCGATGGCGGAAGTGGTCTGGTAAGCGTGGGGCGCGGCGCCTGAAGTCGCAGCTCTCGATCGGAGCAACCAACAACGCCGGCGCCAAGCCGGCGTCGTTGTGTGTGGTGCGTGCCAACGGACGCCCGCGAAATCACTGGGTGATATCGACATCCTTGGTCTCGCGCAGGAACAGCGAACCGATCACGAACGTCATCGACGCGATCACCACGGGGTACCACAGGCCGTAATAGATATTGCCGGTGGCAGCGACCAGCGCGAACGCGATCGTCGGCAGGAACCCGCCGAACCAGCCGTTGCCGATGTGGTACGGCAACGACATCGAGGTGTAGCGGATGCGGGTAGGGAACAGCTCGACCAGCCATGCGGCGATCGGGCCGTAGACCATCGTCACGTAAATCACCAGCAGCGTCAGGATCGCGAGCACCATCGGTTTGTGGATGCGCGCGTCGTCGGCCTTGGTTGGATATCCGCCCTGCGTGAGCGCGGCCTTGAGCGAGGCGCCGAATGCGTCGGTGGTGATCTTCGCCGCGTCCTTGGGCATGCCCGTCGCCTCGAAGCTCGCGACTTGGACGCTGCCGATGGCGACGCTCGCGACCCTGCCCGCCGCGCCCGCCCGCACCGTGTACGGCACGCCGGCTTTCGCCAGGGCTGCGGTGGCGATATCGCATGAGCTCGTGAACTGCTTCTTGCCGATCGGATCGAACTGGAAGCTGCACGTATTCGGGTCGGCAGTGACCACGGCCGGCGCGCTGGCGCTGGCCTCGGCGATCGCCGGGTTCGCGTAATAGGTCAGCGCCTTGAATAGCGGGAAATACGTCAGCGCCGCAATCAGGCAACCGGCCATGACGATCTTCTTGCGCCCGATCTTGTCCGACAGCCAGCCGAAGAACACAAAAAATGGCGTGCCGAGGATCAGCGCGCCGCCGATCAGCAACCACGTAGTGGTGGCGTCGACCTTCAGCGACTGGGTCAGGAAGTACATCGCGTAAAACTGGCCCGCGTACCAGACCACGGCCTGCCCCGCGGTCGCGCCGAGCAGCGCCAGCAGGACGATGCGGCCGTTCTTCGAGAAGAAGCTCTCGGTGATCGGCGCTTTCGATAGCTTGCCCTCGTCCTTCATCGCCTGGAACAGCGGCGACTCCGCCAGTTGCATCCGGATCCACACCGACACGCCCAGCAGGACGATGGACAGCAGGAAAGGAATACGCCAGCCCCAAGCCTCGAACGCGTCGACGCCGATGGTTTCGCGCACGCCGAGGATCACGATCAACGACAGCAGCAAGCCAATGGTCGCGGTGGTCTGGATAAAGCTCGTGTACAGCCCGCGCTTGCCGTGCGGCGCGTGCTCGGCGACGTAAGTCGCGGCGCCGCCGTACTCGCCGCCGAGCGCCAGCCCCTGCAGCAGCCGCAGCACGATCAGGATCACCGGCGCGGCCATGCCGATGCTGGCGTAGTTGGGCAGGATGCCGACCAGGAACGTCGCGATGCCCATGATCACGATCGTGACCAGGAACGTGTACTTGCGTCCGACCAGATCGCCGATGCGGCCGAACAGCAGCGCGCCGAACGGCCGCACCGCGAAGCCCGCGGCGAACGCGAGCAACGCGAAGATGAAGCCGGTGGTCTCGTTGACGCCGCTGAAGAACTGCTTGGCGATGATCGCCGCGAGCGAGCCGTACAGATAGAAGTCGTACCACTCGAACACGGTGCCCAGGCTGGACGCGAAGATCACCTTGCGGTGACTTGGGGTCAGCGGGCCCGCAACGGGCGACTGCGCAGTGACGACGGACATCGGCTTAGACCCTCTCGGACACGGAACTGTACTTGACGCGCGGGTGGAACCCCGGCCGGCGTGCCGCGGAGTCGGCAGAGCTACCTCAAGATTCGGCGAGTCGTCGGCAGTCGCGACGGATGCGGCACACTTCGGCTTCCCCGTTGTTGCCCGGAGCCGCGCCATGACCCAGCCCGTCTACCCGATCGATGCGGACTTCGCCGCTCGCGCGCAGATCACTGGCGCCGAGTACGAGCGCTTGTACGCGCAGTCGGTCGCGCAGCCCGACGCGTTCTGGAGCGCGGTCGCGCAACGCATCGACTGGATGCAGGCGCCGACCCGGATCAAGGAAACCAACTTCGCGCTCGACGACTTCCACATCCGCTGGTACGCCGACGGCGAGCTCAACGCGAGCGTCAATTGCCTCGACCGCCATCTGGCCACGCGTGGAGACAAGGCCGCATTGATTTTCGAGCGCGACGATCCGGCGCGCGCGGCTGAGACGATCAGCTACCGCGACCTGCACGCACGCGTGTGCCGGCTCGCCAACGCACTGCGCCATCTCGGCGTGGCCAAGGGCGACCGCGTCACGATCTACCTGCCGATGATTCCCGAAGCCGTGGTCGCGATGCTCGCCTGCGCGCGCATCGGCGCGATCCACATGGTGGTGTTTGGCGGCTTTGCGCCGCACTCGATCGCCGACCGCATCCAAGACTGCGCCAGCAAGCTGATCATCACCGCCGACGAAGGCCTGCGCGGTGGCAAATCGATCGCGCTCAAGGCCAATGTCGACGCCGCGCTGAAACTACCCGGCACGAATTCCGTCGAGACCGTTCTGGTCGTGCGCCATACCGGCGCGGCGGTCGACATGCAGATGCCGCGCGACCGCTGGTTCGATGCGGTCGTCGATGCGCAGCCGGTGGAGTGCGAACCCGAGCGCATGAACGCCGAGGACGCGCTGTTCATCCTCTACACCTCCGGCAGCACCGGCAAGCCCAAGGGTGTGCTGCACACCACTGGCGGTTATCTGGTGTATGCCGCCTACACCCACGAGGCCGTATTCGACCTGCGCGAAGACGACGTCTACTGGTGCACCGCCGATGTCGGGTGGGTCACCGGGCACAGCTACATCGTCTATGGCCCGCTCGCCAATGGCGCGACCGCATTGGTGTTCGAAGGCGTGCCGACGTATCCGGATGCGTCGCGTTTCTGGCAGGTGATCGACCGCCACCAGGTCACGATTTTCTACACCGCGCCGACCGCAATCCGCGCGCTGATGCGCGATGGCGATGCGCCGGTCAAGGCGACCTCGCGCCGATCGTTGCGCCTGCTCGGCACGGTCGGCGAGCCGATCAATCCCGAGGCGTGGCGCTGGTACTTTGAGGTGGTCGGCGACGCTCGTTGTCCGATTGTCGACACCTGGTGGCAGACCGAGACCGGCGGCGTTTTGATCACGCCATTGGCGGGTGCGATCGACCTCAAGCCCGGCTCGGCGGGCAAGCCGTTCTTCGGTGTGCAGCCCGCGTTGGTCGACGCTGACGGCGTGGTGCTCGAGGGCGCTGCCGAGGGCAATTTGGTGTTGCGCGATTCCTGGCCCGGGCAGATGCGCACGGTCTACGGCGACCACCCACGCTTTATCGACACCTACTTCCGCACCTACCCCGGCAGCTACTTCACCGGCGACGGTTGCCGCCGCGACGGCGATGGCTACTACTGGATCACCGGCCGCGTCGACGACGTCATCAACGTCAGCGGCCACCGCATCGGCACGGCCGAAGTCGAAAGCGCGCTGGTATCGCATCCGACGGTCGCCGAAGCCGCGGTCGTCGGCTTCCCGCACGAGCTTAAGGGCCAGGGCATCTACGCCTACGTGACCCTGATTGCCGGCGAAGTCGCGAGCGACGAGCTGCGCAAGACGCTGGTCGCGCACGTACGTAGCCAGATCGGCGCGATCGCGACCCCCGATCACGTGCAGTGGGCGCCGGGCCTGCCGAAGACGCGCTCGGGCAAGATCATGCGGCGCATTCTGCGCAAGATCGCTGAAGCCGGCGCGACGGAACTCACGCCTGAGCAACTCGGCGACACCAGCACGCTCGCCGATCCGTCGGTGGTCGATGCGCTGGTGCGCGAGCGGCGCGTGCCGTAACGACGAGGCTACTTCCGGCGAGCGCGACGCGTCGTGCCGTCCGTGCGCGGCCGCTGTTCGGTCGGGCCAACCAGCCCGAGCAAGCCTCCACCGTCACCGCACGACCGTTCATCGCGTCGCTTTTCGGCGCGCGCGTGGCGCACGAGTGCAACGTGTCGTCCGCGCTATTCGGTCACTGCAGCCAGTTGCGGCATCGCCTCGACCGTCACCGCCAGGCCATTCAACGCAGCGTTGCCGGACGGGCCATCCAGCGCATCGGGGTCGGTTAGATCGTTGTAGCTCGCGCCGGCCAACAGCGACGCCCCCGCCTGCCGGTTGCCATGATCGGCATGGCCGAACCCATGCGGCAGACAGACCACGCCGGGCATCATGTCGTCGCTCGCTCGCACGTCGACCTCAACCGTCCCGCGTGTCGAGCGAACGCGCACCGGCGCGCCGTCGACGATGTCGCGCGCGAGCAAGTCCTGCGGATGCATCAGCAGGTGATGGCGCGGCTTGCCCTTGATCAGGCGCGGCGCGTTGTGCATCCAGGAATTGTTGCTGCGGATGTGGCGCCGACCGATCAGGCGCAGCTCGTGCGGGCCGACCTCATGCGCGACGACCGCGAGGCCGTGCAAGGCTGCGAGCAACAGCGGCGGCGCGCATTCGATCGCGCCGCTGGCGGTCTGCAGGCGGCGCTGCAACGACGGCTGCAGTGGGCCGCGATCCAACCCGTGCGGCGCGGCTTCAAGCGCTTCGATCGTGACGCCGCTGCCGCCGCGGGCGAGCCCACCGGCGATCAACGTGCGCGGGTCCGGCAGCGACTGCCACGGCTTGCCCGCCGCGGCCGCGTAGGCGGCGCCGAGCGCGCTCAGGATTTCCCAATCACCGCGCTGGTCCGCGGGGCGCGCCTCGATAGGCGAGTTGAGCCGGGCCACCTGCCGCACCGCGAACGCATTGAAGTACACGTCGTAGTGGTACTGCGTCAGCGGTGACGCCGGCGGCAGGATCAGATGGGCGTGGCGGGTGGTTTCGTTGACATAGACATCGATCGCGACCATGAACTCCAGCCCGCCCAGCGCGCGCGCCAAGCCCGCGCCATCGGGCGTCGACAGCACCGGATTGCCGGCGCAGGTCAGCAGCGCGCGCACTTGCCCCGGCCCGGGGGTGGTCATTTCTTCGCCAAGCACCGCGACCGGCAACTCGCCGCCGAACTCCGGCAGGCCGCGCACGCGGCTGCGCCAGCGGTCGCGGTGGCCGGCCGACGTGCCGGGCCCCGTAACAGGAAACACCGGATCGTTCGGCAGGCTGCCGCCTTCGCGATCGAGGTTGCCGGTCATCAGGTTCACCAGCTGGATCAGCCACTGGCAGAGCGAGCCATGCTGCTGCGTCGACACGCCCATCCGCCCGTACGCCGCGGCCCGAGGCGCCTGGCGGAATTCGCCGGCGAGCCGCACGATCGTGGCCGGCGCGATGCCGCTGCGCGCTTCAACGTCGCTTGTATCGATAGCGCGGATCGCATCGAGCGCAGTGTCGAGTCCCGCCAGCCGCCCCTGCCATGCTTCCACCCGCGGCGGGCCCAGGCGCAACAGGGCCTGCACAAACGCCAGCAGAAACCACACGTCCCCCGCCGGGCGCACGAACACGTGCTCGGAGGCGAGTGCCGCGGTTTCGGTTCGGCGCGGATCCAGCAGCACCAGCCGGCCGCGCGCGGTCAGCGCCTTCAGTCGCGCAGCGATGCCCGGCGCGGTCAGCAGGCTGCCGTTGGAGGCGACCGGATTGGCGCCCAGCATCAGCAGGTAGTCGGTGCGGTCGATGTCGGGCAGTGGGAGCAGAAACTGGTGGCCGAACATCAGCCAGTTCACCAGTTGGTGCGGCCACTGGTCCACCGACGACGCACTGAAGAGGTTGCGCGTCTGCAGCGCGCGCAACAGCGGCGGCAGATAGGCGAAGTGGCCGAAGTGGTGGACGTTGGGATTGCCCAGATAGACCGCGAGCGCGTCGGCGCCATGGTGCTGCTGCACGCCGGCAAGACCCGCCGCGGCTTCGGCGATCGCCTCGTCCCAGCCGATCGGTTCGAAGTCCGCGCCGCGCCGTCGCAGCGGCGTGCGCAGGCGATCGCTGTCGGCCTCGAGATCGAGAATCGCATTGCCTTTCGGGCAGATGTGGCCGCGCGAAAACGGGTCGTCCACATCGCCGCGCACGGCCACCAACGCGTCGTTCTCGTACTGCAGCTCCAACCCGCAGATGGCCTCGCACAGCGGACAGGAGCGGAAACGCGACTGTCGGGCCATGGGCGTTACCTCGTGGGGAGCACGCCTGCAGCATAAGCGCAGCGGCCGCGGGCAGCGCTGTGAACTGGGCTCGCGATACCGCGACGGCCGCGGCCGGGCAAAGGCTCGGCCGCTACTGCAGGCCCAGCGCAGCGGCAGGCGGTTTTCGGCGTGCGCTTACGTACCGCGCACGCGCAGCGTCAGGCCCTTGAGGAAGTTGCGCAGCAATTGATCACCGCACAGTCGAAAGTTCTTGTGGTCGGCTTGGCGAAACAACGCGGTCAGTTCCGGCCTGGATACGGGGAAACCGGCGTCCTCGAAGATCTGATGCATGTCCGCGTCCTTGAGCTCGAACGCGACCCGCAGCTTCTTCAGCACCACGTTGTTGGTGACACGCTTTTCCACCGCTCGCGGCGGCTGACCCTCGTTCTTGCCGCGGTAATGCAGCACGAGGCCATCGAGGAAATGCGCGAGCACGGTATTGCTGCACTCGACGTAGCCTTCCTCTTCCTCTTTCTTGAGAAAGGCCTGCACGTCAGTTTTGTCGATGGGGAAATCCACATCAGCCAGCTGGGTGATTTCCACGACCTTGCTGTCGCTGAGATCGAGCATGTAACGGATGCTGCGCAGTACGTCGCTGTTGATCATTGCTGGTCCCTGTGTTGCCGGCTTGCGGGTCAGAAACGCATTCCCGTTCCCCAGGCCTAGCCGACCATGAATTCAAGCCGAAGGTGCTATCGGCGCAGCTTACCCCACGCATCTGACCGACCCCGGGGCGCACCGAAATCGCGCGTCGATGGTGTCGAGCGCAACCGCCACGCAATGCGGTATCCCATCGGGTAACGTCGCCGGTGCATCTTCACTACGGTTATAGAGCTTGAGTGAGGCGGGGCTGTCCTGTGTCGGCGCTGGCGAAGGATCGCAGGACCCGCTCCGCCGGCGGATGATGGCGCGGCCTGCGCGCCGCGGATACCGCGCTCTACAAAGCCAAAGAACAAGGCCGCAATCGGGCGGTGCGCGGACGGGATCCGGTTTCCAGTGCCCGCCGATGGGAAGTGAGGCCAAGCAGAGCAGACGCGTCTGAGGATATTGGCGCTATCAGTGGCTGCCGCCTTGCGTTGTAGTACGACCGGCAACGGGGTCGTCAGAACGCCCAGGGCGCCTAGGGCGCCCAGGGTGTGAGCGGCCGCGCACACCGCACACTCATCGCCGCACTGAAAAAAGTAAAAACGTCCGGCGCGGATTTTTGTACAGGGGCAGGCCAAGTACCGACTTGCGCCGGCGCTCGAACACGCGCCGGGGCCCGCGTGTTTGGGCAGTACCGGCCGGTCAACGGCCCTGCTCGCCGGCGCGCTGCCAACGAGCACGCTGTCCCCTTGAGCGGGCTATTCAGCGTCGATCTGTTTCAACGCGCGACAGATCGCCGCTGCATCGCCGGGGCGCACCACGCGCGACACTTCCACGCCATCGCGCAGGAACACCAGCGTCGGCCACAGCTTGATACGGAACGAACGCCCGAGCAGACGGCCGCTGCCGTCCTCGATCTTGATATGGCGCACACCGACGTGCGGCGCGAACGCCACCGCGAGCAACGGCTGCGCCGAGATGCAATGGCCGCACCAAGGTGCACCGAATTCGATAACCGTAGGCCCCGCTAGTGCATCGATGGCCACGCGTGCGGGTTCGACGGCTTCATAGCTGTGGGTGATGGCCATTGCGGTCCGCCGGCGGTGGGGTCATGGGGTGATCCTACGGTGTCCGTCGTGATCGGCATGCCATCACCCCGTCAACGCCCACAGAAAAGCCCGCCTTGCGGCGGGCTTTGGTACTGCGTCGAACAAGTAGAAAAGCCGATCCAGCGCTCGTGCACGCCAGAAGCCTCGCTAGGCGAGGATCACTTGATCTTGCCTTCCTTGTAGATCACGTGCTTGCGGACCACTGGGTCGTATTTCTTGAACTCCAGTTTGCCGGGCGTGTTCTTCTTGCTCTTGTCGGTGGTGTAGAAGTGGCCGGTGGCGGCCGTCGAGATCAGGCGGATAAGGTCGCGCTTGGAAGCCATGAGTCAGTCCTCCTCAGATCTTTTCGCCGCGTGCGCGGAGGTCGGCCAGAACGGAGTCGATACCGTTCTTGTCGATGGTGCGCATGGCGTTGGCGGAAACACGCAGCTTGATCCAACGGTTCTCGGAAGCCACCCAGAAGCGGCGCTCGTGAAGGTTGGGCATGAAGCGACGACGGGTCTTGTTGTTGGCGTGCGAGACGTTGTTACCGAAAACCGTTCGCTTGCCTGTTACTTGGCATACGCGGGACATTACGCACCTCGAATCGATGTTGGTGCTTCCCTTGGCCAGGGAGGCGGCGGCCCCGCACCCGGGACCGATGTCCAGAGGGCACGCGAAACGGGCGGGTGGATCCGCGTTTAACGGCGGCGGGCTGCACAAGGCGAGGCCGGAATCGCGCTTCCGGGACCGCCCGGGCACCCCATAAGGGCAGACCGGACGCAGCGAGCCGCGCATTATGCCGCGCCGAGCCGCATTGCGCCAGCCGTTAGGTCAAACGCGCCGCCGCGCGCTGCGGAACTGAACGCGCAGGCTGCCGCAGCTCCGGAGCATATGGCGAGGAATGGCGAGCGGGAAGCACGGGGTCCGAGGCAGGCCGGCCCGCCCACGAACGGCCCGGCGTCCGTGCTGACCCCCGCCGCGGTCAGTGCTCGGCTTTGTCGCGACGCCAGCCGCGATGCTTGATGTCGAGGTACAGGCTGTAGGCGGCGGTGAACGACGGGAACAGGTTCTGGATGATCCCGACCGAGTCCTGTTTGTGCGAGAACAGGAAGTAGCTCAGCGTCATCGCGCTGCCGACCAGGCTCATGTACCAGAAGGCGCGCGGGATCACCGGCTTGCCCTCGCGCTTGCTGGCGATGAACTGCACGAGCCAGCGGCCACCGAACATGAACGCGCCGACCCAGCCGATCAATTTCCACGGCGACATGTGCAGCCCGGTCCACGCCAGCCATTCGATCGGCGCATTCATGACATCCATCGCTACACCTCCTGGGTGGCGGTGACCTTGCCGCGCTTGATCAGCCACGCGACGCCGCGCAGATCGCTGATGCCGACCAGGGCGCGGTTGAGGTTGTTGTACTTCGACACGCCGGTGCTGCGCGTGCGGTGGTTGACCGGCACGCTGAGCGTCTTCCAGCCCGCGCGCTGCATCAGCGCCGGCAGGTAACGGTGCATGTGGTTGAAATGCGGCAGGTCGAGGAAGGCCTCACGCTCGAACAACTTGGTGCCGCAGCCGGTATCTGGGGTGTGGTCTTGCAGCATGCGCGCGCGGATCGCATTGGCCCACTTCGACGCCCAGCGCTTGCTGCCGCTGTCCTTGCGGTCCACGCGCCAGCCTGCGAACAGCTTGACGTCGACAGCGCTGGTGTCGCGCTGCGCGAGCAGTTTGGGAAGGTCGGCCGGATCGTTCTGACCGTCGCCATCGAGCGTTGCTATCCAGCTCCCGCGAGCGGCCTTGACGCCGTTGCGGATCGCGGTGCTCTGGCCGCTCTGGGTGACGTGGTGGATCACGCGCAACTCAGGCACGTCGGTCTTCAGGGCGCGCAACGCGGCGAGGGTGCCGTCGCCCGAGCCATCGTCGACATAGACGATCTCGAATGCCGACACGCCGCGCAGCGCAGCGCAGATCTCGTGCACGAGGGGGGCGACGTTGTCCTGCTCGTTGAATACCGGGACGACGACGGACAGATGCGGGTTCGTGCTCATGCGTTCTCGCCAAGAATTAGTGCGGCCCTATGGGAGCACGCACGGCCACATCGATAGCAGTTGTCGGCGCAAGAACGCCCGCGGAGGGCGGCCAGGCTAGAGGGGTGTCTGCCGGCGCCGGTTCTGTCGGCCAACGCGCAACAACCGCGAGGGTGAAAGCGCCCGCTTTACTCGACTTTGCCGCGCAGCTTTTCCAGCACGCCGTCGAGCGAATCCAGGTCGCTGTAATGGATCACTAGCCGGCCCCGGCCGCCACGGCCATGCAGTACGTTGACCTTGGTGTTGAGCGATTCCGACAACTCGCGCTCGAGAGTGACGATGTCAGCCTGCGGCTTGGCTTTAGCCGATTTGGCCTTGCCACCGGTATTGGGCAGCACGCCCGCGGCGAGTTGCTGCACCCGGTGCTCGACTTCGCGCACTGACCAACCTGCTTCGGCGGCCTGCCGCGCCAGTGCGATCGCGGCTTGCGGCGTCAGTGCGAGCAAGGCGCGGGCGTGGCCCATTTCGATTGCGCGGGTTTCCACCAGCACGCGGATTTCCGCCGGCAGTTCCAGCAGACGCAGCAGGTTGGATACCGCCGCGCGCGAGCGACCCACGGCTTCGGCGGCCTGGGCGTGGGTCAGGTCGAACTCGTCGATCAGCCGGTGCAGCGACTGCGCTTCCTCGAGCGGATTGAGGTCCTCGCGCTGGATGTTCTCGATCAGCGCCATCGCGATCACGGTGCGGTCGTCGACGACGCGGATCACCACCGGGATGTCCATCAGGCCGGCGAGCTTGGTCGCGCGCCAGCGGCGCTCGCCGGCGATGATCTCGTAGGTCTTGCCGCCGCTGCCGCGCGCGCCGGCCACTTCGCGCACCACGATCGGCTGGATCACGCCCTGGGCGCGGATCGATTCGGCCAGCTCATTGAGCTTGCCGTCGTCCATGGTCTTGCGCGGCTGATACTTGCCCGGGGCGAGTGCATCGACCGGCAGGGTGCGCAGCACGTCACTGGGTTGGGCTTCGAGCAACGGCGCTTCGGCCGCGGCCTTGGGGCCGAGCAACGCTTCGAGGCCGCGGCCGAGGCCGCGCTTCTTCGCCATCATGGGCTTGGCACCGGTCATGCCGTGGTCTCCTGCGATTGTTTCGACGACTTCGCGGCCTGCTCGCGCTCGCGCTGACGACGCAATACTTCACCGGCCAAGCCGAGATACGCGACGCCGCCGCGCGAGGCGCGGTCGTAGCCGACGATGCTCTGGCCATGGCTTGGGGCTTCGGCCAGGCGCACGTTGCGCGGCACGATCGTGCGGAACACCTTGTCGCCAAAATGGTTGGTCAGCTCGGCCGACACCGCGTTGGCGAGGTTGTTGCGCACATCGAACATGGTCCGTAGCACGCCCTCGATTTCCAGCGCCGGATTCAGCCGCTGGTTGATGCCTTCGATGGTGTCGACCAGGGCGCTCAGGCCTTCGAGTGCGTAGTACTCGCACTGCATTGGCACGATGATCGAATCGGCCGCGGTCAGCGCGTTGAGCGTGAGCAGCGACAGCGCGGGCGGGCAATCGATCAGGATGAAATCGTAGTTGTTCAGCAGCGGCGCGAGCGCGGTTTTCAGGCGTTGCTCGCGCGCGTCTTCGGCCATCAACTGGATCTCAACGGCGGTCAGATCGATGTTGCCCGGCAGCAGGTCGTAGTCCTCGCCGGTGCGCAGGATCGCGTCGGCGATCGCGCTCTCGCCCAGCAGCACCTCGCACACCGAGATTTCAAGCTCGCGCTTGTTGACGCCGCTGCCCATGGTGGCGTTGCCCTGCGGGTCGAGATCGACCAGCAGCACACGCTTGGGCGTGCGCGCGAGCGCGGCGGCGAGGTTGACTGCGGTGGTGGTCTTGCCGACGCCGCCCTTCTGGTTGGCGATGGCGATGATGCGGGCCATACGGCTCGTCCTGCTTTGCGGGCGGTGGGGGGCGGAGCGGCCGGCGCGGGGCGTCGGTCGGACAGGGATTATGCCCGCAGCGGTCGCGGGCTGCTCCCGCCGATGTCCCGTTTCGTAGAGCCGGGCTCTCGGGCCCCGGGTGGCTATTGGTTTACGCGCAGCGGCGCAGTTCGGCGCTACAGGTTGGGGCATGGGCTCGCGAGTCAGGCGAGCAGAGCCCGGCTTTACAGGACCAAGGCGCTCGCCGCGAAGGCAGCCGGGGGAAAGCGCGGTTTTACGGCTCAGGCCGTGCGGCCGATCACCACCAGGTGACGTTCGGCTTCGAGCCCAGGCACGCGCAGCCGATGAGAGGCCTGCAAGGCCCAGCCTGCGGGCAGCGCGCCGATTTCATCGCTCGGATAAGCGCCTTTCATCGCCAGCAACTGACCATCGGGCGCTAGCAGATGGCCGCCGAGCTCGACGATCAGCGGCAGCGTGGCGAGCGCGCGGGCGGTGATCGCCGCGTACTGGCCGGGCTCGGCGACCGCCTCGATCCGCGCCTCGGCCACGCGCACATGCGGGAGCCCGAGCGTGCGCACCGCCTCACGCAGGAACCGCGCCTTCTTGCCGTTGCTCTCGACCAGGGTCACGCGCAATCCGGGTTTGACGATCGCCAGCGGGATCCCGGGCAAGCCCGCGCCAGTGCCCAGATCGGCCAAGGCGCCGTCGCCGGCAAGCAGCGGATCGACGAACGGGTGCATCGCCAGCGAGTCGAGCAGGTGCTTGACCACCATTTCGTGCGGGTCGCGCACCGCGGTGAGGTTGTAAGTCTGGTTCCAGCGCGCCAACAACGCGAGATAGGCGAGCAGCGGCGCGGAGAACGCGGAATCTAGCGCGAGCGCGGACAGGCCGCCTTCGAGGGTCGGGCCGAGAGTGCGCTGCAGGTCGCGGGCGGGGTGGGTCATGTGCGCGCAGTATTGCCGATGTCGCTGGCGCCGAGGCAGGCCGGAGGCGCAAGGCGTGGTTAGGGCGGCCGCCGGCGCCTACACGCATGCCCGTGTCGAGCGCACTTTAGGCCGAGCAGTGACTTTGCTGTCGTGGGTCGCATGCTGAGGGCCCAGCCTGGGTCGACCGAGTTCGCCGTGCCCAAACCGCGTCCGCGCGGGCGCGACCCTGAGCTGGCCCCGGACCATGCGCGCGCCGGCGCCTACGCTGCCCCGGCCGCTCGAACGCGTGCCAGTCAGAGCCTGCCCCGTCGCAACCCGCTTTGGCGGTACGCCAAGTCTGAATGGCGGGCCGGGCTAGGGCGAGCCCGCCAGCGTAAACTATGCCAGGGGAGCGGCTGGGCGCCGCGGGGGAACCACGTCAGATGTCAGCAGTCAGCGAATCCATGGCAGTCACGGCTCCTGCGGCCGTGACCAGCGCGCTCATCCGCGGCGGCGCTAGCCGCCCGCTCGCGTTCGATGCGGGGGGCGTGATCGATCAGAAACGCTTCGAGGCCGAGGTCCGTGGGCTCGCCGCGACGCTGCCGACGGCGCGCTACGCCGTCAACTTGTGCGAGGACCGCTACCGCTTCCTAGTGGCGTTCTGCGCCGCGGCCTGGCGCGGCCAGATCACGTTGCTGCCCAGTTCTCGCGCCCCGGCGGTCGTCGATCAGGTGCTGGCGCAGCATGCCGACAGTTACTGCCTGGGCGATCAGGCGCTGCAGCCCGAGCCCCCGGGCTATCGGCGTCTGCCTGCGGTCCTGGCGCAGCAAGCGGGCGCGCCCTTGACCATCGACGCCGATGCGCTGGTGGCGATCGGCTTCACCTCCGGCAGCACCGGCCAGCCCAGGCCCAATCCCAAGACCTGGGCGAGCTTCTGCGCGAGCACCGCACAAAACCTGCTCGCCCTCGACGATCTGCTCGCCTGCGACGGCGCGGCGACCCCCTTGGTGGCGACGGTGCCGCCACAGCACATGTACGGGCTGGAGTTGTCGGTGCTGCTGCCATTGCTCGGTCCGGTCGCGGTGCACGCGGCGCGCCCGTTCTTCCCGCACGACATTGCCCAGGCCCTGGTCGACGCGGCTACGCCGCCGCTGCTGGTGACCACGCCGTTGCACCTGCGCGCGCTGGTTGAGTCAGGCGTGACCCTGCCGCCGCTGGCCGGCATCGTCTGCGCGACCGCGGCGCTGCCCGCAGAGCTTGCCTTGGCCGCTGAGACCCGCTTCGGCTGTGAAGTGCGTGAGATGTTCGGTTCGACCGAGACCTGTGTGTTCGCGCGCCGCCGTACCGCCCATGAAACCGCCTGGGCCCCATTGCCCGGCGTGCGCGTGACGCCGCAGCCCGACGGCACCGCAGTGACCGCGCCCCACCTGCATGAACCCGTAGTGCTTGCCGACCTGGTCGAAGTCCACGCCGATGGCCGCTTCGAGTTACGCGGCCGCAATACCGATCTACTCGACATCGCCGGCAAGCGTGCCTCCCTGGGCGACCTGACCCGCAAGCTGCTGGCCGTGCCAGGCGTGCTGGACGGCGTGGTGTTCCAACTCGACGATGCCGACGCCAACGGGGTGCGTCGCATTGCCGCGTTGGCGGTGGCGCCGACATTGGACGCCATCGCGATCCTGACCGCGCTGCGCGCCCAGGTCGACCCCGTGTTTCTGCCGCGCCGGTTGCGCTGTGTCGAGGCGTTGCCACGCAACGACACCGGCAAGCTGCCGCGGCAAGGGCTGCTGGAAATGTTGCGGGGCTGATCACCGCCCGGTCATCGGGCGTGCCCGATACGCGCGAAACCTTAGCCCTATTGCCTTTGCGAGATACCTGAACCGCTGACGCCGCCGTCACGCGTGCGTCTACAGACTTAAATCCGCCCCCAAGCAGGGGAGCGATTTATCAACCCTCTGTACTGGATAGGAGAAACGAACATGATGGGCATCATCATTTGGCTGATCGTAGGCGGCATCATCGGCTGGATTGCCAGCATGATCATGAAGACCGATGGCCAGCAGGGCATCTTCCTCAATATCGTGGTCGGCATCATCGGCGCGTTCCTCGGCGGCTGGATCGGCGGCATGCTCGGTATCGGCGGCGGTGACATCAACGACGGCAACTTCAGCATCGTTGGTCTGCTGATGTCGTTGGTCGGCGCGGTCGTGCTGCTGGCGATCGTCAACCTGTTCCGTCGCGGCCGCGCGCGCTAGTCGCTCGCGCTCCGCTGGAACAAAAAAGGGCCCGGCAATTGCCGGGCCTTTTTTTGTTGAATGCCGGCGGCGCGCATTCAGGCAGCGAGTTGCACCCACACTGGCGCGTGGTCACTGGGTCGGTCCCAGCTCCGGGGCTCGCGGTCGATGCCGGCGCCGACGCAGCGCGTCCGCAGCGCGTCCGACACCAGGGTCAGGTCGATACGCAGGCCGAGGTTGCGGCTAAACGCCGCCTGGCGGTAATCCCACCAGCTGAACTCACCGGCGACGTCGTGATGCAGGCGATAGCCATCGTGCAGCCCCAGGCCAATCAGCCCCTGTAGTGCATTGCGCTCGGCGGCCGATGTCAGAATGTGGTCGTCGTTCCAGATCAACGGGTCGTACACGTCGCGCGCGTCGGGGGCGATGTTGAAATCACCGAGCACGACCAGCGCCGGATGCGTCACGAGTTCCGCCCGCAGCCACTCGTGTACTGCCTGCAACCAGCGCAGCTTGTACGCATATTTGTCGGTGCCGACGTTCTGGCCATTGACGACATAGAGATTGACGATGCGCACCCCGTTCACGGTCGCGGCGATCACGCGCTTCTGCTCGTCGACAAATCCCGGCACGCCCATCTGCACCTCGGTGGCGCGTTCGCGCGACAGGATCGCGACCCCGTTATAAGTCTTCTGTCCTGAGAACACGCTGCGGTAGCCGAGCGCGGCCAGCGCAGTATCCGGAAAGTTATCGTCCGCGATTTTGGTCTCCTGCAGCGCGACTACGTCCGGCGCGCTCTGCGCGAGCCAGGTTTGCAGGTGCGGTAGGCGCACGTTGAGAGAATTGACGTTCCAGCTGGCGATTTTCATGCGGTGCAGTTTATGCGAGCGGGCCTGCATGGTCACAATGTGCGTGGGCGTTGGGCGTCGACGCACTTCGGTATGGATTGCCATGCAATGGCATGATGCGGCCGACCGCCACCGACGACCTTGCCCGAATGAACTGGATCGACCTGCGCAGCGACACTGTCACCCGGCCCACGCCCGCGATGCGCGACGCGATGGCGCACGCGCAGGTCGGTGACGACGTCTACGGCGAGGACCCGACGGTCAACGCCCTGCAGCAGCGGCTGGCCGCCGACCTAGGCTTCGAGGCGGGCTTGTTCGTGCCCAGTGGCACCCAGTCCAACCTGCTTGCGTTGATGGCGCACTGCCAGCGCGGCGATGAGTACCTCGTCGGCATGGAGGCGCATACCTACAAGTACGAGGGCGGTGGCGCCGCCGTGCTGGGCTCGATCCAGCCGCAGCCCTTGATGCACGCAGTCGATGGCTCGTTGCCGCTCGACGCCGTCGAACGCGCGATCAAGCCGCTGGACCCGCACTTCGCCCGCAGCAAGCTGTTGTGCCTCGAAAATACCTGGCACGGCCGGCCCTTGCCGCGCGAGTACCTGAGTTCAGCGCGCGCGCTGTGCGATCGCCGCGGTCTGGCGCTGCATCTTGACGGCGCGCGGTTGTACAACGCCGCGGTTGCGCAAGGTGTGGCGGTGCGCGAGCTCACCCGGCATTTCGATAGCGTTTCGGTGTGTCTGTCGAAAGGCCTTGGCGCGCCGGTCGGATCGGTGCTGCTCGGGACCAGCGCGTTGATCGATGACGCGCGCCGTTGGCGCAAGGTCTGCGGCGGTGGCATGCGCCAGGCTGGCATCCTCGCCGCAGCGGGCCTGCACGCGCTCGACCATCATGTCGCCCGCTTGGCGGACGACCATGCCCGCGCGGCGCGGCTGGCCGAGGGATTGCGTGAGCTGCCGGGCGTCGTCGTGGTCGGACAACACAGCAATATGGTGTTTATCGAAGTGCCTGTCGCTCGGCTGGGGGCACTGCAGCAGCAGATGGAGGCTGCTTCGATCCGGGTGTCGACCGGCACCACGCCTGCCATACGCTTGGTCACCCACCTGGATATAGATGACGACGGCGTCCAGCGCACGATCGATGCGTTGCGGACGTTTGCGGCCTAGCCGGCGGTAGAGCGCGCCGGCACGCGGCGTCGGCTTGAAGCGTAAGACCGCAGGCCTATCATTTACACGTGCGATATCCCGGGATGCTTCGGCCAAGGTGTATGTCGCGGGTCACGTACCACACACCATTCTTCTTGAACGGAGTTGAGATACCGTTTCCGCCCCGGTTCTTTGCTATGCGCCTGATCTGCTTTGGTGTGAGCTTCGGGTCATCAGTAAACATGATGTCATCGACGTAATAGGTGGAGCATCCTGGCTCAACGACATGGAAGTGGATGTGCTGTGGAATGTCGTCCGCCGGGTAGCTACCGGGCCGAATCGTGTCAAACGCATACCGTCCAGAGGCATCGGTCTTTACCCAGGCGCGCAAGGTACCTTGTCTCCTGGTTTCGAAGTCCCGGACTGCGGGCGACTCTGGGTAGATTCCCTTGCTGTTGGTCTGATACGCGTAAATCACGATCCCTGGCTGCGGTTGCCCCTTGGGGTTGAACACTCTCCCCACCACGATCATAGGGGCGCCCGGTTCGGATTTTGGGGCGATGCTGGCGCGGGAATTCAGATGAGCGGGAATTCCGTTGAATGCAGCCTCACATCCCTCGCAGGGCAATCCGACGACGGGTTCTCTTCGGCTTTGTGCGGAGCCGGTTGCAACTACCAGCAGCAACAGGACGAGTAATTGGGATCGCAAGGCACTCTCTCCTAATGATCCAACCAGCGGGAGAAATCCACATCTGCCTAGGCGAAGTGTTCCGCGCTATTGGTCTCACTTGCTCCGGCATGGGAACGTGGTGGGAAACACTTTGCCAAAAGTGATATTAGCAGGCACATCCATGTCTTCGAGATGGTAATGCTCGTAGATGATGAGCGACAGCTTTAGAGCGCTTAAATGACCTCAAAACATATCGTGCCAGTCTGGCATGGGGTTTGGAAAATCCCTGAAAGTTAGCCGTGTACGAGCTAACCTTGTATATGTCGGGGATTGCTTCTTATTGAACGTTTCGCTTTCATGCAAAAGCTGTGCGAGGGCCCGACCAGGCATTTCATTAGGACGGACCTAGGCGTGGGACGAACACAAAAGAAACGCACACGAAAGTATGAGTAGCCAGGTCAGTGATTTCTTTGCAGGTGATTTTTAGCTACAGCCTGCTGGTGTGAGGGCTAGCGGCCAGGAGCCCGTCCGTCGCACGTGAGGCAACTACTTCGCCAGCCAGCGCACCATCGCATCGATGCGGCCGCGGTACGGCGGCTTGAGCCAGTCGCTGCCGGCGATGCGGCGCTGGCGAAACACCGGCAGCGCTTTGCTGAATGCATCGAATCCGGCCTTACCGTGGATCGCGCCGATGCCGCTGGGGCCGATGCCGCCGAATGGCAGTTCGTGTACGCCGAAATGCACCAGGGTGTCGTTGATGGTGACGCCCCCGGCCAAGGTGCGCGAGACGATGCGCTCGATATCGGCGGCGCGGTAGCCGAACGGGTACAGCGCGAGCGGCCGCTCCAGCGCGTTGATACGGTCGATCGCCTCGTCCAGCGTTTGATACGACAGCACCGGCAGGATTGGACCGAAGATTTCGTTGCGCATCACCTCGGCGTCCATGGGCGGTTCGATCACCAGCGTGGGCGCGAACAGCCGTTGCGCAACGCGGTGTTCGCGCGTCGCGTCGTCGTCGGCGAACGGCTCGATCACCTGCACGCCGCGCGCATGGGCATCGTCGAGATAGCCGCGCAGGCGCGCGAACTGGGAGTCATTGATGATCCGGGTGAAATCGTCGGCCGCATGCAGGTCGCCATAGCGCGCGCGCAGTTCGACTTGCAGCGCGTCGACCAGTTCATCGCGACGCGCCGCATCCACGAGCACGTAATCGACGCCGATGCAGGTCTGACCGGCGTTGAACCACTTGCCGCTGGCGATGCGAGAGGCGGCCAACGCAATCGGAAAATCACTGCACACCAGCGCCGGCGCCTTGCCGCCCAGTTCCAGCGTGACCGGCGTCAAGTTCGGCGCGGCCGCGGCCATCACCTTGCGGCCGACCGCGGTCGAACCGGTGAACAACAAATGGTCGAACGGGAGCGCCGAAAACGCCGCACCCAGCTCCGGCCCGCCCAGTGCGACCGCGACGCGGTCGGCCGGGAACACTTGCGCGAGCAGTTCGCGCAGGAACGCGGCCGTGCGCGGTGTGTGCTCCGAAGGCTTCAGGTACACGTGGTTGCCCGCGGCGATCGCCGATACCAATGGCACCAGCGCCAGGTTCACCGGGTAGTTCCACGGCGACAGGATGCCGACCACGCCGACCGGCTCGGGCCGCACCTGCGCGCTGGCTGGCCAGAACTTCCAGCCGACCGCGGCGCGCCTGGGCTTCATCCAGCGGCGCAGATGCGCCAGCGCGTGGTCGATCTCGGCCAGCGTCGTCATCGCCTCGGAGATCAGGCTCTCGTGCGTGGAGCGGTGGCCGAAGTCGGCGCAGATTGCCGCGTCCATCGCCGGAATGCGCGCGCGCAACGTGTCGCGCAAGCGCTCGAGGTCGGCGCGGCGCTGGGCGTAATCGGGCTTGCGCGCCTGCCAGGCCGTGCGCAGGCGCTCGCGGGTGGCGGTCAGTTCGGCGGGCGTGGTCGCGCTGGGCGAAAGCGGGGCGGTCATGTCCATACGCGGCAGTGTAGTACCGCCGCTCGTTACAATCGCGGGCCTCCCTCCTAGCCCTGAGCCGCATGCAAATCCGTCCGCCCATCCGTGTCGAACGCACCTACACGCAGCGCCTGGTCGCGGCGCCGGCGCGCGTGTTTCCGCTGCTGTGCCCGGTGCGCGAAGTCGACTGGATCGAGGGCTGGAGCCCGTCGGCGGTCATCAGTGAATCGGGCCTCGCCGAGCGCGACTGCGTGTTCCTCACGGCATCGGCACCCGCCGAGGCGATCTGGGTGATCACACGGCACGAGCCTGAGACCCACGTCGTCGAAATGCTCAAGATCACCGCGCAGGTCACCGTCTGCCGCCTCAGCATTCAGTTGCATCCGGTCGCCGGTGGCTGCGAGGCGATAGTCACGTATCGCCACACGAGCCTCGGGCCATCCGGCGACGCGTTTGTCGCGGATTTCACCGAGGCGTTCTACGACCAGTTCATGCGCGACTGGGAAGCGCGCCTCAATCATTACCTCGAGCACGGCGCCGCGCTGCGCGTAGCGGACGCAGCGTCATGAGCATCCGCCCCTACCTCGATCGGTTCCCGACCCTCGGTCAGCGCGTTTACGTCGACCCCGCCGCTACCGTAATCGGCGAGGTCGCGCTCGGCGACGACGTTTCGATCTGGCCCGGCTGCGTGGTTCGCGGCGACGTCAACTTCATCCGCATCGGCGCGCGCAGCAACATCCAGGACGGCACCGTGATCCACGTCAGCCACGACGGCCCGCACGCCAAGCTCGGCGGCTTTGCGACCGTGATCGGTGCGGACGTCACCATCGGCCACAAAGCGATCATCCACGCCTGCCGGATCGAGGACGCGGTGCTGATCGGCATGGGCGCGGTGCTGCTCGACGGCGCGGTGGTGCGCAAGCACGGCTTCGTCGGTGCCGGGGCGCTGGTCGCACCGGGCAAGGAAGTGGGCGAGGGCGAACTGTGGCTCGGCAACCCGGCCAGAAAGGTCCGGGTGCTCAGCGATGCCGAGATCGAGGGATTACACTACAGCGCGCAACACTACGTGCGGCTGAAAGACGATTACTTGCGGATGGCAGCAGAGTAATCCGCAACACCGGCAGGGCGCGGCGGGGGCCGCGGCCGCCGTCACTTGCAAAGACAGGGGATCCACATGCAAGGCAACGAAATCCGCAATCCGTATGCGGTGGCTACGCCATCGCTGGACCTGACCCCGGCGTATCCGTACGAGGCAGGCGGGGAGAAAGCCGGGCGCCTCGGGCGGCTGCTGGCCAACCTCGCCGACGGCTTGGTGGCGTTGCTGTGCGTGCTGCCGCTGCTGTTGCTGCTGGGCGTCGGCGCGATGATGGATGCGAGCAAGGACACCGCCTCGATGCTGCTCGCTATCGGCGGATTGATCGCGGCGGTCGCCGTGCTTGGTGTATTCATCTACAACTTGATCCTGCTCAGCCGCGAAGGCCAGACCATTGGCAAGCGTTGGATCGGCATCCGCATCGTCCGCAATGACGGCAGCCAGGCCGGCCTCGGCCGGATCTTCTGGATGCGCATGTTCGCCCC
This sequence comes from Lysobacter sp., assembly GCA_043738095.1. GTDB lineage: Bacteria > Pseudomonadota > Gammaproteobacteria > Xanthomonadales > Xanthomonadaceae > Lysobacter_K. Next base: position 21,545 of record JAYSZI010000091.1, read on the forward strand.
GGCTCTGGTCGGGGTCATCCCGTTCCTCGGCTCGATCTTCGGACTGGCCAACGTCCTGTGGATCTTTGGCGACGAAAAGCGCTGTCTGCATGACTTGATGGCCGACACTATCGTCGTCATCGCCTGACAGCTGCCCATGCTCGACACCTACCGCGACGTGGTGACCCCCGAAGGCGTGGCCCTGCGCCTGCCCGCGGCGGGGCCGATGCCGCGCGCGCTGGCGTGGATGATCGACTTTGCGATCCGGGTTGCCGTGCTGCTGGCCGGGGCCACGGTGCTGGCACTGCTCGGCCGCACCGGCATGGGCCTGTATGCGGTGCTGATGTTCGTGGTGTTCTGGTTCTACCCGGTGCTGTTCGAGGTGCTGTGGGACGGCCGCACGCCGGGCAAGCGCGCGATGGGCCTGCGCGTGGTCGCCGCCAACGGCGCGCCGGTGGGCTGGCTGGCCGCGTTCGTGCGCAACCTGCTGCGCGTGGTCGACATGCTGCCGTTCGGGTACGCGTTCGGGCTGCTTGCGAGCCTGGCCGACCCCTGGGGCCGGCGTCTGGGCGACATGGTTGCGGGCACGCTCGTGGTGCACGTCGGCGCCGTGCACGGCAGCATCAGCGTGACGGCCGGCGGTGTGGCAGCGCCGTCGCAGACATTGTTGCCGCACGAGCAGGCGGCGCTGGTCGCGTTCGCCGAACGCGCGCCGCAGCTCGCGCCCGCGCGGCAGGTCGAGTTGGCGGAACTGGCCGAGCCGCTGGTGCACGCGCGCGGCCCGGTTGCGGTGCACGCGCTGTACGCGATCGCGAATTGGTTGTTGGGCCGACGATGAGCGCATCGCGATGGATCAGCCGCAATGAAGCATTCGCAGTGAACCAGTTGTAATGAACCAGTCGCCATGAAGCAGGAGCGATTCGTCGCGCGCCACGAGAGCGAGTGGCAGGCGCTGGAACAATGGCTCGACAGTCGCGGCGACAGCGCCCGGCGCGCGCGCGCGGCGCGACGCGGCTGGGAAGGCGTGGCCGACTTTGAAGTGCCCGCGCGCTACCGCCGGTTGTGCCAGCAACTCGCGCTCGCGCGCCGGCGCGGCTACAGCCCGGTGGTGACCGAGCGTCTGCAGCAGCTGATGCAGCGCGGGCACGGCCTGCTGTACCGCACGCCGCCGCCGCAATGGCAGCGCGCGGCCGAATTCCTGCTCGCGGGTTTCCCGCGGCTGGTGCGCGCCGAGTGGGCCTGCATGCTCGCAGCCCTGCTGTTGTTCGCGTTGCCCGCGATCGTGTTGTTCGTCGCGATCCAGCTGCAGCCGGAACTGTCCGGCGCGTTGTTCGACCCGGCCAAGCTGGCCGAGTTCGAGTCGATGTACAACCCGAACGATCCAACGCGCGCGCTCGGCCGCGGCAGCGAGACCAACATGGCGATGTTCGGTTTCTACATCTGGAACAACATCAGCATCGCGTTCCGCACGTTTGCCGGTGGCCTGCTCGCGGGCTTCGGCGCGATCGTGGTGTTGATCGTCAATGGCGTGATGACCGGCGCGGTCGCCGGGCACCTGCAGGCGGTGGGTCACGGCACGCCGTTCTGGACATTTGTGGTCGCGCATTCGGCGCCCGAGTTGACCGCGGTGGTGATCGCCGGCGGCGCGGGCCTGCGGCTCGGGCTGGCGTTGCTCGCCCCGGGCCAGCGTCGGCGCTTGGACGCGTTGGTCGACGCCGGCCGCCGCGGCGCGCTGATCTGCGTTGGTGTGTTCGCGATGCTGGTGTTCGCCGCGTTCGTCGAGGCGTTCTGGTCGTCGATCGGTTCGATCCCGCCGTGGATCAAGTATTCGGTTGGCGGCGTGTTGTGGACGTTGGTGCTTGCGTGGTTGTGGCGCGGCGGTCGTGGCGCGCTGCCCGGCGAAACGTTGTTGCAGGCGTCGCCTGATGCGGCTTGAAGCGCTGACGGTCGCGCTGCGCCCGCGCTCGCCGTGGGAAGCGGTGGAGCTCGGCACCGCGCTCGTGCGCCGCCACGCCGCGGCGATCTGGCGGCCGTGGTTGTGGCTGACGCTGCCGGTGCTCGTGCTGTTGAACCTGCTGGCGTGGTCGATCGACGCGCTGTGGCTTGCTGCGCTCGTGATGTGGTGGCTGAAGCCGCTGTTCGACCGCGTGCCGCTGTACGTTCTGTCGCGCGCGGTGTTTGGCGAAGTGCCCAGTACCGCGCAGACGCTGCGCGCACAGGGCAACTGGGGCGCGCGTTGGCTGCCGGCGTATCTGGGCTGGCGCCGGCTCGGGCCGGCAAGATCGCTGCTGATGCCGGTCGACCTGCTTGAGGGCGAGCACGGCGGGCATGCGCGCGCGCGTCGGCGCGCGCTGGGCGGCTCGGTGTACGGCGTCGGCGCGTTGCTGACGATCGTCTGCGTGAATTTCGAGATCGCGTTGCAACTCGGCGCGATCGCGGGCGCGGTGTTGTTCATTCCGAACGAATACCTGCCAGACGCCGCGCGCGGTTTTACGGACGTGTTGCGTGAACAACCGCTGTGGCTGCAGCTAGCGCTCAACGCGGTGGCCTGGCTTGCGACCACCCTGGTCGAGCCGTTCTATATCGGTGCCGGCTTCGGGCTGTACCTCAATCGACGCACCGAGATCGAAGCCTGGGATATCGAACTCGTACTGCGCCGCCTGCGCGCGCGGCTGCTCGCGGCCGCGGTGCCGTTGGCCGCGGTCGGGCTGGTGCTGAGTGCGTTGCTGATGCCGCTGCCGGGGCGCGCGCAGGCGCTGGTGCCGGCGCCGGCGCCCGCCGCTGAGCAGGACGCTGCGACCGAGATGGAAAATCCCGCCAAGCGCGCGCCAGTCGCCGACGCCGGCAGTGATGAAGCCAAGCGTCTGGAACAGTTGTTTGTGCCGCTGGCCGACGACCGCAGCCTGCGCAAGGCGGTCGCACGTGCGTATGCCGGTCCCACGCTGAGTCCCAAACGCAAAATCACGCGCTGGCTGCCGCGCGATGCCAAGCCCAAGCCCAAGCCCAAGCCGCGTGAGAACGAGCCGCCGGCGTGGCTGGCGGGGCTGGGCAGCGCGTTCGGAATAGTCGGTGAGTTCGGCCTGTGGATCGTGTTCGGCGGTTTGGCGTTGCTACTGCTGCTGACCGTGCGTTACTGGGGCCCTTGGTTGCGCGGCGGCGCAGCGCTGCTGCGTCGCGAGCCAGCGGAACCGCGCCATGAGCCCCGGCCTGCCGAGGAACCATTACCCGATGACATCGCCACCGCCGTGCGCAAGCTCTGGCACGAGGGCCACCCTCGCCAGGCACTCGCGTTGCTGTACCGCGCGAGCGTCGAGAGCATGGCGCAACGCGCGAACGTGGTGCTGGTGCCCGGCGCCACCGAAGCCCAGTGCCTGCGCGCGTCACGGCAATTGCCGCTGGCCGACGATCGCGACCTGTTCGCGCGTGCGGTGCGCACCTGGCAGTACGCGGCCTACGCCGGGCGTTTGCCGACGGGCGCGGACTTCGATGACTTGTTGATCGCGCTGACCCAGCGCTTCGGCTGGGCGCGATGAGGCTGCGGGTGCTGCTGGTGATCGCGGCTGTGCTGCTGCTGTTCGGCCTCGGCGCACTGTGGTGGCGCAGCCACGAGCGTCGCGATGAATGGGTCGATCTGCCGCGCAGCGGCCAAGCCGCAAGCAATCCGCTGTACGCACTCAAGCTCGCGTTGGAAAATGACAGCGTGCGCGCGCAGACCCGGCGCCGGTTGCAGCTCGACACGATCGCGCTCGCGCCGCGCGACACGCTACTGATCTACGGCGACGCGCGTCTGATCGCTCCGGACGATGCCGCGACGCTGCTGCGCTGGGTGCGCGCCGGCGGCCATCTGATCCTGCGCACGCCGCCGCCCGGCCGGCTCGAAACCCGCGCCGCCACGGCATTGAGCGCGCTGTTCACGCCCATGGACGCGCCGCCGAAGTGCGAGGAGATGCTGGTCGGGAAATCGCGGCACGTCGAGTTCTGCCAGGGTCGCCGTTTCCGCGCATCGGGCGTGTCGGGCGTCTCGATGCCGGTGGTCTGGGGAAGGGCGAGCGAAGGCTTGGTGTATGCACGCTTCGTGGCGGGACGCGGCAGCATCGACCTCCTCGCCGAGCTCGATTTCCTCACCACCGAAAAATTGAACGATGGCCCGCACATCGCCCTGACCCGGCAACTGCTCGCGCCGAACTACCGCGCGGGCACCGTGCACCTGGTGTACGACGCGCAGGTGCCGTCGTTGTGGCTGTCGCTGCTGCGCCATGGCTGGATGGCCTGGCTGCCGCTGTTGCTCGCGCTGCTGGCGTGGCTGTGGCAACGCATGCAGCGCTTCGGGCCGCTACTGCCGACGCCGGCCGGCGAGCGCCGTTCGCTGCTCGAGCACATCGTCGCCAGCGGCGAACACACTTACCGCTACGGCTACGGCCACCTGCTGCATGCCGCGGCGCGCCAAGCGTTCCTGCTGCGCCTGCGCCGCCGCGATGCGCTCGCCGCCGCGCTCGAAGGCGAGCCGCAAGCGGCGCTGCTCGCGCAACGCTTCAAACTCACGCCTGCCGATATCCGCACCGCACTCGCCGCCCCGGTCGCACGCGACCACGCCGCCTTCCGCTCCCGCATCGCCACCCTGATCCGATTGAGAAACCAGTTATGAACGCTGCCGACCTCACCGCGCCCACACCTCCGCCCGTGCTCGATTCCGTCCCGTCGCCGATCACCGGCGCCGCGCTCACCGAACGCACCGCCGCCGTGCGCGAGGAAGTCGGCAAGGCGTTCATTGGCCAAGCCGAGACCCTCGACCAGATCCTGATTGCGCTGCTTGCCGGCGGCCACGTGCTGATCGAAGGCGTGCCCGGCCTCGGCAAGACATTGCTGGTGCGCGCGCTGGCGAAGACCATCGACTGCGGGTACGCACGCGTGCAGTTCACCCCGGACCTGATGCCCAGCGACATCAGCGGCCACGCGGTGTACGACCCGAAGACCGAGAGCTTCAACATCCGCCGCGGCCCGGTGTTCACGAATCTGTTGCTGGCCGACGAGATCAACCGCGCTCCGGCCAAGACCCAGTCGGCGCTGCTCGAGGCGATGCAGGAATTGCAGGTCACGATCGAAGGCCACAGTTTCGAACTCGCGCCGCCGTTCCTGTGCATGGCGACGCAGAATCCGGTCGAGCAGGAAGGCACCTACCCGTTGCCGGAAGCGCAGCTCGATCGCTTCCTGCTGAAGGTGTTGATCGGCTATCCGTCGCGTGCCGACGAAAAGCGCATGGTCGCCGCGGTCAGCCATGGCAAGAGCGCGTCGGACTTCGACCTGTCGCAGGTGCAGTGCGTGCTCGGCCCGGACGATATCGTGGCGATGCAGCGTGGCACCGCGCTGGTCACGCTCGACGACGCGGTGATCGATTACGCCGTGCGCATCGCCGCAGCGACGCGCACTTGGGCGGGCATCTCGCTCGGCGCCGGTCCGCGTGGCAGCCTCGCGCTGGTGCGTGCCGCACGCGCGCAGGCGGTGTTGTCGGGGCGCGATTTCGTCACGCCCGACGACGTGCGCGAGATAGCCAAGCCGGCGCTGCGCCACCGCATCGCGCTCGCGCCGGAACTGCAGATCGAAGGCCAGTCGGTCGACGATGTGCTGCACGCATTACTGGCCAAGGTCGAAGCGCCGCGGCAATGACGCCGGTGCTTCCCACGATGACGGCTGGTCGCTGCGCGCTGGCCAGCAAGGCCGCGCTGCAATCGACGGACGGGTGCGCATGACCGACGTCGCGCCGCCGCCGCGCCCGAGTTGGCCACGTCCGGCCCCGGCTGCGCTGTGGCTGCTGGGCTTGTGGGCTGCGCTCGGTCTGGCCGTGAGCATCGGCTGGATCGTCGATGCGGCTTGGCAATTCGCCGGCGCGGCGCTCGCCGTGCTCGCGCTGATCGACGCGGTCGCATTGTTGCGTCGCGCGACGCCGCAGGTCGAACGGCAGATCGCCGATACCTGGCCGATCGGGGTCGAGCGCGCGGTCACGCTGACCCTGGCCGGCGCCACCTCGGCGCAGACGCTCGACGTGTTCGACCTGCATCCCGGCGCCTGGGCCATGAGCGGCCTGCCGCGGCGCCTGCGCCTGCAACGCGATCAGGCCACCAGCATCGATTACGCGCTGCGCGCCAACGCGCGCGGCGATTTCACTTTCGACGGCGTGCAGCTGCGCCTGCATTCGCCGCTGCGGTTGTGGCGGCAGTCACGCATTGCCGGAGCGCCGCAGCTGGTGCGCGTCTTCCCGAATTTTGCCCCGCTGGCGAAGTTCGCGATGTTCAGCGCGGAGCAGGCGTCGCGTCTGGTCGGCGCGCACCTCAAGCGCCGCCGCGGCGAGGGCACGGACTTCCATCAGATGCGCGACTACCGTGTCGGCGACAGCCTGCGTCAAATCGACTGGAAAGCGACCGCGCGCGCACGCCGATTGATTTCGCGCGAGTACCAGGACGAGCGCAACCAGCAACTGGTGTTGCTGCTCGACACCGGCCGCCGCCTGCTCGCGCGCGATGGCGAGCTCGCGCATTTCGACCATGTGCTCGATGCCGCGCTCGTGGTTGCGTACCTCGCCTTGCGCCAGGGCGACGGCGTCGGCTTGCTCGCCAGCGGCGGCGACAGCGCCTGGGTGCCACCTCGCCGCGGCATCGGCGCGATCGATCAATTGCTGCGCGCCAGTTACGCCTTGCAGCCGCAGCCCGTCGCGACCGATTTTCTCGCCGCCGCCACCGAACTGTCGCTGCGCCAGCGCCGGCGCGCGCTGGTGATGCTGGTCACCAACCTGCGCGACGAAGACATGGACGACCTGCTCGCCGCGGTGACGATGCTGCGCAAGCGCCACCTGGTGTGCGTGGCGAGTCTGCGCGAAGGCTCGCTCGACGCCGCGCTTGGCGACGAGGTCCGCGATCTCGCCGGCGCGATCCGCGCCGGCGCCACGGCGCAGTACCTGCAGCAGCGCAATGCCGCGCACGAAGCGCTGCGCAGCCACGGCGTGATGGTGCTCGACGTGCCCTGCGAGCAACTGGCCGCGGCGCTGGTTGAGCGCTACCTCGCGGTCAAGCGCGACGGATTGCTGTAGGCGTCGCGTCGGCGGCCGTCGGGGGGTAAAAATCGGATATCTGCTCCGCCGCGTTGGCCGTCGCGTTACCTCAGCGCAGCAAAGATCCGTGGCACAGAACTTCATGCCATTCGCTGCCCGGCTCACGGCGCCATTGCCTGATCTAGCGTCGCGATTCGCGCCATGGCCTCGCGGCAAGGTCGACCGCGCATATGCGCCGCAGGGCGCCGCGACCCGTCGAACCCTGCCAAATCCCGGCGGCGCGGTCTGACTTGTGCTCCTAACGCGCAGAAGCACAGCGCCTGCAAGACCAGCATCTTGCGGCTGTGAGTACAGGCGCCTGCAGCGCGTAGCGGCCACCGCAAGCTGGATTTGCGCGATGCCTGGCAGCCATCCGCGCCGTCGTGTCAGGGTTGGCTCCCCTACCTCGTACCCATCAACGAACCACCCTATTGCAGGGTCCGGGAAGTGGGTCCGATGGCCGTGTTGCCCCGCCAATCATTTGTGAGCGCTTTGCGCACTGCCACCGCAACGGCCGCGCGGCGGTCATTGGCCAGTAGCGTGCATGCGAAGACGCTGCCGGCGGATCTACCAATGGGCGATGGGTGGTTCTCCGCTGCGAACTGCCGCAACTGCGGTAGCGCTTTGACGCAGCCATTCTGCGGAAACTGTGGGCAGAAAAAAGTTGGCCGACTGGGTGTGGGCCAGTTGCGCTCCGAGGCGTGGGAGAACTACCGCCTGTTCGACATGGGCCTGGTGCGATCGGCGCTACGGCTCGCGGCCAAGCCCGGAGTGGTCGCACGCGAGTACGTGCTGGGCGCGCGCAAGTTGCACGTGCATCCGCTCAAGTTGCTGCTGGTTGCCATCGGCCTGCTGTTGTTGGTGCAAGCTCAGACCGCATACCTGGGCACGGGCGAAGGCAATTTGGGCCGGGCGATGACCTTGGTCCGCGAGTACGCCAAGTGGTCGTTCTCGGTCGGCATCGTTGCGATCTGGTTGAGCTCGCGTCTGATGTTTCGGCGCCGCCTCGACTACAACGCCACCGAGCACCTGGTCCTGGCGACCTACACGCATTTCCTGGTGATCGCCGCGAACGTGATCAACCTGTCGCTGCTGCTGGTGCTGCCAGCGGTTTGGATGCCGCTGCACAAGCAAGCCTCGCTGGTCTACATGAGCGTAATCGAGGTCGCGATCGTGGTGCTGGCGTTCTCGCAATTCTTTGCACTGGATCTGCGGCGGCACGCGTGGCGGGTCGGGCTCGCCGCTTTGCTTTTTCTCATCATCAAGCAGGCCTTGATGTACGCCTACGGCCGCGTCGTGCTCAAGCTCGTACTCGCACAACTCACCTGAGCGGGCCGCCGGCCGCTCTTCTTTCTTCTCGCTATGGATACGACGTCATGACGCCTCGATATGCCCCTCGCTGCCTCGCTCTGGCCGTCTCGCTGGCGCTGTGTGCCGGCTGCGGTGGAAACACGCCCGCCAGCGGCACCGACGCACCCGCCGTCACCGGCGCCGCAGCGAGCGCAAACAAAGCCGCCGCGCCCCCGATGGACGAGCACGCCCTGGCGATGGAGATCGCCAACACATTGCAGGCGTGCAGTTACGACGGCGCACCGGTAAAAGTCGCTGCCAACGCGTTGTCGCCACAGCCGCCGGGTGACTGCCGGGACATGGTCGCAAAAATCATGACCTTCACCGGCCTGCCGCAGAACTTCGATGTGATGGAAGCGGACGTGCCCAATGCCGCGGCGGTGATCCTGATCGGCGAGGACAAACTGCCGCACCGCGTGATCGCATTCAACCGCGGTTTCATGGACGACGTGCGCCGCGCGACCGGGCAGAACAACTGGGCGCCGGTCAGCATCATGGCGCACGAGATAGGGCACCACTTGTCGGGGCACACGATCATGCCCGGCGGCAGCCAGCCGCCGACCGAGCTGGAGGCCGACAAGTTCAGCGGTTTCGTCCTGTACAAGATGGGCGCGCAGCTGATCGACGCGCAGAAAGCGATGGTGACGTTGGTACCGGAAGGCGACGGCCCCACCCACCCGGGCCGTGGCAAACGCGTTGCGGCGATTGCCGAGGGTTGGCAGCAGGCCTGCAAACAACAGGGCGGAACCGACTGCAGCGGCACAAGCCGCAACCCGACCTCGCCCAGTGTCGCCGTTGCGCCGCCCGACAAGACGGCATCGACACCAACGGTGACCAGTGCTCCGCCGTCGGCCGGCCAACCCACGACCGCCACCGCGCCCGCTGTTGCCAGCAACACCGGCGTCGCTACTGCGCGCGGTGTGGATGTACTGCCGCTGCCCGATGCCGCCGCCACGCCGTTGAAGTTCGGCAAGTTCGTGATTGATGAAATCGGGGTACTCGATCCTACGATCCGCGCCAGCTTCGAGCAGCAGATGCGCGACCATGCTCGCAAGCACGGCGTCGAGATCGTCACCATGCTCGTCAAGGACCTGCACGGCCTATCGGCCGATGAGTACGCGCAGGCGATGCTGCGCCAGCTGCGCGTTGGCAAGCTGGACGTGGGTAACGGTGCGGTACTGGTGATTGCGCCCAATCAGGGCCAGGTAGGCAGTGCGATGGGACCGGGCGTGCAGTGGGAGATGCAGTTGCACGACAAGCGCCAGACCCTCATGCGCTGGTTGCAGACCGGGTATGTCGAGTGCAAGCGCAAAGGCGCCTGCGGCATCTGGACCGAAAACTTCATGAGCGCAGCCGACCACGTCCGCCGCGATACCGACGATTGGGACTGGACGATCCGTTACCCCGATCTGCGCGCGCTGATGACGGCGCACGTCGCCGCCGCACAGGAGCGCCAAGCAAGTGGCGCACGCTTTGACCCGAAAAAGGATCCTACCGGCCGCGCGATTGCGCGCATCGACGGGACCGTTGTCAGCCTGCAACCGGCAGTGGGCAACAAGGCTGCATGGGTCAATTCGGCCAAACTGAAACACGGCGTCAAGGCCGTGCACGTGCGTGCGCCTGACGGCCATACGCTGATGATGTATGTCGATCCGCGTACCGAAGCACTAATGCCGGGCGGGCGTCTCGCAGACGGAAAGGCGTATTCGTTTGTCGCGCGCGTCAGCTCGCTCAGCGTCAACAAGCACGATACGCAGTCGTTCGAGCTGCTCAGCTACGACCGCCGCCAATGAGCCCGCGCGTGACCCCGCGGGCGGGTGCTGCCATCGCGCCTGCGTGCGCCATTTCAGCTCGCAGCGCGAACCGTCGGGTCGCGCGGAGCGTCGCCCCGCGGTGGGGGCCACTGCGTGCTCTGCTGCTGCTCGCGGCAGCGTGCATGGTGCTCGCGGGCTGTGCGCAGGCCAGCGGCCGCGTGTACGTGCGTGCGCGCAACGACGGGCCGTGGCCGATTGCGAACCTGTGGCTCGGTGCCGGCGGCCCGCGGCTGCACAGTGAGGCATATGGCGCGGTGGGTATCGGCGAGACCACGCGCTATCACGGGCTTAAGCCGATCCTGGCGAAGTACCGCAAGACCAACGTGATCGTCAGTACGGGCCGCCAGTACTGGACCGTGATCTATCCCGAGCGCCAGGTCGGACGGCTGCAGCTTGAGCCTGGGCATTACACGTTCGTGTACCGCATCGTGGGCGAACAGCTGCAGGTCACCATCCTTCGCGACTCACCGCAGGTGCCGCCCGCTTGACGCGCGGGCGGGCCGCCCCGAGGATTTCCGTAGCAGCTTGCGCTGCACGACGGCGGGAGCGGCAACATGGACAAGGCGGTGGGCACCGACGCATTGGTGCAACGATGGCGCGACGGCGATGCGGCCGCGCTGGAGGCGCTGCTGCCGCGCGTGTACGCCGACCTGCGTGCCATCGCAGCGCGAGAGCTCTATGGCCATCGCGGCCACGACACGCTGCAGCCGACCGCGTTGGTCAACGATGTGTTCGTACGATTGCTCGGCGCCAGCCAGACCAAGCTCGAAAGCGGCGCGCATCTGTTCAACACGGCGGCAAGGATCATGCGGCAGATCCTGGTCGACCGCGCGCGCAAAGCCGCCAGCGAGAAGCATGGCGGTGCATGGCGGCGCGACGAATTCGAGCAGGCCCTGCAGCTGCCGATCCCCGAGGCCACGCGGCTACCCGAACTCGACGCCGCGCTGGTCGCGTTGGAGGCGCTCGATCCGCGCATGGCGCGGGTGGTGGAGCTGCGCTACTTCGTCGGCTTGAGCGTGCCCGAAGTCGCGCGCGTGCTCGAGGTCGACGAACGCACCGTATTCCGCGACTGGGCGGCCGCGCGTGCCTGGCTTCGCGACCGGCTCGGCGAGTAGACACACGCGATGCGTCTACTGCAGGCGATGCACATCGAGCCATCCGTCCATGGAATCTGTGGCCATGACTGAACTCGATCGCGAGGCGTTGCACCTGCTGCGCCTGGCCTTGGACACCGAGCCGACCGCACGGGAGGCATTGATTGCGCAGCACACCGATGCCCCGGAGCTGGTCGCGCGCGTTCGCGAATTGCTGGCACGGGTGGACGAAGACGAAGTGCGCGCGGTCGCCGAGCCAGTCGATGACGCCGGACTGATGATCGGCCCCTACCGGGTGCTGCGCCGCATCGGCCGCGGCGGCATGGGTGAGGTGTTCTTGGCCGAGCGTGCCGATGGTGCGTGGCAGCGGGAGGTGGCACTCAAGCGCATTTGGGGCGGGTTCTCGCCGCTGACCGACCGTTTCCTGCGCGAACGTCAGGTGCTCGCACGGCTGCAACATCCGCACATCGCCCAGCTGCTCGACGGTGGCGTCAGTGCGCAAGGCCAACCCTGGTTCGCGATGGAGCACGTGCGCGGCGAAGCCATCACCCGCTGGTGCGATGCGCGCCAGGCCGACTTGGAAACGCGCGTGGCGCTGCTGTGCCAGGTCTGTGAGGCCGTGCAGTTTGCCCATGCGCACCTGGTCGTGCACCGCGACATCAAGCCTGCCAATGTCCTGGTCGGTGACGACAGCCAGGCCAAACTGCTCGACTTCGGCATCGCCAAGCTGCTCGACGACGTCGACCCGGCGCAAACCCAAACCCTGGCGATGACACCGGCCTGGGCCAGCCCGGAGCAGGTGCGCGGCGATCCGGTGGGCACGGCGAGCGATGTCTACCAGCTCGGCTTGCTGTTGCACGCATTGCTGATCGGCGCGCCACCGGACCGCATCGCCACCGGCGGGCAGCAGGTCGCGCCAGTGCGCATTGCCGCTACGTGGGCGGCGCTGCAGCGGGCCGATGCCGACACGGCTGCCACGATCGCTGCGGCGCGGGGACTGACTCCCGCGCGCCTGGGTGCGCGCTTGCGTCACGATCTGGACGCGATCGTGGATTGCGCGACCGCGAACGATCCGCGCGAGCGCTACAAGACAGCCGAAGCGTTGAGAGAGGACCTGCAACGCTGGCTTTCGCACTTGCCCGTGCAGGCGCGCCAGGGCCGGGCTGGGTACCGCGTACGCAAGTTCGTGCAGCGCAATCCTGCGGCGACGGCGTTGAGCGCGATGCTCGCACTGGTCGTGGCCGGTGCGGGGGTGTTCGGGTGGCAGCGTTTGCAGGCCGAGCGCGCGCAATTCCGCCGCGCCGAATCGACCGTTGCATTCATGCGCGACATCTTTGTCGGCACCACGCCCGATAAAACCAACGGCGCCAGCGTGACCGCCGAACAACTGCTGGACCGGGCCAGTGGCAGGTTGCAGGACAAGAGCGATCTCGACGCGATATCCCGTGCCTACCTCGACGGTGAGCTGGGCAACACCTATGTCGAGCTGGGACGTTACGAGAAAGCCGAGACCCACTTGCGTCGCGCGGTAGACGCTTTGCGGCCGGTGCGCGACACGCATGCAGATGCGTACCTGGAGTGGTTGGCTGATCTCGCGTTCGCGATCACGTCAAACGGCCGGCAGCGACAGACGCTGGACCTGTTGGCCGGCAACGCGGAATTTATCGAGGAACACCTGACGGTGCCGAGCCGGCAACGCGGCCGCCTGGTGCTGCAACGCGGCGATGCTCTGCTGGAGCTAGGTCGGATCGACGAAGCCGAGCGCGACTTTCGCGCCGCGGTGGCGGATCTGCGAACCCAGGCGCCCGGAGAGCCACTGCTCAATGCACAGGTCTCGCTGGGCCGGCTGCTGTCGGATCGCAACCAGTTCCGCGATGCGCTGGCACTGTTCGAGCAGGCGCGCCGAGATTCCATTCGCGTCCGAGGCCTGAGTGAGGGGGCGCGCGACGGCATGGAGTACTACCGCGCGTTGGCGCTCGCACACCTGGGCCGGTATCGCGAGGCAAGCACGATCTACGAGGCGGTGCTGCCGCGCTGGATCCAACGCGAAGGCGAACAGCACCCCTACACCGACGTGATCCGCATCGCACTGGCACGCGCCTACAGCGCAGAAGGTCGGTACACGGACGCCCGTGCGTTGATGGCGCGGCTGCGCCGCACGCTGGACGCGCAGGGGGTCGATCCCGCACGCATCGCGGCAGCCGATTCATCCGATGCGCGCATTGCGCTGGACTCGTTGCGGGCCGCTGAGGCATTGCCGTACGCGCAACGGGCGGTAGCCTTTTTCGAGCGCGCCAATCCCCAGCCCACGCCGCGGCGCGGTCGCGCGCGCAATCTGCTCGGTGAAGCCTTGTTGCAAGCGCACGACTGCGCAGGCGCGGAACCCATGCTTCGCAGCGGGCTGGCCGACATTACCCATGCCTATGGCACGGCGCCGCATGTCGAGCACGCCCGCGCCTTGGATGGTCTCGGGCGTTGCCGGCTACTGCGCGGCGATTACCGCGGCGCGCAACGTCAGTTCGAAGCCGCGCGCCGACAACTGGATGCACTCTATGGTCCTGATGATCGCCGCACACTGCGCTCGCACGTGCACCTGTTATGGGCGCAGGCGCTCGCAGATGGGCAAAGCGAGCGCGTCGCGGCGCTGCGTCCACGGCTGGTGGCTGCGTACGGTTCGGATCAGCATCCCGTTATCGGACGCTTCGACAGGTTGACCGCGCGAATCGAGTCGGGCACGAGCCTGCCGCCGATGCTGAGCGAAGACATCGAGGCTGGGCGCGTGTTGCCGCACGACGCGCTGGGTACGTCGGCGCAAAAGCTGCCGGTGGGGTTGCTCGGCGGCGATTGAGCGGTATGCGGCGGGGCGAGGATCGATTCGATCTAACCCGGGGCGTCGTCAGGACGCAGCGAAGCGTTGCGCTATCCAAGTTGGCCGCGCATTTGCAGAGGTTTTCGCAGGTGGGCAATCAGCGCCACCCGTGCGCTTCATGTCAGCCTTTCGGCCCGTCCCTCGTACCGCACTGTGAGTTGCCGCAACGGCGACACCATCAGGAGCCGTACCCATGCATCCGTTCAAGTCCAAAGTTCTTAGCCAATCCACCGCGCAGGCACCGGCGCGCGCCAAGGCCGCTGCTCTCGTCGTGTTGGCGCTCTGTTCCGCTTCCGTGTACGCGGGGGAAACCTGTGTCACCAATCTAGGCAACACCGCCTACAGCACCGGTGAGGCCGCGCTGGCGTGCGGCGCCGGCAGTCGGGCCCAGACCGATTACGCGACAGCGCTGGGCTACAACGCGAATGTCAGCGCGCGCGGCGCAGCAGGGACGGCGCTTGGCACCTCCAGCGAAGCCTTTGCTCCCAACAGTCTGGCGGTGGGATTGAATGCGCATGGTCATGGCGATTCTGCCGTGGCGGTCGGAACCGACGCCAAGGCGAGGCACGCATTCGCTACGGCACTCGGGGCCCACTCCGATGCGTCTGGCGAGGAATCTATCGCTCTCGGCATCGACAGCGAGGCGAGCCAATTGATCGCCGTCGCCGTCGGCGGCCATGCCCGGGCAACCGGCGTCGCTTCGTTGGCGCTGGGATCGGCGAGCGAGGCGACCGCCGCCCAGGCCAATGCCATTGGCACCTATGCCAAGGCCACCGGCGTGCATGCGATCGCGATCGGCGGTTTCTCCGAAGCGGTAGACCGCGCCACCGCGATCGGGCCTGGGGCCAAGGCACTGGTGCCCTACAGCGTCGCGCTGGGTCGTGCCGCCACGGCCAATGCCACCAACAGCGTCGCCCTGGGAGCGCACAGCTGGGCCGACCGGCCGCAAACGGTATCGGTGGGAACCGCTGGTAATGAAGCCAGCAGGACCCTGCTGCGCCAACTCGTCAATGTCGGCGACCCCACCGAGCCGACGGACGCCACCAACCTGCGTTCGGTGGTCGCGCTCATCCAGAAAATGCTTGCGGAACACTGCGGGGACGGTCATTGCGGGTCGTTGCAGACAACGCGTTGATGGGCAGCGCTCAACGGTCTCCGCAGTCGCAAAGGGATCTTCCTCCATGCAAATCACATCAGCCGCTCCGGCGGCATCTGGCGCGCCGAACCATCCGAAGGTTTGGCAGAAGCCGGACCCACGGCCAGACGAAAACCTGGTGATTGCCCACGCAAGAACGTCGCGTCAGCGCTGCGTGTCGCGATTGGCTGCGACCTTTCGTATCGACAGTCATGACGGCTGCTCTGCCGTCGATCAGGAGATTGGCAATGACACTTAAGACCTACTTGTGGGCAACCGCGCTGACGTTGACATGCGGTGCCGCGGTGGCGGCGCCGACGATCATGACCGATACGTTTGCCAGCCCCGCCAGCGGCTGGAACGACAACGGTTCCGATGCGTCGAAATCCAAAGGTTTCAGCACGTACACACCGTCGGGCAAATACCAGATGACGCCGACCCACGACAACACGTTCGGCATCTCGCTCGCGCCGCAACAGGCGGCGTCGGGTGATGTGCGCGTCGAGGCCGACTTGTTCATGTACGCCGGCCTGGGTGGCGGTGCCGCCGGGGCGGTGTGCCGGTATCGCGATCACGACAACTTCTATGCGTTCGTGGTGAGCGGCGCGCCAGGCTGGGCGATCGTGCGCGTGCACGAGGGCAGGGCCACGACGCTGGCCAAGGGCTCTCTGGCCGCTGGGCCTGTTGCGGGTGCAGTCGACACCCGGGTGGTGGCGGAATGCGCGGGCACGACCTTGCGCTTGAAGATCGGCAAGCGTGAAGCATCGGCCGTCGACGACGCCGTGCTCAGCGGCGGTCGCAGTGGCTTGGTGGTGATCGGAGAGCAGGCCGCGGGTACCAGCGCTGTGTTCGACAACTTCGTTCTGACAGGGCGCTAGCCCGCGTTGTCGCGGCGTCGCAGTCGCACGCCATGGCGCGCGACTGCGAGGGAATTTATCTCGCGAGGCGTGCCGTCTGCGCGTGCGGCTGGGATCAGGACGTCTCGCGCTCCAGCACCATCAGCAGCGCCATCGCGTGGGTACGATCGTGCCCGCACATATCGGCTGACGGACGCAGCGACGCGCAGAACGCAGGGCGCTCCGGCCTGCCGAACAGCTTGCATCGGAGTTGTTCATCGAGTTGAACGCACGCGACGCCCGCCGGCTTGCCGTGCGGCATGCCAGGGATGGGTGAAGTGATCGACGGCGCGATGCAACACGCGCCGCAGAGGGCGCGGCAGTCCATCAATGCGCTCGCAAAACTAGTCCGCAGTGACCAAAGCGTCGTCGCGCTCACGCAGCATCGCGTAGACCGCGTCGGCGTCCGGGCGCACGTGGTGCCAACGTTCAAAACTGACGGCGGCCTGCTCGACCAGCATTCCGAGCCCATCGATGGTGTCGTGCGCGCCGGCCGCGCGTGCCCACGCCAGAAACGGGATCGCAACTTCGCCATAGCTCAGATCGACCGCGGCCGTGCGTGCGCCGACGAGCGCCATCGGCAGGGTCGGCAACCGCGCCTCGCGCACCGCGGAGGTGGCGTTGATTACCAGATCGAACGTGCCGAGCGACAGCAGGTCGTCGAAATAGCGCGGGTGCACGCGTCCGGGTTCGCCCAGAGCATCGGATAACGCGTCGGCGCGCTCGGGCGTGCGATTGACGATGTACAGATCGCCAATGCCGGCATCGAGCAACGCGGGTGCGACCCCACGCGCCGCGCCGCCGGCACCGATCAGCAACGTGCGGCGTTGCCGCAAGTCCAGGCCATGACGCTCAGTGAGATCGCGGACCAGGCCGATGCCGTCGGTATTGTCGCCGTCCCAGCCGGTGGCCGAGCGCACCAGTGTATTGACCGCGCCGGCGCGACGCGCGCGCTCGGTCAGATTCGCGCACGCCGCCACGGCACGCGCCTTGTGCGGCAGCGTGACATTGGCGCCCATGCCGCCCTCGGCCGCGAACGCGGCGAGCGCGGCATCGAACGTCTCGGCGGTGGCATCGATCGCGGTGTACGCCAGGGCGATACCGGTCTGCCGACCGAACGCGGCGTGGATGCGCGGCGACAGCGAGTGCGTGACCGGATGACCGATCACGGCAAAGCGCTTCACGATGGACGGGACGTTGGAGATGGACATGTCGGGCCCTCGCTTAGACTAGGTGGGCATTCAAAGGAGACGCGAAATGCAACGTCGCACGGCCTTGTTGGCTTGTCTACTCGGCGGCCTGGTGATGGCGGGCACGGCGACGGCGTTGTCGGAGTTCGGCATCGAAGGCATGGGCGTGGTCTCGACCGCGGCCAGCGAAGTCCGCGCAGGTGTGAGTGCCGATGGCCGCCGCATCGTCTGGGGCAGCCCGGATCGCAGCGGCGGTGCAGGTGGCTGGGACCTGTGGCAAGCGACGCTGCGCGATGGCCGCTGGCAGGATCCACGGCCGGTGCCGATCAACTCAGCGACCAACGACTCCAATCCGATGTTCAGCGCTGATGGTCGTTGGCTGTATTTCATCTCCAGTCGCAAAGGCGGCCACGGCGGCGGCGACCTGTATCGCGCCGCGGTGTTGGTCGGCGGCGGCTTCGGCCCGGCCGTGAATCTCGGGCCGAGCGTCAACCGCGCGGGTGACGAATGGGCGCCCACGCCGAGCCGCGACGGCCAACAACTGCTGTTCGCCAGCGATAGTTTCGGCGGCGCCGGCGGCCACGATCTGTTCGTCGCCCGCTGGAACGGTAAGACCTTCGTCCAACCCAGGGCGGTACCTGGCGTCAACAGTGGGGCCGATGAGTTTGACGCAGCGTGGCTTGGCGACGGCGCCACGATCGTGTTCGCACGCTCGGAGAACGTCGATGACAAAGCGATCCAACTATTCGTCGCCCACTGCGATGGCGCGCGCTATGTCGGTGCCGCGCCGCTGAAGCTGTCGTTCAATAGCCCCGATGCGCGGACCCACGCGCCCACGCTCGACTGGAACAAGCCCGGTGAGTTGCTCGTCACCGGCGTGGCCAAGGCGCCGCGTGCAGGCAAGCTGGATATCTACCGGATGAAGGCGCCGGCAGTCAGTGGCAAACGAGGGTGCTTTTGAACTCAGTTCTTGCTCGTCATTCCCGCGAACGCGGGAATCCAGCGGCGTGTACTTGGCTCATCATCGGAAGCTGGCCGTGCCGTTCTGTGCCGACCGGGCGCGTTGCGCCACAGTCACTGAATGGTCTCAGTCGCGACTGCGATACTCAACAAACGGTAGCGTCGCTACCACCGGGCAGACAAAAAGCGACTTGTGCGGTCGAGTACTAGAGCCGCCCCCTACGTGACGTCCCGCAACCACGCCGCCGCGTCCAGCGCGAAATACGTCAGCACCCCATCCGCCCCGGCGCGCTTGATGCTCGTTAGCGCCTCCAGCGCACACGCGCGCTCGTCGAGCCAGCCGTTGATCGCCGCGGCCTTGAGCATCGCGTACTCGCCGCTGACCTGGTAGACGAACGTCGGCGCGCCGAACTCGTCCTTGGCCCGACGCACGATGTCGAGATACGGCAGGCCCGGCTTGACCATGATCATGTCGGCGCCTTCGTCGAGGTCGAGCGCGATCTCGCGCATCGCCTCGTCGGCGTTGGCCGGGTCCATCTGGTAGGTGTATTTGTTGCCTTTTCCCAGTGCGCCGGCGCTGCCAACCGCGTCGCGGAACGGGCCGTAGAACGCGCTGGCGTACTTCGCGCTGTACGCCAGGATCTTGGTGTGGACGTGGCCGTCGAGTTCGAGCGCGCCACGGATCTCGCCGATGCGCCCGTCCATCATGTCGCTGGGCGCGACGATGTCGGCACCGGCGACGGCGTGCGACAGCGCCTGCTTGACCAGCGCCTCCACGGTCGCGTCGTTCATGACGTAGCCGCTGTCGTCGATCAGCCCGTCCTGACCGTGGGTGGTGTACGGATCGAGCGCGACATCGGTAATCACGCCGAGGTCGGGGAAGCGCTGCTTCAACGCCCGCACCGCGCGCTGGCACAGGCCGTCGTCGCGCCATGCGGCGGCGGCGTCGAGTGATTTGGCTTCCGGCGCGGTCACGGGGAACAACGCCAGCGCCGGCACGCGCAGTTCGCTGGCGCGTTCGGCGACTTTCATTAGCTCGTCGATCGACAGGCGTTCGATGCCGGGCATCGACGCGATCGCTTCGCGGCCGTTGAGTTCGTGCACGAACACCGGGTAGATCAGGTCGTTCGCAGTGAGGACCGTCTCGCGCATCAACCGGCGCGAGAACTCGTCGCGGCGCATCCGCCGCGGGCGTGCGTAGGGGTAGCTCATGGGCGGCATTCTACGCCGGTGTGCGTCGGCGTCCGTCGGAGTCCGCTGGCATCGGGCGGCGTTGCCTGTGTCCCACCCAGCGGCTTGCTTGCGCGACGCCTGCTCGGGAGCTTGGCCGACGCCAGCATGCCCTAGATGTTGCGCGAATTTGGCTCCCGAGTGCAGTGAAGACTCTAGGCTCAGTCATACGGGCAACCGTGGATGGCGTTCTGAGAGTCGCGCTCCGCAGCACGGTCGGCGTTCGAGTAAAGAGGATCGCTCTCGGCGTTTGGATGACGCCATTCTTCGCGATGGCGAGCAGACAGGTGCGTGCGATGAACAACGATGCACGCGCGGGGCCGAGACCGCCGCAATCACAGCCGTTACGATGGCGCCGATGCGATCTCTGCGTTCACTACCCGCCGTCGCCCGTGTCTGCCTGATTGGCGTGGCCGCGCTGGCCGTGTTGTGTGTGCTCGGCCCGCTGCTTACGCGCTTCGATCCGCATACGCCCGACTGGACGGCGCTGTCGGTCGCCCCGGGCGTAGCGGGCCACTGGTTCGGCACCGATGCGATCGGCCGCGACGTGTTCGCGCGCACGCTCGCTGGCGGCCGCCTGTCGCTGACGATCGGGCTGCTCGCGAGCGTTGTCGCGTTGGTGATCGGAATGGGCTACGGCGCGATCGCCGGCCTTGCGGGCGGCCGGGTCGAACGCGCGCTGCTGCGGGTGCTCGATGTGTTCTCGGCGTTGCCGTTCCTGCTGGTGGTGATCCTGCTACTGACGCTGTTCGAACGCTCGCTCGGTTTGCTACTCGCAGCGATCGGCGGCTACGTCTGGATCGACCTGGCCCGAGTCATGCGCGCCGAAGCCGCGCGCCTGCGTGAGGCGCCGTTCGTACTGGCCTCGCAAGCCGCCGGCGCGAGCTTCCGCCAGCGTCTGCACTGGCACGTCTTACCGAATCTACTGCCGCTCGCGTTCGTGTACCTCGGTCTGATCCTGCCGCAGGCGATCCTGGTCGAAAGCTTCCTCGGCTTCCTCGGCCTCAGTGTCGATGAGCCGTCGGCGAGCTGGGGCACGCTGCTGTCCGAGGGCGTGCAGGAGCTCGACAGCGCGCCGTGGACGTTGTTGTTTCCCGCTGGCTTGTTGGTGGCGACCTTGGCCGCATTCCAGTTCCTCGGCGACGGCCTGCGCGACTGGCTCGATGTGCACGGGCAGCGCGAGGTGGCGGCGGCATGAGCAATGCGACGACGGCGCTTGCGCTGCGCAACCTCAGCATCGACACCGGCGCGCGCCGCCTGCTCGGGCCTCTGGATCTGGAGCTGCGCGCGGGCGAATGCCTGGGCCTGGTCGGCGAAAGCGGCAGCGGCAAGAGCTTGAGCGCATTGTCGCTGCTCGGCTTGCTGCCATCCGCGCTGCGCGCAAGCGGTGAACTCGACCATGGCGATCAGCGCATCGCCCTTGGCTCTCGCGCGCACACCGCCTTGCGCGGGCGCGTGCTGGGCTGGGTGCCGCAGGATCCGCTGGCTGCGTTGCACCCGCTGCGCTCGGTCGGCGCGCAGCTCATCGAAGCCCTGCACGTCATGCGCGGGTTGTCCCGCGATCATTCCCGCCACGAAGCCGAGGCCCTGTTGACTCGCGTGCAGATGCCGGAGCCGGCTCTGGCGCTGCAGAAGTTTCCGCACCAGTTCTCCGGCGGCCAGCGCCAACGAATCGCGATTGCCTTGGCGTTGGCGACGCAACCACGCGTGCTGATAGCAGACGAACCGACCTCGGCGCTGGACGCGCGCATCGCCCGCGACATCCTCGATTTGCTCGACACGCTGCGGCGCGAGGACGGGCTCGCACTGCTGCTGATCAGTCACGACCTGCCGCTGGTCGGCGCCTACGCACAACAGCTGGTGGTGTTGCAGCGCGGCGCTGTGGTCGAGCGCGGTGACACCCGCGCGGTGTTCGCCAACCCACAGCACCCCTACACCCGCGAATTGCTCGCGGCCGACACCGTGGCACCGCTGCCGCCGGCACGCGACGACGCGCCCGTGCTGCTGCGCGGCGAGCACCTGCGCATGCGTTACCCGAAGGCACCGCGCGATGCGCTCGACGGCGTCTGCCTGCAACTGCATCGCGGCGAAGGTTTGGCGCTGGTGGGCGAGAGCGGCAGCGGCAAGAGCACGCTTGGGCGCGCCGTGCTGCGGTTGTTGCGCGGCGCGCACGGACGGGTCCTGTGGTTCGACGGCGAGGCCACGGGCATCGATCTGGCTGCATTGCCGGCGGGTGAATTGCGGAAGTTGCGCGCGCGCATCGGCGTGGTGTTCCAGGACCCGTACGCTTCGCTCGACCCTCGCCTGCGCATCGCCGAGATCATCGCCGAACCGCTGCGCATCCACGGCCGCGGCGATGCCGCCGCGCGCCGGACCAAAGCCGGTGAACTGTTGCAAGCGGTGGGACTCGATGCCGACATGCTCGACCGCTACCCGCATCAGTTCTCCGGTGGCCAACGCCAGCGCATCGCGATCGCGCGCGCCCTGGCGACCGAGCCCGATTTGCTGGTCTGTGACGAAGCGGTGTCGGCCCTGGACGCGCATCACCGCGCCGCGATCCTGGCATTGCTGGCAAAGCTCAAGCGCGAGCGCGGCCTGGCGCTGCTGTTCGTCACCCACGACCTCGCCGCCGCGGCCGCCGTGGCCGAACGCATCGCGGTAATGGAAGCCGGTCGTATTGTCGAGACCGGCACCACCATGCAGGTGCTACGCGCGCCGCAGCATGCGCATACCCGCGCATTGCTGGCTGCAAGGCCGGCGGCGATGCCATCCAGCCGGTAGCGCCACTTGAGAGGACCAGCAGTCGGCCTTGCCGAGGTTGCCGGTGAAGTGCGAAGAAGTGTCCGCAGATCGGCCCGATCCGATACCTAGACGCCAGCGATCACATCGCACATCGCGTGCACCATTCGGGCATTAGCGTGGCGGCGTTGTGCGTCGTACGGGCAAGATCAGACGCGCGGCCTCGTGGTCACTGATCGACCAGGGGCGATGCGCCGGTCAGATCAAGCCGCCGCCCAAGCTCAGCCGTAGCATCGCCACGATGATCACGATGCCGTTGAGCACCAGCCCGGCCTTCGCCCGGCCGCGCCTTTCGCGCGACGTCACGGCGATTCCGATGGCAGCAATCACCGCACCCACGCACGCGAATGGGATCAGGAACCAGTTGCCCCAGCCCAGCAGCGGAACCAATGCGACCGCCATCCAGACCATCGCGACGATGCCCCACAACACACTGATCAAACCCATTCGCCTACTCCCTGCCGGAAACTGATAAGGCCGCAACCATGCGATAGCGTGACATGGAGAGCAATGCGGTGGCTCCGTGCATTGGTGAGGGACGTGCCTGTTTGGTTGCTGCGCGTCCTTCCCCACCCCGCGATCCGCAGATGAAGTCAAAACATCCGGGGCCGGATTCGGTGGCGCCGAGCCGTCCCGAGACGAGCGGAATCCGTTGGCACCGGGTACAGGACGACGTGCGCCGCACGGAACGACGGATTGCTACTGATGCGAGCCGTCGATCTCCAGCCGCAATTCGCGCCGGCAGATGGCCGCATGCAGCACCAACCGCGGCACCGACGGGTCCAGCCGCGTTTCAATCAGGGCGGCGACCAGGGCCATATCTTCGCGATCGCGCACATACACCTTGAGCCGCGTGCGCGCGCCAAACCGCGCCGGCAAACCCGGCCGGCGTGCGTGCGCGGCATCGAGCAGGCTGTCGAAGTTGATCAGGGTCTCGTCCAGTTGGGCGGCCACGCAGTCGGCGTGGCGCGACTCGTGGCCAACCACGGCCGCGGTGCCCGACAGTAGCAGCGGCATCGCCGGGCTGGCGGGCAACATCGCGCGGGCGAAGCTTGGCGGTTGCGGGCCGTACTGGCGTGGGTAGCGGTAGGCGCTGAGCTGGCGCGGATTCTCCACGGGCGTTCCCGGCGCGCGCGCGGCCAGCCAGTAGACCTGCAAGCGCCGCGCGCCATCAACACGGCCGATAGCGGTCGCTGCCGGCAATGTGGCCGGATCCACGTCGCCGATGCCGCGCCCGCGGCCCACGCAGAAGCGCCGGTAACGTTCGGCATCGCCGTCGCCGGACGTGATCCCGTCGAGGTAGTTCCAGATGCGCAGCAGGTGCGGATAGCCGCGCGACCGGGTAAAGGCCAGCATCCGGGTATAGATCGCCTCGGCGGTCACGTCGATGTCGTTGTCGCCTTCGTCCAGCTCCAGCGCGCCGAACTGCAGCACGCCGTCCTCGGCCCAGGCCAGGCTGTCCGGGCCGATGCCTTCGCGGCCGCGCGCGATCGGCGCGGTCCCGCGCCAGCGCTCCAGTGGGGCGGTGCCCAGCGGCTCCAAGGGCACACGCAGATAACGAGGGTCATCGTGGTGTGGCGCGCCGCTGCCGAAACCAATGAGCGCCAGCGTGTCGTCCGCAGCGAGCAGCGTGTCAATGGGCTCATCGCTGTAGTCGACAACTAGTGAGCGTGCGGAGGCGGTCGTGGACATAGGCAGCGCGCTCATGGGATATCCCGCTGCAGGGTGTCGCCGCTGAAGGCGATGCCGACCTGGCGGCGTCGGCGCAGCCAGGCGCGCGCGGCGGCCGGGGCCATGCGCACGGCCTTGAGGGCATAGATCAGGCGGAACATCCGCAGGCGGCGCAAGACCGGTTTGGAGTCGAAAACGTCGCCAGCGAGCATCGACACCACCGCCTGCTCGACCTGCCAGACATTGCGTGGGTCGGCGAACAATGCCTTCATCGTCGGCGAGGTGAAGCGGTAGATGAACCACTTGAATTCATCCAATCCCCGGGTCAGGCGCCGCTCGAGTTTTTGCAGCACCGCCCGTTCGCGTTGCGGCTCGCGCAACGCCGCGTCGACCGCGTCGGCACCGAGCTCGGCGCTGTTCATGGCCAGGTACACGCCCG
This sequence comes from Lysobacter sp., assembly GCA_043738095.1. GTDB lineage: Bacteria > Pseudomonadota > Gammaproteobacteria > Xanthomonadales > Xanthomonadaceae > Lysobacter_K. Next base: position 46,052 of record JAYSZI010000091.1, read on the forward strand.
ACGAAAACATCGGGTCGACGAACGCGTAAGCGTCGCCGAGCATAAGCCAGCCCGGCCCGCTCATGCGGGTGCACTCATAGGCGTAATTGCCGGTCACGTGCACGGGCGCCACCCGAGTCGCGCCTTCCATCCGCTCCTGCGCCGCGGGCACGGAATCGAGCGTGCGCATCAGAAATGCTTCGGTATCGCCCTGGCGGGTCTTGAGGTACTCGGGTGAGCACACGGCGCCAACGCTGGTGACGTCGTCGCGCAAGGGGATCATCCAGAACCAGCCGTGTTCGTGGCGGAAGATGCTGACGTTGCCGGCGTCGTCGCCGGGGCGTCGGGCCACGCCGCTGAAGTGGCTGAACACCGCGGCGGACTGGTGGCGCGCGTTCTTGCGCTTGAGTTTGAGCTTGCTGCCCAGGAACGCATCGCGGCCACTGGCATCGATGAGGTAGCGCGCGCGGAATGTTTGCGTGAGTTCACCGTCCGCGTCGCGTGCGTGCACGTTGATTTCGCCGTCCTCGGCGAATTCGACCCGCTCCACCTTGGTCTGGTCGCGGGCATCGACCCCGTGTGTGCGCGCGTGCTTGAACAGCAAGTGGTCGAACTCCTCGCGCTTGACGTGAAATGCGTAGTCGTAGCTCGCGCCCAGCGCACGGTGGAACGGGAAGGTGTTGTAACGCCCATCGTCGACCGGGAAGTCGGCGCCGAGCTTGAGCACGCCAATGGCCCGAACCTGTTCGAGCACGCCCAGACGCTCGAGGATCGGCATGTTCATCGGCAGCAGCGACTCGCCGATGTGGAAGCGGGGGTGGCAGGCTTTTTCCAGCAACGTGACCCGCCAGCCCTTGCGCGCCAATAACGTTGCCGCGGTGGTGCCCGCGGGGCCGCCGCCGATCACCAGAATGTCGGTTTCGAGCACCTCGGGCACGGGGGCAGTCGCGACAGCGGGGGCGGGGGGTGCGGTAGCAAGGGCAGTCATGGTGTAAATGATAGCCCGGTGCCGCCACTAGCCGATCGGGGGCAGGGCGCTGCGTCGCAGCGGTTGCACCCGGCCGCGTGATGCCGGATCGTGTCGCCCTTCTCGCACCGCTCTGGATCGTCCGATGTCTGAACAAAGCCCCGCCGAAGCCGCTCTGGCTGAGATGCTCGTCACCAGCCTGAACCTCGAAGGCGTCGCTGCCGCCGGGATCGACCCGGAGGCGCCGTTGTTCGGCGAGGGCCTCGGCCTGGACTCGATCGACGCGCTGGAACTGGCCCTGGCGATCTCCAAGACCTACGGCTTCCAGCTGCGCTCGGACAGCGACGAGAACCGCCGCATCTTCGCCTCGCTGCGGGCGCTGTCGGCGCACATCGAGCAGCACAAGGCCGCCTGAACCCCGCCGCGATCAGGCCCGCTGCAGTGCTTACCGTCGTCCTGCGGGTGGTACTGGCTATTGCGTATCCGTTCCTCGCCCACTGGGCCAGCCATCGTGGCGGCGGCCCGGTAGCGGCGCTGGCGCTGTTCGACCTGGCGCTGATCGTGTTGCTGCAGCCGCTGCTGCAGCGTCGTGGCTGGGCGTGGGCCACCCTGGTACTGGTAGCCGTCGCGCTGTGGAAGTTGGCGCCCACGGCGGTTCTGCCGATGCTGCTGCTGGTGCCGCCGCTGTTGTTCACCGCCGTGGTGGCATGGTTTTTTGGCCGCAGCCTGCGGGCGCCGCGGGTGCCGGTGATCACCCGGATAGTGGCAGCCCTCGACCGCTGCGAACCGGCACAATTGCCGCCCGCCCTGTTGCGCTACACCCGCCGCCTGACTGCCACCTGGGCCGTGGTGCTGGTGTGCCTGTGTCTGGCCAATGGTGTGCTGGCGCTGATTGCGGTCCCCGACGGGGTGCTTGCGCGCCTGGGCTATGCACCGATGGTCACGGTGTCGCAGACGACCTGGTCGTGGTTCGCCAACCTGCTCGACTACGGCATCGTCGGCGCCTTTTTCTTCGGCGAATATTTACTGCGCAAACGCTGGTTTCCGAATCGCTACCGCAACTTCGCCGATTTCCTCCAGCGCCTGCGCGCGCTCGGGCCGGCGTTCTGGCGCCAGCTGTTCGACTGAGCCGCAAGCCACGGCGCTGGGTGCATTATCCTGTGCGGTCCGCTAGCCGCCGCTTCCGCCCATGCGCTTTACCGTTGCCGCCGACCATCTCAGCCTGCCCGGACACTTCCCGGGGCGTCCGCTGGTGCCCGGCGTGGTGGTGCTGGATCGCGTGCTCGAGGCGATCGAAGGGGCGCATGGACCGCTGGGGCCGTTGCGCTTGCCACAGGTCAAATTCCTGCAGCCATTGCTGCCGGATGAGTCGGCTCGCGTCGAGCTCGAGGTTACTGGGGCCGATGCCGCCGCGCCCCGCTGGCGTTTCCGGGTGTGGCGCGACGACACCCTGCTGGTCAGCGGTGAAGTCGTGGCTGGCGACGCGCCATGAACGCCGATTGGAAACAGCGCCCCGAAGGCGGCAGTCCCCTAGCGATCTGGATGATCCGCACCATCGCGTGCCGCGGCGGTCGCACCTTCGCGCGCCTGCTGCTGTACCCGATCACGCTGTACTTCCTGATCGTGCGTGGGCCCGAGCGCAGCGCCTCGCGCGAGTATCTGACGCGCGTACTGGCGCGGCCGCCGCGGTTGCTGGAGATTGCCCGCCACATCCACACGTTCGCCGCGACCATCCTCGACCGCGTGTTCCTGCTCAGCGGCCAGCTCCAGCGGTTCGACATCAACGTCCACGGAGTCGAGGCGGTCCACGAGCAAGTCGACCGCGGCCAGGGCCTGTTGATGTTCGGCTCGCATCTGGGCAGTTTCGAGGTGATGCGCGTGCTCGCGCGCCGGCGCCCGGACATTCAGGTGCGGGTGGTTCTCGACAAGACCCACAACCCGGCGATGACTCAACTGCTCGATGCGCTCAATCCCGAGCTCGCGCGCACCGTGATCGACGCGGGTCAGGACGGCCCATCGATCGTGCTGGCAATCAAGCAGGCGACCGACCAGGGCGCGCTGGTCGCACTGCTCGTTGACCGCGCGCGCCCCGGCGAACCGTGGCTGCCGGCGCCGCTCCTAGGCGGCATCGCGCCGTTCCCCACCGCGCCCTGGCTGATCGCATCCGCGCTCAAGGTGCCGGTCGCGTTGGCGTTTGGCCTGTACCGCGGCGGCAACCGCTACGACCTCGCTTTCGAGGTGTTCAGCCCCGGGCTAACCATCGACCGGCATAACCGCAGCGAGCGCGTGGCCGAACTGGTCGCCGCGTATGCCCGGCGGCTGGAGCACCACGCGCGCAGTGCGCCGTACAACTGGTTCAATTTCTACGACTTCTGGCAGACCGATGACCCGACTGACACTCCCTTGCGCAGCGCTGACGATCTGGCTGCTCAGCGCCGGCCTGCTCTGCGCCGCTCCGTCTGACGCCGTCGCGTCGCGGGTTGAGGCTGACTGGATCCTGTCGCGCCTCGCCCGGCCGGCGCCAACGCGCACCGCGTTCGTCGAACTGCGCGGCTCGGCCCTGCTGAAAGCGCCGCTACGGATCGCAGGCGAGTACCAGCGCCCGCGCGAGGACACGCTGGTACGCGAGGTGCGCGCGCCGTACGCCGAGACCACCACGATCCGCGCCGGTGAAGTCCGCATCGCCCGCGCCGGCAAAGCGCCGCGCACGTTCTCACTGTCGCGGGCGCCGGAACTGGTCGGGTTGCAGGCGAGTTTTGGCGCGATGCTCTCCGGCGACCGCAAGTTGCTGGAGCAGCATTACCGCATCGCCGCCGACGGCACGCGCCAGCGCTGGACCATGACGCTGACGCCGAAGCAGCCCGTGCTCGCCGCCAAGCTGCGCACGGTCGTGCTGCGCGGCCGCGGCGCGGAATTGCGCTGCATCGACACCACCCCGGTAAAAGGCGATCCGCAACGCACGCTGCTCGCCGGCGCCGCGCGCGCAGCCCACGGCATCAACGATGTTGGCGCCTTGGCGAACCTGTGCCATGGCGCGACTACGCGATGACGGCGCTGTTCGGGTCAGCCCTCATCGGCCACGCCGACAAGCCGGGCGAGCGACCCGGTTCCGCGCGCGCGGGCCACGTCGGTGGAGCGACCACGAGCGCTCTGCAGTTATGACCCCACCACGACGCGAAACACGCGGCGCCGCGTCCGCCAGCAACGCCACTAGCGAGGCACGCCGTGCCGGGCGCGCGGCTGACAACTTTGTGGCGACCACGATCGCCCGCCTGCCATGACTCAGGCATCGGCCAAACCGCTCCCCTCCGGCCAGCGCCTCGTACTCGCATTGCTTTGGCTGGCCGTGATCGCCGTGGCCGGTTGGGCGATCGGGCAACGGCTGCAGCTGTCGGGCGACCTGCGCAAATTCATGCCCGCCCCCCACGCAACCGCAGCAACCGAGGAGCTCCCTGCCGCGCGCGCGGCCGACGCCAGTGAAGTGGCCACGCTATGACGCAATCACGACCCAGAGAGTTCTCGTCCGGCCAGCGCATTGCGCTCGCGTTGCTTTGGCTGGCCGTGATCGCCGTGGCCGGTTGGGCGATCGGGCAACGCCTGCAGCTGTCGGGCGACCTGCGCAAATTCATGCCCACAGCGCAAACCCCGTCGCAGAAACTGCTGATCGACGAACTCGGGGAAGGCCCGGGTTCACGTTTGTTGCTGATCGCGCTGTCCGGTGCCGATCCCGAGACTCTCGCCGCGCAATCGGCCGCATTGCGCGAGCGACTCGCCGCGCAGCGCTGGTTCGGGACCGTCGCCAATGGCGGCGAAGGCGGGCTCGATGCGATCCCCGAGCGCCTGCGTCCGTACCGGTATTTGCTATCGACTACGCTCGACCGGCAACCGCTGGATGCCGCGTACCTGACCGACGAACTGGCCGCGCGCGTGCAGGACCTCGGCTCGCCGGTTGCGCAGCTGATCGAGCCGCTGCTACCCGCCGACCCGACGCTGGAAACGCTCAAACTCGCCGATAGCTGGCAACCGGCGAACGCCCCGCAACGTTTGCATGGTGTGTGGTTCGACCGTGCCGGGCGCGAGGCCTTGCTAGTGCTGGAGACGCGTGCGGCGGGCTTCGATCCGACCGGACAACAGGCCGCAATCGATGCGATCCACGCCGCATTCGCGGCCGTGCGTGGCGACAGTGGCGCGCAAATGAGCTTGACCGGGCCAGGCGCGTTCTCGGTCGAGATCGGCGGCCGCACCGCAGCCGAGGCGAGCTGGATCGGCACCCTCGACGGTCTGATCTTCGTCGCGCTGCTATGGCTGGCATATCGCAGCTGGAAGGCGCCGCTGCTGGGCGCGTTACCGCTGGCCAGCGGCGGGCTGGCCGGGCTCGGCGCGGTGGTGCTTGGCTTCGATGGGGTGCACGGCATCACCGTCGCGTTCGGATTCACCCTGATTGGCGTCGCCCAGGACTATCCGATTCATCTCTTCAGCCATCAGCGCGCGGGACTGTCGCCGTGGGCGAATGCGCGCGCCATCTGGCCGACGCTCGGCACCGGTGTCGCGTCGACCTGCATCGCGTACCTGACCTTTCTGGTCTCTGGCGTTGAAGGCTTAGAACAACTCGCGGTGTTCACCATCGTCGGCCTCGGCACGGCGGCGCTGACCACGCGGTTCTTGTTGCCCGGGCTGATCGATCCGGCGCCACGGGATGCCGCGGATTCGCCGGCCTTGGCGCGCGCATGGACACGGCTTGCACGCTGGCCGCGGCTCGGGACGGCCGCGTTCGCCGCGCTCGCGATGGTGGCGATCGCGATTGCCGCGTGGGCGCCAGGGCCGTTCTGGCAGAACGACCTGTCCAAGCTCACGCCGGTGCCAGCCGAAGGGCTCGCGCGCGATGCGCAGCTGCGCGACGAACTCGGCGCGCCGGACGTGCGTTATGTGATCGCGCTCGAAGCCCGCGATGCCGAAACCGCGTTGCGCGCGTCCGAGCGCCTGCAGCCGGCGCTCACGCAATTGCAGGCAGCTGGCGCGATCGCCGGCTTCGACCTTGCCGCGCGCTACCTGCCCAGCGCGGCCACCCAGCGCGCGCGTCAGGCGCGCTTGCCCGACGCACCGGCGCTGCAGGTCGCGCTCGACAGTGCCGTCGCCGGCAGCCCGTTCCGCAGCGATGCGTTCGCTGAGTTCATCACCGACGTCGCCCGCGCCAAGGCCGCACCACCGCTGGGCACGGCCGATATCCAAGGCACGCCGCTTGCGGCCAGCGTCGGCGGCCTGTTGCTCGAACGTGGCGATCACGCCACCGCACTGGTGTCGCTGAGCGGCTTGTCCGATCCGGCCGCCGTGACACGCGTTGCCAGCCAGCATGGCGCGCAGTTGCTCGACCTCAAGCAGGCCTCCGAGTCGCTGGTCGCCGCCTACCGCCAGCGGGTGCTGTGGGCGCTGGCGCTGGCGTGCGTGTTGCTCACCGCCACGGTCTGGATCGCTTTGCGTACGCCGCGAAGGGTGCTGCGCGTGCTCGCGCCGATGGCGTTGACGACACTGTTGATCCTGGCGGTGTTGCGCGGCTTCGGGGTGGAATTGAACCTGTTCCATCTGGTCGCGCTGATCCTCGCCGCCGGGCTTGGGCTCGACTACGCACTGTTCTTCGACCATGCCGGCGACGAGCGCGATGAGCAACTGCGAACCCTGCACGCGCTGATCGTGTGCAGCCTGACAACGTTGCTGGTGTTCTCGATGCTGGCGTTGTCTTCGATCCCGGTGCTGCGCGCGATCGGCGGCACGGTGGCGCTGGGCGTCGTGTTCAATTTCGTGCTGGCGTTGCTGTTTACGCGGCAAGCGGTGGCGGAGCCATCAATCCGCATGGAGACGCCCGATGCTCACGCGTGACGCGATCGCCGCGCTGATCCCGCATCAGGGCGAGATGTGTCTGTGGGACGAGGTGGTCGATTGGACCGCCAGCCACATCCGCCTGCGCGCGCAGCGCCATCGCGACCTCGACCATCCGCTGCGCAGCGGCGACCAATTGCGTGCGCTGCACCTGTGCGAGTACGGCGCCCAGGCGATGGCGGTGCACGGCGGCCTGCGTGCGCGCGAGAGCGGTGGGGTCGCAAGGCCAGGCGTACTGGTCGCGCTGCGCGGCGTGCAGCTGCATGTCGCCCGCATCGATGACCTCCCAGGCGCGCTGGAGTGCGAGGCGCAGACCCTGGCCGAAGCCGAAGACAGTCAGCAGTACGCGTTTCGCATCACCCACGGCGGCGTGTTGCTGGCCGAAGGCCGCGCCGCCGTGGTGCTGGCCCCACTCCTACCGGCGACCGAAGGGGGGCAGAGCTGAGAGGGGTTGGGGTGCGGTTCGGCGAAGCGTCGCACTTCACCAAGGTCATGCTCGATTAGGTAAGTAACGCGGATCGAGCGTCACTGTCAGCCCTCGTCGCTTCGCCGAACCCTCATCCGGCGCCACGCGCCACCTTCTCCGCTCTGCACACTCTTTGGGTGCCGACAGGAGAAGAAACAAAGGAGTGATCGAACCATGACTGAAACCCCACCGCGCCGCGCCCTCGTCACCGGCGGAAGCGGCGATCTCGGTAGCGCGATCTGCGCGCGTCTGGCCGCCGACGGCGTGCACGTGATCGTGCACGCCAATGCCAATCGCGCGCGCGCCGACGATGTGGTCGCGGCCATTCACCACGACGGCGGCAGTGCCGAAGCAATCGCGTTCGATGTTGTCGACGGCGACGCTGCGCGTGCGGCGATCGAGGCATTGCTGCAGGACGGCCCGATCCAGATCGTGGTCAACAACGCCGGCATCCACGACGACGCGCCGATGGCCGGCATGAGCCAGGCGCAGTGGCGGCGCGTGATCGATGTGTCGCTGCACGGATTTTTCAACGTCACCCAGCCGCTGTTGCTGCCGATGGCGCGCACGCGCTGGGGCCGCATCGTCAGTGTCTCCTCGGTAGCCGGTGTCCTCGGCAACCGCGGCCAAGCCAATTACGCCGCGGCCAAGGCCGGCCTGCACGGCGCGTCGAAGTCGCTCTCGCGCGAGATGGCGGGGCGCGGCATCACTGTCAACGTGGTTGCGCCCGGCGTGATCCAGGGCCGCATGGCCAGCGATGCGTTTCCGCCGGAGGTGATCAAGCAGATCGTGCCCGCGGGTCGGGCCGGGCGGCCGGAGGAAGTCGCGGCTCTGGTCGGCTTTTTGTGTTCCGAGGCCGCTGGCTATATCAACGGCCAGGTCATCGGCGTCAACGGGGGCATGGGGTGAGCCTAGGGCGCTAGCGAGCCACTGGGTCGCGCCCTTGTGAACATCAAGGCCCGTGGCCGTGGCCGGACGCGGCGCGTAAAGACCCTGGCGACCACGGGGACGGCGTCGCGGGCCAGGCAGAAGGACTACGTCGCAACGCGAACTAAGTGGCCACGTCCGCCGCGAAGGGTGCTGCGCCCTGCGTGAACCATTCATCGTTCTGCGTAAACGCACTGACGGCGTCAGGCGCGGCTCACAACCGCGCGCGTATGCTGCGCGCACGCCTTATGTGAGCTGCCGCCATGACCTTGCGTCCCGTTGCTCTGGCACTGCTGATCGCCGCATCAATCGGCGGTTGCGCCACCACCTCTCGCGTGATGCTGAGCCCGGCCCGGCCCGCGCTGGCCCCCGAACAGGTTCAGGTCTACTTCTCGCCGCCACCGGGACGCTATGTAGAGATCGCGATGTTGGAAACCAGCAGCGGCGGGTTTACCTACGGCGAACAGAACAAGATGAATTCGGTGCTCGCCAAGCTTCGCGTCGAAGCCGCCAAACTCGGCGCTAACGGCGTGTTGGTGCAGGAAACGGCCAGGGGTTACGGCGGCAGTAGTGTCGGCGTCGGTGTAGGTGGCGGCAGCTTTGGCGGCCGCAGCCACGTCGGTGGCGGAGTCGGTGTGAGCATCAGCCCGACGCCAAAAATCGCGCGCGCTGTTGCGATCCATGTAACCGGCGAATAGGCGGGGGATGGGTTGGACCGGTTGCTCACATAAGAGCGTAGATCCTGCAGCGCGACTTATGCGTCGTGGCCTCGCCGCAACGCCGACGAATTTTCAGTGGCGCTGCTGAAGGCAGCGAGCCCGGAGTGATCCCCGCCGGCACCTCGCTAGCGCCCGATTCGACCTGGCTTGAATTCGTTTTTGTAGAGGACAAGCAACCCTGGAGCGCGACCTCGGCGCACTGGGTTGGCGCCGTGCTGATCAATAACAAACAGCAGTCGGAAATTTGCTGTGCTTGATTAGGCGCTGGCTTCGCTGCATTGACGAAAGCGCTCTACTTAGGACAGCGCCGCTTATGCCTCTGACTCGCACGCCGCAGCAGCTGGTTGCGGCGGCGCTTCTAGGTCCACTGCGCCATACCAGATCGCCGCCAGTTGCGGCTCGCCATGCATGCCGTCGCGTTGGGAATCAGCAAGTAACGCGTCGAGCCCATGGTCGTGGATGCCCGGATGCACAAGCCGCGCGCGCTGAAGGATCTCAGCTGCGAGCGCACCCATGCGCGCGACGTTGGCGCGAATGCGCTCGGCGAACGCGGCATCGTCGAGCGTGTCGGTGAGCGCGCGGTTCATTTCGCGGAACCAGCCGATCTTGGATTGGTCAAGATTGCGCTGGTCCGGCACCAGTGGCGCGGTGTTGAGTTGCCCCCACTGCTGCAGCAACGCCTGGATGGCCAGATTGAGTTCGCGCCCGGCGCTGAACTCGTCGCGCAGGCGCCCGAGCATCGCAATGTCGGTCAGGCGCTCACCGAAGAACAATGGTGCCAGCAGGCCCCAGTAAAAGGTGTAGTCCCAGATCACCTTGACCGGCATCACCTGGGCATCGCCGAACAGCGGGTACTGATCCTGATACAGGGTCAGGGTGCTTTCGTAGAAGGAAAAATACAGCTGCTCATAGATCGTGGTGAACGGCGCGAACGACAGCCCCGCACGGTCCTTGCCGATCAGGTCGCAGATGTAGGTGTTGCTGATCGCGATGAAGTCGCTCCCCGGCGAATAGAACGGATCCAGGAACAATCCGGCGTCGCCGGTCAGGGCCCAGCGGTCGCCGGAGAACACCTGTTTGCAGCCATGGGAGAAGTGGCGCAGGAACAGGAAATCCTGCAGCGCGAACGCGCTCTTTTCGATCGAAGCTGCGACCCCGGGCTGATGCTCGCGTAGCCATTCCATGGCCTTGGCATGGGTGTTCATGCTGTCGAGCGGATGCATCTTGGCGTCGCAGACGATGCCGAGCGAATGCGAACCCGAGGCCAGCGGGATCAGCCAGAACCAGTAGCCCGGGCCGCACATATGATTGGTCGAACGCCAGCGATCCGGCGGATTGCAACGCTGAAGCCAAGCGGCATCGTCGGACCAGTCGTTCGGGTTGATCATGCCGTCCACGCGCCACCACACCGCATTGACGTCGTGGTCGTTGGCTTGGGCGAGATCGCGCTTGCGCTTGATCAGTCCGGAACGCCCGGCGGCATCGATCAGCCAGCGCGCGCTGAGCTCGCTCGCGCTGCCATCGCGCTCGTAGCGCACCGTGTGCGGCGCCTGCCCCGCGCGGTCGTGCTCGCTCAGCTCGAACCCGCGCACCACGGTGCCATCGCGGAAGTCGACGCCGAGCGCGCGCGCCTGCTCACCGAGGAAATTCTCAAAGCGGCCGCGGTCGAGCTGCCACGCCGGCGCCGCCAGCAGCTGGCTTACGCCGAGTTCGGTGCATTGGTCGAGATCCTCGCGGCCTTCGCTGAAGAAGAAGCGGAAGCCGAATTTGCGGATCTGTTCGGTATCCAGGTGCTCGCGAAACCCGAGCACGTCGGCGAAGTAGTGCGCGCCGATCTCCACCGTGGACTCGCCGACCTTGAATGCGGCCTCACGCACCGGATGCGCATGGCGTTCGAGCACAACGACGTCTATGCCCGGGTCGCGCTGCTTGAGCTGGATCGCCAGACTCAAGCCGGCCAGGCCGCCGCCGAGAATGACGACGTCGTGGTCCGCCGGCGTGCGGTTTGCGGTCTGGGTCATGGCATTTTCGCGGGGTGCTGGGGCAATGGCGTGGTGCTGAACTCGCCGCTGGGGTCGTGGACTAGCGGCGGGTTGGCGCGGATGCGGCGGTACATCGCCGGCATCTTCAACGGTCGAAACGACTGCGCGACGATATGCCAGGTAATGCGGCCGAAATCGCGCACCGGCTTGAAATGGCTCGCGCGGAACTGCTCGTCTGAGTCCTCGCACTGGTAGCGCGATTCGATCGGGATCGAAACGCAGCGCGTGCCCAGCTGCTGCGCGGCGGAGATCAGGATCTGCGCCTCGAAAACGAAGTCCTCGCCGGGCACGTCGGCCAACGATGCGACCGCCGCCGGGTATAGGCGCTGGCCGCTCTGGGTGTCGGCGATCTGGTAGCCGGTACCCCAGGCGATGCCCCAGTCACCAAAATGATTCGCCACGCGCCGATAGGCCGGCTGCAGTGCGCGCTTGCGCAGTCGCGCGCCGATCACGATATGGCCCGGATAGCGGTTGCCGGCCTCGAGCAGGCGCGGGATATCGTCGGCTGCGTGCTGGCCATCGCCGTCCATGGTGACGATGGCGGCGAAACCCTGGCGCACGGCCTCGGCAAAACCGTCGCGCAGGCTCGCGCCTTTGCCCATGCGCCGCGGGTGGCGCAGCACGGTCACCGGCAGGTCGGCAATGCGCGCAGCGGTGTCGTCCTCGGAACCGTCGTCGATCACGATTACGTTGGCGCAGTACGCGAGCGCGCCTTCGACTACACCGCGGATGCGCAGCGCTTCGTTCAACGCCGGAATCACCACGGCGACGTTGCTGGCGTCCAGCCAAACGAGGGTGGTCGGCTCAGCCATGTTCGATCTCCACCCGCAGCACGCGGCTCGGCCCGGCCTTCAACACGGCTACTGCACCACCGCTAGCAAGCGCGTCGAACAGCGGCAGCATCGGCGCCATCGCATTGGCACGGTCGCGACGCGCGAGCGCCCCCGCGCCCTCCTCGGCATTGCCATCGTCGAGGGTGATGCGCAGCTGCGGCAATCCGGCCTGGGTTGATCGCGACAACACCAGCGCCGCGCCGAGCACACCCTCGCTGCGCGACACGCGCGACAACGGGCCGCTGGCGTAGCCGTCGTATCCGACCAGCAACACCGCGCCGCCATTGACGGCGAGTTGCACCATCGCCTCGAGCAAGCCTTGGGCGAAGGTCGCGTCGAACGAGCTGATCGCGGTGGCGGCCTCCATCGCGCCCGCACCGATCGTCCAGTACCCCGCAGCGGCGTTGTGCACCGAGTTATGAAAGCGCGTCGGCGACACGGTCAGCGGCTCGCTCGCGAGCGTGCTGCACATGTAATCCATGATCGGCAGGTCGCCATGCATCGAGGCGAACACCGAGGGCAGCGATGCCGGTTCGCGTCCGGCAGCCGTGCATGCAGCCAGCGCGACTTCCAGCGCGACTGCGACCGTTTCCGGCGCGCGCCGGCGCTCGTTGGGCGCCAGCAGTTGCGGCGAGGGCCGCGCTGGGGGATCGGCCGGCAGGCCGCCATCGGAAGCGAACGCGCGCGCGGCGGCCCACGACGGCAGCCCGCGGCTCCAGAAGCCGATGCCTTCGATAGCGGCAGTAAGCGTGGTCATACGACGTCAGTCTTAAAAAATAGCGAGGTAATGCGGACGCAGAACATCACGCGCGACCAAACAGCAACGAGCAGTTGTTGCCGCCAAAACCAAACGAGTTGTTCATCGCAAAACGGATCGGCTGCTGCGCATTGCCTAAGCGGATCTGTGCGCCGCAGACCGGGTCGAGAACAACGCTGTTGAGCGTGCCGGGCAGCTCGCCCGACGCGAGCGCGAGCAGCGCGAACACCGATTCGACGACGCCAGCGGCGCCGAGCGTGTGCCCGGTCCAGCCCTTGGTGGAGCTCGCGTGCAGCTCGTCGGGAAAGATCGCGGTGACGGCGAGCGCCTCGGCGTGGTCGTTGGCCGGGGTCGCGGTGCCGTGCAGGTTGAGGTAGCCGACGGCAGCGGCCTCGATGCCACCGCGCGCAAGCGCATCGCGCATCGCGTACTGCGCGCCGAGACCTTGCGGGTGCGGCGACGACATGTGGTGGGCGTCACTGGACTCGCCGTAGCCGCGCAGTTGGAGTTGCCCGGGAGTGCTCGCGCTATCGGCGTCAATGCGCTCGAGCACGGCAAAGCCACCGGCCTCCCCCAGCGACAGGCCGACGCGATTCGCATCGAACGGTTTGCACGGGTCGGCCGCCACCAACTGCAGCGCGTTGAAACCGAACAGCACACTGCCGCACAGGGTGTCGACGCCGCCGACCAGCGCCGCATCGACTATGCCGGCTTCGATCAGGCGCGCGGCTTGCGCAAATACTTTCGCACTCGACGAGCACGCCGTGGCGACGGTGATGCACGGCCCACGCAGGCCGCTGGCGCGCTGGACGAAATCCCCGAGCGAGTGTGGCGTGTGCACGATCGGTCGGGCGATGTCGGCGGCAAAGTGCTGCAGACCATCGGCGCCGTCTTCGAGCCGTGCGTAAGCCTCTTCGGTCGCGCCAATGCTCGCGGTCGACGTGCCGACCACCACGGCGACGCGCTCGGCGCCATAGCGGGTCACCACGGCGTCGAGGGCATCGGCAATGCCGTCGTGTTGCAAGGCCAGCCACGCCAGGCGGTTGTTGCGACAGTCCCAGCCGGCCAGTTCCGATGGCAGGGCGATACCTTCCAGACCCTCGACGCGGCCGATCCAGCAGGCCAGCGGCAGGTCATTCTCAGCCAATGGACCGAAATCGTTGCGGCGCAGCCCCCCGCGACGCTCGCACAGCGCTTCGGCCTGGGCTTGGCGGCCGCGGCCGAGCGCGGTGGTCGCGGTGTACGCGCGCACGGCGAGCGGGGCCATGGGCGTCAGCGAAGACGGGCTGGACGGCACTCGATAGTCCTATTTGCGACGGGGGTCGAAGTATAGCGAGCGCCTCTGCCCTTCACGCGGCGTAGACTGAACACCTCGCCCGTTTTTTGCCTCGACCGACCGCCTGCAATGTCCAGCCGCGTTGCCCATCGTTTGGCCTTATGCGGTGACCGCGACGTGCTGCATGCGGCCGCGATCACCACCGCGACCTGTGTGCTCACGGCGGGGCTGGTGTACCTGGGGTACTTGGTCCACGTCTGGCGCATTGCGCGCAAGGCGCCGTGTGTACCTGAACACGGCGAATGTGTGTTGCTGTTCGGCAAGCACGCACCCCAGGGACGATTGGACCTGGATTTCGAGGCGCGGCTCGATCGGGCGGTGTCGCTGTGGCAGGGGCGCGCGCCGACCAGTGTGGTGCTGCTCGGCGGTGGACCGCCGGACGCGCCTAGCGAAGCCGAGCTCGCACGCAGCGGCTTGTTCGCACGCGGCCTGACGATGGATGCGCCGCTGCGGTTGGAGGGGCAATCGCGCGACACCCTGCAAAACCTGCGCAACGCCCGCACCATGCTGGGGTCGCAACGAGCGAGCAACGGCGGCCGCCTGCGCGTGACCCTGCTCAGCAGCCGCTACCACCTGGCGCGGTGCGCGTTGTTTGCCCGCCAGCTGGGGTTTGACGCCGAGCTGTGCGCGGCCGAGCCCAGGCTGCGGGTCGATTCGCGCATGCTGCTGCGGCTGGCAGGCGAGGCCGCCTACGTGTGCATCACCGATATCGGCTCGCGCTGGGCGCGGTTGATCGGGCATCGAAGGATGCTCGCGCGGGTGACGTGACAGTAGGGCGTCCGTGCGCATCAAGGGGTGGACGGGGATAGCGCACGCGTCATTGCCGAGCGCCACACACTTACTGCGATCCAGGCCTCTCGATGGGATACACCGCCGCAACGGGACATCCAAATTTTTCGCCCCGGCCGCGCAGACGGCCAGCAAACTCATCGGGCGCCAGAACAGGGAGCGGTTCGGGCGCATTGGTCACGCGGTCGCCGGCGTTGCCACACACCAGGCCGTTGCCGCCGCCGGAACGGATCTCGATGCGCGTAGCGGTGCTGAGTTCGACGCACGAGGTTCCAAGTTCAACGCGGTACCAACGATTACCCCCCGCGCGGCGCGGTGACATCTCGATAATCATGCCGTCGACGTCCTCCGACCACGCGCGCATGTGCGCGGGTGCGAAACAGTACGAAGGTGAGCCGCCGAAGCCTCGGCGTTTCTGGGCTGTGACCTGCACGGCAGCGAGTTGGTGTACGCCCTCGGCATCGCGATGGCTGGCCAGGGCGAGCGCGGCATAGCCCTTGGGGTCCAGCGGCGTGACCCGGGAAACGGCGCACTGGCGATCCGTGATGCGCAGCGATTCGCCTGGCATGCCGCCGCAGACCCAACCGTGCGGAGCTATCAATGCTGCCGTACCTACCGCCGCACAATCCTGGGCGAGATCGATGCGATGACGGTCGCCGTTGCGATCGATGATCGCCAGTGTGCGGGGCGCTGACTGACGCATCTCCTGCAGTTGGCGTGCGTCCATGCAGTGCGGCGCGGGGGCGGGGGGCCGCGCGTAGACGGTGGCGGCCGAAGCCAGGAGTAGTAATCCGACGATGCCTGGTTCTGTACGGCGTCCCATGCGATTTCCCTTAATTGGCGTTTTTTGACGCGCTGGTGGTGTCCGTCTAATAGGATCTTTGGATAGCGCTGTGCGGCTGCGTGGACGCATTGGGTTGCGATCGGTCACTGCTTCTGCGCGGAGAGCCAGGCTCAAGGGCTTTCGGCCTAGGGCAAGGTTCATGTCCCTTGGTGAGCCAAAAAGAAACCGAACCAAAGAAAATGTGCTCTCCCCCGACGGAGCTAACACCGAGTGTGAGGTCGCGGGTTCTCCGCTGGCCGGCCATGGTTGGTTTGGCAAACGGCGCACATGCCATGCGCCCTCCGTAGGGGTTGACGTCATCTGCTGCGAGCACTGTCTTTGAACGGCGCAGGAACCTCGCACTGGCAACGCAAAGCGCCCCGTCAGCGTCTGGCTTTCTGTGCCGGCACAAACACCTCGCGCACCGCCTTGGCCAGCAGGTCCGGTGGCAGCAGTCCCTGGTCGAGCAGAAAGTCGTTGAACGCGCGCCGCTTGAACTTATCACCCAACGCGAGCTCCGTCTCCGCACGCAGCTGCAGGATTCGCGAATAACCGTAGAAGTAGCTGCCAGCCTGGCCGGGCGCGCGCACGGTGTAGCGGTCGACTTCCTGTCGCGCCATCGCCTTCGACAGGCCGACCTCCTCGGTCAGTACTTTGAACGCGGTGTCGCGATCGGTCAGGCCCAGATTGAGCATCGGGTCGAGCATCGCGCGCGCAGTGCGCAGCAGGCGGAACTGCAGCGCGAACAATTGCCCGTCGAGCGGCTCGTACGGAACCATTTCGGCTTCGGCATACAGCGCCCAGCCTTCGACGTTGACCGAATTGAACGCATAGATCGTGCGGGCCAGCGAAATGCCGCGCTCGACCATCGCGGTGAACTGCAGTTCGTGGCCGGGCCGGCCCTCGTGCGCGGTCAGCGTCCACGCCACCGACGGAAAGTTGAAGTCGTCGTAGGCGCCGTCGGCGCCCGCGTTCGGGTTGCCCAGCGGCAGCACGAACGTGCCTTGCTCGCCGGTGTTGCCGACCAGCGGCGCAGGCAGGAAGTGCGGCGCCGGTTGCGCGGCGCTCTCCGCGGCCGATCCCAGACGCATCTGCATTGGCCGCTGCGGCAAGGCGACGACATCGTGCTGCGCGATCAGGCGATCGAGCGCGGGCATCACCACGGTGCGGTAATGCGGCGCAAGTTCGGCGTCGCTCAGCTGATCGCGTTTCAACTCGCGCATGACCGAGACGTAATCCGTCGCCTTCAGGCCCTTTTCCTTCGCCACCAGCGGCGCCA
>JAYSZI010000092.1:0-13097 GCA_043738095.1 Lysobacter sp.
GGTGGGCAGCGACGAGGAAACCGACGATCGCGACAGCGACGGCATCAATGATGCGATAGACGACACCCGCGATCTGATCACTGGCTACGGCTCGGCCGCCCAACCGATCGTGCGCGGCCTCGCCCAGCTCGGCTACTCGACCAATCTGGACCATGCAACGTGCGCGACCCACGCCGATGTCGCGTTGCTGCTGCTCGATGGCGGCACCCACAACCAGGCGTCGTGGGCCCGGATGCTGCCGCACTTCCTGCAGTGGGCGTACGGGCGAAGAAAGCCCGGTTGCGGCAGCGCCGCTCAGTCGCGCATGTCCTCCAGTTCGATCCCCTTGGTCTCGCGCGCGGCAAGCACCACGAACACCAGCGACAGCAACGCAAAGCTCGCGTACAGGCCATAGGCGAAACTCAGGCCGATTTCCGCCAGCGCCGGGAAGCTGCTGGTGATCGCAAAATTTGCCAACCATTGCGCCGACGCGGCCACCGCCATCGCGATCGCGCGGATGCGGTTCGGGAACATCTCGCCGAGCAGCACCCAGACCATCGGTCCCCAGCTCAGGCCGAAGAACACCACGTATGCATTGGCCGCGATCAGCGCGAGCATGCCCCAGTTCCCCGGCAGCATCAGTTCATCGCCGCTGCCAACGCCGTGAGAAAAACACCACGCCATCAAGCCCAGGGTGACGGCCATGCCGGCCGAGCCAACCACGAGCAACGGCTTGCGCCCGACCTTGTCGACCAGCGCGATCGCGACCAGCGTGACCAGCACGTTGACGATCGAGGTGCCGACCGTAATCGAGAACGCATCGGCCTCGCTGAAGCCGACCGAATGCCAAAGGGTGGACGAGTAGTAGAAGATCACGTTGATGCCAACGAACTGCTGGAACACCGACAGCCCGATGCCGATCCAGACCACAGGCAGCAGCCCGCGCGCGCTGCGCAGGTCGCGCAACCTCGGGCGATATTCGGAGCGCAGGCTGTGTTCGATATCGTGCAGTTTCGCGTCGAGTGCGGCCTCGCTGCCGATGCCCAGTACTTGCTGCAACACGGTGCGCGCCTCGCCGGTGCGGCCCTTGGCCACCAGGTGCCGCGGCGACTCCGGGATGCCGAACACCAGCACGCCGTAGATCAACGCCGGCACGACCGCAACGAGGAACATCCAGCGCCACGCCGCCAGCCCGAACCACAATGGCTGCGCCGCACCACCGGCGGCCCCGGCGAGCCAGGCATCGCTGAGCAATGCTGCGAAAATGCCCAGCACGATCGCCAGCTGTTGCATCGAGCCGAGCCGGCCGCGCGCATGCGCCGGCGACACCTCGGCGATATAGGTCGGGGCAATCACCGACGCGATTCCGACGCCGATGCCGCCCACCACGCGCCACAGAATCAGGTCCCACACGCCGAACACCAAGCCCGAACCCAGCGCGCTGATCGCCAGCAGGAACGCCGCAATCCGCATCGTCCGCACCCGGCCCACGCGATCGGCCAGCGGACCGGCGTACCACGCGCCCAGCGCCGAACCGAGCAACGCGCAGGACACGACGAAACCGACCGAGCCGGCGCTCAGGCCGAAGCCGCCGCGCACCGCGTCGACCGCGCCATTGATGACCGCGGTATCGAAGCCAAACAGGAATCCGCCCAGTGCTGCCGCGGCGGAGATCAACATCACCCGCAACGTGGCGCGCTGTGGCAGCGGCTCTAGTGCACTGACTGTGTTCATGACGTTCTCCCCAACGCAGCGGCATCCGCTGGCGGCCGATTCTGCGCGGTCGTCGCAGGGCGATCGGATTGAATACGTTTGCAACGCGGCGGCCTCGACGAGCCGGTGAGTCATGGAAGTCCGAATGAGGCATTCACCGGTAGGTGCATCGACGCCGGCCGCTGACCCCTGATGGGTCGACAAGCTACCGGCCAACTTGCTCAGTTCGAGCAATTGACAACGCGAGTCAGTCTCCGTTCGCGGTGAACTCGCTCGTCATTCCCGCGAAAGCGGGAATCCAGCGACTCAGGCCGTTGACGCGAAGGCACTGGGTTCCCGCTTTCGCGGGAATGACGACAAGCGGCGAGTTCCTACGGCACCACCACCAGCACGTCGTCCATCACCAACGGATCGACCGCGCCATCGCCGCCGCCGAATGCCATCGGCCGCGCCGCGGCGGTCAGCGCGCGGTAGCCGCCGTCGTAATCCCAAGTCGTCACGTAGGCCTTGATGCCCGACAGCGAACCCAGGTTGTCCAGCGCGCTGGCCGGCAGCGTGAAGCTCACCGTGTCGCTGGCTGGATCGACGCCGATGCCGGGCGAAGGCGTGACCGGCGTGCCTTCGTGCGTGGCCGACGCCCCCGCGGCCGCGAACAGCGCATTCGACCAGCCGTGCGCGCGCAGCCGGTAGTGCCAGCGCATGCCGGCCGGCAAGGTCGCGTTCTGCAGCGGCATGACGGTGGTCCCGCCGGGCCTACCGGGCACCTCGATAAAGATCGTGAAAGCAACATGGTCGAAGCCGTTGGCGGGCTTCCACGGCGCAGTGACGTTGCGCATGCGCAGCTCAATCTTCATCGCGCCGCCGGCGCCGGATACGCGCACGTGCTGGATGTCGAGTTGTCGATTCGCGCCCCAGCCCGGGTCGGTCGGATAGCGGTAGCGCCCGGTCGGCCCCGCGTCGTCGCCGGCCGGATCCGTCGCATCGGCGAGCACGTGCCACGCGCGCGCGACGCTGAAATGACGCCGCGCCGACACCACAGCCGATGCCTCGTCCCAGGCAACAACCTCGTGCCGGACGGCGGGATCGACCATGTCGCCGGTGTCGACGGTGGCTTGCCAGCGACCTTGCGCGTCGGGTTGCACCTTCTGCGCGGCAGCAACGTTGCCGTCGACCACCAACTGCAAACTCGGCACGCCCCGGGCCATACCTCGAACCCCGAAATCGCCGCGCAGCGGCGCTTCGCCCAACGCATCGAGCGTGAGGGCGGCTGCTGCGGCCGGTGCACGCGCGCCCTGCCCTGTCACTTTCCAGACCAGGCCGCTGCGTGCCGGCAAGCGCAGGGTCACGCTGCCATCGGCATCGGTCACGACATCCCGCGGCGCCGCGTCGATGCCGAACAATCCCCGCAGCACGGTGCCGGGAAGCAACCCGGGCTCGAGGTGCGACAGCAACGTATCGTGGTCGGCGGAATTGAACACCACCAACGCCGCGTCTTCGCCGTGATCCATGCGGTACGCGAGCACGCCGGGGGCGGCGGCATTGGCACGCAGCAGCGTCGGCGTGCCGCGCGAAAACAGCGGGACATCGCGGCGCAACGCGGTCGCGCGCTGGATAAATTGGTACAGCGGCGCAGTCGTGTCGAAGTGGTCGCGCCCGCCGCACAAGGATGTGCAAGTGGCGCGGGCGCAGGATGCGCAGGAGCGCCCACCGGCGCCGTAACCGCGCGCAAACATCGCCGCGCGGGGCTGGGCGAATGCCTGTTCGGTGCCGTAATAGATCGTCGGGATGCCCGGCAGCGTCATCAACAGCAGCAGGTTCTGCTTGAGCCCAGCCTGGCCGCCGCTGGCGAGGAAGCGGTCGACGTCGTGGTTGTCGACGAACGTCGGCATCAGGTGTGGCTGCCGATGCAGCGTCATCATGCTGCCGATGCGGTGGGCGAGTTCGGACGTCGGCCGCCCACGCGCGAACACGTCGGCCGCCGTCGCGTACAGAGGGAAATTCAGCATGCCCGGCAGCAACGGCGTGCCGTCGGCACTGCGCATGTAGCCGTCGATCCGCCGGGCTTGCTCATCGGCGTACGGCTTGTCGCTGCCGAAGCCCTCGCCGAACACGTGGAAGCCACTGCGCCCGGTCTGCGCCGCTACGCGCAGGATGCCCGGATGTGCGGCATCGTCCGAGTACAGGAAGTCGCGAAAGAACTCCGGCGGCACATAGAACGCGGTGTCGACGCGGAAAGCATCGACTCCAGCTTCACGGATCCAGTAGCCGTACGACTCGCGCAGCGCGTCGCGCACGCGCGGGTCTTCGGTGTTGAGATCGTCCAGGCCGGCGAGCTGGAAGTTCATTGCCTGGTCCGGATCGTTGAAGTCGCTGATGTCCGGCGTCCAGTGGTAGATCCCGGCGCCGCGCTCGCCCGGCTCAAGTGCATCGTTGCGATCGAATGGGGATTGCGTCGGCGCCGTGCGGCCGCGCGAATCCGCCACCAGACGAAAATGCCGCGCCGGCTGCGTCCGGTCCCAACCGCCGGCGTAGTCGAAGTAGTTGGCGGTGTGGTTGACCACGATGTCCTGCACCAAGTACATCCCGGCCGCGTGCAACTTGCCCGACAGGCGCCGATAGTCGTCGAGTGTGCCGTTGTGCGCATCGACGGTCAGGAAGTTCTCGGCCCAGTAGCCGTGGTACCCGCCGTAGTTCGCGCTGGTATTCCACCACTGGTTCGCCACCGGCGGCGTGACCCACACGGCGGTCGCGCCCAGGCCGCGGATGTAATCCAGGCGTCGTTCGATACCCTTGAAATCCCCTCCGCTGTACTTGGCGTTGTCGCCCGGATCGAACTCGCCCGCGCCCTGGTCGTTGTTGCCCGGATCGCCATCGTCGAAGCGATCGGTCATGAGGAAATAGATGACCTGGTCACGCCAGTCCGGCGATGGCACGTGCAATGGCAACGCGCGCGTCTCGGGCACCCCGTGCGGGCCTGTTTCCGCGGTCGCCGCTGCGCCGGCCAATACGGTCGGCAGGGATAGGACTGCTCCTGCAATCGTTCGTGCCAGCTTGCGATTCATGGGAAGCGCGTTACTCCGAAGCGTTCCAGAGGCTGTGCGCGCGGCGCATCGCCATGCCTCGCCAGGACGATGGGCAAGCCGTCATTCCCGCGAACGCTGGAATCCATTTTGATGTGGGCAGTTCCTGGACCCTGCCTGCCGACGTGAGGCTCCTCTGTCGGCCACAGCATCCCGCAACACTATTCCACGCCCGAATGACGTCCGTGGCGGCGCGGGCGACCAGACGCGATGAATACGTATGCAAGGAAATTTGTGCGGGGATTGCTGCGACTACCATCGTCCTGCGTTACGGGAGGCTGGGTCGACCGGGCGTACGGGGAGTGAACGAGCGCCAATTGGCGACGGGCGCGCGGCCGACCTAAGCAACTATTCGAGCAGTGGAGGGGATGATGGTGAAGTTCAAACGCAATCTGTTGAGCGTGGCGCTGGCATCGGCGACGTTGATGGCCGCAGCGGGCGCGCAGGCGCAATCCGTCGAAGCGCAATCCGTAGAGGCGCAGGCCGATGCCCAGGCCAAGACCAAGGCCGCCGCTGAGGCGCAAGCTGCCGACCAGGACGCTGATAGCGCCACCACGCTCGACCGCGTCACGGTGACCGGCATCCGTCGTGGCATTGAAGATGCAATCGAAACCAAGCAAACCTCAACGTCGATCGTCGAATCGATTTCCTCCGAGGATATTGGCAAGTTGCCAGACTCCTCGATCGCCGAATCCATTGCACGCCTCCCCGGCCTGACCGCCCAGCGCGAGCGTGGACGTGCCACCCAGATCAACATCCGCGGCCTCTCGGGCGACTTCGCCGGCACCACCCTGAACGGGCGCGAGCAGACCAGCACCAGCGACAACCGTGGCGTGGAATTCGACCAGTTTCCCTCGGAGCTGCTGAGCGGCGTAGTCATCTACAAGACGCCCGATGCCTCCCTGGTCGGCCAAGGCCTGTCAGGCACGATCGACATGCGCACAGTGCGCCCGCTTGCGCTCTCCGAACGGGTGATCTCGGCCAATTTCCGCGCCGACCGCAACGAGGTCAACGGCAGCAACGAGTACGGCAACCGTTACAGCTTCACCTACGTCGACCAGTTCCTCGACCGCACGCTCGGGTTGGCTATCGGCTACGCGCATCTCGACAACCCGTCGCCTGGCTTCCAGAACGAAGCCTGGGGTTACGCCGACGGTCCCAACGGCACCAAGGTCTACGGCGGCGGCAAACTGTACAAGTTCGACTCCAACAACGAGCGTGATGGACTGATGGCCACGCTGCAGTACAAGCCGAACGACTTCTGGGAGTCGACCCTGGACGTCTTCTACTCGAAGTTCAAGAAGACCGAGATCAAGTCGGGCCTGGAGTTCGGCACCGCATGGGGTCAGGGCATCCTGCAACCGGGCTACACCACCAACAGCAACAACACGATCACCGACAGCACCTGGACCAACGTCAAGCCGGTCGTGCGGATGGACAGCAATCCGAGCGACGATCGCCTGCATTCGATTGGTTGGCACAACAGGTTCACGCTCAATGAAAACTGGGACCTCGACACCGATCTGTCGGTCTCCAGGACCACGCACAAGTTCCGGGTGCTCGAGACCTATGCAGGACTCATCGGCAATGGCACCACGACGGTACGCGTCCACCTTGACCCGAACCGGGGCTTCAACGAGCTCACGTTCGGCAACGATTTCGGCAGCCCCGGCAACCTGCGGTTGATCGACGCGGGCGGCTGGGGCCAGGACGGGTACGTCAAGGATTTCGATGTCGAAGACCGGCTCAAGGCCTTTCGCGCCGACGCAACCCGAAAGTTCGATTCGGGCTTGCTGAGCAGCCTGGCGTTCGGCGTGAATCACACCAATCGCACCAAGGAGAAGAGCTCGCTCGAGGCCAAGCTGTGCATCGTCGCTTGCGCGGGCGCGGGTGACTCGGCGCCGTTCCCCGGTGCGACATCGAGCTTCGGCTTTGGCGGACTGGATTCGCTCGCTGTCTACGACGCAAACGGCCTTTTACAGTCGGGCTTCTACAACCTGCAGCCCAAGTTCCATCCCGATATCGCCAACAAGAACTGGGCGGTGAACGAGAAGGTCAACACCTTCTACGTGCAAGCCAACATCGACACCGACCTGGGCAGCATGCCGTTGCGCGGCAACGTCGGCGCCCAGTACGTCCACGCCGACCAGAGTTCGGTGGGCTACAACACATTCGCCGGCAATGCGGAGGGTACGGCCAGCGAACGCGGGGCAAGCTACGGCGACGTGCTGCCGAGCCTGAACCTGTCGCTGGAGGTGATGCCCGAGACTTTCGTGCGCTTCGGCGCCGCGCGCGAGATGCAACGGCCGCGCATGGATCAGATGAGGGCGAGTTTCGATGTGAACATCAACACAGCCTCTTGCGCCGGGCTGGCCGGGCCGGTCTGGTGCGGCGGCGGTGGCAATCCCGAACTGCAACCGTGGCTGGCCAACGCCTACGATCTCAGCACCGAGAAGTACTTCACGACCGCAGCCGGCAACAAGGGCTATTTCGCCGCGGCGTATTTCTTCAAGGACCTGAAGACGTACATCTACAATCAGGACAGGCCGTTCGACTATGCCGGTTTCCCGCTGCCTCCGATCGAGCTGGGCCAGACTAGGGGCGTGAGCTACCCGACGTCCACGATGGGCTCCATCAACCAGCCCGCCAACGGTACCGGCGGCCTGATCGCGGGCCACGAGCTGACCGCGTCGGTGCCGCTCGACCTGTTCTGGGGACCGCTGAACGGATTCGGCGTGCAGGCCAGCTACTCCGACACCCGCACCTCGATCCAGCCCAATGGCCCGGGCACCACCGAGCCATTGCCGGGCCTGTCGAAGTACGTCTCCAACGTCACCGGCTACTACGAGCGCCACGGCTTCTCGATCCGGTACAGCCAGCGCAAGCGTTCGAAATTCCGTGGGGAGACGCGCGGCTTCGGCGCCGACCTGGGCTTCGTCAATATCGATGCCGAGACGGTCCAGGACGCGCAGGTGAACTACAACTTCAACACCGGGCCGTTGCAGGGACTGTCGCTGTACCTGCAGGTGAGCAACATTGGCGACGAGCCGTTCCGTACGTCCGACGGCGGTGACCCGGCGGGACGTCCGCTGCAGTACTTCGAGTATGGCCGCACCACGCTGCTGGGCCTTAGCTACAAGTTCTAGGCGCGGGCGCGAGAACCAAGCCCTGCCAACCCCTCGGGTCGGCAGGGTTTTTTTGCCCGCTACTTCGGGCGCGAGTTGCAATGCTCGGCGATGAACGCGTCGTGCGTCGGCATCAGGTCGACGACGCCATGCATGACGCGCTTTACGTCGGCGAGCATGTTGGTGATCAATTCGTCGGACTTCGCGTCGACCAGCGGATGGTAGCCACGCGGGTGGATGCCTTGGCCCAGCATGACCTCGAACCAGCTAGCCTCGGCAAACAACTCGTTGTTGTCGCGGTAGATCCGCCCGTTGCTGCGGAACAGGTCGATCTTGCGCTGCAGCGAGTCCGGGATGGGCATGGTCCGGCAGTAATTCCAGAACTCCGAGTCGGTGCGCCGCGTGGCGTGGTAATGCAGGACGATGAAGTCTCGGATCTGCTCGAACTCGACGAGTGACTGGCGATTGAACTCGTCGATGTCGGCCTGGCTGAAGCCGCGATTGGGGAACAGTGAGACCAGCCGTGACACGCCCTTCTGGATCAGGTGGATCGAGGTCGACTCCAGCGGTTCCATGAAGCCGCTCGACAGCCCGATCGCGACCACGTTCTTGTCCCACATGCGTCTGCGCTTGCCGGTGACGAACTTCAGCGCGCGCGGCTCGGCCAGCGCCTCGCCGTCGAGGTTGCCCATCAGAACCGACGCCGCCTCGTCGTCGCTGATGTAGCTGCTGCAATACACGTGGCCGTTGCCGATGCGGTTTTGTAGCGGTATGCGCCACTGCCAGCCTGCCGCGTGCGCGGTGGATCGCGTGTACGGTGTCAGTGGCGCGACCGACGCACACGGCACCGCCAATGCGCGATCGCACGGTAGCCAGTGGCTCCAGTCGTCGTAGCCAGCGTGCAGGGTCTGCTCGATCAGCAATCCGCGGAACCCCGAACAATCGACGAACAGGTCGGCGCCATGCACGTCGCCATTTTCCATCGTCACCGAAGTGACGAAGCCGCTCTCGGAATCCTGCTGCACGCTGAGGATGGTGCCCTCGATCCGGCGTACGCCGTGGCGCTCGGAATAGCCACGAAGGTACTTGGCGTACAGGCCGGCATCGAAGTGGAACGCGTGGCGGATGTCATTGAGCGGGGAGTTGGGGTACTTGTCGCTCGCCCGAATGAACTTGTTCTTCTCGCAGGCCAGCAGGTTGATCGAGTAGTCCTCGATCCGGTCCACGTTGCCCGCCTGGAACATCTTCAGCCAGTAGTGGTGGAAATCCACGACGCCTGTGACCTGACCGATGGTGCCGAAGCCATGGGTGTATCGCTCACCCAGCTCACCCCAGTTGCGAAACTCGATCCCGAGCTTGAATGTTCCTTGGGTTGCCTTGACAAACTCGTTCTCGTCGATGCCCAGCGCCGCATTGAAATTGTTCATCGGCGGAATGGTGGCCTCGCCGACGCCGATGGTGGATATCAGGTCGGATTCGATCAGTTCGATGGTGATGTGCTCGCCCAGCGCCTGCGACAGAAAGGCGGCGGTCATCCAGCCGGCGGTCCCGCCGCCAACGATCAGCACCTTGCGGATGTGACTATTGCTCATGCCAGGGGAATCCTTCGAAGGGTCTACCGCAGCGATAGGGAGGGGCCAACGCAAGCGCCGGCGAGCGCGTTGATCGCAGCCCAGTCGCGCGCGGCCAAGGCATCGGTTGGCACCATCCACGAGCCGCCGACCGTCATGACGTTGCCCAGCGCAAGGTAGCGCGGCGCAGACGCGGCATCGATGCCACCGGTGGGGCAGAACTTCGCCTGCGGAAACGGGCCGGAAAACGCGCGTAGCGCGGCGGTGCCACCACTGGATTCGGCGGGAAAGAACTTGAAGCGCCTATGGCCGTGTTCCAAGCCACGCATCAGCTCGCTGGCGGTGGCGATCGCGGGAATCCAAGCGATCGCGGTGCCTGCGGCGGCGGCGTAGAGCGCCTCGCTCGCGCCGGGGGAAATCGCGAATGCCGCGCCGGCTGCCTCCACGGCCACGAGGTCGCCCGCAGTGAGCACAGTGCCCGCGCCGACGCAGGCGCCGGGCACCTCAGCGACGATACGGGCGATCGCCTCAAGCGCACACTCGGTGCGCAGCGTCACTTCCAGTACCGGCAGGCCGGCTTCGACCAGCGCACGCGCCAGCGGCACTGCGTCGTCGAGGTGCTCGATCGCCAGCACCGGCAGCACCGGCGCGCGCGAGAGGATCGCGTCGAGGCGCTGCGCGCGCTGCAGGGGCGTCCACAGGGTCATGCCGCTAGCGCCCGCGTCGTCGAGCCGCGCAGCGCGTACGCCGCGCCTAGCAAGCCAGGATTGGGATGGGTGATCACGTGGATCGACACCGATTCGAGGTAGGCGGCAAAGCGGCCTTTGGCCAGGAAGCGCTCGCGGAACGCGCTGCTGCGCAGGAACGGCACGAACCGCGGCACGATGCCGCCGGCGATCATCACCGTGCGCGCGCCATGCATCAGCGCAGTGTCGCCGGCCACGCTTCCGAGCACGGCACAGAAGCGCGCCAGGGTTCGGCGCGCGACCACGTCGTGCCCGTCGAGCGCCATCGCCACGATGTCGGCCGGGTCGCGCAACGCCGCGGTCTGGCCGGCAAGATTGGTAGCCCCGCGCAGCACCGCGTCCACATGGGCGATGCCCTTGCCGCACAGCACGCGCTCGTTGGAAGTACGGCCGTAGTGCGCGGTCAGCCAGCGGGCGACGGTCTGCTCCTCGTCGCCGATCGGGGCGAACGTCACGTGCCCGCCTTCGGTTTCGACCACTTGCCAACCCTGCGCCTGCGACCCGACCAGTTGCGCGACGCCGAGTCCTGTTCCCGGCCCGAGCACGCTGATCGGTCCCCGCAGCGGTGCGGCTTCGGGACCGTACAAGGCGATGCGCTCGTGCGCCTGCAATGCAGGCACCGCCCACGCCACCGCGCCGAAGTCGTTGAGCAGCAGCAATTGATCCAGCCCCAGCGTCTGTTGCAACTCGCTGCGGCTGAACGACCATGCGCGATTGGTCAGGCGGATCTCGTCGGCATCCACCGGCGATGCCACCGCTATCGCCGCGCGACGCGGTTGCGCGCCGACTGATTGCAGGTAGTGGCCGGCGGCGTGCTGCAGGCTCGCGAACTCGGCCGTGTGCAGGGTCTGCGCCTGCTGCAGTTCAATGGTCGTTGCGGTCGGATCGACCAGGGCGAAGCGCGCATTGGTGCCGCCGACATCGGCGATCAATTCGAGGCCGCTACCGCTCATGCATCGACCTCCGCGCCGGGCAGCGGGTTGACGTTGGCTGAGTCGACGGGCGCTGCGTCGGCGCCCGCTATCGCGCCATCGTGGACGGGCGCGTCGACCACCGGGGCGGCGTTTCCGCCAGAAAGTTCCCCGAACAGGCTGCACGCGCCCTGCTCCGCCGTGCCGGCCTGAGCGCGCATCAGCGCAAACAGCTCGCGTCCGAGGCCGGTGCTGGCAACGTCGGGGTACTCGGCCGTGCGCTTACGCCATTGCGCCTCGTCGAGCAGCACGTTCATGCTGCCGGCCTCGGCATCGACGTGGATCATGTCGCCTTCGCGCACGCGCGCGATTGCGCCGGCATCGGCGGCCTCAGGCGTGACATGGATCGCCGCCAGCACCTTGCCCGAGGCGCCCGACATGCGGCCATCGGTCAGCAACGCCACGCGCTGGCCGCGGTCCTGCAGCAGGCCGAGTGTCGGCGTGAGTTGGTGCAGCTCCGGCATGCCGTTCGCGCGCGGGCCCTGACCGCGCACCACCGCGACGAAATCGCCCGCGAGATGCCCGGCCTCGAACGCGGCGAGCACCGCGTCCTGCGAATCGAACACTTTTGCTGGCGCCGTGATCGCGCGGTGCTCGGGCGCGACCGCGGACATCTTGACGATCGCGCGGCCGAGATTGCCCTGAAGCCGGCGCAGGCCGCCTTCGCGGTCGAACGGCTCGGCGCAACCGCGCAGCACGTCGCGATCGAGTGACTCGGCGGGGGGCTCGCGCCAACGCAGCGTCAAGTCGTCCAAGTACGGCTCCAACATCTGCTGACGCAGGTCGCCGCCGTGCACGCAACGGATGTCGGGGTGCAGCAGGCCGGCATCGATCAGCTCGCGGATCACGAAGCCGATGCCGCCGGCGGCGTGGAAGTGGTTCACGTCGGCGCCGCCGTTGGGATAGATCCGCGCCAGCAAAGGCGTGACCTGCGACAACTCGTCGAGGTCGTCCCAGTCGATCAACACACCCGCGGCGCGCGCGATCGCGACCAGGTGGATTGCATGGTTGGTCGAACCACCGGTCGCCGCCAGGCCAACGATCGCGTTGACGATCGACTTCTCGCTGACCGTATGCGCCAAGGGTCGGTAGTCGGCACCGAGCGCGGTGATCTGCAGCGCCTGCTCGGTTGCAGCGACCGTCAGTGCATCGCGCAGCGGCGTGCCGGGGTTGACGAACGCAGTGCCAGGCATATGCAGGCCCATCACTTCCATCAGCATCTGGTTGGAGTTGGCGGTGCCGTAGAAGGTGCAGGTACCGGGGCTGTGGTACGAGGCTGCCTCGGCTTCCAGCAGTTCTTCGCGCGTGGCCTGGCCAGTCGCGTACCGCTGGCGCACTTCGGCTTTCTGCTTGTTGGGAATACCGGAGGGCATTGGCCCCGCCGGCACGAACAGCACCGGCAGGTGGCCGAAGCTCAGCGCGCCGATCAGCAGGCCCGGCACGATCTTGTCGCACACGCCCAGGCACAGCACCGCATCGAACATCTGGTGCGACAGCGAGACCGCGGTGGACATGGCGATCACGTCGCGCGAGAACAGCGACAGTTCCATCCCGGCGCGGCCCTGGGTCACGCCATCGCACATCGCCGGCACGCCGCCGGCGACCTGCGCGCTGCCGCCGGCACTGCGCGCGGCCATGCGGATCAGGGTCGGGTAGTGCTCCATCGGCTGATGCGCCGAGAGCATGTCGTTATAGGCGGTGATGATGCCGAGGTTCGGGCCGACCTCGCCGCGGAGCGCCGCTTTGTCGTGCGGGTTGCAGGCGGCAAAGCCGTGGGCGAGGTTCGAGCAGGAGAGGCGGGTCCGGCTCGGCTTCCGCTCGGCCGCCGCAGCGATCTGGTCGAGGTACTGCGACCTTCCGTACTCGCTCCGCCGGCGAATGCGTTCAGTCACCTCACCGATGCGGGCGTCGA
>JAYSZI010000093.1:0-143632 GCA_043738095.1 Lysobacter sp.
CGGAGGTGAGGACAACGGCCATGCAAGGCTCCTGCTTCATTGCGGTGCGGCAGCATCGGCAGCCGCCGCCATCAAGATTTGATCGGTGAAGTATAGCGGCGGTGGCGTGCCGCTCCGGTTAAACTCCGGCCTCTCCCATATCGGCCCGCACAGGCAAGGAATCAAGGCATGACGGTGGTCAGCGTCGAGCACGCGCTCGCAGGCAAGATGCCCGCAGGTGGCGAAGTCACGGTCCGCGGCTGGGTACGCACCCGCCGCGATTCGAAGGCCGGGCTGAGCTTCGTCAACGTCAGCGATGGCTCCTGCTTCGCGCCGATCCAGGTGGTCGTGCCCAATACCCTGAGCAATTACGAGACCGAGGTGAAGCACCTGACCGCGGGGTGTGCGGTGATCGCCAAAGGCACGCTGGTTCAATCGCAGGGCCAGGGCCAGGCGTTCGAAGTCCAAGCCTCGCAACTCGACGTCGTGGGCTGGATCGATGATCCCGAGACCTACCCGATCCAGCCCAAGGCGCACTCGCTGGAGTTCCTGCGTGAGGTCGCGCATCTGCGCCCGCGCACCAACCTGTTCGGCGCGGTCACGCGCATCCGCCACAGCCTGTCGCAAGCCGTGCACCGCTTTTTTCACGAGCGCGGCTACTACTGGATCAGCACCCCGATCGTGACCACGTCCGATGCCGAGGGCGCGGGTCAGATGTTCCGGGTGTCGACGCTAGACCTGGCCAACCTGCCGCGCGACAAGGCCGGCGCGGTGGATTTCTCCCGCGACTTTTTCGGTAAGGAGACATTTCTGACCGTGTCCGGCCAGCTCAACGTCGAGGCCTATTGCCTCGCACTGAGCAAGGTCTACACGTTCGGGCCGACCTTTCGCGCCGAGAACAGCAACACCACGCGCCATCTGGCCGAGTTCTGGATGGTGGAGCCGGAAATCGCGTTCGCCGACCTGCTCGAAAACGCCCAGATCGCCGAGGACTTCCTGAAGTACCTGTTCCGCGCGGTGCTCAACGAGCGCGGCGACGACATGGCATTCATCGCGCAGCGTGTGCAGCCCGATGCGATCACGCGGCTGGAAGCGTTTATCAACGCGCCGTTTGAACGCATCGAGTACACCGACGCCGTCACGCTACTGCAGAAGTCCGGTCACAAGTTCGAGTTCCCTGTCGAGTGGGGCCTGGACCTGCAGACCGAGCACGAGCGCTGGCTGGTCGAACAACACGTCGGCCGCCCAGTGGTGGTGCTCAACTACCCCGAGCACATCAAGGCGTTCTACATGCGTCTCAACGACGACGGCAAGACCGTCGCGGCGATGGACGTGCTGGCGCCCGGCATCGGCGAGATCATCGGCGGCGCACAACGTGAGGAGCGCCTGGATGTGCTGGACTCGCGCATGGCGCAGTTCGGCCTGGATCCGGTGCATTACGGCTGGTACCGCGACTTCCGCCGTTACGGCACGGTGCCGCACGCGGGCTTCGGCCTGGGCTTCGAGCGCTTGGTGGTCTATGTGTGCGGCTTGACCAACATCCGCGACGCGATCCCGTACCCGCGCGCGCCGGGTAACGCCGAGTACTAGCAACGTGTCTGGCCAACGCCTAACCGGGATATCCGCATCGTGATCCTGTTCTTCGCCCTGCTGTTCGTCGCGTTTGCTATTGCCGGCGCGACTGCGTTTGTCATTTTTTGGCCGCTGACGCTGGTACACATCCGCGATCGCCACCCGGCCTTGCAACACGAACTCGGCCGGGGCGCGTTCGCCAAACCGTCCGCGCTGGGCTGGTTGCTGCGTCGGCGCTACCGCGAGGCCGGTGATCACAACCTCAACGGACTGGCGACGCCTGCGTTCCTGTCGCTGATGACAATAATCGGCGGCTTGGTTTTCGCTGCCCTGCTCTGGCTTTTGTCGAAGGTGGTATCGGTATGAACGAGTCACACGATGGCTGGTGGCTGGCGACACTGGGCCGCACGGTGATCTGGGCGCGGCTGAATGTGCGGGACGCTGGCACGGCCGAGGTATTCGACAGCGACGGAAATGCGCTGGCCTACGACAGCGAGGACAGCGCGCGCGCCGCGTTGATGGACGCGGAATTCGTCGCGTTCGACAGCCTCGACGAGGCCGAGGCCAACGACCGCGGGTTCGCACTCGAAGAACTGGTGCCGCCGCAGGGTGAGGAAGCGGCGCTGCGCGAGCAGATGGTGCAAAAATTGCCGCGCCGGAAGTGACCCGATGCATTTGTCCGCCGCCTTTGTCGAATCCGATCTGACCGCGCTCGACCGGCTCATCGCCGCCGACAACTTCATCACTCTGATGACCGTCGACAATGGCGTGCCGGCGGCGAATCATCTGCCGGTGCTGTATCGCCGCAACGGCGAGACGGTTGAACTGCGCGGCCATTGGGCGCGGCCCAATCCGCAGGCCCGCCACACCGGGCCGGCCTTGGCGATCGTGCATGGCCCCCACGCCTACATTTCACCGGCTTGGTATCCCGACAAGCACGCGCAGGCACGTGTGCCGACCTGGAACTACGCGGTGGCCCATCTGGACGGAATGATTGAGACGTTCGACGACGAAGCCGCACTCGCCGAACTGGTCGGCGAACTCAGCGCGCAGCACGAAGCCGCGGTCGGGAGCGACTGGCAATTCGAACCCGAACGCGAGGATCAGCGCAGCCAACTGCGCGGCATCATCGGTTTCCGCTTCCTGGTCGAGCGCGTCACCCTGAAATTCAAGTTCAACCAGAATCACCCGCTCACCAACCGTATCGCCGTGGCTGACCGGCTCGATGCGCTCGGCAGCGAGCGCACCAGCGCGGTCGCGACCTTGATGCGCGAACGCCTCGACTGATCGCCACCCTCGGAGTCCCCATGGATCTCAACCTCGTTGGTAAACATGCGCTGGTCTGCGGCGCATCCGAAGGCATCGGCCGCGCTGCTGCACACGAGCTGGCGTTGCTGGGTGCGGACGTAACCGTCTTGTCGCGCCGCGCGGCCGCCTTGCAGGACGTGGTCGCTGCCCTGCCCCGCAGCGGCGCGCAAGCGCACGGGTGGGTCACCGCGGACGTTGCCGATGCGGCAGCGCTCGGCACTCAGGTTGCCGCGCTGGCCGCGGGCAAGCCGGTGCACATCCTGATTAACAACACCGCAGGGCCACCGGCAGGCACCATCTGCGACGCCGACGTCGGCGCTTTCCTGGAAGCATTCAACAAACACCTAGTCGCCAACCACACGTTGGTGCAGTCCGTGCTGCCGGGTATGCGGATGGCCCAATGGGGACGCATCGTAAACGTGATCTCGACCTCGGTACGCGAGCCGATCGTCGGGCTCGGCGTGTCCAATACGGTTCGTGGCGCGGTCGCCAGCTGGGCCAAGACGCTTTCGCGCGAACTGGCCGCCGATGGGATCACGGTCAACAACGTCTTGCCCGGATACACCCAGACCGGGCGTATCGAACAGATCATCGAATCCCGCGCCCGCACCAGCGGCCAGCCCGAGGCCGTTGTCGCCGAGAGCATGCGCGGGACGGTGCCGGCGGGACGCTTTGCGCAACCGGCGGAAATCGGCGGCGTGATCGCGTTCCTGTGTTCGCCAGCCGCCGCGTATGTCAATGGCGTGAGCGTCGCCGTGGATGGCGGGCGGATGCAGTCGGTATGAGTCCGCTTTGGCGCTTGCTGCCGAGCGCCTTGGCGATTTCGGCATCGATCCCGCTCGGCTGGCCGCTCCTGATCGCTGCCTTGGGGCAAGGTGCGCATTTCATCGCCTCGGGCTGGTATGGCAGCCTGCTGGGCATTGTCGTGCTCACGGCTGGATTGATCGTCCCGTTGATTGGCCTTGCGGCGGCATTGGGGCTCGCCGCGCTGCTGCGGTTTCCGGACGAGCAATTGCCCATGAAACAGGCTCCTTTTGATGATCTGGTCGCGGCGTCGTTCGCGTTGTTTGCACTGGCTTGCGTGGTGCCCGGTACGCTCATGTGGTGGCTGTCGCCGCCGCAGGCCACCAGCAATTCCAACTACGGCACGGCGTTTGCCATCACTGTGGCGGTGATGGTCGGGATCTTTGCGCTATGGGGTGGCGCGCTGTGTAGCCACGTTCTGGCCCGTCGAAAAATACTGGCGGAACAGCCTGGGCCGTAAGCGCCGCGTCCCACCGTCCGTTGTTCGGCACCTACGCACCCCAGGCGAAATTTGCCTGCCGGACAGCTGGGTTCGATTGCGCGCCTCCGGTACTCTTGCCGCATGCAACGACTTGCCCACCACATCGACGGCCTGCCGCGCGACCCGGCTGGTGGCGGTTGGCTACCGGTATTTGATCCGGCCAATGCCACGTGTTTCGCTGAAGTCGCCGAAGGCAACGGGGCCGATGTCGAGGCCGCGGTCGCCGCCGCACAGGCCGCATTTCCGGCGTGGTCATCGCTGCCGAACAGTGAGCGCTCACGCTGGCTGGAGAAGCTCGCCGATGCGCTCGAATCGCGCCTCGAAGATTTCGCCCATGCCGAGTCGCGCGATGGCGGCAAGCCAATCAAGTTGGCGCGCGACGCCGAGATTCCGCGCGCGATCAGCAACCTACGCTTCTTCGCCCACGCCGCGACCCAGTTCGCCAGCGAGTCGCACCACGGCCAGGCCGGGCTGAACTACACGCTGCGCCAGCCACTGGGTGTGGTCGCGACGATCTCGCCGTGGAACCTGCCGCTGTACCTGTTCACCTGGAAGATCGCGCCGGCGCTCGCAGCCGGTAACACCGTGGTGGCGAAGCCCTCAGAGGTAACGCCGGTGACGGCGACGATGCTCGCCGAGTTGGCAGCGGAGATTGGATTTCCGAAAGGCGTGCTCAACGTCATCCACGGGCTCGGCCCCAGCGTCGGCGAGGCGCTGGTCACGCACCCGGACGTGCGCGCGGTGTCGTTCACGGGCAGCACAATAGTCGGACGCCGAATCGCCGCGCTCGCTGGACCGCAGCTCAAGAAGCTTTCGCTAGAACTGGGCGGCAAGAATCCGACACTGGTGTTTGCCGACAGCGACTGGCGCGACAATCTCGACACGATCGTGCGGTCGGCTTTCCAGAACTCTGGACAGATTTGCCTGTGCGGCTCGCGCATGATCGTCGAGCGGCGCATCTACATAGAATTCCGCGATGCGCTGGTCGACCGCGCACTCACGCTGCGCGTAGGGGACCCCATCGATCCCGACAACCAACTCGGCCCGCTGGTATCGCAGGCCCACTTCGACAAGGTGGTGGCCGCGCTTGATCGTGCGCGCACCGAAGGCGGTCGGGTGCTGTGCGGCGGCGTGGCGCTCGACCGGCCCGGCTGGTTTGTCGCGCCGACGGTGATCGAAGGACTCGGCCCGGACTGCGCCAGCAATCGCGAAGAGATCTTCGGCCCGGTCGCGACTCTGCAGCCGTTCGAAACCGACGATGAAGCACTCGCGCTTGCTAACGCCGGCGACTACGGGCTGGCTGCCTCGGTGTGGACGCGCGATCTGCAGCGCGCCCATCGCCTTGCTGCCGAATTGCGCGCAGGCATGGTCTGGATCAACACCTGGCTGCAGCGCGATCTACGCACGCCGTTCGGCGGCAGTGGCGCGTCCGGCCTGGGCCGCGAAGGCGGCAACGAGGCCATGGGATTTTTTACCGATGCCAAGAACGTCGGCATCCACCTGGGATAGCACCGTATGAGTTCACTGGAATATTTGCTGCAACGCAACCGCGACTGGTCCGAGCGGATCACCCGCGAGGACCCGGGGTTTTTTGCCCAACTGTCGGTGCAGCAAGCGCCGGAGTTCCTCTGGATTGGCTGCTCGGATTCGCGCGTGCCAGCCAACCAGATCATCGACTTGGCGCCGGGCGAAGTGTTCGTCCATCGCAACATCGCCAACGTCGTCGTACATACCGACCTCAACTGCCTGTCGGTGATCCAATTCGCGGTCGATGTGCTCAAGGTCAAGCACATTCTGGTGGTCGGCCATTACGGTTGTGGCGGCGTGCACGCCGCGCTGACCCGCCAGCGCCTCGGACTGGCCGACAACTGGTTACGCCATGTGTCGGACGTAGCCGACAAGCACAGCCAGTGCCTACACGGCCTGGTGGACACGCCGTCTAAACACGACCGTCTGTGTGAACTGAACGTGCTCGAACAAGTGGTTAACGTCAGCCAGACGACGATCGTCCAGGATGCGTGGAGCCGTGGCCAAGACGTGAGCGTACACGGCTGGGTTTACAGTCTGATCAACGGCCGCGTTCACGACCTGGGCTTCGACGTCGACGCGATCGAAACACTCCCCCGGTTGTATGCCGGCGCCCTGGCCCGCATCAACGACGACCCACGCGAGGACTCACGATGAGCGACTCCATTTGCGCCGAGAATGCCCCGAGGCCGGTCGGCATGTACCCGCATGCACGGCGCGTCGGCAACTTGCTGTTCCTTTCCGGTATCGGTCCCCGCGACGCGTCCAGCAACGCAATCATCGGCGACGTGCACGACGTCGATGGCTACCTGATCAGCTATGACATCGAAGCCCAGTGCCGCGCGGCGTTTGCCAACGTGCGCACGGTGCTCAAGGCCAGCGGCGCGCGGTGGGAGGACCTAGTGGACGTCACGGCCTATCTCACCAACATGCCCCACGATTTCAAAGCCTACAACGCCGCATGGGCGGAGGCGTTTCCTGATATCGAGCGCGCGCCCTGCCGCACCACGGTGGGTATCACCGCACTGCCCACACCGATTGCGATCGAGTTCAAGTGCATCGCCGTGATCGGCACCCCCGCGGCAACGGAGTAGTCATGCTGCCGGCTCCGCTTAACCTGCAAGCCTGGATCGACGAGCACCGCCACCTGCTCAAACCACCGGTTGGCAACAAGGTGATCTTTGAGGGCGATTTCATCGTAATGGTTGTGGGCGGCCCGAATGCGCGCACCGACTACCACTGGGATGAAGGCGCGGAGTGGTTCTATCAGCTTGAAGGCGAGATGGTGCTGCGCATCCAGGAAGGCGGTGCGGTCCGCGACATCCCGATCCGCGCTGGCGAAACCTTCCTGCTGCCGCCGCGTGTGCCGCACTCGCCTCAACGCATGGCCGGATCCATTGGCCTGGTGATCGAGCGTCGTCGCTTGCCACACGAAAACGACGGACTGCTGTGGTTCTGCGCGCAGTGCAACGCCAAGTTGTACGAGGAGTTTTTTCACCTCCAGGACATTGAGCAGGACTTCCCACCGGTGTTCGAGCGCTTCTACTCCTCGCGCGATCACCGTACCTGCAAGGTCTGCGCGCACGTGAACCCGGCGCCGTCCCACTACGTCATGGCCGACACGTAGGCGTCAGGTACGGACTGCCTCGAGCACAAACGTCTCAAACGTGATGTAGTCGTTTGCGTGCGCGTCGATCCCGGACAAGACAGGATCGGCGCTGGAGCCCGGATGCAGGCGCACCACCTGGTCGAATCCGGCGGATTCGAGACTTGCACCGAGGGTATCCTCGTCGTACAGAAACTTGTGCTCGAAATCGAAAAGCTGGTTCACCACCAGACCCACTGATTTCTTCTTGGCTGTGGGAAACCACAGCGCGTAGAACTGATCGAGGTAGCGTTGTTGCGCGGGTGATTTTTCCGATGCGTAGAGATTGGCGAGCACCTCGAGGTCGGGAGTGGCAATCCGTATCCGTCCGCCTGGCTTCAAGACCCGATGGCACTCCTGCAGCATGAACTGCGCCTGGTCGTACTCGACGTGTTCAATCATGTGCTCGCTGAAGACGTAGTCGAAACAGGCATCCGGAAAGGGAAAGCGAACGGTCGCGTCCATGAAGTGGGCCCCGGCGTACAACGGGATGATGTCCACGTTGAACCAGCCGGGAAGTACGTTGCATGAGGTCCCGATCTGCAATTTTCGCACCGGGGTCTCCTCGAAGTACCTTTTGATGGCATGCTTGCGCGCAACCAACTGCTTCCGCCGGCGCGCCTTGCGTACCAGTTGCACCAATGGACCGATACCTTTCAAACGTGCACGCAGACTTGAATCCATCGGTTCCTCCGGGTGGTTTGGATATGCCGCTCCAATTCAGAAAACAAGGCGCCTCGGTTCGCCGCCGCGACAGGCTTATGCATCGTTCGATCGGATCAGCGTGATTTTCGCACAGGCCACGCGAAGTCGCGACTGCCTTGAGACGAGTGAGGCTTCATGGACGCGTCGGTGCCCTGCACCATCGACGCGCGTCCGCGGCGGTCCGTATCCGTCCGCGATGCCGGAATTGCTTCGACCCCGTGGACTGTAACGCTGCGAGTAACCATGCTGAAGATCGACATCCACGCCCACTACCTGCCGCGCGACTGGCCCGATCTTGCGCGCAAATACGGCGACGAGCGCTTTCCGGTGATCCACCACACCGACGACGGCCGCCATCGCATCTACAAGGATGGCAAGTTCTTCCGCGAGATCTGGTCCAAGACCTGGGACCCGCAGGAGCGGCTGGACGACTACGCGCGCTTTGGCGTGCAGGTGCAGGTGATCAGCACGGTGCCGGTGATGTTCAGTTACTGGGCCAAACCGCAGCACGCGCTGGAATTGCACCAAGCGCTTAACGACGACATGGCTGCAACCTGCCACGCATTCCCGCGCCATTACGCGGGCATCGGCACAGTGCCGATGCAGTCGCCGCGCCTGGCGGTGCAGGAGCTCGAACGCTGCATGGACCAACTCGGCCTGCAGGGCGTGCAGATCGGCAGCCACGTCAACGACTGGAACCTGGATGCGCCGGAACTGTTCGAATTCTTCCAAGCCGCCAGCGAACTGGGTGCCGCGATCCTGGTCCACCCATGGGACATGATGGGCACCGCGTCGATGCCGAAATACTGGCTGCCGTGGCTGGTCGGCATGCCCGCCGAGCAGTCGCGCGCGGCATGTTGTCTGGTGTTTGGCGGGGTGCTTGAGCGCCTGCCCAAATTGAAGATCTGCATGGCGCACGGCGGCGGCAGTTTTCCGTACACGATCGGCCGCATCGAGCACGGCTTCAACATGCGCCCGGATCTGGTCGCCACCGACAATCCGCGCAACCCGCGCGAGTATCTGGACCGGCTGTATTTCGACTCCTGGGTCGCCGACGATCGCGCGCTGCGCTATTTGTTGGATACGTGCGGTGCGTCGCAGGTGATGCTGGGCACGGACTACCCATTCCCCCTCGGCGAGCAGGAGCCGGGTGCCGGCATCGCCTCGCTGGGCCTGACGGACACCGAGCAGGCCCGGATCTATCACGGTACCGCGCTGGAATGGCTCGGCCTGTCGAAATCGCGTTTCGCATGAACGATCACGGCAACGAGATGACCGAACTGTTCTCTGAGTCCCACGCCGCCGTGGTGGATGCCGCCGACCCGCTGCCGACGCTGCGCAGCGAGTTCCTAATCCCGCAGCACGGCGGGCGCGAGCAAGCCTATTTCGTTGGCAATTCGCTCGGGCTGCAGCCGCGCGGCGCCCGGGCGTATGTCGAGCAAGTGCTGGACAAATGGGCGAGCGAAGCGGTCGAAGCCCACTTCACCCAGCCAGCGCAGTGGATGACCTATCACGAGCTCGTGCGCGAACCGCTCGCGCGCCTGATCGGAGCGCAAGCGCAGGAAGTGGTGGCGATGAATTCGCTGACCGCGAACCTGCATCTGATGATGGTCAGCTTCTACCGGCCCACGCGCGAGCGCCCAGCGATCCTGATCGAAGCCGGCGCGTTCCCGTCCGACCGCCACGCGATGGAATCGCAGGTCCGTTTCCACGGCTTCGACCCGACCACCGATCTGATCGAACTGCAACCCGACGAGCCCAATGGCACGTTCTCGATGGCCGCGATAGAACGCGCGATTGCCGAGCACGGTCCGCGCCTGGCGTTGGTGCTGTGGCCCGGCGTGCAGTACCGCAGCGGGCAGGCATTCGACCTCAAGCAGATTGCGCGGCTGACGCATGCGCAGGGTGCCCTCTGCGGGTTCGACCTCGCCCACGGCGTGGGCAATCTCGAACTCGCGCTGCACGACAGCGACGTCGATTTCGCGGTGTGGTGCCACTACAAGTATTTGAACGCCGGGCCGGGCGCCGTTGCCGGCTGTTTCGTGCATGCACGCCATGCCCACGGCGATCATCCGCGCTTCGCGGGTTGGTGGGGACACGACGCCGCGTCGCGCTTCAAGATGGGGCCGCAGTTCGTGCCGACCCCGGGCGCCGAAGGCTGGCAGCTGAGCAACCCACCCGTGCTCGCGCTGGCACCGCTGCGGGCGTCGCTGGATCTGTTCGACCGCGTTGGCATGCCCGCGTTGCGCGCAAAGTCCCAGCGCCTCACCGGCTACCTGGAAGCGCTGATTGCGGCGCAGCTAAGCGACACGCTGCAGATTGCGACGCCGCCCGAACCCGCGCGCCGCGGCTGCCAGCTGTCGCTGCGTGTCGTCGGCGGCCATGAGCGCGGCCGCGCGCTGTTCGACTACCTCGCCGCCAACGGCGTGCTGGGCGACTGGCGCGAACCTGACGTGATCCGCATCTCCCCTGCCCCGCTCTACAACACCCATGCCGACGTGCTGCGATTTGCACGCGCGGTGGAGGCTTGGCGCCATGCCGGTTGAAGTTCCGATCAGCGCAACGCGCCACATCACCATCATCGGCGCAGGCCTCGCCGGCGCGCTGCTCGCGACCCTGCTCGCGCAGCGCGGATGGCAGGTCGATGTCTACGAGAAGCGCGGCGACCCCCGCCTCAAAGGCTATGCGGGCGGGCGCTCGATCAACCTTGCGCTGGCCGAGCGTGGATTGCACGCGCTGCGCATCGCCGGTGGCGACGACGAGGTGATGGCGCACGCGGTGATGATGCGCGGGCGCATGGTCCACTTCGCCGACGGCCACACCGACCTGCAACGCTACGGCCGCGACGACAGCGAGGTGATCTGGTCGGTACACCGCGGCGACCTCAACGTGATCCTGCTGGATCTGGCCGCCAAAGCTGGCGCCAGGCTGCATTTCGATCGCGGCCTGGCTTCGGTCGATTTCGACGCGCGCATCGCGACCTTCAACGATGACCGCGACGGCAGCCGGCACGAGGTGGCGTTCGAATCGCTGGTCGGTGCCGATGGTGCCGGCTCTTCGCTGCGCGCGGCGATGGCGCGCGAGACCGAACTGGGCGAGCGCACCGAATTCCTTGGGCATTCCTACAAGGAACTGGAAATCCCGCCGGCGCCTGATGGCGGGTTCCGCATCGAGCCCAATGCGCTGCACATCTGGCCACGCGGCCGCTACATGTGCATTGCGCTGCCCAATGACGGGCGTACCTTCACGGTCACGCTGTTCTTGCCCAACAACGCCGACGCCCACCCGGGCGATCCGAGTTTTGCCACCGTGCGTACCGGCGCCGAAGCGCGCGCGCTGTTCGAGCGCGACTTCGCCGACGCCCTGCCGCTGATCCCTAACCTGGAGCGCGATTTCGAGCATCATCCGGCAGGGCTGCTGGCGACGCTGTATCTCGATCGCTGGCACCACCGCGACCGCGCCGTGCTGCTCGGCGATGCCGCGCACGC
The DNA here is from genome assembly GCA_043738095.1 of Lysobacter sp. Taxonomy (GTDB): domain Bacteria; phylum Pseudomonadota; class Gammaproteobacteria; order Xanthomonadales; family Xanthomonadaceae; genus Lysobacter_K. Next base: position 11,510 of record JAYSZI010000093.1, read on the forward strand.
GATGGTGCCGTTTCACGGCCAAGGCATGAACTGCGCATTCGAGGACTGCGTCGCGCTGGCCGCGCACCTGGATGCCAGCACCGACCGCGAGACCGCGTTCGCGGCGTTCCAGGCCGAGCGCCTGCCCAACGCGCGGGCGATCCAGGCGATGGCGCTGGAGAACTACCTGGAAATGCGCGACCGCGTCGACAACGATGATTACCTGCTGCAGCGGGCCCTGGAAATGCGCCTCGCCGCGCGCCACCCGGATCGCTTCGTGCCGCGCTACGCGATGGTGACGTTCCGGCGGATGCCGTATGCACTCGCGTTCGAGCGCGGCCAGCAGCAGCGTGCATTACTGGTCGAGTTGACCCGCGGACACACCACGCTCGACACGCTCGATTGGGACGCAGTCGATATGGCCGTGCGGGCGAACCTTGCACCCTCGTCAGCGGACGCCTGAGCCGATGCCCGCGAGTTTTCTGTTCTACGACCTCGAAACCTTCGGCGCCGATCCCCGCACCACGCGCATCGCCCAGTTCGCCGCTATCCGCACCGACGCCGATCTCAACCAGATCGACGAGCCCATCAGCTTCTTCGTCCAGCCGGCCGACGACCTGCTGCCCTCGCCGATCGCCACCCTGATCACCGGCATCACGCCGCAAGCCGCCCAACGCGAAGGCGTGAGCGAGGCCGAGGCGTTCTCGCGCATCTTCGACGAGATGGCGCGGCCTGAGACCTGCAGCGTCGGCTACAACTCATTGCGGTTTGACGATGAGTTCGTGCGCCATGGCCTGTTCCGCAACTTCTTTGATGCCTACGAGCGCGAGTGGCGCAGCGGCAATTCGCGCTGGGACCTGCTCGACGTGATGCGGTTGGCGCATGCGCTGCGCCCGGATGGCTTCGTCTGGCCGCAGCGCGACGCACATGGAGGTGCGAGTGCCGCGGGCGGTCGTTCCCGGCATCCTGCCTCCCACGACACTAGTGCATCCCTGCACGTCGCAGGACGCGCAGGAGCGGCCGAAGACGGCGCAACCTCGTTCAAGCTCGAGCACCTGGCCGCGGCCAACGACGTACGCACCGGCGACGCGCATGAGGCGCTGTCGGATGTGCGCGCGCTGATCGGTCTCGCGCGCAGACTCAAGGCCGCGCAGCCCAAGCTGTGGGACTACGCGCTGAAGCTGCGCGACAAGCGCTACGCCGCCAGTCTGCTCGATGTCGTCGCGATGACGCCGGTGCTGCACGTGTCGCAGCGATTTCCCGCCAGCCGGCTGTGCGCGGCGCCGATCCTGCCACTGGCGCGCCATCCGCACATCGACAGCCGCGTCCTGGTGTTCGACCTCGGCCAGGATCCGGCCGCACTGCTGCGGTTGGAGCCCGATGAAATCGCCGACCGCCTGTACACGCCAACAGCCGATCTGCCCGAAGGCGAAACGCGCATCGCCCTGAAGGAAGTGCACCTCAACAAGTGCCCCGCGCTAATCGCCTGGGACCACCTGCGCGCGCCTGACTGGTTGCGCCTGAACATCGATCCAGTCGAAATCGAGCGTCGCGCCGCGCGGATTCGTGATTCTGGTCCGGCCCTAGTAGAGAAAGTGCGTCAGGTGTTCTCCCGAGAGCGAAGCCGCGCACCGAGCGACGTCGACGCCTCGCTGTACGACGGTTTCATCGGCGACGGTGACAAGCGCCTGTTCCGCGAGATCCGCGCCACGTCGCCCGAGGCGCTCGGCACGCGGGCGTTCGGTTTTAAGGATTCGCGTCTACCCGAGTTGCTGTTCCGCTATCGCGCCCGCAACTGGCCCGGCACCTTGTCGCCGGAGGAGCAAACGCGCTGGGACGATTACCGGCGTCTACGCCTGCGCAGCGACCTCGGTATGTCGGAATGCAGCTTCGAGGTTTTCTACGCCGAACTAGCGGCATTGCGGGACGTGCACGCAGGCAACGGCGCGAAGCTTGCGCTTCTCGATCAGCTCCACGCCTGGGGCCGCGAGATCGACATCGGGCTGGCATAGGATGGGTGAGTGTCGCGATGTCCGTCGCTCGAGATCGCATCTGCTCCGAGAGCTCTAAGCGATTTCCCCGGGGGGCAATTTGCAGTTCGCTTTGGCAGGCATGACGAGCAGCAAAGAAAGTACATGGCCAAAATTTCAGCGGGTTTTGCTTCAGGCTGGGCAGGAACACCTTCACCAGCCTGCCCCCACAGGAATGACGAGCGAACAACACGGTATGGCCACCTACTTCAGCGACGCCAGCTTCAAATTCCTGCGCGGCCTGGCGCGTAACAATTCGCGCGAATGGTTCCAAGCGCACAAGGCCGACTACGAGGCCCATGTACGCGGGCCGTTCCAACGCTTGCTGGTCGATCTGCAGCCGGCATTGACCGTGGTCAGCGCGCACTACCGCGCCGAGCCAAAGACCGTCGGCGGCTCGCTGTTCCGGATCCACCGCGATACCCGCTTCGCCAACGACAAAACGCCGTACAAATCGTGGCAGGGCGCGCGCCTATTCCACGAGCGCGGACGGCAGATCGAGGCGCCCTCGTTCTACCTGCACCTGCAGCCCGGTGGTTGCTTCGTCGCTACCGGGCTGTGGCATCCGCAGCCCGACACCTTGCGGCGGTTGCGGCACTTTCTCCTCGACAATCCGGCTGGCTGGAAAATAGCCGCGCACGGCGCGAAGTTCCGCAATCGCTTCGATCTGGACGACAGCGAAATGTTGACCCGCATGCCACGCGGCTTCCCTGCCGATTTCGAATTCGCGGACGATCTGCGGCGCAAGAACTTCGTCGCGTTGCGCGCGATCGATGACGCGGTCATGACCGGGCCGCGATTGCTCAAGACGTTGGCAACGGATCTCGCCGGGTTGGCACCGTTCACCGATTATCTGTGCGCCGCGCTCGACCTGGAGTTCTGAGGTCTTACCGTCGGAAGCCACGCATAACTCAGGTGCATAGGGCTTCGCTCGTGTCGTTTGTCATCGCCTAATCGCATCAAGCAATTCTGCCCAGGCGCGCCGGTGGCCGCACCGACGCCCCGCACTGCAGCATGACCATACCCGTACGTATCGGTATGCTCAGCCGCGATGCGTCAAGGATGACGACGACGCAGGCATGTCGTTCAGCGGCAGGCCGTGAGGCCAAGCCGCGTCGCAGTCTAGGAATCCACTATGCGAACTCTCGCTTACGGCTTGCTGTTGGCCACCGCATCGCCGGTCGCAATGGCAGCCGATGTCATTGGTGTCGCCTTCGTGCACGGCACCGGCAATCAGACCAACGCCTACCAGGACTACTGGCAACCCAAGATGGTCGACTCCGTGCGGCAAGGTCTGCCGAACACGGGCAACTACACGGTCATCAATTGCGACTTCAGCCAGTACATGTGGGACAGCCGCGCCGCCGGATGCCTCGCCGGGCAGCTGAGCAGCTTCATCAGCGCCAAGGGTTTGACCCGACTGGTGGTGATCACGCATTCCAACGGTGGCAACGTGATGCGCTGGATCCTGTCGAACCCGACCTACGACAGCCGCTATCCCAACATCATCAACAAGATCGTCCGGGTCAACGCGCTCGCCCCCTCCTCTGCCGGCACGCCGCTAGCCGATGCAGTGATCAACGGCAACGTGTTCGAGACCTCGCTGGGGTGGTTGCTCGGTTACAAATCCGACGCCGTGCGCCAGCAGCAGGTCAGCTGGATGGCGACGTACAACGCCAACAACCTCTACGGCACCAGCGGGCGCCCGGCCTTGCCCAGGACCTTCCGCAGCGTGGTGGGCAGCGATGTCGATTCGGCGATATGGGATTCCGATAGTTACTGCGGCGGCTACACCCAGAACGTCGGCCTGGAGACCACGCAGAACTGGCTCAACAGCTGCTCCGACGGTTTTCTCAACTGCACCAGCCAATCCGCAGCGGGCAGCGTGTGGTTTACCGACAAGAACCGCATGGCCGGTGCCGAACCACTGAGCCACAACCAGAGCCGACGCGCCTGCTTCACGCTGGACGTCATCCTCCGCAACGACGTCACACTGTGAGGCCGGCCATGCGCACCCTACTGTTTACCGCGCTCGCCGCGGCTTCTTTCACCACCCTCGCCGCGCAACCGCTTCTGCCTGCTGGCGGCAATGACCAAGTGCCATTGCGGGTGGTTTCGCTGCCCGCACCGAGCGGACAATTCGAACGCGCCCCGGTGTCGTTCTCCTGGGCGCTGGATCCCACCGATGCCCTCACCACGCCGGCGCCGCTGCTGGTCGAAAGCCGCGAGTACTGGCAAACCGTCGACGCGGCCGAACTCAGCAACGGTGTGGCGATCGATCTGTCCGCGCCCGGCGCGCTGATCCGCGTCAGCCCCGGCCGCGGCGCCAGGGGACTCAAAGCTGGGGACCTTCAACTCGCCGCCAATGGCAAAGCCGCGCGACTGGAGAAAACCGCGACCGACGCTGAATTACAGGCCGCCGGCATGGACGTCGAAGCCGGTACGGCGATGGTCAGGGTGGGTGCCGAGCATGCCCGCGGCCGCTATCAGCTGCGCACTGCGAACGCGCGCGGACGCTACGTCATGCACGTGTTCGAGCCCGCCAGCCCCGTGGTACTGAAAGCCCGCGCCAACCGCAACCATGCGGTGGTGGGCGATACCGTGGTGGTCGACATCGCGCTCAGCGATGCCGGGCGTGGCATCGCGACCCAGGCCGAAGCGTTGCTGGTTTCGCCCGATGGCCGCAGCCAGCCGGTCGCTGTAAGCCAAGGGCGCGATGGCCGCAGTTCGGCCAGCGTGCGCGTGCCAGCACGGGCGACAACGACGCCGGGATTGTGGGAGCTGCAGGTGTTTGCCAGCGCCGATGGCCTGCAACGCGACGCGCGCACCGCGTTCGCGGTCGCGCAGCCAACGGCCCGGTTCAAGGGCGACCATGCCGTCAACACGCAGCTGCTGCGCATCGCGTTGCCGGTCGAGGCCGGTTCGCCCGGGCGCTACGAAGCGCGCGGAACGCTGTATGCATCGGGGCCGGACAGGGCGCTGCGGCCCGTGGCGCTGGCGCATGTCGCGGCGTGGATGGAACCCGGCAACGGCATGCTCGTCCTCGATTTCGACCGCAAGCACCTGCCCGCCGGCTATGGCGCCCCGTTCGAGGTCCGCCAGCTGGAATTGCATGACCAGACCCGCATGGCGCCGCTGGAAGTACGCGGGCGCGGCGCGCGCTTCTAAGTCATCGCGGCAAATGGCAACCCAGGCAACGGCCGGCATCGCCCGGCCGTTGTCTTGTGTGCAGATCCCCATGCCGCCGGCCCGGTAAGCTGAGCCGTCGCACTCTGGAGGACCATCATGAAGAAATGGCTGGTTGCGCTTGTCGTCGCGCTGATCGCGTTGGCCGCCTATGTCGTGGGCGGCCCGTTCCTGACTATCAACGCCCTGCGCGTCGCGGTGAAGAACCAGGACACTTCTGCGCTATCTCGCCACGTCGACTTTCCGACGTTGCGCGGCAACCTGAAGGCGCAACTCGACGACTATGTGCTGCGGCAGGCAGGCCCGGACGCGCAGAGCAACCCGTTCGGCGCCATCGCCCTGCGCATTGCCGGCGGCCTCAGCGGCAGCGCGGTGGATGCTGTGCTCACGCCGGTGGGCATAGGCGCGGTGCTGGAAGGCCGCAACCTGTGGCAACGCGGCAGCGGTGCCGGCATCGTCCGCAATGACAGCTACGCCCACGCCGCGCCGTCCGATCCGCTCAAGGACGCGCGCTATCGGTATGAGTCGACGTCGCGTTTCACTGCGACCGTGCTCGATCGCAGCGGCGACCCCGTAGTGTTGGTATTGAGTCGTGACGGGTTGCGCTGGAAGCTCAGCGATATCCGCTTGCCGTTGTTGCAGCAGCACCCATCCCAAGCCGATCAGCGGGGCGAGTGACAACGACCGCCAACTCACAGACCAAAACAAGAAGCCCGCTCAATGAGCGGGCCTGGATCGTGCGAACGGCAACCTCCCGTCTGCGTTGTCGTCTTGCAGGGTCTTGCTGACGCCTATTTGGCGATGAACTTCAGCGGGCCGGTGTACTGCGGCCACGCAAGGGAACTGTCACCGCGTACGTTCAGCGCCAACTCCGGGGTGGTGGAAGCGCCGCTGGTACTCGCCATCAGCGTAGGCATCCAGAAGTCGACGACGAAGGCGCCGTCGCGCTTGATCACCGGCAGAATGTGGAGCGTGGTGGTCTGCCCGGGCTCAATTTTAAAACTCAGCACGTTCTCATTGACGAACGCGCCGCGGTCGAGAATTTTTTGAACGCTGAATCCGGCGGTCATTTCGAGACCGATGCCAGTCACCTTGTACTCGCCGGCCGGCAACTTGAGCTGCTCGTTCTGGCCGTAGCGGGTCAGGTGGCTGATCGGAAAATCAACGAACTGCTTGCCCACCATGGTGAAAACCAGCTGGTTGTCGCGGATGCCCCATTCCAGACCGCCGCTCTTGAGTTGCTTCTCGACCTTGCCCGGCAACGCCTTTTCACTGGTGAACGGCTTGATGTCGACAATTAACGTGCCTTCGGCTGTGCCCGCAGCGGCAACCCCGGCGGCAGCATCCTGCGCGACGACGGCCGGGCTGCTGACCATGGCGATCAGCAGCACGATTGACCTGAACATCTTCCCCATTACCTACTACCCCTGTTGTTGTATGACGAATGGAATTCTCTGGCGTCCAACAGCGAGCCCTCCCGGCTACACGGTTGCTAGCCATTGGCTGGAAGCATGCGTGATCTTGCCGCCGAGCGGCAGTAGCGATGGCCATTTTCTTCGTCTAACTTCGGTTGGCCACACCGTGCGGCACATGGCCCGCGGCGACGTGATCGCGCGCCGACAGAATGTTGTGTTCGGAGTCGTCGAAGAATATATCGGCGCCGAAGGCCTCCAGGAACGGGCCCTTGGCGCGCCCGCCGAGGAACAGCGCCTCGTCCAGGCGGATCCCCCACTCACGCAGCGTGCGGATCACGCGTTCGTGCGCAGGGACTGAGCGCGCGGTGACCAGGGCGGTACGGATCGGGGCGTTCTCTCCAGTCGGGAATGCGGCCTGCAACCGGTGCAAGGCGTCGAGAAAACCGCGGAACGGCCCGCCAGACAGTGGGTCACCGGCACGGCTGCGTTCGTGTTCAGTGAATGCAGCCAAGCCGCCCTCGCGCGACACCCGCTCGCTTTCGTCATCGAAAATCACCGCGTCGCCGTCGAATGCAATGCGCAACTGATCGTGGCGGTGGAGCGCGGCCTTGGCCGGCAACAAGGTCGCAGCCGCCACCCCGGCGGCGAGCGCGCTGCGCACGTCTTCGCCGTGGGCCGACAGGAACAAATCGGCGCCGAACGGGCGGATGTACGGATACGGCGGTGCGCCGTTGCTGAAGGCGGCGCGTTTGATCGCCAAGCCGTGGTGCGCGATCGAGTTGAAGATGCGCAGGCCGGTGTCGGCCGAATTGCGCGAGATCAGAATCACTTCCACCCGTGGCGCTTCCGGCGGGGCGCCGTCGTTGAGGCCTAGCAGTTTGCGCACCAATGGGAATGCGATCCCGGGCGCGAGGTAGGCGTCCTCGTGGCTGCGTTGGAACGCGGCGTAGGCGTCCAGGCCTTCGTGCTCGAACAGGGCGTGGCTGTCCTCGAGATCGAACAGAGTGCGCGATGAGATCGCGACGATCAGCGGGTTGGCATTGGCGTCGGGCATGGGGTCATTGTGCCCGAGCGGCGTCGCAGGCAATGCGACCATCGCCGCGCCCGCGCCCGCATCCATGCTCTTTGCTCAGCCCAGCGCAGGCTGGAGTTCGTTTGCTCATAGGGATGTTCTTGGGAGCCATTGCCTCATGTCGACGGCCGGGGTTCTGCGCATGCGCGCGCACGGCGACGCGTGGTCCAGCGCCAAGTGCCAGCTAACTTGGACGAAATGCCAAGGTGCGCAGGTGGTATCTAATCGGCCACGCTGCGCTGCGCGCCCAAGTCAACCGCTGGTGAATTGCTCGGCTAACATCCGTTCTTCGAGGTTGTGCTCGGGGTCGAACAGCAGTGTCACGGTGCGGTCGTGCGATTCGCGGATCATCACTTCGACCACATCACGCACTTCGTGCGAATCCGCGGTGGCGCTGACCGGGCGCTTGTACGGGTCGAGCACACGGAAGCGGACTTCGGTGTCGGCCTTCAGCACCGCGCCACGCCAGCGCCGTGGCCGGAATGCCGCGATCGGCGTCAGGGCCACCACGTTCGCGCCCAGCGGCAGGATGGGGCCATGCGCAGAAAAGTTGTAAGCCGTGCTACCCGCTGGGGTAGCCACCATCACGCCATCGCAAATCAACTCGTCCAACCGCAGCTTGCCGTTGAGCTCGATCGACAAATGCGCGGCCTGACGCGTCTGCCGCAGCAGCGAGACCTCGTTATAGGCGAGCGAGCCGACGGTCGCGCCCGATTCGGTTTGCACGACCATTTCCAGCGGGCGCAGTACCGCAGGCTCGGCGGCGTGAATGCGTTCGACTAGACCAACGCTGGATTCGTGATTCATCAGGAAGCCGACGGTACCCAGCTTCATCCCATACACGGGCCGCCCGAGCGCGCCATGGCGATGCAACGTCTGCAACATGAAGCCATCGCCGCCGAGTGCGACCAGCACATCCGCATCCGGCGGCGCATGGTCGCCGTGCAGTGCGACGAGTTCGGCGAGCACCCGTTGCGCGTCATCGGCGGGACTGGCGAGGAAGGCGATGCGGGGCGTCGCGGTCATCGGCGGCTGCGTTCCAGTGGCTGGGCTGCAGGATAACCGCGGATGGATGGCTCGGGGCAAGGCACTGCCGGATGCGCGTGCAGGCCCAGCGCATGGCGCCCGCTCGCATTGACGCATCGCATGACCATGAAGACGGCGGTTCGTCGCCGTCTTCATGACGCTCCGTGTGTCGTGCCCGGGTTACGAAACCCGAGGCCTATCGTCGTAGCGCGCAGTTTCCGCGGCTGCGCGCTGGCTGCGACAACGGCGACTCGGCAAAAAACCTTAGCACCCGGAATGGAAACTGCGGGCCATCACGCTTACTCCCCCGTCGACGCGATCTGTGCCAGTCGACGCACAGCCACCGACACCGTCGGGTAGTCGAGCGTCTTCTGGGTAAGCAGATCGGCCAGCATGGTCTGGGCAAAACGCAACGTGGAGTCATCGCGCTGCAGCCACGCCTCAACCTTCGCCTCCGCCGGCTTCTTGCCGCCGCCAGCGAGGATTTGGCTGACTAATGCGCGTTGCTGGCTGCCCAGCTCGTCGCGCAGCGCGCCGCGGGCGAGGGCCTGCCATCGGCCATCGACCGGCAACGCTTCGATCTGCTCGTACAGCCAGGGCAGGTGCAAGGCCGCGCCGAGACTGAAGTAGGCCTTGGCGACTTCGACCGGCGGCAGCTTGCGGGTATGCGATATCTCGACGATGTCGCAAGCAAACTCCAGCAGGGGCAGCGCAGCCAATTGCGTCGCCAGTGGCACCGGCATGCCCTTGGCTTTCCACTCGGCCATACGCGCGTCGTAGGCGGCGCGGCGCGGCGCCGACATCGCCGCCGGCAACGCTTCGCGCACGGCGTTGAGGCCTTCGCCGTAGCGCGCCATGGCCGCGGTGATTTCCGGCATCTTGCCCGGGCGCGACAACAGCCAGCGCGACATCGTGCGCAGCAGGTGCCAAATCGCCAGCAACGCATCGATCTGCGCGGCCTCGGGCACCTTGCCATCGAGCGCATCGATCTGCGCCCATAGCTCCCGTGCGTCGAGCGCCTCGCGCGCGATCGTGTAAGCCTCGGCGATCTGGCCCGGCGCGCGGCCGGTGTCCTCGTGCATACGCAGCGCGAAGGTCGCGCCCATGCGGTTGACGAGCGAGTTGGTCACCGCGGTGGCGATGATCTCGCGCTTGAGGCGGTGGTTCTCCATCGCCTTGGCGTATTTCTGCTGCAGCGGCAGCGGGAAGTAACGCACCAGCTCCTTCGACAGGTACGGGTCTTCGGGTACGTCGGAGTCGACCAGCTGTGCGAACAACACCAGCTTGCTGTACGACAGCAGCACCGCGAGCTCTGGCCGGGTCAAACCTTGCCCGCGCGTCTTGCGCTCGGCGATCTCCGCATCCGATGGCAGGAACTCGATCTGGCGATCGAGCAGACCCTGCGATTCCAGCGTACGGATGAAGTGTTGCTTGGAGCCCAACCGCGACACGCTCATCCGCTCCATCAGGCTGATCGCCTGGTTCTGGCGGTAGTTGTCGGTCAGCACCAGGCCCGCGACCTCGTCGGTCATCGACGCCAGCAGCTTGTTGCGCTCAGGCAACGTGAGCTTCTGGGCCTGCACCTGCGCGTTGAGCAGGATCTTGATGTTGACCTCGTGATCGGAGGTGTCCACTCCCGCAGAGTTGTCGATGAAGTCGGTGTTGAGCAGCACCCCGTGCTGGGCCGCCTCGATGCGGCCCAGCTGGGTCAGACCGAGATTGCCGCCCTCGCCCACCAGTTTGCAGCGCAGGTCGCGGCCGTCCACGCGCAAGGCGTTGTTGGCGCGATCGCCGACATCGGCGTGGGCCTCGTAGCTGGCCTTGACGTAGGTGCCGATGCCGCCGTTCCACAACAGATCCACCGGCGCCTTGAGGATCGCGCTCATCAGCTCGGCCGGACTCATTGCTTCCACGGCGTGATCGATGCCGAGTGCGAGCTTGACCTCAGCCGACAACGGAATCGATTTCGCCGACCGCGGGAACAGGCCACCACCGGCACTGATCAGCTTGGGGTCGTAGTCCTCCCAGCTCGACCGCGGCAGTTTGAACATGCGCGCGCGTTCCTTGAACGTCGCCGCGGCATCAGGGTTTGGGTCGAGGAAGATGTGGCGGTGGTCGAACGCCGCCAGCAGGCGGATGTGCTTGCTCAGCAGCATGCCGTTGCCGAACACGTCGCCCGACATATCGCCGATGCCGACCACGGTGAAGTCCTGCTTCTGGCAGTCGCGGCCGAGCGCGCGGAAGTGACGCTTGACCGACTCCCACGCGCCTTTGGCGGTGATGCCCATGGCCTTGTGGTCGTAGCCGACCGAACCGCCGGAAGCGAACGCATCGTCGAGCCAGTAGCCGTGCTCGCGCGCGATGGCGTTGGCGATGTCGGAGAATGTGGCTGTGCCTTTGTCGGCGGCAACGACTAGATACGGATCATCCAGATCATGGCGCACCACGTCGCGCGGCGGCACGATCTTGCCATCGACACTGATGTTGTCGGTGATGTCGAGCAGGCCGTTGATGAACATCTTGTAGCAGGCGATGCCCTCGGCCAGCACGGCGTCGCGGCTTTCGAGTGTAGAGCTGCCTCCGACCGGCGAGCGCTTGGCGAAGAAACCGCCCTTGGAGCCGACCGGCACGATCACGGTGTTCTTGACCATCTGTGCCTTGACCAGGCCCAGCACCTCGGTACGGAAATCCTCGCGCCGGTCGGACCAGCGCAGGCCGCCACGCGCCACCGGGCCGAAGCGCAGGTGCACGCCTTCCACGCGCGGGCCGTACACAAAGATCTCGCGGTACGGACGCGGCTTGGGCAGGTCGGGCACCTTGACCGAATCGAATTTGTAGCTGACGTAGCCGCGCTCGCCGCCATCGGTCGCATGCCCGCTGTCACGGTGCATGTAATAGCTGGTGCGCAGCGTGGCCTCGATCACGCCGATGAAGCTGCGCAGGATGCGGTCCTCATCGAGGCTGACAACGCGATCGAGCAAGCCCATGAGGGAGGCCCGGGTTGCGGCGAACTGCTCATCGCGCTTGCCTGCGCGTGCAGCGATCATTGGCTGGAGCGCCGCCAACACCGCGGCATCGCCCGCGGCAAGACTTTCGAGCTGCGCGGTGAAATGCTCCATACCAGCCTTGATGTCGGCCTTGCTCTCGCTGCCGGTGGCTGGATCGAAGCGCGCCTCGAACAACTCGACTAGCAAGCGCGCCAGCAACGGATAACGCGAGAAGGTTCCCTCGACGTAGCTCTGCGAGAACGGCACCCCCACCTGCAGCAGGTACTTGCAATACGCGCGCAACATCGCGACCTGCCGCCATGACAAGCGCGCAGCGAGAATCAGGCGGTTGAACCCGTCATTCTCGGCATGGCCGCGCCAGATCTGCGCGAATGCTTCTTCGAAATTCTCGTCCAGGCTGGCGACGTCGATCTCGACGTTGGCGGTTTCGACCTCGAAATCCTGGATATACGCTGCCTGACCCTCGACCACGATCCGGTAGGGATGCTCGGACAGCACGCGTAAGCCCATGTTCTCCATCATCGGCAACGCATCCGACAGCGGGATGTCGTCGTTATGTCGATAGAACTTGAATCGCAACCCACCCTGGCCCGCGTGGGCGCGGTACAGGCTCAGGCGCAGATCGTCCGGACCGGTCAGCGCGGCGAGGTGCTCGACGTCGGTGGCGGCGACCGCAGCGCTGACGCTTTCAATGTAGCCGGCAGGCAACGCGCGGCCATAATCGTTGGTCAGCACCAGACCGCGTTCTTCGCCGTGGCGCGCGACCAATTGGTCGCGCAGATCGTCCTGCCAGTTGCGCACGATCTGGGCCAGTTCGGTCTCGATCGCGGCGTTGTCGACCTGGATCGCCTCACTGCCCGACTTCGGCCGCACAATCAGGTGCAACTGGGCCAGTGGCGATTCGCCCAGCAGCACGTTGGTGTCGACGTGCTCGCCGTGCAACACGCGCTTGAGCATTTCCTCGATTCGCAGGCGCACGTCGGTGTTGAAACGGTCGCGCGGGATGTAGACCAGACCGGAGAAGAAGCGGCCGTAGCGATCGCGGCGCAGGAACAATTTACTACGCACGCGCTCCTGCAAATTGAGGATGCCGGTGCTGGTATGCAACAGCTCTTCTTCGGTCGACTGGAACAACTCGTCGCGCGGCAGCATCTCGATGATGTGGCGCAGCGCCTTGCCGCTGTGGCTGTCAGGCGCGAGGCCCGAATGCTCCATCACGTACTTGTGGCGTTGGCGCACCACCGGGATATCCCACGGGCGGCGCGTGTACGCGCTGGACGTGTACAAGCCGAGAAAGCGCTCCTCGCGCACCGGCTTGCCCTGCTTGTCGAACGTGAGTACGCCGATGTAGTCCATGTAGCCGGGACGGTGCACCGTGGCGCGCGCGTTAGTCTTGGTCAGTATCAGCGCGTCGACCGCGCCGGACTGCGGCATGTAGTGCGCCGCCAGCGACGTGAGCGCGCGCGCGGGCCGCGCATCTTCGCCGCGTAGCAAGCCCAGGCCACTGCCCGGGACCGCGCTCAGCACTTCCACGCCGTCTTGTTTGATGACTTCGTACTCACGGTAACCCAGGAACGTGAAGTGATCCCCGGCCGCCCAGCGCAGAAACTCCTGTGCTTCCAGGCGCCCGTCATCGCTTACCGGGAGCGTGCGCGCAGGCAGTTCGTCGGCCACCTGCAGCATCTTGTCGCGCATCTGCTCCCAGTCGCGCACGGTCGCGCGTACGTCTTCGAGCACGCTCTGCACCGCCTGCTGGATGGCCGGCATCGTCTCGGCGGCCTGGCGATCGATTTCCAGGTGCATCAACGACTCTGATACGCCTTCGCCCACGCCGACCAGCTTGCCGGCCTTGTCGCGTCGGAACGTCACCACCGGGTGGCCGAGCACGTGCACGCCGATGCCCTTTTCGGCCAGCGCCATCGTCACCGTGTCGACCAGGAACGGCATGTCGTCATTGGCGATCTGCAGCACCGTATGCGCCGACTCCCAGCCATGGGTCTTGAGATTCGGGTTGAACAGGCGGACCAGCGCGCTGCCTGTCTTGCGCGCACGCGCGAAGTCAAGAAAGTCAGTCGCCAGCGCCGCCCAACCTTCCGGGCTGTGTTTAGGCAGTTCGTCTTCGCCCATGCGCTTGTAGAACGCCTTGGTGAAGGCCTCGCCCTCCGCATAGCGCGCCTTGGGCAGGCGCTCGCGCATCGCGGCGATGATGGGATCGAGCGAGACAACACCACTGGCGGCCGGCGTGACGATGGCCTTTGCGGTCGTTTTCATGATGGCCGATTTGACGACTTTGGGTTTGCTGCTCATGGGAACGTAAGGTCCGATGGTGTGTGAGGCCCACGCTACGGCGCAGGCCGGGCATGAAGTCAGAGAGGGATGAGGCGTTGCGCGGAGCAATCGGGCCGCGAAAAAAGCCGGGTGCGTCAATGCTGATGGGGGGTTCGGCGAGCCGCGTGCCGCGTTCGCCGAGTTGCCCTGCGCGAGCCAAGCAGCGGCAACGCGCGGGGGCAATCGACGATCTGTACGAGGCGAGATGGTTCATCGCGCGGTGCAGTCCGTGTTACCGGATCCCGGTCTCATTGCGGGCGATTACCAAGCGTTGGATCTCGCTGGTGCCCTCGTAGATTTCGGTGATCTTGGCGTCACGGAAATAGCGTTCCAGAGGCATCTCTTTCGAGTAGCCCATGCCGCCATGGATCTGTACGGCCTGGTGGGTGATCCACATCGCCGCTTCCGAAGACGTGAGCTTGGCCACCGCGGCCTCGGTGCTGAATCGTCCGCCATTTTTTTCGGTTTCGCCCTTGGTCCAGGCCGCGCGCAATGTCAGCAGCAGCGACGCATCGAGCTTGCACTTCATGTCGGCGATCTTGGCCTGGGTCATCTGGAACGCGCCGATCGGCTGGCCGAAGGCCTTGCGTTCCTTTACATATTCGAGGGTCGCTTCGTACGCGGCGCGCGCCAAGCCAATCGCCTGCGAGGCAATACCAATGCGGCCGGCATCGAGCACGCCCATCGCGATCTTGAAGCCGTGGCCTTCCTCGCCCAATACTTCATCGGGCTGCACGACGTAATCGCTGAATTCGATCTCGCAGGTCGCCGACGCGCGGATGCCGAGCTTGGGCTCGGTCTTGCCGCGGTGGTAGCCGGGTCGATCGGCGTCGATCATGAACGCGGTAATGCCGCGCGCGCCCTTTTCCGGATCGGTCATCGCGAACAGCACGACGTACTTGGCCACCGGTCCTGAAGTGATCCAGCTTTTCTTGCCATTGATGACGAACGTGCCGTCGGGCTGCTTCGTGGCCTTGCAGCGCATCGCCGTGGCGTCGGAGCCGGACTGCGGTTCGGTCAGCGCGAACGCCCCGATTTCGCGGCCTTCTGCGATCGCGCGCACGTACAGCTGCTTCTGCGCCTCCGTGCCGTACTTAAGAATGCCGTTGCAGAACAGCGAGTTGTTGACCGACATGATCGTCGAGTGCGCAGCGTCAGCCGCAGCGATCTCCACCATCGCCAGCACGTAGCTGACCGGGTCCATGCCAGCGCCGCCGTACTCGGCCGGCACCTCGATGCCCATCAGGCCGTTTTCGCCGAGGGTGCGGATGTTTTCGAGCGGGAAGTCGCCGGTGCGGTCGTGGTGCTCGGCACTTGGAGCAATTTTTTCCCGGGCGATACGCCGCGCCACGTCCTGGATCATCAACTGCTCTTCGGTGAAGCGAAAATCCACGTCGGCACCTCTACTGGTTGTCGATGAGCAGGCTGTCGGGGGCAGAACCGGAGGCGATTCAGCCATTGAATGGCCCGTTGCGAAGGCGAATTGTAGCCGCGCACGCCCGATAACCCTACCCACGGCCCGCCGCGCTTGACCCTTGCGGGCTGGCCGCCCACACTTATCGCTGTATCGCGATAGGTTGATATGTATGGATCTGGAGGGCTGGTCGTCCCGCCTCAAGGTGTTCGCCGACGCCACCCGCGTGCGCCTGCTGGCGCTGCTGGAGCGTGAGGAGCTGACGGTCGCGGAGCTGTCGGCGATCACGCGCCTGGCGCAGCCGCGGGTCTCGACCCACCTGTCCAAACTCAAGGAAGCCGGGCTGGTGCGGGATCGACGCGCCGGGGTTTCGGCGTACTACCGTTTCGACGAGACCATCCTGGACACGGCCCAACGCGCGCTGTGGCACACCCTGCGGGCCGGCAGCGACGATCCGCTGCTGCGCCAGGACGACGAGCGGGTCAGCGCGGTGCTGGCCATGCGCGCCACCGAACAGAACTGGGCCGACTCGGTCGCGGGCGACATGGAACGCCACTACTCCCCGGGGCGGACCTGGGAAGCGATGGCGCGTTCGGCGTTGCCGCTGTTGCAACCCGGGGACGTGCTCGACATCGCCTCCGGCGACGGTGTGCTGGCGGAATTGCTCGCCCCGCACGCGAATCGCTACGCATGCCTGGATTCGAGCACCAAAGTGGTGTTAGCCGCGTCCGAACGGCTGCGCAGGCTGGAAAACGTCGAGGTACACGAAGGCGACATGCACGCGCTGCCGTTCGCCGCAGCACAATTCGACCTCGTCGTGCTGATGCACGCGTTGACCTACGCCGAGCATCCGGCGCAGGCCGTGATCGAGGCCGCACGCGTGCTGCGGCCGGGCGGCCGCTTGCTGCTCACCAGCCTAGGTCGGCACGAACATCGCAACGTGGTCGAAGCCTACGGCCATGTAAACCTGGGTTTTAGCGACAAAGACCTGCAGAAGTTCACGACCAAGGCCGGCTTTGAAGTCATCAGTTGCGAAGCCGTGACGCGCGAGCGGCGCCCGCCCCATTTCGAGGTGATCGCCTTGATCGCGCGCAAGCCGTCCACGCCAGCCGACCCCATCCGCAAATCTTTGAAAAAGTGAAACATCCGCCATGAACACCCTACCCTGGCTCCATCCGGCGCGCGCGCAAGCGCTGCAAGCGCAATTGCGCCAGCGCATCCTCGTCATCGACGGCGCGATGGGCACGATGATCCAGCAGCACGAACTGGACGAAGCCGACTACCGCGGGGAGCGCTTCGCGCACGGCTACGACCGCCTGTACACCGTCGCCGATCACGCCCATAGCGACGGCTGCGGCTGCACGCGCGACCAGCGCGGCAACAACGACCTGCTGACGCTGACGCAACCCGAGATCATTGCCGGCATCCACGCCGAGTACCTCGCCGCGGGCGCCGACCTGGTCGAGACCAACCCGTTCAACTCGACCACGATCTCGCTCAGCGACTACGGCCTCGAGCACCTCGCGCGCGAGCTCAACGAGACGGGCGCCCGCCTTGCCCGCGCGGCTTGCGACGCCGCCGAGGCACAAACACCGGAGCAGCCGCGTTTCGTGATCGGCGTTCTCGGGCCGACCAGCCGCACCGCTTCGCTCAGTCCCGACGTGAACCGGCCGGGCTTCCGCGCGATCAGCTTCGACGAACTGCGTGTCGCCTACCGCGAGGCCACAGACGGCCTCATCGACGGCGGCGCCGACGTGATCATGGTCGAGACGGTGTTCGACACGCTCAATGCCAAGGCCGCCTTGTTCGCAATCGAGGAAGCGTTCGACGCGCGCGGCGCGCGCCTGCCGGTGATGATCTCCGGGACGATCACCGACGCTTCCGGGCGCACGTTGTCCGGACAGACCGCCGAAGCGTTCTGGTACTCGCTGCGGCATTCGCAGCCGCTGGCGATCGGGTTGAACTGCGCGCTGGGCGCCAAAGACCTGCGCCCGCACGTCGACGTGCTCGCCCAGATCGCCGACGCCTACATCAGCACCCATCCCAACGCCGGCTTGCCGAACGCGTTCGGTGGCTACGACGAGAGGCCGGAAGACATGGCCGCGATGCTGCACGAATTCGCCGAAGCCGGCTTGCTTAACCTGGTCGGCGGCTGCTGCGGCACCACGCCGGCGCATATCCGGGCGATTGCCGAGGCCGTGCGCGACCAGGCTCCGCGGCAGTTGCCGTCGCTGGAAGCTGCCGCATGAGTGTGCTGTTGCGTCAAACCCGGCTTAGCGGCCTGGAGCCGCTGCAGATCACCGCGCAAAGCAACTTCATCAACGTCGGCGAGCGCACCAACGTCACCGGCAGCGCGCAATTCAAGAAACTGATTCTCGACAACCGCTTTGACGAGGCAGTGGCCGTTGCGCGCCAGCAGGTGGAGAGCGGCGCGCAGGTGCTCGACGTCAACATGGACGAAGGCATGCTCGATTCCGAGCAGGCGATGGTGCATTACCTGAACCTGATTGCGGCCGAGCCCGACATCGCCCGTATTCCAGTGATGGTCGACAGCTCCAAGTGGAGCGTGATCGAGGCCGGGCTCAAATGTCTGCAGGGCAAGGGGATTGTCAACTCGATTTCGATGAAGGAAGGCGAAGCCGAATTCCTGCGCCAGGCGCGATTGGTGCGGCGTTATGGCGCGGCGGTGGTGGTGATGGCCTTCGACGAGGTCGGCCAGGCCGATACCGCGGCGCGCAAGATCGAAATTTGTTCCCGCGCCTACGAATTGCTGACCGGGGAGATTGGCTTTCCACCCGAAGACATCATCTTCGATCCGAACGTGTTCGCGATCGCCACCGGCATCGAGGAACACAACAACTACGCGGTCGATTTCATCGAGGCCACGCGCGAGCTGAAGCAGCGCTTTCCGCACAGCCACATCTCCGGCGGCGTATCCAACGTCAGCTTCTCGTTCCGCGGCAACGAGCCCGTGCGGCAGGCAATCCACGTCGTGTTCCTGTACCACGCGATCCGCGCGGGCATGGACATGGGCATTGTCAACGCCGGTGCGCTGCCGCTGTACGACGACCTTGAAGCGGATCTGCGCGAGCGTGTCGAGGACGTGGTGCTCAACCGCCGCGAGGACAGCACCGAGCGCCTGCTCGAGATCGCTGATCGCTTCAAGGGCAAGAAAGGCGAGAAGCGCGTCGAGGACCTTGCCTGGCGTGACAAGCCGGTGCCCGCGCGTATCAGTCACGCGCTGGTGCACGGCATCGACCAGTGGATCGAGATCGACGCCGAGGAAGCCCGCACGCTGTCGACGCGCCCACTGGACGTGATCGAAGGCCCGCTGATGGCCGGCATGAACGTGGTCGGCGACCTGTTCGGCGCCGGCAAGATGTTCCTGCCGCAAGTGGTCAAATCCGCGCGCGTGATGAAAAAAGCGGTCGCCTACCTGTTGCCGTACATCGAAGCGGAGAAACTGCGCACCGGCGACGTCGGCAAGACCAACGGCAAGATCGTGATGGCCACCGTCAAAGGCGACGTCCACGACATTGGCAAGAACATCGTCGGCGTGGTGCTGGCGTGCAATAACTTCGACGTGATCGACCTTGGCGTAATGGTGCCAGCGCAGGTGATTCTGGACCGCGCCAAAGCCGAGAACGCCGACCTGATTGGTCTGTCAGGATTGATCACCCCATCGCTGGAAGAGATGAGCCACGTCGCTAAGGAAATGCAGCGCCAAGGTTTTACGATGCCGTTGTTGATCGGCGGCGCGACTACCTCGCGCGCGCACACCGCGCTCAAGATCGATCCGCATTACAAATCGCCGACCGTGTGGGTAAAAGATGCCTCGCGCGCGGTCGGCGTGGTGCAGTCGCTGATCAGCATCGAACTGCGCGAGCCGTTCGTCGCGGCCAATGCGTCCGACTACGCCGATATCCGCCAGCGCCACCGCAACCGCGGCGACGGCAAGCGCCTGGTACCGCTGGCCAAGGCGCGCGACCAGCGTTTCGACGGTGGCTGGAACGATTACACCGCGCCCACGCCGAAGCAGCCGGGCTTGCACGTGTTCGACGACTACCCGTTGACTGAACTGGTCGACGTGATTGACTGGACGCCGTTCTTCAATACCTGGGAGCTTGCTGGCCGCTACCCGGCGATCCTGAAGGACGAAGTTGTCGGCACCCAGGCCACTGAACTGTTCCGCGACGCACGCGCAATGCTCAAGCGCATCGTCGACGAGAAGTGGCTGAAGGCGAAGGCTGTGTTCGGGCTATGGCCGGCAAACGCAGTGGGGGATGACGTTGTGGTGGAGGCCGGCGACGTACCGACCACCCTGCACTTTCTACGCCAGCAGGTCGACAAGCCGGTTGAGCGGCCCGATTTTTGCCTAGCAGATTTCGTCGCGCCGCTGGAGTCGGGTAAGCCAGACTGGATCGGTGGCTTCGCGGTCACTGCCGGCATCGGCATCGAACCGCATATCGCGCGCTTCGAGGCCGACCACGACGATTACAACTCGATCATGGTCAAGGCGTTGGCCGATCGCCTGGCCGAGGCCCTGGCCGAACGCCTGCACCAGCGCGTACGCAAGGAGTTCTGGGGCTATGCCGCCGACGAATCCCTGGGTAACGAAGCGCTGATCGACGAGAGCTATCGCGGTATCCGCCCCGCCCCGGGCTATCCCGCCTGTCCCGAGCACAGCGAGAAGGCGACGCTGTTCCGGCTGCTCGATGCGCAGAGCAATGCCGGGCTGCAACTCACCGAAAGCTTCGCCATGACTCCGACGGCGGCGGTGTCGGGTTATTACTTCAGCCACCCGGGCAGCCAGTACTTCGTCGTGGGCCGGGTATCGAAGGAACAGGCCGAGGATTACGCGCACCGCAAGGGCGTCAGCTTGGCGCAGGCCGAACGCTGGCTGGCGTCGAACCTCGACTACGATCCGGAGTAGCGCTGCACAGGGCGATCGCCCCGTCGTCGCACCCACAACTCCACGGCAACGACTGCGATGACCATGCCCAGCAATGCCGCTTTTATCGCTGCCCATGCGGGCGCCGGTCGGATTGGCCTATGCGGCGGGCGCGACTGGATCAACAAGCTGATCCGAAAATCGCAGGCGCCACTCACGGCGGACGGCCACCGCAGCCTGTGGTCGCACGCGTTCGTCTTCAGCGAGCAGCGCGTCGACGGTCACTGGTGGGTGATCGAGTCCGACCTCGACCTGTGCTATCGGCAGGTCCGCTTGGGCGTGCAGGAAAACCGCGTCGACCGCTACTTCGATGCCGATGCGTTTCCGAACATCGCGATCCTCGATTTCGGCCTCGATCCCGCGCAGGTGACCCAAGTGCAGGTGGCGGGATTGGATCTGCTGTCCGGGCTGTCGAGCTACTCGCTCAGCGAACTGGTTGGCACCGCCTTGGCGATGCACAGCCGACGTCTGCGCCGGCGCGACAACCTGCTGTCGAAAGAAAATGCGCTGTATTGCTCGGCGTTGGTGCAGCACTGCTATGCCGCGGCCGGGATCGAGTTCCATGCGGGCATCCACGGCAAGAACGTCGCGCCACACGACATCAACGATTCGCCGCTGCCGCACCGCACCCATCGCCTCATCCGCGACCTCGGCGTGTCGGCGCTGCGCGAGATCGGCCACGAAGCCCAGGCGATGTTGCGGGGATCGGTCGATCCGGACTGAGCGGCGCGGGTTCTTGCACGGGTGGTACTGCTAGGTCGCGACCTGTTCGCTGTCTCGCCAACGCGCTGCGGCGGGGCACCCGTTGTGAATCCCGTACCTTCGGCGTCCCTAGCCCAGTGGTACTAGCCAAAAAGCCACCGCCGCCATTGCGCCAATGACTGCGCCACACCACAGGTCGGCGCGGACGTGGCGGCCCAGATGCAGGCGCGACCAGGCGATGGCCAGCGCCCCCAGCAAACCCGCCGCGAGCGCCCATGCCGATACCTCGTACAGGAGCCCAGCGGCGAACACCGCGAACGCCACATGCAGGGAGGGCTTGCACCAGCGGGCAGCCAGCGCCGCCGCGGCCACGATCATCGCGCTTAGCAGCCAGCTCAGCGTCACCGACTGCGGCCAGCGCAGGCCGCAGCCAACGCATGCCGCGACCACGAAGACGAGCAATAGAAAGAGATTGAGATGGCGTCGCTCGCCGCGCTCGCTGGCATCGACGTGGCTCCAGGCACCGCTGCGCACGCGCCAGGCCGAATAGCCCTGGATCAGGATGGCGGACAGGATGCCGCCGATCATGATCGCGACTGCCGGCGTGCCCGCACCGCTACGCGCGATCCAGGCGATCAGGCCGGCTGCTGGCAGCAGCACCAATGGGTGCCCCAGGATCGACACCGCCCGCGCCAGCAGTGTCAGGGCGGAGTCACGCATGAATCGTGGAGTCTGTTGCCGCTACCGGTGCAACTACCAGACCAGATCGTCCGGCACTTGGTACAGCGGGTCGGCGTACGGATCGTCCTCGCTCGGCGCGTTCGGGTCGACCTTGAGCGCGACCGCCGGCGGGAAGATGGTTTCGGCCTGGGCGAGCAATTGCGCAGTGACCAGCATGTAGCGCCCGTCCATCTGCAGTACGCCCAGCTCGCCCGCGTTGAGCTGCTTGAGCTGCGCCGGCGTGACGTAAACGCGTTTGATTTTGCCGCCATACGGGAAGTGCCGCGCGATCTCGGCGTCGGCGGCATTGAGGCCGTGGCCCTTCACCAGTTCGGTCAGCGCCAGGCGCGCCTCGCGACGCAGACGCGCCTCTTCCTGTTTGGCTTGCTCGGCGGCGATGCGCTCGTCTTTCTCACGTTGCGCACGGATCGCGTAGGCCTTGGCCAAGTCGATGTCGTCCTGCGTGCGCGGCTTGCCACTACCACTGTTGTTGCGCTGCGAGGGACCGGTCCGCTGCGAGGGTCCGGCATGGTTGCCGCGCGGCGTCGACGGCCGCGGTGCCTGATGTGTCCTGGCACCGGGCGGGGCCTTGGCGCCGGGCTTGCTACCCGTGGCCGGCGCGCCGGGACGGCCCTGCTCGGAACGGCGCGGCTTGCCGGCCGCGCCGTCGGCCTTGCGCTCCGGTGGGCGCTCGGGCTTCGGCGCCGGCTTGAAGCCCAGGCCGAGGAGTTGGTCGCGCAGATTGTGGGTCATGGTCGTCTATCGAGGGTCCCGCGCGTCCGCGGAACGCGAACGGGCGGGCGGTCAGTAATGGGGCGGCGGTGGCTCATTGGCCGGATCGCCGGTGAGGTCGGTCGACAGGGCGCCGCGCAGTTGCTTGAGCTCTTCCAGCGCGCGATGCAGCAGCAGCGCGTTGCGGGTGCCTTCGTCGCGGGCGCCGGCCAGGGCATCGCTGAGCTCGCCCAGCGCATGCTCCTGGAACGACAGCCGCATCTCCAGTTCTATGAGGCGCTGTTCCAATGGTTGGTGTGGCACGCCCTGCTCCAACGAATATTCCGGTGCGTTGCTCATTATTCCACCGTCCGGATCGCACGACCGCAGCCGAAGTAACCGATCTTCGTCGCGAGCATCGCGTTGGCGGCGTACTTGGTTAGATCAGCAGCACGCATGTCCGTCACCACGATGCGGTCGTGATCGCGATGTAACGGGGCGTACAGCCGCTTGAGCGTGTCGACCGCCGCAGCACTGCGCGAGCCATGCTGATGCGGTCCGGGGCACGCAGTCGCCGCTCCCCGTCGCCATCTTCGAGAAGTCCCGGATTGGAGGCAACGTCGAATGCCATGGCGCTGCCGCGCGCGGTCAGTCCGGCCGTACGGTGGACCTGGTCAAAGGTGTCCATCGGTACCTTCGCGTTATTGACGCTCACCGCTGCACGACTCATGTGGCGGCCGGTCCTGGGCGCGACAGCAAGCACGTACCGGGTCGGTACTGCCGTCTTCAACAGGCGGCGTGCCGACCGCAATAAATAGGACCTCGACAGGCGTGATCGCGTCGGCTGTTTGGCTAGGCGGTGCAGGCATCCGGCGCCGTGGTTGGCTTTGACCATCGCCAAGCCGGCCGGTAAATCTTGATCACGCGCCGGTTGAGGCCGGGGGGCTTCGCCGCGTCGACAACGACGCAGACCACGTCGTGGTCGTGGCCGACTCCGGCCCGGCAGGCGCTGATCAAGGGACCGCCGTAGCCGGTTGCCGTATATGGTGACGCGCATGCTGGATTCCCGCCGCCCTCCGATCCGATGCCGGGCATCGGATCGGAGACCACGTCACATTGCGGGCGTCGCGCCCGCGCCGGGCTTGACGATGTCGAGCAGCTCGACTTCGAACACCAGCGTGGCATTCGGACCGATCGGGCCGCCCGGCGTGCCTTTCTCGCCGTAGCCGAGGCTGGCCGGGAGCCAGAAGCGGTACTTGCTGCCGACCGGCATTAGCGCGATGCCTTCCTGCCAGCCCGGTACGACCTGGGTCAGCACGAACGTCGCCGGCTGGCCGCGATCGTAGGAGCTGTCGAACGACTTGCCGTCGAGCAGCGTGCCCTTGTAGTGCGCGCTCACCGCGTCAGTGGGCTTGGGCTTGGGACCTTTGCCTTCGGTGATGACTTCGTACTGCAGGCCCGAAGCGGTGGTCTTGACGTTCGGCTTCTTGCCATTGGCGGCGAGGAAGGTCTCGCCGTCGGTCAGGTTCTTCTTGGCCTTGGCCAGCATGTCGGCGATCTGCTTGGCCTGCATCTTCTGGCCGAAACTCTCGCGGATCTGTTGCGCCTGCTTCTCGTCAAGCAAGGTCTTTTCACCGGCGAGCGCAGCCTTGAGCGCCTTGTTCAAGGTATCGAGGTCGATCTCGTCCTTGACCGGGTCCAGCGACTTGGCCAGATCCAGCCCGATCATGTAACTGACCTGCTCCTTCTCCGTCGCCAGGCCCGGGATTGCCGTCCCGCCGGCGCCCTTGGCGGCAGCAGCGTCGGCCTTCGCATCGGCGGGCTTGTCGCCGGGCTTGTTGCAGCCGGCCACCAGTAGGCCCAGCGACACCACGGTCATCGCGGCCACGTGGCGGGCAGCACCCTGTCGGGAAAAAATCGTCATCGGCTTGCAGCTCCTAAAAAAAGAAAGCGGAAATATGAAACGCGGATCGCCACGACAGCTGGCGGTTTGAGGGCGCTACGGTGCGGCCCCGATATCGAATGGGGCGTCAGGCGTCGCGGTTACTTCAGGATGTCCATCAACTCGACGTCGAACACCAGCGTCGCGTTCGGACCGATCATCTCGCCGGCACCCTTGGGACCGTAGGCGAGCTCGCTCGGGATCCAGAAGCGGAACTTGCTTCCCACCGGCATCAGCGCCACGCCCTCGGTCCAACCGGCGATCACCTGGTTCAAGGCGAACTCGGCCGGTTGGCCGCGATCGTAGGAACTGTCGAACACTTTTCCGTCCAGCGTGGTGCCGTGGTAATTGACCCGCACCGTGTCAGTCGACTGCGGGCGCGCGCCGGCGCCCTGGCGCAGCACCATGTACTGCAGGCCCGATCCGGTAGTGAAAACGCCCTTGACCGCCTTGTTACCGACCAGGAACTTGGACCCCGCAGCGCGGTTGACTTCTGCCGCTACGGCGGCCTTGGCCTGCATCTTGGCCTGCACCTTCTGCGAGAACGCCTGGCGGACGGTGGTGAGCTCCGCCTCTGCCAGCAACGGCGCCCCCTTGGCCAGCACGGTGCGGATGGCCTGCATCAGCAGCGGCAATTGCAGTTCGTCCTTGATCGGCACCAGCGAGCGGCCGACGTCGCTGCCCACCAGATAGCCGACCTTGTCCTTCGACACCTCCGGCAGCTTGCCCTCGGAGGACGCCTGACCCTTGCGCGCGGCGATGCGCTTCATCAGGGCTTCGGCTACAGGCTTGGCTTCGGTATCGCTCAGCAGGGGCTTGCCGCCATCGAACGCATTCTTGATCGCACGCTCGAACGCGGCGATATCCAGGTCGGGGCCCACCGGCGCGATCGACTGGGCGATATCCAGGCCAACCATGTAACTGGCTTTTTCGGTGTCGGTGGTCAGCACGGTCTTGTCCTTGGCGGCTTTGGGAGGGGCAGCCGTGGCGACGCCGGTCGCGGCGATCGCAACGCTCAACAGCACGGCGACGCCGCGCAAGAAAACTTTCATCCGGGATGCTCCTAGTACGAATACGTCGCAAGGGCGACGCAAGGGCGCCATTGTCGCGGTCCGCGCTGGTGGCGGCAATGCGTCCATGGATGGCAACAACTTGCCGACGTTCAGCGTCGCTTCGGACGTGGCGCGTTCAGCGCCTGCTCGATTGCGGCAATGACCACCGTATCGTCGGGCTTGGTTTTGCTGCCATAGCTGGCGATCAGCTTGCCGTCGCGCCCGAGTAGGTACTTGTGGAAGTTCCACTTTGGCGCCTCGCCCGCCGCCTTGCTGAGGTCCCGATACAGCGGCGCGGCCTGCGCGCCGATCACGTGCACCTTCTCGAACATCGGAAACTTCACGCCGTAAGTGAGCGTGCAGAACTGCTGGATCTGCTTCTCGTCCTCGAACTCCTGCGCCTTGAAGTCGCCCGACGGGAAGCCCAGCACAGCGAAGCCTTGACGTTGGTACTTGCGGTGCACAGCCTCGAGCGCCTCGAATTGCGGTGTGTAGCCGCACTTGCTCGCGGTATTGACTACCAGCACGACCTTGCCGGCATAGGCCCTGCCCAGGTGAACCGGGGACTTGCCGGCCAGTGGCCGGTAGATGTGGTCGAGCAGGCCGCCGCCGGCGAGGGCGATCCCGCCATTCGACACAGCAACCAGACTCAACAAAAGCAAAAGGAAACGACGCATGGGGCGCTCTCGCGTAAGGCAGGGCCGGAGTATGCCTTTAGTTGGGTAGCTAACAGTTGACGTCGGGAAAGTTGGTGTTATAGTCACCTACAACACCGGTCAACCAACGAGCAAGGCGTTCACCATGAACCGCAACCTCCCCTCCGCTTTCTCTGTCCTGATCAGCTGCTGCGCGCTGGTGCTGGGACTGGTCGCGACCGTACCAGCGTCGCTGCCGCTGGCCGCCGCGGCCTCCGCGTCGTCGAGCCAAGCCACTCTGGCCGAACCCGCCATCGCCGCGCACGTCGCGGCCGTAGCCCAACAGTTCGACGCGCGCACCGCTACCGCCACCCTCCAAGACACCGCGGCGACCTCGGCCGCCGCCAAGCCATCGCGTCACTCGTCCGGAAAATCCCGCCGCATCCGCCAGTCGATGGCGATGCCCTTTTTCTCATTCGCACCGCGGGGCTGAATAAAATGACCGCCATTCAATGGAGCGACGGCGCTCCCATCTACCGCCAGCTGAAGGAACGCGTCATCGCGATGATGCTTGACGGCGTCCTCAAGCCCGGCGATGTCCTGCCCTCGGTACGGCAGGTCGCCGCTGAGTATCAGCTCAACCCCATCACTGTCTCGCGGGCCTATCAAGAGCTTGCGGATGAATCACTGGTCGAAAAACGCCGAGGACTGGGCATGTACGTCACTGAAGAGGCCGCGAAGAAACTGCTGGTCAACGAGCGCGAGCGCTTCCTGCGCGAGGAATGGCCGTTGGTGCTCGAGCGCATCCTGCGCCTGGGGCTGAGCACGCAAGACCTGTTGCAGGCCGGCAATGCCCAGGCGGGTGCGCAATGAACGCCGCCACCCACGCCACTCCCACATCCACGTCCAACGTGGTCACCGCGCGCAACTTGCGCAAGGCCTACAAGAACAAGCTGGCGCTGGACAACACCACGTTCGACATCCCGACCGGCCGCATCGTCGGCTTGATCGGCCCGAACGGCGCCGGCAAGACCACCGCGCTCAAGGCGATGCTCGGCCTGATCCCGTTCGAAGGTGATTTGTCGGTACTGGGCCGCGACCCGCGTACCCAGCGCGACGAGCTCATGCGCGATGTGTGCTTCATCGCCGATGTCGCCGTGCTGCCGCGCTGGATCCGCGTGCGTGAGGCGATCGAATTCGTCGCCGGCGTGCACCCTCGCTTCGACCGAGCCAAGTGCGAGCGTTTCCTTGCCGGCACCCAGCTGCAGCCGCAGATGCGCGTGCGTGAACTGTCGAAAGGCATGATCGTGCAGCTGCACCTGGCACTGGTGATGGCGATCGACGCCAAGCTGCTGGTGCTCGACGAGCCGACGCTCGGCCTCGACATTCTTTACCGCAAGCAGTTCTACCAGCGCCTGCTGGAAGACTATTTCGATGAGGAAAAGACCATCGTGATCACCACCCACCAGGTGGAAGAGATCGAGCACATCCTCACCGACGTGATGTTCATCCGCGACGGCAAGATCGTGCTTAACAGCGACATGGAAACCCTCGGCGAGCGCTTCACCGAAGTCTTCATCAACACCGACAAAGCCGACGAAGCCCGCGCGCTCAAGCCGCTCGACGAACGAGCCCTGCCCTTCGGCAAGACCGTGATGCTGTTCGACGGTGTGCCTGCCGCGCAGCTGGAGACACTGGGGGAAACCCGCACGCCGGGCCTGGCCGATTTGTTCGTCGCCACCATGAAGGGGACCTACGCATGAACACAACAAGTATGGAACTGCCGGTCGCCCCACGCGCGCCTGTGGCCCCGCCCCACCCCACCCACATGTTCAAGCTGCTGCTCAAGCGCGAATTCTGGGAGCACAAGGGCGGATTCTTCTGGGCACCAATGGTGGCTGGCGCGATCTTCCTGCTGCTCAGCCTGATGGGCATCGGTGCCGGCGAATTGGCCGCACGCCGGATCCCCGACCACGCGCAAATCAACGTCGACGGGGGCAGTTTCAAGATCAACGGCCTGAATCTGGGCCAGCTCACTGAGAAGATGACGCCGGTGGAACTGCGTGAGATCGGCGGCGTGATCGACCTCAGTCTGCTGATGTCGGCCGCCTGGCCCCTGCTGGTGTTGTCGTTCGTGGTGTTCTTTTACTGCTTGGGCAGCCTGTACGACGACCGCAAGGACCGCAGCGTGCTGTTCTGGAAATCGCTGCCGCTGTCAGATAGCGCCACGGTGCTGTCCAAGGTCACCAGCGCTGCGGTAATGGCCCCGGTCCTGGCGATCATCGCCGGTGTGTTGACGATGTTTGGCTTCCTGATCATCTCCAGCGGCGTCATCCTGCTTCACGGGGGCAATCCGCTGACCTTGCTGTGGGGACCAGGCAGCCCGCTGAAAGTGGCTGGCTACCTGCTCGCGAGCATCCCGGTCTACGCGCTGTGGACCCTGCCGACCATCGGCTGGCTGATGCTGTGTTCGTCCTGGGCCAAGAGCAAACCGTTCCTGTGGGCGATCATGATCCCGGTGTTCGCCGGCATCTTCGTCACTTGGTTTGATCTGATGCAGCTGTTCAACATGGAGACCATCTGGTTCTGGAAGAACGTCGTCGCCCGCTCGCTGCTCAGCGTGGCGCCAGGTAGCTGGCTCGACGTGGCCACGTTCGGCGCGACCGAGATCGATTCGCCCAAACATGCGGTGAGCCAGTTGATCAATCTGCGCACCACCTACTCAGTGCTGCTGACCCCGCAACTCTGGATTGGTGCGGCGGCCGGCGCGGCGATGATCTTCGGCGCCGTCCGTCTGCGTCGCTGGCGGGATGAGGGCTGATCTGGCCTTAACCGCTGAGCTTGAAGGGGCGGTGCCTGTCAGCATCGCCCCACTTCCAAATCGCAAGCGTGTATCGGCGCGGCCCGACACCACTGAACGACGACGGCCATCAGTCCAACGCGACCGCGCCAACCGTTGGTTCTAGATTCGCAGCATCCGCTGCTGCACTGATCGCAGGCCCTGGAGCCCAACATGAAAATCGCTTCTCTTACCCACCTTCCCCTCGCCGGCATGATTACTGCATTGCTGTCGGTCGCCCTGATAGCAGGTTGCGACGCCGACGGCGGTCCTGACCACGCTTCGTTCCAGCATTTCGAAGTCAACAACAAAGACCTTGTCACGGTGCATGCGCGCGGCAAGCCCGACGCGACCGTCAACGCCGCGGGCGACCTGACCATCGCCGGCACAGCGGTCGCCACCACACCGGCGCAGCGGCAATTGGCCCAGCGCTATTTCACTGAGGTGCAGGGCATCCGCAGCGACGCGATTGCGGTCGGCCAACAGGGCGTCGCGCTTGCCGGTAAGGCGATCGGCGAAGTCGTTGGCGGGCTGATGGCCGGCGATCCCGACCGGATCGATAAGCGTGTCGAAGCCGAGGCTGGCAAGGTCGAAGCCAAAGCCGCCCAAATCTGCTTACGTCTAGGCGCGATCCGCAACGTGCAGGAAGCGTTGGCCGCGGATCTGGCTGTGTTCCGTCCGTACGCGACGATCAAGGCCGAGCAGGTGTCCGACTGCGGTGACGAAAAGGTAGCCACAGGCGAAGGCGACACGACGCTCATTGAAGCCGTCGACGGCCGGCGTATCACCGAAGTTCGACGGCTGGTCGAAGGCGGCGCGGACATCAACGCGGCGACGCGCGGCGATGGCACTGCGCTTATTCGCGCCGCAGCGCTTGGTGAGCTCGCGATCGTCGAAGAGCTTATCCGCTTGGGCGCGGACGTGAACCGAGCCTCGCGTGGCGATGGCAATCCACTGATCGCCGCCGCCAAGCATGGCCATGGCGATGTCGTCGCGCGGCTGATTACCGCCGACGCCGACGTCAATGCCGTGGTGGCGGGCGACGAAACAGCGCTGATCAACGCGGCACGTAGTGGCCACTTGGACGTCGTGACGTACCTGGTCGAGCACGGCGCCGACGTCAACAAGGGCGTGGTCGCCGATCTCGGCCGTTGGCGTTCGCCGCTGAATCAGGCGAGCAATGATGAGGTCCGCGCGTACCTGATCGGCAAAGGCGCGGTTGCGGACCGCAAGTCTTGAGCACCTCCAGGACCGCACAGGCAGCGGAGAACGAAGGGAGGCAAAAGCAACTCCCGCGGTGGCGCCTTTACCTCATTGCCCTGGTGACCTTTGCAGAACTGGCGCATCTGGCCTGGGAGCATTTCCATGGCGGCGTAGTGAGCCACCACATCCTGAATCGTGCCGATCTGCCAGCGATCTCCAACTGGCTAGGTGCATTACTGCTCCCGGCGCTGACTTGGTTCCTCAGCGGGCGCTTCCAAAGGCGAATGGCATTGCGTTCTGGCGGGAAGAACGGGGCATCAAAGCTCCCGGTGAGCGCAATTGCCGGATTCTTTGGTTCGCTGCTTTTCGGCATTCTGCTTTCGATCGCCTTCACCCACGGCTATGAAACTGCTGCAGCGTATTTGTTCGGTAGCATGCTTGTGGCTGCCGTGCTGTTGCCGGTGTATCGCGCGGAGTGCGTGCTGGGGTTCATCCTGGGCATGACGTTTACGTTTGGCGCAGTGCTGCCCACCGCCATTGGTTCCCTGATCGCAGCCGTCTCCGCGGTCATCCATCTGGTGATGTTTCCAATGTTTATGCGCCTGCTCGCTCGGTTCAAGCAGATGCCATCGACCTCTGTATGAGCAACCCGCACACGCCTGCGGCCTGAAAGGCGCAATCAAACCAGTTCGCGTAGAACTCGCCTCGGCAGTGCCGGGTACCGAAGTCCCTCCCGGTGCTTGGGTTTGCAACAGGAACCCGCATGCATCGCCAGCAGCCAGCGATAATCAGCTGAGGATGCCGCCCCTGGTCAGCGCCGTCGGATCAAGCAAACGTCGCAGCTCATTTTCCGACAGCCCACTCAACTCCAACGCGACGTCAAACACCGGCCGCCCATCCTTGTAGGCTTGCTTGGCTATCGTCGCGGCCTTCTCATAGCCAATGATTGGATTCAGCGCGGTGACCAGGATCGGATTGCGATCCAGCGTCGCGCGCACGCGCTTGGTGCTTACGGTGAGCCCGGCGATCGCATCGTCGGCCAGCCGCCGCATCGCATTGGCAAGCAAACGGATCGAATCGAGTAAGTCGAACGCGATCAGCGGCAACATCACGTTGAGTTGGAAATTGCCGCTTTGACCCGCAATCGTGATCGCGGTGTGGTGGCCCATGACCTGCGCGCACACCATCGCCATCGCCTCGGGTATCACCGGGTTGACCTTGCCCGGCATGATCGAGCTGCCCGGCTGCAACGCCGGCAGTTCGATCTCCCCCAAGCCGGCCAGCGGTCCGGAGTTCATCCAGCGCAGATCGTTGGCGATCTTCATCAACGCCACCGCTAGCGCGCTGAGCTGACCCGACAGTTCGACCGCGTCGTCCTGCGCAGCCAGGCCCTCGAACTTGTTCGGCGCAGACTCGAAGCGGGTACCGGCCAAAGCCGACAGGGCCTTGGCCATCGCCGGGCCGAAGCGCGGATCGGCATTGATGCCGGTGCCGATCGCGGTGCCGCCGATCGGCAGCCGCCGCAGCCGCTTGAGGCTGTCGTCGATGCGCATCTGCGCCGAGTCCAGCTGCGCCGACCACGCGCCGAACTCCTGCGCGAACGTCAGCGGCATCGCGTCCATCAGGTGGGTGCGGCCGGTCTTGGTGACTTTAGTCAGCGACTTCGCGCGGCGGTCGATGGTGCGGCGCAGATGCTTGAGCGCGGGCAGCAGCGATTCCACCGTGGCCAATTGCGCCGACACGCGGATCGCGGTCGGGATCACATCGTTGGAGCTCTGACCGAGATTGACGTGGTCGTTCGGATGGATCGTGTTTTTGCCGTTGGCGCCGACCTTGCCGCCGCGCGAGGCCAGCGCCGCGATCACCTCATTAGCATTCATGTTGCTGGACGTGCCCGAGCCGGTCTGGAACACGTCGATTGGGAACTGCGCATCGTATTCGCCGGCGGCGACTTGCAACGCTGCCGCGCGGATCGCTGCTGCAGCGGATTTCCCCAGCAAGCCGAACCCGCCATTGACCTGCGCCGCCGCGGCTTTGATCAGGCCCAGCGCGCGGATGAATTCAGGCGGCATCGGTTGGCCCGATATCGGAAAGTTCTGCACTGCGCGCTGGGTCTGTGCGCCCCACAGCGAGTGTGCAGGTACCTGTAGGTCGCCCATGCTGTCGTGCTCGGTGCGCGTTGCGGTCTTTGCCAGCAGGGAGGGGATCTTCTTCGTGGCCATCGTAGTTTCCTGAAACGCGCTGGGAGGGTTGGTCCGCTCTCCCCCGGGTCGGTCGAAATGGCCTCCGGCAACTCGAGCACGCCGTGCGCCATCGCATCACTGAACGAGCATCACCTAACCAGCATCGCCGAAGCGTGACCCACCGACATCAGGGCGGCACACGATCTCGCGGCATCTCAGCCGTCGGGAGTCCCACGGACCCTGATACTTCCGGCACACACGTCGCCCTCTTCCACCCCCATCACCCAGCGCCGTAGTTCCTCGGTCCGCTGTAGCGTCAATTCCGTCGCCGCTTGGCAGCGGCATTGCTTGTGGACGCTGCCGTAAGCTTTTTGCGGTTCACGCGCCGGGTAGAGCGCTTGCAGCTGCGCGTCGCGGTAAGGCAGCCACGCGCGCTGCGCTACCTTGAGTTTCTCAATGAACCTACCGTCGGCTTGGTAGTCGACCAGCACTTGGCGGTAGACGCGGTTCAACTCCTTGTCCGCGCGCTGGTACTCGCCGCATGCGTCCTGGTCCGACGCCGCCTGGGTCTGGGCCCACCCTGGCGTGGAGGCGGCCGCCAGCACCACCGTGAAAATCAATGTCAGCCGGCGAACATTCATCAGCATTCCCATTGAGTCATCCAAAGGTGGATAGGGCGATCCAACCTTCTCGTCAGCCGCGATGAACGGTATGCCCGTCCCAGTTATTCAGCAAGCCGCGCATGAAGCACCGGACCTCTCGCCACCCGAACGCGCGCTACGGTGCCGAGCACCGGCGGAAGTAGACCGGCCCCGTGGACCGGCCCTGTAGACGGGCCCTGTAGAATCGCGCCCCTGTCCTGCTGCCTGCGCGTGCCATGTCCGCCAACATCGAATCCCAGTTGCTCGCGCTGTCCCCGCTTGATGGCCGCTATGCGGGCAAGGTCGACCCGCTGCGCCCAATTTTCTCTGAGTTCGGCCTAATCAAGGCGCGCGTCACTGTCGAGATCGAGTGGCTGCTGGCGTTGGCCGCGGAGCCGGGCATCGTCGAGCTCAAGCCGTTCCCCGCCGCGGCCATCGCGCGCCTACGCAGCCTGGCTAAGAACCTGTCAGTCGCCGACGCCGCCCGGGTCAAGGAAATCGAACGCACCACCAACCACGACGTCAAGGCGGTCGAGTACCTGATCAAGGAGCGGCTGGCCGACGATGCCGAGCTCGGCCCGGCGCTCGAATTCGTCCACTTCGCCTGCACCAGCGAAGACATCAACAACCTCAGCTATGCGCTGATGCTCAACGAGGCCCGGCAGCGCGTGCTGCTGCCCAAGCTCGACCAATTGATCCAGAAACTGCGGGCAATGGCGCACGAACATGCCGCCCTGCCGATGCTCTCTCGCACCCACGGCCAGACCGCTTCGCCGTCCACCGTCGGCAAGGAGCTGGCCAACGTCGTCGCGCGCCTGCAGCGCCAAGGCGAAGTGCTGGCGGGCCTGCCGATGCCGGGCAAGATCAACGGCGCGGTCGGCAACTACAACGCCCACGTCGCGGCCTACCCCGAGGTCGACTGGACCGCGTTCGCGCGCCGCTTCGTCGAATCGCTCGACCTCGACTGGCAGCCCTACACCACCCAGATCGAACCGCACGACGGCATCGCCGAGTTGTGCGACGCGCACAAGCGCATCGACACCATCGCAATCGATCTGTGCCGCGACATCTGGGGCTACATCTCGCTCGGCTATTTCAAGCAGTCGGTCAAGGCCGGTGAAGTTGGCAGCTCGACCATGCCGCACAAGGTCAATCCGATCGATTTCGAAAACGCGGAAGGCAACTTCGGCATCGCCAACGCGCTGTTCGAGCACTTCGCCGCGAAGCTGCCGATCAGCCGCTGGCAGCGCGACCTCACCGACTCGACCGTGCTGCGCGCGCTCGGCACCGCATTTGGCCATGCGCTGATCGGTTTCGATTCACTGCTGCGCGGACTCGACAAGCTGACCGCCAACCCGGAGCGGCTGGCGGCCGATCTCGATGCCAGTTGGGAAGTGCTGGCCGAGGCCGTGCAGACGGTGATGCGTCGCCATGGGCTGCCCAGCCCGTACGAGCAGCTCAAGGCACTCACCCGCGGCCATGGCATCGACGAGGCTTCGATGCGCACGTTTATCGAATCGCTCGCGTTGCCCGCCGACGCGAAGCAGCGACTGCTCGAGATGACCCCGGGCAGCTATACCGGGTTGGCGCAGCAGCTGGCCCGCGAAGTCTGAGGCCCCACGGCGCTAACTGACGACGTCATGGCCAGCTACTGGTGGCAATGCATCTCATGCGGCGACCGGCCAACGTGGCTGAGCGTCTGCGGCTCCCGCAGCATCGCCGCGTTCATCTGGGATGAGTTGGCGCCGAGTGGGTGGGATCAACGCCTGCTGCGGCGCCGGTGCAAATGCAAGCGCAATTCGCTTTACATCACCTATCGCTTCAAACGCGGCGATCCTGAGAGGATCAGCGTCAAGCATATAGTGGGCGTCGGTCCGGACGACGATTACCTGCCGATGCTGTGGGAGACGTTTCGGCATTCCAGTCCCC
This sequence comes from Lysobacter sp., assembly GCA_043738095.1. Classification (GTDB taxonomy): domain Bacteria; phylum Pseudomonadota; class Gammaproteobacteria; order Xanthomonadales; family Xanthomonadaceae; genus Lysobacter_K. The sequence continues at coordinate 46,476 of JAYSZI010000093.1, forward strand.
GCAAGAAGTGGATCGACTTCAAATACCAGAAGGCCCGCAGTCCTTGGGGTCTCAACAAGCGAGTTGTGCTGGAGAAGACCCAGCTAATGCGCCTGCTGCAAATGTACGACCGCGCGACTGGACGCAAAACGCCCGCCCAGGACCGATCTAGCCCCGAGACGCGTCACCAGCCAGGCGTGACCTGACCACTATCGCCGGAGGCGGCCCGATGAAATTGTTGATCAACATCGATGTCCCGGAACTGGCCCTCGCCGAGCGGTTCTATACCGCCGCGTTCGGCCTGCGCACCGGACGTCGTTTCGGCGATGACGCGGTGGAACTGCTCGGCGCCGACGCGCCGATCTATTTGCTGCACAAGACCGCTGGCACGGTTGGGGCGGGCGCCGTGTGCCGCGATTACGCGCGCCACTGGAGCCCAATTCATTGCGACGTCGTCGTCGACGACATAGACGCCGCCATTGCCCGCGCCGTCGCCGCCGGCGCCGTGCAGGAAGGCGCGACCCGCGAGACGGTGTGGGGGCGCATTGTGCAAATGGCCGACCCATTCGGGCACGGCTGGTGCCTGCTGCAATTTATTGGGCGCGGCTACGACGAGATATCGACATGAAGAAAACAAAAACGGCAGCGAAGTCCCTATCCAAGCCCGCACCGCTGGCGCTGCCGATCGAAGTCGACGCCAGCAAATTAACGCCACTGGGCATGCCGCCCGCGGTATTCCTGCGCGACTACTGGCAGAAGCAACCGCTGCTGATCCGCAACGCGTTCGCGGATTTCTCCGCGCCCGGGTTCACCCCGCCGATCGCGCCCGAAGACCTTGCCGGCCTGGCCTGCGAGGACTTCGCGCTGTCGCGCATCGTCAACTACGACCGCGCGCTGGATCGCTGGACGCTGCGGCAGGGACCGTTTGCCGAGGACGAGTTCCCCGGCATGCCGCATCAGGACTGGACCCTGCTGGTGCAGGACGTCGACAAGTGGGACGCCGATGTCGCCGCGCTGCTCGATGCGTTCGCGTTCCTGCCGCGCTGGCGCATCGACGACGTCATGGTGTCGTTCGCCGCGCCGGGCGGCTCGGTCGGCGCCCACGTCGACCAGTACGACGTGTTCCTATTGCAGGCGAAGGGGCATCGGCGCTGGCAGATCGACGCGTCGCTGGCGCTGGGCAACGCAGCGCCGTCGCTGGAGTTCCGCCAGGACGTCGAGCTCAAGCTGTTGCGCGAGTTCCATCCCACCCACGACTGGATTCTCGGCCCCGGCGACATGCTGTACCTGCCGCCGGGCGTGCCGCACCACGGCGTCGCCGAGGATGCGTGCCTGACGTACTCGATCGGCATGCGCGCCCCATCGGCGGCGGAGCTGCTTGGCGATTTCGTCGACACCTTGGCGGCCGATGCGGACGAGGCCTTGCGCTATCGCGATCCCGACCTGCAGCCGGCGAGCGACCCGAGCGAGATCGATGCCGCGGCGATGACGCGCGCGATCGAGGCGCTGAACCTGCTGCGCATGAACGACCCCGAGCGCCTTGGCGACTGGTTCGGGCGTTTCATCACGCTGTACCGCAACGGCGGTGAAGTGCTGCCCGGTGGCGACGAGCGCTCGCGCATCGAGGTCGAATGGGACCTCCAGCACGGAGCCAGTCTTGGGCGTCACCCGTTTTCGCGCATGGCCTGGCGCCAAGCTGGGCGCGGCGCACGCCTGTACGTCAATGGCCAGGAGTTCGCGCTGCCGGTGCGCGACGCGAAGCGCATCGCCAATGCCGCGCAGCTGGACGGCGTGGGATATGCGGCGCTCTCCGAAAAAGGCCGCGACCGGCTATTCGAGCTGATCCAGGCGGGCCATTACCGGCTGGCGCTCGACAATGACATCGCAGAGGAGCAATAAGGCTCCTCAAGGCACCCGAACTAACCCGTCGTTCCTGCAAATCCAAGACCAATGTGAAGCGCGTAGTTCGTCGACGCCCGACCCGCAGGGCGAGCGACAGCAGGTTGTCCCGCGCCTTCGCTTCCCAGAGCTTCAAGTCACAGGCGTCCTGCTTCCTAGCAACCGACGAGCAATCTATGACGGGCAATAACCCGAGCACTGGAGATTCCATGACTGCCACCCCGCCCTTCTCCGTGGAGCCGGTCGATTACGACAGCGCCCTGCCCGACCTGCGCCGCGTGCGCGAGGCGGTGTTCGTGCAGGAGCAGAGCGTGCCCGCGGAGCTGGAGTGGGATGAGCTCGATCCGCAGTGCCGGCACGTGCTCGCGCGCGACGGCGAAGGCCAACCGATCGGCACCGGCCGGCTGACCCCCGATCACCGCATCGGTCGCATGGCCGTGCTGGCCGACTGGCGCGGTCGCGGCGTCGGCGACGCCTTGTTGCTCGCGTTGATCGACGAGGCCCGACGCTTGGGCTGGCGCGAAGTCTCGCTGCACGCGCAGGTCGCAGCAATCGGCTTCTACACCCGGCACGGCTTCTTGCCCGTTGAGGCCCGCTTCGTCGAAGCCGGCATCGATCATCAATCGATGCACCGGCTGCTCGACAAGCCCAATCCCGTCGAGACCCACGATGCCGCGCAGGCGGCACTACTCGGCGTAATTGGCCGCGCCCGGCGCCACCTGCTGCTGTACAGCCGCGAGCTCGACCCAGGCCTGTTGGACACGCCCGAGGCATTGGCGGCACTGCGCCGATTCGCCACCCGCGACGGGACGGTGCGCGTGCTGCTGCAGGACCCGGCCACGCCGCAACGCGCGCTCGCGCCGCTGATCGGGCTCGCCCAGCGCCTACCCAGCGCGTTTGCGTTCCGCGCCGTGGAGGAACCCGGCGATCGCGCCTATGCCTCTGCATTCATCGTCAACGACCGCGGTGGCTGGTATTTCCGCACGCTCGGTCATCGTTTCGACGGCGAAACCGCGCTCGACGGCGAGGCCCGCGCACGGCAACTGCGTGCGGCGTTCGAGCCGATGTGGGAGCGCGCCCGTGCGTGCACGGAGTTCCGCGCGCTGGGGATTTGACGGCAGCAGCGGCCCTGAACAAGTGCCCTAGCCGTTGGGCCGCGTGCTGCCGCTATAATTCCGATCCCTGAGTGCCTGAATAGCCGCCCGCGCGCGCCATCCTGGCCTCCGCCCCCTTCCTCCAAGAGTTTCCCGATCACCATCGTGGACAGTCTTCTCAAGCAGTTCTCCCAGTCCTCCCAGCTCGGCGCCAATGCCGCCTATATCGAGGACTTGTACGAGCAGTACCTGGTCTCGCCCGACAGCTTGGGGCCCAAATGGAAGGCCTATTTCGACGGCTTCAAGGGCCGCGAAGCCGGGGACGTGCCGCATTCGGCCGTCATTGAGGCGATCGCCATCGCCGGTAAGGCCGCCGCGCGCGGCAACGGCGCGGCTGCGACCGGCACCGGCACTGGCGACGAACGTGAGCGCGCGGTCGGCAAACTGATCACCGCCTACCGGTCACGCGGCCACCTCGCGGCCGACATCGACCCGCTGCAGTTGCTCGAACAGCCCGAAGCGCCCGACCTCGCGCTGGCGTTCCACCGTCTGTCCGAAAGCGACCTGAGCGCCGAGTTCAGCACCGGCGGCGTCGCCGGCCAGACCCGGATGAAGCTCGGCGATCTGTTGGCCCTGCTCAAGGCGACCTACACCGGCCCGATCGGCGCCGAGTTCATGCACATCACCGACTCCGAGCAGCGTCGCTGGGTGTACGAGCGGCTGGAAAGCGCCGGCGGCAAGTTCAACCGCACCGCCGAAGACAAGCGCCGCATTCTGGAACGCCTGACGGCGGCCGATGGCCTGGAGCGCTATCTCGGCACCAAGTACGTCGGCCAAAAGCGCTTCTCGCTCGAAGGCGGCGACGCGCTGATCCCGCTGATGGACGTGATGATCCGTCGCGCCGGCGACCAAGGCGTCAAGGACGTCGTCATCGGCATGGCCCACCGCGGCCGCCTCAACGTGCTCGTGAACACGCTCGGCAAGCCACCGCGGCACCTGTTCGACGAGTTCGAAGGCAAATTCGAGCACGTCCACAACGACCTCGCCCACACCGGCGACGTCAAATACCACCTCGGCTTCAGCGCCGACGTCGCCACCCCCGGCGGCCCAGTGCACCTTGCGCTCGCGTTCAATCCGTCGCACCTGGAAATCGTCGATCCCGTGGTCGCCGGTTCGGTGCGCTCGCGCCAGACCCGTCGTGGCGAGGCCGGCCGCAGCCAGGTGCTGCCGGTGCTGATGCACGGCGACGCAGCATTCGCCGGCCAGGGCGTGGTGATGGAATTGCTGCAGATGTCGCAGGCGCGCGGTTTTGCCGTTGGCGGCACCCTGCACATCGTCATCAACAACCAGGTCGGTTTCACCACCAGCGCCCGCGAGGACGCGCGTTCGACGTTGTACTGCACCGATGTCGCCAAGATGGTTGGCGCGCCGATCCTGCACGTCAACGGCGACGACCCCGAGGCCGTGGTGTTCTGCACCGAGCTCGCGCTCGACTTCCGCAACCGTTTCGGCAGGGACGTGGTCATCGACCTGGTCTGCTATCGCCGCCACGGCCACAACGAGGCCGACGAACCGGCGGCGACGCAGCCGGTGATGTACCGGGTGATCCGCGCGCATAAAACCGCGCGCGAGCTGTACGCCGAGCGCCTGGTGACCGAGGGCACGCTCACGGCCGAAGACGCGCAGGCGTTGGTCGATGCGTACCGCAACAAGCTCGATGCGGGCGACGTCACGACCGACCTGGCCGAGTCCAAGCCCGACGAATTCACCATCAACTGGTCGCGCTGGCTGTCGGGCAAGCTCGGCGATCCTGTCGACACCACGTTCGAGCGCGCGAAGCTTGAGGCCCTTGCCAGCGCGATCAATGCCATCCCGGACGAGGTCAAACTGCACGCGCGCGTGGCCAAGATCTACGAGGACCGCCGCAAGATGGCGGCCGGCGAACAAGCCGGCGATTGGGGCTTTGCCGAGAACCTCGCCTACGCCACGCTGCTGAGCGAGGGCTACAAACTGCGCTTGGTGGGTCAGGACTGCGGCCGCGGCACATTCTTCCATCGCCACGCGATCCTGCACGAGCAGGTCAACGACGCGTACTACATCCCGCTGCGGCAACTGGTGCAGAACCCCGCCGACGTCGCGATCATCGACTCGCTGCTCAGCGAGGAAGCCGTGATGGGCTTCGAGTACGGCTACTCGACCGCCGACCCGATGACGCTGGACATCTGGGAAGCACAGTTCGGCGACTTCGCCAACGGCGCGCAGGTCGTGATCGATCAGTTCCTGTCGTCCGGCGAGGCGAAATGGGGCCGCTTGTGCGGCCTGGCGTTGTTCCTACCACACGGCTACGAGGGCCAAGGCCCCGAGCACAGTTCGGCGCGTCTGGAGCGCTTCCTGCAGCTGTGCGCGCTCGACAACATGATGGTGTGCACGCCGACCACGCCGGCGCAGGCGTACCACATGATCCGGCGGCAGATGGTCATGGCCACGCGCAAGCCGCTGGTGGTGATGACACCCAAGTCTTTATTGCGCCACAAGCTGGCAGTGTCGACGTTGGAGGAGCTTGCCGACGGCAAGTTCCAGGAACTGATTCCGGACAGCAACGTCGGCGCGACTGCAGCCCAGGCCAAGAAGGTCAAGCGCGTCGTCGTCTGCGGCGGCAAGGTCTACTACGACCTGCTCGAGGACGCGCGCAAGCGCGGTGCCGATGACGTCGCGATCGTCCGCGTCGAGCAGCTGTATCCGTTCCCGCGCGTGGCGTTGGTGGCCGAGCTGAAACGTTTCCCGGCTGCGACCGACGTCGTATGGTGCCAGGAAGAGCCGCAGAACCAGGGCGCGTGGTACCAGATCCGCCATCATCTGAGCGCGTCGCTGCAGCCAAAGCAGGCATTGCACTACGCCGGCCGCGCGCGCTCGCCGTCGCCCGCCGCCGGTCACTTCTCCGACCATGTCAGCGAACAAGCCGCGCTCGTCGCCGACGCGCTGGTCAACCCGCTGCGTGGCGAAAGCTGCCCGGAATAACGATCGCCATCCCCGTACCCGGCGCCACGGCGCAGCGCATGGTCACGCACGAATTTCCCGTTTCATCCGGAATGACAATTTACTAAGGATGTTTTCTTCATGAGCACCGAAATCAAAGTCCCGGTTCTGCCCGAGTCCGTTTCCGACGCCACCATCGCCACGTGGCACAAGAAGCCGGGCGACGCGGTCAAGCGCGACGAGAACCTGGTGGATCTGGAAACCGACAAGGTCGTGCTCGAAGTGCCCTCGCCGGTCGATGGCGTGCTCAAGGAAATCAAGTTCGAGGTCGGCGCCACGGTGACCAGCGAGCAGCTGCTCGCGATCGTCGAAGCCGGCGCCACGCTGGCCGCGGCCGAAGCCAAACCGGCCGCCGCCGCGATCGACGCCAAGAACGACGCGGCAGCCACCACCGAAGCGCAGCCGGTGCAGCCTAAGGGCACGCAGCCGCAGACCGCCGCGGCCGAACTGCCGCCGGGCGCGCGCTTCACCGCTGCCAAAGAAGGCATCGACCCTGCCCAGGTCGAGGGCACTGGCCGCAAGGGCGCGGTCACCAAGGAAGACATCGTCAACTACGCCAGCGGCAAGACCGCCGGTGTTGGCGGCGGCGCGCGGCCCGAAGAACGCGTGCCGATGACCCGGATGCGCGCGCGCATCGCCGAGCGCCTGATGCAGTCGAAGAATTCGATCGCGATGCTGACCTCGTTCAACGAGGTCAACCTCGGCAAGGTCATGGCGATGCGCAAGGAACTTGGCGAAGCGTTCGAGAAAGCCAACGGCATCAAGCTCGGCTTCATGAGCTTCTTCGCCAAGGCTGCCGCGAATGCGCTGCAACGCCACCCCGCGGTCAACGCGTCGGTCGATGGCAACGACGTGATCTACCACGGCTATGCCGATATCTCGATCGCGGTGTCCACCGACAAGGGCCTGGTCACGCCGGTGCTGCGCAATGTCGAGCGCATGACGTTTGCCGACATCGAGGCCGGCATCGGCGAATACGCCAAGAAGGCGCGCGACGGCAAGCTCGCGCTCGAAGACCTACAGGGTGGCACGTTCACGATCACCAACGGCGGCACGTTCGGTTCGCTGATGTCGACCCCGATCGTCAACCCGCCGCAGTCGGCGATCCTCGGCATGCACGCGATCAAGGAACGCGCGATCGTCGAGAACGGTGCGGTGATCGCTGCGCCGATGATGTACATCGCGCTCTCCTATGACCATCGCATCATCGACGGCAAGGACGCCGTGCTGTTCCTGGTCGACATCAAGAACCAGCTTGAGAATCCCCACCGGATGCTGCTGGGGATGTAAGAAGTTCTGAGCCCCTCTCCCACTGGCGCCCGAAGGGTGTCCAAAGGTGAGAGGGTTTGGGGGAGGGTGCAGCGGAGCGTCGCTCTCCCTCCTCTACCCCGTAAACGCGGGAACGAACACGGCACTCCTGAGCATCGCTGCTCCGCCGCACCCTCATCCGCCTCCGGGCACCTTCTCCCGTTGGGAGAAGGCAAGCGCTAAGGACCAAGCAAGATGACCGACCCGCAGAACTTCGATGTCGTCGTGATCGGCGCCGGCCCCGCCGGCTACCACGCCGCGATCCGCGCCGCGCAGCTGGGCATGAAGGTCGCCTGCATCGACGCCGCACTCGGCAAAGACGGCAAGCCCGCGCTCGGCGGCACCTGCCTGCGCGTGGGCTGCATTCCGTCCAAAGCGCTACTCGACAGCTCGCGCCAGTTCTACAACCTGCAGCACCTGTTCGGTGAGCACGGCATCACCGCCAAGGACGCCGCGATTGACGTAGGCACCATGGTCGGGCGCAAAGACAAGATCGTGAAGCAGTTCACCGGCGGCATCGCGATGCTGTTCAAGGCGAACAAGGTCACGCCGTTCTACGGCTTCGGCACGCTGCACCCGGGCAACGTGGTCAAGGTCAAGCAACACGACGGCAGCGAAGTCGAGCTCAAGGGCACCAACGTGATCCTCGCCGCCGGTTCGGATTCGATCGAGCTGCCGTTTGCGAAGTTCGATGGCAACACCATCGTCGACAACGTCGGCGGCCTGGATTTCACCAGCGTGCCCAAGCGTCTGGGCGTGATCGGCGCCGGCGTGATCGGGCTGGAGCTGGGCAGCGTGTGGAAGCGCCTCGGCGCCGAAGTCACGATCCTCGAAGCCCTGCCCGACTTCCTCGCCCTGGCCGACGCCGAAGTGGCCAAGACCGCCGCCAAGGAATTCAAAAAGCAGGGCCTCGACATCCGTCTTGGTGCCAAGGTCAGCAAGACCGAAGTCAAATCCGGCGCGAAGAAATCCGCCGAGGTCCACGTCACCTACACCGACGGCGAAGGCGAGAAGACCATCATCGTCGACAAGCTGCTGGTCGCCGTCGGCCGTAAGGCCGCGAGCAAGGGACTGCTGGCCGAAGGCACCGGCGTGCGCCTCAGCGAGCGCGGCCAGATCGAGGTCGATGCGCACTGCCACACCGGCGTCGATGGCGTGTGGGCAGTCGGTGACTGCGTCCGCGGCGCGATGCTCGCACACAAGGGTTTCGAGGAAGGCATTGCGGTCGCCGAGCTGATCGCTGGCCTGCCCGGCCACGTCAACTACGACACGATCCCGTGGGTGATCTACACCGAGCCAGAGATTGCCTGGGTCGGCAAGACCGAGCAGGAACTCAAGGCCGACGGCACGCCATACAAGACCGGCAGCTTTCCATTCGCCGCGATCGGCCGCGCCGTCGCGATGGGCGAGCCCGCCGGCTTCGTCAAGGTGATCGCCCACGCCGAAACCGATCGCGTCCTCGGCCTGCACCTGGTCGGCGTTGGCGTGTCAGAGCTGGTGCACGAAGGCGTGCTGACGATGGAGTTCAGTGGCTCGGCCGACGACCTCGCGCGCATCTGCCACGCGCATCCAACGTTATCGGAAGCGATCCACGATGCCGCGATGGCGGTCGACAAGCGCGCGATCCACAAGGCGAACTGATTTCGGTATGGCCCTACGCACAACGGCGCATCTCGGTGCGCCGTTGTGCTTTCCGCTTCAGGAGGAAGCAATGAGCGCCGACAATCCGATCCGCAACGTGTCCGACACCGCGCTCTGGGTGGCGATTTACCGGGCCATGGAAAGCGAGCGCAGCGATGCGCTGTTCGTGGACCCGTACGCGCGCAGGCTAGGTGGTGCGCGCGGCGAGGCCATTGTGCGCGCCCTGCCGCGGGGCGCGTCGATGAGTTGGGCCGTGGTGGTCCGCAGTGCGGTGATGGACGAGATCGTGATGCGCTGCGTGCAGGAAGGCGCGACGACCGTGCTCAACCTCGCTGCCGGCCTGGATGCACGCCCATACCGCCTCGCGTTGCCGCCCAGCGTACGTTGGCTCCACGTCGATCTGCCGGACATGGTCGAGTACTTCCGCGAGCACATGGCCGGCGAGACCGCGCGGTGCAAGCTGGAGTTGATCGCTGCCGACCTGCGCGAGCCGGCAGCGCGACGTGAGGTGTTCGCCCGCGCCGCCGGCACCGGCCCGGTGCTGGTGATCACCGAAGGTTTGTTGCTATACCTCGAAGCCGGACAGGTCGCAAACCTGGCCAGGGAATTGCGTGACATCGCCGGAATGCGCTGGTGGCTTACTGACCTCGCTACGCCAAAGCTACTTAAGCTTCTCGAAAAGCATTGGGCGCCGACCCTGCGCGACGGCAATGCACCGATGCAGTTCGGCCCAGCTGAAAGCACCGCGTTCTTCACCCCCTACGGCTGGCGTGAGGCCGAGTTCCGGTCCACCTGGGACGAATCCTTGCGACTGAAACGGACCCTCCAAGGCGCATGGATGTGGCAGCTGTTGTCGCTGCTGCAGTCGAAGCGACAGCAGGAAGAAGGCCGACGGATGTCCGGCGTCGCGCTGCTCGAAGCGACCGCGCCGCCATCAACCAAACCCGAGTTGGGGTAATCCATGCGCACCGTTTGCGTCTATTGCGGATCCAACGCCGGCGCCCGACCGGTCTACGCCAAGCGCGCCGCAGCGCTCGGCACGCGCTTGGCGCAGCAAGGCCTGACCTTGGTGTACGGCGGCGGCAACGTCGGCCTGATGGGCATCGTCGCCGACGCTGTGCTGGCGGGCGGCGGTGAGGTGATCGGCGTGATCCCCGAGCAACTGGTCGGCTGGGAGGTAGCGCACCGCGGCGTTACCCGTCTGGAGGTCGTCGCGAACATGCACGAGCGCAAGGCGCGCATGTTCGACCTCAGCGACGGCTTTGTCGCACTGCCCGGCGGGTTCGGAACGTTGGACGAGATGTTTGAGATGTTGACCTGGCGCCAACTAGGCCTGGGCGACAAGCCGTGCGCGTTCCTCGACGTCGATGGGTTCTACACGCCGCTGGTCGCGATGATGGATCGCATGGTCGAGGAGCGATTCCTGCACGCCGACCAGCGCCGCGACCTTTGGCACGGCGACGACATCGACGCACTGCTGGCTTGGATGCACGCTTACGTGCCGGCCCAGGCAGACAAGTGGCTGGACGAAAAGCGGCGGACGTCGCTGCGTTAGTTATTTCGCCTGTTGATATGGCGACCCTCCACCGGCGCCGAACTGACCCGCGTGTACGCAGTCGCTACCCCGACCGGGTTTGGCGCAAGATGAACCTCGCTTCCGCTGCCATGACGAGCGCTCACGCATGACGACACCCGCCCGTTTCAACGCGTTCCGCATCCACAACGACGACGCCGGCTACCGCAGCGGCGTCGAGCCGATGGCGCTCGACGACCTGTCTCCGGGTGAAGTCGTGATCAAGACCGCGTTCTCGTCGGTCAACTTCAAGGACGCGCTGGCCGGCACCGGCGAAGGCAAGATCCTGCGCACGTTTCCGCTGGTCGGCGGTATCGACGTCGCCGGGCACGTGGTCGCCTCCAGCGACCGCCAGTTCAAGGAGGGTGATGCCGTGCTGGTCACCGGTTGCGGCCTCAGCGAGAGCCGCGATGGCGGCTATGGCCAGTACGCACGACTGGAGGCGCAGTGGGTGATCCCGCTACCGGCGGGGCTGAGCCTGCGCGATAGCATGATCCTTGGCACCGCGGGCTTCACCGCGGCGCTGGCCTTGTACCGAATGCGCGAGAACCGCCAGGTCCCCGACCTCGGTCCGCTCGCGGTGACCGGTGCGACCGGGGGCGTGGGGTCACTGGCGGTCGACATCTTCAGTCGCGCCGGGTTCGAGGTCCATGCGATCAGTGGCAAGCCCGAACACACCGACTACCTCAAAGCGATCGGCGCCAGCGAAGTGCTCGGCCGCGACGCGCTGGGCACCAAGCGAGCGCTGGAATCTGCCCATTTCGGCGGCGGCCTCGACAATGTCGGCGGGCCGATGCTGACCAGCCTGCTGGCGCAGACCGCGCCCTACGGCAACGTCGCCAGCGCCGGACTGGCCGCTTCGCCCGCGCTCGACGCCACCGTGATGCCATTCATCATCCGCGGGGTGTCGTTGCTGGGCGTGGCCTCGGCCGGCACCGCGCGCGATATCCGCGAGGCGGTGTGGCGATTGCTGGCGAGCGACTGGAAACCCGCGCACCTGAACCGAATTTGCACCCGCGAGGTCACCCTGGCACAACTGCCCGAAGTGTTCCCCGGCATGCTCTCCGGTGGCTCCTTCGGGCGTACGCTAGTGACGCTCTGATCACCGCCGCCCGGCCGAGTTGCGGCCGCGCCGGTGGCCGTTACAATCGCGGCATTACTTGGGGAACAAAGATGGCTCGTATTCTGATCGTCGACGATTCGCCGTCGCAATTGATGGGCATTTGCCGCATCGTCGAAAAACTGGGCCATGAGGCGTTGACCGCTGAAGACGGTGCCGCGGGCGTCGAAGCGGCCAAACGCGAACTGCCCGACCTGATCTTGATGGACGTGGTGATGCCAAACCTCAACGGCTTCCAGGCAACGCGTGCGATCACGCGCGAGCCGACCACCAAGCACATCCCGGTGGTGCTGGTGACGACCAAAGATCAGGAAACCGACCGGATGTGGGGCATGCGCCAGGGTGCGAAGGCCTACATCACCAAGCCGTTCAGCGAGAGCGATCTGGCCAGCGTAATCACCGAACTGATGACCGCCTGAGTCCAGGCGACGCCCGACACCGGCGGCACCAGCCGCCGCAAGACTGGTTTACCCGGGTTTACACGCGGCGCCAGTCGTCGCCGAACGCATCGCGCATGGTTTCGTAGGCCGTCTGCTGTGCAGCGGTGTGCGGACGCGGCGCCAGCACCTCCAATTCGACAATCTGATCGCCGGCCGCGGTCTTGCCTGCGGCATCGCCAGGCAAGCCACGGCCGCGCAGCCGCAGCTTGCGGCCGGCTTCGGACAGCGCCGGTATCTTCAGCTCAACCGGTCCGCCCAACGTCGGCACGCTGAGGGTCGCACCGAGCGCGGCCTCCCACGGCGCAATCGGCAACACATGGATCACGTTGCGGCCATCGACCTCGAATTGCGGATGCGCGGCGTACTCCACTTCGAGCAACAAGTCGCCATGGGCGCCCTGCCCGCTCAATCGGATCACCTGCCCTGGACGGACGCCTTTGGGCACGCGCACGTCCAGGGTCTTGCTGTTGACCGAAATCCGCACGCTATTGCCGCTGAAGACCGCTTCCAGCGGCACGGCCAGCTTGGCGCGCGTGTCGCCGCGGGGAGGGGGCGCGGCGCGGCCCGGCTGGCCACCGACCCCGCCGGCTGCGCGCCGTTGTCCGAACAGGCTTTCAAAGAAATCGCTGAAGCCGCCAGCTGCGCCGCCGCCAGCGAAGATTTCCTCGAAATCGACCCCGCCACCGGGACCACCACCGAAGCCCCCCGGCGGCGCCTGCACTTCTTCGCCCGGCCGGTAGCCGCGCCGCTTCAATTGATCATAGGCCGCCCGCTTTTGCGGATCACGCAACGCCTCGTAGGCCTCGTTGACCGCCTTGAACTTATCTTCGGCGCCGGCTTCCTTGCTGACATCGGGGTGGTATTTGCGCGCCAGCCGCCGGTAGGCGGTCTTGATCTCGGCGTCGCCGGCGCTCGGCTCCAAGCCCAGCGTCTCGTAGTAATCCTTGAATTGCATCGACAGCTCCTGCACGCGGCAGTATGGAAGGGCGCGACGGTGCATCGCGCATGACCCACACAGCATGGCAGTGGGCGTGTTGATTTCAAGTCACTTGACGCAACATGAAATGCTCCCGGCTAGACTGCAGGCCCCACAGGAGATCGGCATGAGCATCCAGGTTGGCGAACACATTCCCGAAGTCGCATTGCAGCGCATCCGCGAAGGCGTCGAAACGGTCGACACCCGCACCTTGTTCGACGACAGTAAAGTCGTCCTGTTCGCGGTGCCGGGCGCCTTCACCCCAACCTGCTCGGAGAAGCATCTGCCGAGCTTCGTGCAGCATTTCGACGATTTCCGCAGCCGTGGTATCGAGGTCTACTGCCTGTCGGTCAACGACCCGTTCGTGATGCAGGCCTGGGGCCAAAGCCAGGACGTGCCCGCGGCATTGCAAATGCTTGCCGACGGCAACGGCGATTTCACCCGCGCGCTCGGCCTAGAACTCGACGCCAGCGCCTACGGCATGGGCACGCGCGCCAAGCGTTTCGCGCTGTATGCCGAGAACGGCGTGGTGCAGCAGCTGCATGTCGAAGCCCCCGGCGAGTACCGCGTTTCGTCGGCGGAACACGTGCTGTCGCAACTGGCGTAAGGCGGATTCCACCGCATCGCTCCAAGGCAAGGACCACCGATCGCTAGCCCACGTAGCGATGGATCATGACCACCCAGAAAAAACCCGGCTTGCGCCGGGTCTTTTTTGTGTCTTGCGAAAGTTAGATCAAAGGCAGCTGTTCTGGCTTTGCCCCATCACCACCACGACCGATCACTCCTGCGTCGGCGGGAGATGCTCGATCGACGGCGGTATCGCGCCCTCAGCCTCGCCCGCAATCGCTGCCTCAATCTCGTCATCCAGCGACGCATCCACGCGCTCCACCGCCTGTAATGTCTCGTCGGCCGCCAGACGCATCAACGTCACGCCTTGGGTGTTTCGGCTCACCTGGGAAATCTCCGCCGCGCGTGTGCGCACCAGCGTGCCGCCGTCAGAAATCAGCAATACCTCGTGATGGTCGCTGAGTTGGATCGCGCCGACCAGCTTGCCGTTGCGTTCGGTGGTTTTCAGTGCGATCACGCCCTGGGTGCCGCGACCCTTGCGCGGATACTCACTGACCGGCGTGCGCTTGCCGTAGCCACGCTCGCTGGCGGTGAGGATGTCGCCATCGCCATCGACCACGATCAAGCTGCGCACTTCCTCGCCCTTGGCCAGGCGAATGCCGCGCACGCCGGTGGTATTGCGGCCAGTGGTGCGCATTTCGCTCTCGGAGAAGCGCACCGCTTTGCCGTTGCTGGCGAACAGCATGATGTCGCACTTGCCGTTGGTCAGCGCGACGTTGACTAGCGCGTCGCCGTCGTCGAGGTTGATCGCGATCTTGCCGCGCGCGAGGCGATAGGCGAACTCGGACAGCCCCGTCTTCTTCACCGTGCCGCAACGGGTCGCGAACAACACATTGCGATCGTCGTAGTCGCGCACCGGAACCACGGCCTGCACCTGCTCGCCTTCTTCCAGCGGAATCCAGTTGATGATCGGGCGGCCGCGCGCATTCGGACCGGCATCGGGCAACTGGTACACGGGCAGCCAGAACACCCGACCGGCGCTGGTGAAGGTCAGCAGCGTGTCATGAGTGTTGACCAACCACAGTTGGTCGATGAAGTCTTCTTCCTTCATCGATGCCGCGTTGCGGCCCTTGCCGCCGCGCTTTTGCGCGCGGTAGCTGCTGGCCGGCTGGCGCTTGGCGTAGCCAGCGTGCGACAGGGTGACCACCACGTCTTCCGGCGCGATCAGGTCGAGGATGTCGAGGTCTTCCTCGCTGGCACGGATCTCGGTACGGCGCGGGTCACCGAATTCTTCCTTGACGTTATGCAGCTCGGTGCGGATCACGTCGAGCAACACGTCGGGGTTTTCCAGAATCTCGATCAACGCACGGATCGTCTCCAGCAGCAGCTTGTATTCGTCGGTCAGCTTTTCCTGCTCCAGCCCGGTCAGGCGGTGCAGACGCATCTCGAGAATTTGCTGGGCTTGAGTCTCGGTTAGCTGGTAGCGGCCATCGATAAGCCCCACGCCGTGGGGCAGGTCCTCGGGCCGCGAATCATCTGCGCCCGCAGCGCCCAACAAGGCGCCGACCAACCCCGGCTCCCAGGTCCGGGCGAGCATGCGCTCGCGCGCTTCGTTCGGATTCGCCGAGGTCTTGATCAGTTCGATCATCTCGTCGATGTTGGCCAATGCAACCGTCAGGCCTTCGAGGATGTGCGCACGCGCACGCGCTTTGCGCAGGTCGAAGATCGTGCGGCGGGTGACCACCTCGCGACGGTGGCGGATGAAGGCCTCGAGGATCTGCTTGAGATTCAGCAACTGCGGGCGGCCGTGCACCAGCGCCACCATGTTGATGCCGAACACCGACTCCATCTGCGTCTGCTGATAGAGGTTGTTGAGCAACACGTCGGCCGAAAAACCGCGCTTGACCTCGATGAAGATGCGCATGCCGTCCTTGTCGGACTCATCGCGCAGCTCGCTGATGCCTTCGAGCTTCTTGTCCTTGACCAGCTCGGCAATCTTTTCGATCAGCCGCGCCTTGTTGACCTGGTACGGGATCTCGGTGACCGCAATTGCCTCGCGGCCGGAGGTCTCGTTGACCTCGATCTCGGCGCGCGCACGCATCCGCACGCGGCCGCGACCGGTGCGGTAGGCGTTGATGATGCCGGCGGTGCCGTTGATGATGCCCGCGGTCGGGAAGTCCGGACCGGGGATGTATTCCATCAGCGCGTCGACGTCGAGATCGGGCGCATCGATCAGCGCGATCGTGGCGTTGACGACTTCGGACAGGTTGTGCGGCGGGATGTTGGTCGCCATGCCAACCGCAATGCCGGCCGAACCGTTGATGAGCAGGTTCGGAATCCGGGTCGGCATGACCGTGGGTTCGAACTCTTTCTCGTCGTAGTTCGGCTGGAAATCGACGGTTTCCTTGTCGATGTCGGCCATGAGCTCATGGGTGATCTTGGCCATGCGCGATTCGGTGTAACGCATCGCCGCGGCGGAGTCCCCGTCGACCGAACCGAAGTTGCCCTGGCCGTCCACCAGCAGGTAACGCAGCGAGAACGGCTGCGCCATGCGCACCAACGTGTCGTACACCGACTGGTCGCCATGCGGATGGTACTTACCGATCACGTCACCGACGATACGGGCAGACTTGAAGTGCGCCTTGTTGCTGTGCGCGCCGAGCTCGCTCATCGCGTACAGCACGCGACGGTGCACCGGCTTCAGACCGTCGCGAACGTCCGGGAGCGCGCGGCCGACGATCACGCTCATGGCGTAGTCGAGATAGCTGCGGCGCATCTCGTCTTCGAGATTGACCGGGATGATTTCCTTGGCGAGCTCTGCCATCAGGTTTCCGTTGGTATGAAGGGTCGGCGCGGGGAGGCGCATAGCTCCTGCGAGCAAGCGTGCTGACAGGGGCGAAGCCCGCGGCGAGGACCACAAAAAAGCGCCCGCAGGCGCCTGTTTTGCAGCTCGCTCGGGGCGGCATCAAAAAGACGGGAAATAGTACCACGGATCGGGTGCCGAAGGAGCCCCGATTCCCACGCAGAAACAAGCACTTGCGACTGTTTTTACGCTTGCTGCGCGACTGGGCTTCTGGCGGCTTGCAGGTCGCGGACGGCCCCCCTCATCCGGGCACTGCCCGACCCTAGCGGATCAGGGTCCGAAAGCCGCCCGCATCGCCGCCGCATCGGGACGCTCGATCACCCCACGCTCGGTCACCAGCGCATCAATCAAGTCGTGCGGGGTGATATCGAACACCGGGTTCCACGCGCCGACGTCTTCGGCCGCAGTACGCACACCCCCTACGCCGAACAGCTCGCCCGGATCGCGTTCCTCGATATGGATGTCTTCGCCCGAGACGGTGTCCATATCGACCGTCGACGAGGGCGCGGCGACCATGAATTTCACCGCGTGGTGGCGCGCCGAGATCGCCAATTGGTAGGTGCCGATCTTGTTGGCGACGTCGCCATTGGCGCAGATGCGGTCGGCACCGACCACCACCCACTGCACCGCGCCGGTCTTCATCAGATGGGCGGCGGCGGAGTCGGCGATCAGCATCGGCGCGATGCCGTCCTGTTGCAGTTCCCACACCGTCAGGCGCGCGCCCTGCAGCCACGGCCGGGTTTCGCCGGCGTAGACCTGATCGATGCGGCCCTGCGCCACGCCGGCGCGGATGACCCCGAGCGCGGTGCCGAAGCCCGCGGTCGCCAGTGAGCCGGTATTGCAGTGAGTCAGCACGCCGCTGCCGGGCTGGATCAATGCCGCGCCGAGCGCGCCCATGCGGCGGTTGGCTGCGAGGTCTTCGCTGGCGATCGCGTTGGCTTCGGTTTCGAGCACGCCGCGCCAGTCGACGCCTGCCGTGCGCAGCACCCGCCGCATGCGCGCCAGCGCCCAGGCAAGATTGACCGCAGTCGGCCGCGCCGCGTTGAGGCGTTGCATCGCCGGCTCCAGCGCGACGGCGGCCTCGGCGCCATCAGCGACCCCTTCGACTTCGCGCGCGGCCAGCACCACGCCCCATGCGGCAGCAATACCAATCGCCGGCGCGCCGCGGACCGTCAGCGCGTGGATCGCCGCGGCGACGTCGTCACTGCTCGCACAACTCACGTACTCGACCACGAACGGCAGCTTGCGTTGGTCGAGCAACTCCAGCGCTGCCCCTGTCCAGCGGATGGGACGAACGCGGTCGTAACGGTCAAAGTCGAAGGCGGATTCGGTCATGGCTAGATTCTAAACGACGACCCCCGAACGATCCTCGGCGTGCCAACGAAAACGGGCGCCGCAGCGCCCGTTGGGTCCGTTACACCGGGGTCTTTAGCGGCCGCCCCAACCCTGGTCGTAGTGATCGCCGGTCTCGAAATCGGCTCGGCACCCGCCATCCACCCACACGCCACGATGGTCATAGCCCCAGTTGCGGCCTTCGATGCAGGCCGTGCGCGACAGCTGCCGTACCAGACGCACACCGCCTTGAGTAGCTACCGGGCAATGCTGCACGCGTCCGTCGTTCGACTCGCAGCGCACGGATTGCACGCCTTGTGAATGCCCACTGTCATTCCAGCCGTTCCCGCGCCCGCCACGGGCGCGGAACTCACCGCGGCAGCCACCCGACACCCACACGCCGCGATCGTTCCAACCCCAGCTTTGGTCGCGAATGCAGGCGCTGCGTGACAGCTGACGCACCATCTCGATGCCACGCCGTGCATCCATCGGGCAAAGATTGGATCGGCCCGAGGTGGACTCGCAACGCACCACCCGACCGGGATCGCCGTCGTTGCCGTAGCCCGGGTAGCGGCCGCCACCCCGGTCCGCCACGAAGTCGGCGCGGCAGCCTTGCGCGACCCAGATGCCGGCCCGGTCCATGCCCCAGCTTTGTCCCTCGATGCACGCGCTGCGCGACAGTTGGCGGACCATGCGCACGCCGCCGCGGGTGTCGAGCGCGCAATGCCGCTCGCGACCATCACTGGACTCGCAGCGCACGACTTGATCGCTCCCCTGTGCCGGACCACCGCGGTACTGCGCCAATGCAGTGGGCGTCGCAGTAATGCCGGCCAGCGCCAGCGCAAAAAACAGTAGGTTTTGACGCATGACGGCGATCCCCTGTGGAGGTTCGGACTCACTGTACGGGCGCGGGATGAACGGGAAATCAAGTTTTCCCCCACTGCGCGACGGGGGCCGAAGCCGTTTATCGGGCGCTTATCCGCGGCCGAAATCAAACGCGAGCACATCGGCGATGCGACCGGTGCCGAGCATGGCCATCAACAGGCGATCGACGCCCATCGCCACCCCAGCGCAGTCCGGGAAACCCCCGGTCAGCGCCGCCAGCAGATGCGCATCGCACGGGGGCGCTACGACCC
The DNA here is from genome assembly GCA_043738095.1 of Lysobacter sp. Lineage (GTDB taxonomy): Bacteria > Pseudomonadota > Gammaproteobacteria > Xanthomonadales > Xanthomonadaceae > Lysobacter_K. The sequence goes on from JAYSZI010000093.1 coordinate 65,440, forward strand.
CGCGCTGGGTGCGCACGCGGCGGTCATGCTCGAGGCGCCGCGCTTGCTCGTCGGCATCGGCGAGCTCGTGGTAGCCGTTGGCAATTTCCAGTGACCCCAAGTAGAGCTCGAACCGCTCCGCAACTGGAATGTTTTCCGCGCCGTCGTCGCGCACGCGCGCCAACGCGCACTGGCTGGCGGGGTAGTCGTAAACCGCGAGCAGCTGGTCGGGCGGGAACGACGGCTGCAGCCGATGCGTCATCAGCAAGTCGAGCCAGTCGTCGCGCGTGAGGCCTGTCGGATCGATGACGCTATTGCCGAGCGCCGCGCGCAGTTGCGCGTCGCTGGCACTGTGTGGATCGATGCCCAACTGCTGACGGTAGAGTTCGTGATACGCGACTTCGACCAGATGCGCACGCCGGCCGACCAGTGCCAGTGCCTCGCCGATCAGCGCGGTTGTTTCCCAGATCAGCGCACGGTGGTCGCAGCCGAGGCGATACCACTCGAGCATGGTGAACTCCGGGTTGTGGCGACCGCCGGCTTCGCCATCGCGGAATACCCGTCCTAGTTCATAACAGTCGCCGAAGCCCGCGGCGAGCAGACGCTTGAGCGGGTACTCGGGCGAGGTGCGCAGCCAGCGCGTGCGCGGTGCACCGTCGGTGCGGCCGCCGAACTGAAGCGAGAACGAGGCGATGTTCGGATCAGTGTTGCCAGCGAGCGACAGCACGGGGGTTTCGACTTCGGTGACGTTGCGCTGCGCGAAGAAACTGCGGATCAGCGCATTGAGTTGCGCGCGCAGGCGCAGCGCAGCGAAGTCCGCCGAGGGGCGCCAATCCGTCATCGCGGCCAGGCCAGCTTGGCTACGATCACCCGAAACCCCTCGCGATCACTGAAGCTCGCGCCATGGTCGTTCCAGTAAGGATTGGGTGACGTTACTCGGACAAAGCCGGCTACCTCAAGGTCGCTGATCCGCCGCTGCCATTGCGCATCGTCGGGCTCGTATAACGCCAGCGCCTCCTCCGCTTCCGGCCGTGCAACGCGCGGTGCTGGCGCGCGCACGAACGCGAGGTGCCAGCCCGCGCCTTTCCAGCCAAGAAACACCGCGGCGTAGTCATCGCGATCTTCAAAGCCACCTTGCGTGTCCATCCCCAGCCCGGTGCGGTACTGCACCGCCAGCGCCACCGGATCTGCGCAATGGCGGACGATGCGCAGCACTGGACTCATCCGGCGGCACCGCTGCGATCTAGAAATGCGAGCAGACGTACCTCGTCCCAGATCTCGATGCCCAGTTCGCGCGCCTTGTCGAGCTTGGAACCGGCCGCTTCGCCGGCGACCACGAAGCTGGTCTTCTTCGACACGCTGCCAGCGACCTTCGCGCCGAGCGCTTCAAGTCGCGCCTTGGCCTCGTCGCGGCTCAGCGCGGACAGAGTACCGGTGAGCACGGTGGTCTGGCCTTCGAGCGGACCAGTCACGATCGCCGCGGCAGCCGGCGTGATTGCATCCAGTCGCGCAAGCGCCGCGCCGCTTGCGCTGAGCAGGGCGGCGTTCGCTGGTGCCTCGCGCCACGCAACCAGCGCCTGCGCGCTTTCCAGCGGCAAACCGGCAGTGAGTAACCGATGCTCCGGTGCCCCCAGCAGCACGCTGGTGTCGGGCACGGCCGCCGCCAATTGCTCGGCGCGAATCCGGGTGATCTTCGGGATTTCGAGGTCAACCAGCATGGTCGCCAGACTCAAGCCCTCGCGCAGCTTGGGCGAGGGCGGATGTGCATCAGTAATGGTTACGCCGCGCGCGAGCAGGTCGTCGATCACCTGCTGGTTGCCCGGCTGGTCGAGGAAATGCCCGATCGCGCGCGCGGACTCGGCGCCGATATCGGGCACGCGCTTGAACAGCGGCCACGGAAGCCGGCGGATCACCTCGAGATCGCCGAACCACGCGGCCAGCCCCTTGGCCGTGTTTTCGCCAACGTGCTGGATGCCAAGGGCATACAAAAACCGCTCCAGCGTCGTGTCGCGGCTGGCGTCGATCGCGGCAATCAAATTCTGCGCCCACTTGGTCGCGACCTTGCCGCCTTTCACCGTCTCCGGCGTCGTGCCGTCGCGCTCATCAACCCGGCGCTTCATCGCCAGCAGGTCGTCGAGCGTGAGTTGGTAAAGATCGGCGACCGACTGCAGGTACCCGAGGTCACTGAGATCCTCGATATAGCGATCGCCGAGGCCGTCAATATCCAGCGCGCGGCGCGAGGCGAAATGGCGGATCGCCTCCTTGCGCTGTGCGCCGCAGGCAAGTTCGCCCGAACACCGCCACGCGGCCTCGCCCTCTTCGCGCACGATCTGCGAGCCGCACACCGGACACGCAGTCGGCATCGACCACGCAGGCGCCTCGGGATCGCGGTACTCGGGCACGACGCGGACGATTTCGGGGATCACGTCGCCGGCGCGGCGCACGATCACGGTGTCGCCTACGCGCACGTCCAGGCGCGCGATCTGGTCGGCGTTGTGCAGGGTCGCGCTGGTGACGACGACGCCGCCGACCTGCACAGCCTTCAATTTCGCCACCGGCGTAGCGGCGCCGGTGCGGCCGATTTGGATTTCGATCGCCTCCAGCAGCGTGGACTGCTCCTGCGCAGGGAACTTGTGTGCGAGTGCCCAGCGCGGCGCGCGCGAAACGAAGCCCATCTCGCGTTGCCCAGCAAGGTCATCGAGCTTGTAGACGACGCCGTCGATGTCGAATGCGAGAGTCGCACGCTTAGCGCCGATGCCGCGGTAGTAGTCGAGCAGACCCTCAACGCCGATCACGACATCGCTTTCGGCGCTGACCGGAAAGCCCCACTCGCGCAACAGGGCAAGCGTTCCCGAATGCGTGGCGGGCAGCACGCCGCCTTCGACCAACCCGACGCCATAGGCGAAGAACGCCAGCGGGCGCTGCGCGGTGAGGCGCGGATCGAGCTGGCGCAGCGAGCCGGCGGCGCCGTTGCGCGGATTGGCCAGCACCTTGCCGCCGTGAGCACGTGCATGTTCGTTGTAGCGAGCAAACGCGGCCAGCGGCATGTAGACCTCGCCGCGTACCTCCAGCGTTTCGGGCCAGCCGCTGCCGCGCAGCTGCAACGGGATAGCTTTGACGGTACGCAGGTTGGCGGTGACGTCCTCGCCGGTGGCGCCGTCGCCGCGCGTTGCGCCCTGCACGAAGCGGCCGTGCTCGTAGCGCAGACTGATCGCTAGGCCATCGAGTTTGGGCTCGGCGGAAAACACCGGTTGCGCGCGATCGACACGCTCCTCGATGCGGCACACGAAGTCAGCGACCTCCTCCTCGCTGAAGGCGTTGCCCAGCGACAGCATCGGGATCGCGTGGCGGACCTTGGCGAACGCGCCCGACGGCGCCGCGCCCACGCGCTGCGTCGGCGAATCCGCGCTGGCGAATGCCGGGTGCGCCGTTTCCAGCGCTTCGAGTTCGCGCAGCAGCGCATCGTATTCGACGTCGGCCAGGGTCGGATCGTCGAGGACGTAGTAGCGGTGATTGGCGTCGTCGAGCTGGCGGCGCAGTTCGTCGATGCGGGCGGAGGGATGGGTTGTGGTCATGCTGGTCCTGCGCCGTTGATAAGTAACCTCGAAGCATCCGGTTTTAGCTCGTCATTCCCGCGAAAGCGGGAATCCAGTGGCGTAACCCCTCGAAGCCCGAGACGCTGGATTCCCGCGTTCGCGGGAATGACGATGTGAGATTCCCGGCCATTCGAGTGGCTCTTGCGCGCCGCTCCGGAAAAATTGTCGCTACAACGAAAAATCCCCTACGTACGATGGCAACTGCGCTCCACGCGCGAGTCGAGCCCGTAGATGGAAGCGCTGCTTACTGCATGCGGATAATGCAGCGCCTGGAGCAAGGCGCTGCCGTCGGCAGCGTTACCAGCGCGCTGGCTTGGTCAACGGAGGCGCTTCGCGCTGGCGATCGTAGGCGCGCAGCTCGTCGCGGATCTGGGCGATCCGTTGGCGGCCAAGGGCGGCGCGCGCTTCGTCGAGCACCACGCCGTCAAGCAGTTCGGCCAGACGCTGCGCCGTCGGCAGCATGGTTTCCCACGCATCCAGCGCGCCGATCGGCGCCGGCAAGGTGAGGAAAAACGCGATAGCCGGGGTCTCCAGGGACTGGATCGCCGCCATATCGAAGCTGCCGGGTTTCATGATGTTGGCGACACTGAACACCGGGCCGCGCTCGGGATGGCCTTCGACCAGGCGGTGAAATACGCCCATGTGACCGTAGACCAGGCCCGCCTTCTCGGCTGCGACGACAATATCGGCACCGTGCAGTTTTTCACCTGCACGCGCGGCCAGGTAGAGGGTGACAATCTTGTCGAACTCGTCGTTGGCACGGCGGCCGAGGTCACTGTTGGCCGTGCCGGTACCGGCATCGAGCGTGCGGTTGAACAGTTCGAGTTCGGCCTGGGTGGTCGCCTCACCGGCCATCGGCGCGTCGTCGCCACCCAGTTCGCCTTCCAGCTGCTCGCCCAGCGTCGGCTCGCGCCGCATGCCCTCGGCACCGGCTGGCCGCACCACGCGTTTGCCCTGCCCTGGCTTGCGCGGCCGGCCAAAGAACACGATCGCGGCAACCAGTATCAGGCCCGCGATCAGGATGCCGATCCGCAGCATGGTCACTTCCGACATGGGTGGATCTCCTTTGGCGGGGTCCGCGACGATCGCGAAAAACGCGAAAAATATACTGGAACTGAAAGACCGCTGCTCGCCTTGTCCGTACTGCGGTCAAGGCATCAAAGGTATCTGGCACCACCTGTTGGTGCTTCTCGTAACGTCTTCCAGACAACGATTCGATTTAGCGCGCGCCTTACGCTGCGCCGGCCAGGCGCGTCGCCTCAGCCAGATCCACCGACACCAGCCGGCTGACACCGGGCTCGCGCATGGTGACTCCTGACAATTGTTGCGCGGCTTCCATCGTCGCCTTGTTGTGGCTGACGAACAGGAACTGTACCTGCTCGCTCATCTCGCTGACCAACGCGCAGAAGCGGCCGACGTTGGCCTCGTCCAGCGGCGCATCGACTTCGTCGAGCAGGCAGAACGGCGCCGGGTTTAGCCGGAAGATCGCAAACACCAGCGCGACCGCGGTCATCGCTTTCTCGCCACCGGACAACAGCGAGATGTTCGACACGCGCTTGCCGGGGGGGCGCGCCATGATCGCCACGCCGCTGTCGAGCAGGTCCTCGCCGGTGAGCTCGAGGTAGGCGTGACCGCCACCGAATAGGCGTGGGTACAACTCCTGCACGCCGGAATTGACCCGGTCGAACGTGTCCTTGAATCGGCCACGCGTCTCGCGGTCGATCTTGCGGATCGCATCCTCGAGCGTCTCCAGCGCAGTGGTCAGGTCCGTGTTCTGGGCGTCGAGGTAGTCCTTGCGCTGCGCCGCCTCGGCGTGTTCGGCAATCGCCGCGAGGTTGACGGGCTCCAAGCGGCGCAGCTTGCCGTCCAGATCGACAACCGCCTTTTCCCACACCTGGGCGTCGGCGTCGTCGGTCAGGGTGTTGATGACTTCGTCGAGCACGAAACCCGCGGCAATCACCGCCCCATTGAGCTGCTCGGCCTTGAGCACGAGCGCCTGCTGTTCGAGGCGGCGTTGCCCGATCGCTTCACGTTGCTGCAGCGCCTGCTCGTCGCGTTGCTGGCGGGTCTGCTCAAACCGGCGCAGATCGTGGTCGATGCCATCGAGCGTGGTGCGTGCGGCGGTCAGGGCTTGCTCTGTCAGCACGCGTTGTTCGAGCGCGACCTGGCGCTGCTGCTCCAGCGTCTGCACCGGGGCGTCGCCGTCGGCCAGCTGGGTCACCAGGTCTTCCAGGCGCGAATCCAGCTGGCCGCGCTGGCCGCCCATGCGGTCGAGCGCCTGCGCCAGCCCGACGATCTGCGTGCGCTGCGCCTCCAGCGTCAGCGCCAGCGCATGCGCCATGTCGCGTGATTCGCGCGCGGTATTTCGGGCCTGGTCGCGGGCTTCGCCAAGCGTGCGGCGTTCGCTGTCGAGGACGTGGCGCGCGTCTTCGAGCTCGCTCATGCGGGCGACTGCGGCCTCCTGGCGATTGCGCGCCTCGCGGGCCTGCTCGCGGGCGCTGTTGAGGACTACGGCAAGCTGAGCCAGTTCCGCGTCGATCGTCTCGATGCGGCCGCGCGCGGACTCCAGGCGACCCTGCTGGCTCTGCAACTGCCCCGCCAGTTCCGACACGTTGCGGTGGGCGACATACAAGGTGCGCTGCGCGTCTTCGCGCTGCTGTTCGGCGGCGAGCAGGCGGTCGCGCAGCTGCGTCAGCGACGCATCGAGTTCGCGCTCGCGGGCCTGCAGCGTGTCGATCTCGCCGCGCAACGACTGGATCTCGCGCTCGCGCAACAACGCGCCCTGCTGAGCCGCGCCCGAACGCAGCACGCGAACCCAGCCCGCGCCGATGCGTTCGCCGTCGCGAGTGATCACTGAGTCGTCCGCGCCCAGCGAAGTCAGAAGCGCGCGTGCGCTCGGCAAATCGTCGGCGGTGTGCAAACGCGCGAGCAAGCGACGGATCGCCGCCGGGCCCTGCACCTTCGCCGCCAGCGAACTCGCGGGATAGAAGGTGTCGTCAGTCTGCGGCGACACGAGCGTCAGCCGGCCTTCGCCGAGTTCGCCGATCGCCTCGACCAGTGCTTCCGGGGCGTCGACCAGCACGCCTTCGATCAGCTGACCTAACGCGCCTTCGACCGCGTTCTCCCAACCGGCCTCGACCACCAGCGTCTCGCCTACGCGCGTGGCCGCATCGAGCCCGCGCGCCTGCAGCCAGTTCCGCGCGGCGCCTTGCTCTTGGCCGAGCGCAGCGTGCTGCAGCGTTTCCAGCGACGACAACCGGCCGCGTGCGGCCTGCGCCTGCTTGCGCACGTCGGCCAGGCCGGTCTGCGCGGTGCGTTGCTGTTCCTGCAGTTCGCCGACACGCCCCTTGCGGCTTTCCAGTTCGTCGCCAAGGCTGTCCAGCGACACCTGTTGCGTTTCGTGTTGTTCCTGCAGAGCGGAGAACGCTTCGGCCAATGCGGTCAGGTCGAGCCCGGTGCGCTCGCTACCGAGCAGTTCACGGCGGCGGTCGGCATCGAGCGATTGCCGGTCCAGATGTTCGAGCCGGGTGCGTTCGACGTCGGCCACCCGCGCGGCCTCGGATTGCGCGCGGCTGTGTTCGTCCCAACGCTGCTGCCAGTCACTGAGCTTGAGCTCGGCCTCGCGCAGCGCTTCCTGACGCGCGCCATCGTCTTCGCGCAGCTGTTCGAGCCTCGGCTCGGCGTCGGCCACGGCCACTTGCAGGACATCCAGTCGCGCTTGGTCGCTGCCGATATGCGCGGCGATCTCCGCCAGCGCGGTCTGCGCTTCGTCGCGCGCACGCTGCAGGCGCGTGGCCATTTCGCGCTGGTGCTGGATCTGTTGTTCGATGCGCGCCAGTGCGCCGCTGACTTCGTAGCTGTCGGCCTGCGCCTTGTTCATCGCGCCGGCAGCCGTCTCGCGGCCCGCGCGACCGGTTTCGATCTCGCGCTCGGCCTCGCGCTGTTCGGCGATCAACTGCTGCAGGCGGGTTTCCTGCTGTGCGAGTTTTTCGCGCTGGGCCTGCAGCTTCTGGTCGAGCGCGCGGTGCTCCAGCGCCTTCCACTGCGCGTCCTTGATCCGGCGTTCGGCTTGGATGGTCTGGTACTGCTCGGCCTGGCGCGCTTGGCGCTTGAGGTGCTCGAGCTGCTTGCCGACTTCGTCGCGCAGGTCGCTGAGGCGGTCGAGATTCTCGCGGGTGTGGCGGATGCGGGTCTCGGTCTCCTTGCGTCGCTCCTTGTACTTGGAGATGCCGGCGGCCTCTTCCAAGAACACGCGCAGGTCTTCCGGGCGCGCCTCGATGATCTGGCTGATCATCCCCTGCTCGATGATCGAGTAGCTGCGCGGACCCAGGCCGGTGCCGAGGAACAAATCGGTGATGTCGCGGCGGCGGCACTTGCCGCCATTGAGGTAGTACTGGCTGGCGCCGTCGCGGCTGACCAGGCGCTTGACCGAGATCTCGTTGAACGCCGCGTATTCGCCGGTGATGGTGTGGTCGGAGTTGTCGAAGATCAGCTCGACCGTCGCCTGAGACACCGGCTTGCGGGTCGAGGACCCGGCAAAGATCACGTCGGTCAGCGAATCACCACGCAAGCGGCTGGCCGAACTCTCGCCCATCACCCAGCGCACCGCATCGATGATGTTGGACTTGCCGCAGCCATTGGGCCCGACCACGCCGGTCATGTTGGTCGGCAGATGGAGCGTGGTGGGATCGACGAAGGACTTGAAGCCCGAGAGCTTGATGGTGGACAGACGCATGCGACGAGGTGCCTCTGGCGCAGCCCCGCGGGCGCAGCCGTTTAGTGCGAAATAGATTTAAATTACCGGCCTATCTGGTTGATTCTAATAGGCAGACCCAGGCCGTCGACCCGAAACGTCTCGCGAGTATAACGGCCCGGGCTGCAGCCGGCCGGGGGATCCTAGCCGCATGCACCGGTGAAATTGGGCATTAGCCGCCCGCGCTGTCAGCAGCCTCCGCCGGCGTGCGCGCGCTGATCGAAAGCGCGTGGATGTCGCTCGTCATCAATTCCCCGACGGCCGCGTAAACCGCACGGTGGCGCGCGATCGAATTGAGCCCGACGAAGGCCGCGCAGACCACGGACACGCGGTAATGCCCGCGCCCATCCTGCGCACCTGCATGTCCGACATGACGGTGGCTCTCGTCTTCGACTTCCAGCGCGACAGGCGTCAGCGCCTCCTCGATCGCCGCGCGGATCGCGGCGACGCGCTGATCCCGCGGCAGAGGGCCGGGCGTGGCGGTCACGGCAACACGCGTTTGAACGGGCGGACTTCCACCCGGGTGTAGACGCCGGCGTCGACGTACGGGTCCGCATCGGCCCAGGCGCGCGCGTCGTCGAGCGAGGCGAATTCGGCAATGATCACGCTGCCGCTAAAGCCGGCAGGACCTGGGTCTTCGGCGTCGATTGCCGGACACGGGCCGGCCAACAGCAGTCGACCGTCGTCACGCAACGTGGTGAGACGGGCCAAATGGGCGGGACGCACGGCCAGCCGTTGGGCCAATACATCGCTGCCGTCATAGCCTTCGATCAGGTACCACATCGGGTCACTCCTTCGCGCCCTGGAATGGGCTGGTCTGAATTGTAGCCAGAGCCACGCTGCGGGCTGCTGGACACGCCCCGAGCGAGCCCGTACGCTAGCCGCAATTGCCCGAGGCCGGATGCAGCGGCCCGTTACGATTCTGGCCCCACGCCGCTCGTGACGCACCGTGTTCCCACCACGGCAGCTGCACCACACCGGTCCACCCGTAACCCATTTCGAATTTGCCGCCACGCCCCTCGCGTGACGCGCCTGCCGAAGTCGTTGGGCCTCGGCAATAGATTTGACGATCCGACGTATCCGCAGTTGCAGTCCTTGCGCCCTGCAATGCTTTCTATTGGTTCCATTGGAAGTGGCCTGCATCCCGGTCGCTTACACCTTACGCAGTAGCAGCGCCACGGCCCGGAGGGGCCGGTCCCGCATGACCCAAGACATCGCGTCCATCGCGTCCATCGCGCCGAACACGGCCGAGCCCAGCATCACTGGGGCCGGCCCAGCCACCGCCCGCCCGCAGCAGCAGGAAATGCCGCTGGCGGTGGTGCATGGCCAGCCCGTGCTGCAGATTCCGCAGGATCTGTACATCCCGCCGGATGCGCTCGAAGTCATTCTGGATGCGTTCGAAGGCCCGCTCGACCTGCTGCTGTACCTGATCCGCCGCCAAAATCTGGAAATCCTCGACATCCCCGTCGCCGAGATCACGCGCCAGTACGTCACCTATATCCAGGCGATGCACGAGATGCGCTTCGAGCTCGCCGCCGACTATCTGGTGATGGCCGCGATCCTGGCCGAGATCAAGTCGCGCATGCTGCTGCCGCGCGCGGTCGCCGAGGAAGGCCTGGAGGACGACCCGCGCGCCGAGCTGGTGCGCCGCCTGCAGGAGTACGAACGCTTCAAGAAGGCCGCCGAAGACATCGACACCCTGCCCCGGCAAGATCGCGATACGGTTCCGGTGGCCGCCTTCGTGCCCGACCGTACCTCGATTAGGCTGCCGCCGCCGGTCGACCTGCGCGAAATGCTGCTGGCGCTGCACGATGTGTTCAAGCGCGCCGAGCTGTTCACGCAGCACGCGATCAAGCGCGACGCGCTCAGCGTGCGCCAGCGCATGGGCGAGCTGCTTGAGCGCATGGCCGATGGCGCGTTCCACCGCTTCGAGTCGCTGTTCACCGCTGAAGAAGGCAAACTCGGCGTAGTGGTGACATTCCTGGGCCTGCTGACCTTGGCTAAGGAGCAGTTGGTTGAGATCGTGCAGGACCAGCCGCCGGACGCACGTCCCAGTGAGGGTCAGGCGCTGGCCACGATCTACGTCAAGTCGCTGGCGATCAACACCGACCCAGCGCAGATCGAATTGAGCAGCGAGTTCGACGAAGACGCCGCTAATGACGATGTGGCGCCGTGACCTCGTTGTACATTCCCGCGAACGCGGGACGAGTGCAACGCAGATCGTCCGCGGGACAACCCGAAGGGTGAGTGCAGCGAATAAGCCCGCGCCTTGGCTCTGCCGGCAATTACCACGTCGCTGGATTCCCGCGTTCGCGGGAATGACGGCGAAAAGAAACGACCGACCCTAGAATCCTATGGACCAAGCCCTCATCACCCGCATTGTCGAAGCCGCCCTGCTCGCCGCCCACCAGCCGGTGACGCTGGCGCAGCTGCAGGCCCTGTTTCCCGAAGATCAGCCGGCCCCGGCCGACAGCGTCGAACAGGCACTGGAAACCTTGCGCGAGGGCTGCGCGGAGCGCGGTGTGGAACTGGTCGAGCTCGCCTCGGGCTTCCGTTTCCAAGTGCAGGCCGACGTCCATCCGTGGGTCGCGCGGCTGTGGACCGAGCGCCAGACGCGTTACACCCGCGCCACGCTGGAAACCCTGGCGCTGATCGCTTACCGCCAGCCGATCACGCGCGGCGAGATCGAACAGGTCCGCGGCGTCGCGGTCAACAGCAACATCATTAAGGCGCTGGAAGAGCGCGAGTGGATCCGCGTGGTCGGCCACCGCGACGTGCCCGGCAAGCCGGCATTGTTCGGCACCACCAAGATTTTCCTCGACTACTTTGGTCTTAAACGTCTGGACCAGTTGCCACCGCTGTCAGAGCTCAAGGACATCGGCGAACTGGAGCCGCAGTTCCAGTTCGATGGCGTGGGTTTGCCGGGCAAGCCGATCGTCGCGGGCAGCATCGCCAGCGGTGTCGGCGTGGAAGCGTCCAACTCTGCCGATGACAACGACAACCACAGCGGCGACCAGTCGGATGATGCTCAAGACACCAGCGCCTCCGACGACGAGCTCGCAACCGACAACACCGCCTTGGCTGCTAGCCCCGCTGAGCACGAACACCCCGAACCCTCCGCCCCCACGTCTGCGCTCAGCGTAGCCGCAGGGGACGACCCCGATGCCGCGCCGGGCGAGCGCGCGGCGGCCGTGAACGATCCCGAACAAGACACCCACGCCGTCGCGACGACGACCGATGCCTTCAATGGGAATGCCACCGAAACCCAGACCGAGTCCGATGAAGACGACCGGTCGGAGCAGCAACAATGACTGATGAAAAACCCCGCAAGCTGTCCCTCAAACGCCTCGACGACAGCGCCGGCGCCCCGCCGCCGCGTCTGGAAGAGCGCCTGCACAAGGTCCTCGCGCAGGCAGGGCTCGGCTCGCGCCGCGCGCTGGAACAGCGCATCGCCGACGGCTTGGTCAAGGTCAATGGCGAGGTCGCGCTGGTCGGCCAGAGCATCAAGAGCAGCGACAAGATCGAGCTCGACGGACGCCAGTTCGTTGCCAGCGCGCTGAGCGAACCCGCGCGCGTGCTGATGTACAACAAGCCCGAAGGCGAAGTGACCACGCGTGAAGACCCCGAGGGTCGCCCGACGATCTTCGAGGCGCTGCCCGCGCTCAAGGGCGCGCGCTGGATCGCCGTTGGCCGCCTCGACATCAACACCACCGGCCTGCTGCTGCTGACCACCGATGGTGAGTTAGCCAACGCGCTGATGCACCCGTCATTCGAGGTCGAACGCGAATACGTGTGCCGCGTGCGCGCACCGGAAGGCGAAGACAAGGTCGACGACAACCTGATCAGTCGCCTGATGCGCGGCGTCGCGCTCGATGACGGCCCAGCCAAGTTCGACGAAGTCGAGCGCATCGGAGGCAGCGACTCGCACGACTGGTTCCGCGTGCTGCTCAAGGAAGGCCGCAATCGCGAAGTACGCCGCCTGTGGGAATCGCAGGGTTGCCAAGTCAGCCGCCTCAAACGCATCCGTTACGGCAAGGTCGAACTGCCGCGCGAACTGCTGCGGGGCCAGTCGCAGGAAATGACCAGCGACAAGGTCGAGACGCTGCGCACCGACCTGGGCCTCGAGGACGGCACGCCGTCGGCATTGACGCTGCAGTCGGTGATCGGCCAGCGCAAGGCCGCCAAGTCGACGATCAACTTTGCTGGCGAAGGCCGCGCGCATGTCGGCGGCCCGAGCCGCGCCGACGAAGGCCGCGAACTGCGCCGCTTCGACCACGTCCGCGAGGATCGCAGTGGCGGTCGCTTCGGCAACAAGAAGCCGCACGGCGGCCTGACGGTCAGCGGCGAAGCCGCCGCCAAGCAGTCGCACAAACCGTTCAAGGCACGCCCCGACAAGGGCGGGCGCGCACTGCCCGAAGGTAACCCGGCTGCGTTCCGCAGCTGGTTCGTGCCCGAGGGGGTGGACACCGGCCCCAGCGGCCATCGCAACGCCGATGGCCAGGCGCCGCGCAAGCCGTACGGCAACAAACTCGGCGGCGCCCCGCGTCCCGGCGGCGCCGGTCGTCCGGGTGGCGGCGGTGGGTACCAGGGTCGCAATGAACGCGGTCCGGGCGGCGGCGGTGAACGCGGTCCGCGTGGCCCCGGCGGCGGCCAGGGCGAGCGTGGCCCGCGTGGTCCGGGTGGTGGCTTTGGCGAGCGCGGTCCCCGCCCCGCCGGCGGTGGCTACCAGGGCGACCGCAGCGGCGGCGGTGGCTACCAGGGTGAGCGCAGCGGTCCCGGCGGCGGCGGCCAGGGCCAGCGCACCCCGCGTCCTTACGGGCATCCGGGCAATGCGCCCAGCTTCCCGTCCGACCATGCCAATCCCGGCAGCTTCAACCCATACGGCGACAAGCCGCGCAGCAGCCCGCGGCCCGGCGGTCCGGGTGGCCCGCGTCCTGGCGGCAAGCCCGGCGGCGGCCCGCGTCCCGGTGGCCCCGGTGGCCCGCGCCCGGGCGGCCCTCGCCCCGGCGGCCCACGCGGGGGCGGTCGTCCCGGCGGCGGCCGCAACGATGGTGGCAATCGCACCTGATCGATTTCGGCACAGGTAACAAAGCATAAGGGCGCCGCGGCGCCCTTATGCTTTTGTAGCCTGCAGCGTGCGAAGTGACAGCATCTCTCGCGCCCGAAGCGCCAGCATGCACATCGACTCAATCGGAAAAACTCTTCGTCCAACTTCTTGCGGTGTCTCTTCCACGCGACAACTGATGCCAAAACGACTCACTAGCCGCGTGAGCCGATGGCGTTCGGTCTACGATTCGCTTGCTGACACACATCGGCGGTCTCGTTGCCTGCTGGCGTGAACGACACACGTCACGAACAAACCCTTGGGAGCTTTGAAACGATCGAGCTATCCAAAGAAGTCGTGGATCTATTGGGCGAAACGTGGCTGTGGGCAGAGCGTTTGGCCTGAACATAGATGTGGTCGAGGCCCAGAGCATCCCAAACGCACGGCACGTCCATCGCGGACGCACTCATGGGGATGGCGCCCATGCCACTTCCGTCGATGCGGCTTGCGATGCCCTACGAAAGCTCGAACGCATCCCCATCCAGCATGGCCGGGAAGCGCGTGCGGTGGGCAGCCAGCTCGGCTCCCTGCAGCGTGGTGGTCACGACCACTTCCTCGTCGGTGCACTCACTGACCGGGTGGCCGAGGAAATCGATCACCGCGCTGTCGCCCGCGTAGTCGATGCCATTGCCATCGGTGCCAACGCGGTTGAGACCGGCGACGTAGCACAGGTTCTCGATAGCGCGTGCACGCAGCAGCGTCTTCCAAGGATAGGCGCGCGCCGACGGCCAGTTGGCGACGTATAGCAGCAGGTCGAAATCCAGCCCGCGCTCGGGTTCAAAGCGGTTGCGTGAGAACACCGGGAAGCGCAGGTCGTAGCAGACCAACGGGCAAATCCGCCATCCCTTCCACTGCACGACGAGACGGTCGCGACCGGGGGCGTAGCGTTCGTGTTCGCCGGCATAACGGAACAAATGGCGCTTGTCGTAATGCTGCACTTGCCCGTCGGGCGTGGCGAACAGCAGCCGGTTGAACACTTGCGATGCGCCATCGCCATCGCCATCGCGATCGCGCAGTTGCACGCTGCCGATGACGGCAGCGCCTAGCGCGGCAGCCTGCTCGCGCATCCAGGCGACAGTGGGCCCGTCCATCGTTTCGGCTTCATCGATCGCTTCATTGCTGAAGCCGCTGGTAAACGTCTCAGGCAGCAGCACCAGATCGGTGAGACCACGCAGCGACGCCATCAGGCGACCGTAGTAGGCGCGATTGCCTGCCGGGTCGTGCCAGCGGGTGTCGCCCTGGACGAGCGAGATGCGAAGGTTTTGCATGCAAGGCTCCTACGTTATGGCGCCACTCGGTTGCAACCAGCAACGAGTGCTGTGAGTGTTCCGCCGTTCTAGTGTGGGTGTCCGCCCGCCAAGTCGCGCGAATGACACCGCAAAGACCAACATCGCCACGGGGCTATTTGCTGGTACCGGAGTAATGGAACAACCCCGAGCAGGATCGCAATGCATCTGCCGCTCGGAGGAAAGTAGGCCCGAGCTGTACCGCGGAAGAGGAGACCCGCTTTAGCCGCTTAACTGCAGACAGATTACAACGCCTGCAAGCGCTCGATCGCCGCATCCAGCGTCGTCTCGCTCTTCGCAAAGCACAGCCGCGCGAGCCGCTGTCCCGGTGGCGGGCTGTCGTAGAAAGGGGACAGCGGAATTGCGGCCACGCCTTTTTCCACGGTCAGCCAGCGGCAGAACGCAGCGTCATCAAGGTCGCTGACTGCCGAGTAGTCGACCAGCTGGAAATACCCGCCCGGCACCGGCAGCGGCCGCAGTTTGGTGGTCAACACCTGCTGCCGGAAGCGGTCGCGCTTTTCTTGATAGAACGCGCCAAGTTGCTCGTAGTGCTCCGGTTCGGCCTCGATCATTTCGGCGAACGCCCACTGCGCCGGGGTGAACGTACAGAACGTGTTGTATTGGTGGACCTTGCGGAACTCGGTCGACAATGCCAACGGCGCGATGCAGTAGCCGATCTTCCAGCCCGTGCAGTGGTAGGTCTTGCCGAAGCTGGAGATCACGAACGCGCGCTCGCGCAGTTCCGGATAACGCAGCACCGATTCGTGGATCGCGCCGTCGAAAACGATGTGTTCGTAGACCTCGTCCGACAGCAGGATGATGTCGGTACCGCGCAGCAGTTCGGTCAACGCAGCGATGTCGTCGCTATCGAGCATCGCACCGGACGGGTTGTGCGGCGAGTTGATCATCAGCATCCGCGTTTTGGGCGTGATCGCGTTGCCTATCAGCTGCCAGTCTGGCGCGAACGTGTGTGGGTCCAGCGGCACGTGCACGGCGCGGCCACCGGCGAGATCGATGGCCGGTTCGTAACAGTCGTAGCAGGGGTCGAGCACGATCACTTCGTCGCCGGGGTGCACCACCGCATGGATCGCGTCGAAGATCGCCTCGCTGGCACCGGAGGTCACGGTGATCTCGAACTCGGCATCGGGGCGGTAGCCGTAGCAGCGCTCGGTCTTGGCGGCGATTGCCTGACGCAACGCGGGGATGCCGGTCATCGGCGAATACTGGTTCTTGCCCTCACGCATCGCCCGGGCGAGGGCGTCGGCCAGCCGCTCGGGCACGTCGAAGTCGGGAAAGCCTTGTCCGAGATTGACGGCGCCGTGCTCGATGGCGAGCTGGGACATCACGGTGAAGATCGTGGTGCCGACTCGGGGCAGTTTGGTTTCTGGCGTCATTCGGGCGTGTGAGGTTCGCGAGGGAGCCCGAGTGTACGAAATGCCGCGTGGGCAGCGTATCCGTGGCCGCGTTGCACTCGCGCGGCAACCGCCGGACACTGCGCGCATGCGCAAACTCCAGGTCATCGCTGCCGCCGAACTTGCCGCCGCCTATGCGGCCGCGGGCTACTGCGTGCTGCTCGATGGGGAGGCGCTGCCGCTACGGGTAGGGCAAACCGCCGAGGATCTGGAAGCCTACTGGCCGGCCAGGCGTTACAACTTCATCACCGCCTGGAATCCGGCATCGCAGCCGCGCTCCGACGCCGCCAACGCCACCGCCGATGCGCTGCTGGTGGCTCGGCTGGACCAACTGCGCGCAACGCGGCACCCCGCATGGGCGGAAAGCCCGGACGGTGACTGGCGCGAACCGGGGTGGTTGCTGGCCGATATCGAACCCGATCAGTGCATCCGCTTGGCTCGGGAGTTCGGCCAAGCGGGGGTGTTGAACTGGGAGCGCGGCCAACCCGTGCGCCTGTGGATGATGCTTGCCCGGCCCCTCAAGTCAGGCACGGCAGCTTGCGTCGACTGGGTCGGCGACTAGCCTGCCCGGGGAACGTGCAGGGTTTGGTGTGGGACTCGCATAAAATACCCGGCTTGCGGCCACCGGCCGCCCGCGCCAAACCGATGACCCCGACCGACCGACCCCCACCGCTGCTAGAAGCCCGCGCGTTGTGCTTTGCGCGCAATGACGAACCCGTGTTCGGGCCGCTCGATTTCGCCGTGGATTCGGGCGAAGCCTTGCTGGTTCAGGGGGGTAATGGCACGGGCAAGACCACCTTGCTGCGCGTGCTGGCCGGGCTGTTGCGTGCCGATTCCGGCGAGATCCAGATCGATGGCCGGCCCGCGCACGCGTCGCAGCGCGCGCGAGCGATCGCTTATCTCAGCCATCTGCCCGGATTCAAGGCGGACCTGAGCGCGCTGGAGAACCTCAACTTCCTCTGCGGCCTGCAGGGTCGACGTCGCGCACAACTGCCAGGCGGCGCCCTGGCAATCGTCGGCTTGGCCGGTTACGAGGACGCCCTCGCCCGGCAACTGTCCGCCGGTCAGAAAAAGCGCCTGTCGCTCGCGCGGCTGTGGCTGTCGCCGGCGCCGCTGTGGTTGCTGGATGAGCCTTACGCCAATCTGGATCTCGACGGCATCGAACTGGTCAACCGCATGGTCCAGGCGCACCTGCGCGACGGCGGGGCGGCCCTCGTAACTACTCACGGCGCCTACGCCGCCCCGCCGGTGCGCACCCGGATGCTGGTGCTGGAGAAGGCGGCGTGACCACGGGGACGTCTAGTACGTGGGTTAAGAGCGCCGGTGGCGCTTCGCTACCCGGACTGCTCGGTTCGGCCAAGGCCTTGATGCTCCGCGACCTGCGCCTGCTTTGGCGCCGGCGCGGCGATGCATTGCAACCGGCGCTGTTCGCACTGCTGGTGGTGGTGCTGTTCGCGTTGGCGCTGGGTGGCGAAGCCCAGGCCTTGGCCAAGGTCGCCGCGGCGGTGCTTTGGCTGGCAGTGCTGCTGGCCGGGCTGCTGTCGCTGGACACGCTGTTCCGTGGCGACGCCGAGGACGGCTCGCTCGAGCAGTGGTTGCTGGCCCCGGTGCCGCTGGGCTGGCTGGTCGGCGTGCGCACGTTCATGCATTGGGCCACCACAGCGTTGCCATTGCTGATTGCGACGCCGTTTCTGGCCGAGCTGCTGCATCTCCCGCACGCGCAACTGCCGGTGCTGATGGCATCGCTGGCGCTGGGCACGCCGCTGCTGAGTCTGCTGGGCGCGGTGGTTGCGGCGCTGACGGTCGGGATGAGGCGCTCTGGTATTCTTGTCGGCCTGCTCGCGCTGCCGCTGTACGTGCCGGTGCTGATTTTTGGCGCCGGTAGCGTGGCGCGATCGGCGCAGGGACAGGACCCGATCGGGGCGCTGCTGTTGCTGGGCGCCGGATTGGTGGTCGCGGTGGTACTGGCGCCGCTAGCCGCAGCTGCTGCGATCCGGATCTCATTGAATTGATTGCACTGAATTGATCGCATTGAGATCCGACTGAATTGAGACAGGTCAAGCCGCCGCGCGCCGAGGTCGGACAAACTACTGCAGCCCCGCCACCGTCATCGCTGCGCTGCGAGCCGGCGCCAAGCGCTCCCACTTCTCAACCCTCCCCTGCGCAAGGGAGGGGCAAAAGCCCATGAATCCCATCGTCCGCTGGTTCCACACACTTGGCTCACCGCCTACCTTCGAACGCTTTGCCGCGCGTTGGGCGCCGTGGGCGTACGGCCTCGGCCTGCTGGTGATGGCGTGGGGCTTGTATGGCGCGCTGTTTCTGGTGCCGGCCGACTACCAGCAGGGCGACAGTTTCCGCATCCTCTACATCCATGTGCCCAGCGCCTGGATGAGCATGGCGGTGTTCGGCCTGATGGCGGTGTACGCGGCGATCGCGCTGGTATGGCGGATCAAGCTGTGCGAAATCCTAGCGATGGCCTGCGCGCCGATCGGCGCCTGTTTCACCCTGATCACCCTGCTCACCGGCGCGATCTGGGGCAAGCCGATGTGGGGCACGTGGTGGGATTGGGACCCGCGCCTGACCACCGAACTGATCCTGCTGTTTCTCTACCTGGGCGTGATCGGCCTGTACAACGCGATCGACGACCGCCGCGCTGCCGCGCGCGCAGCGGGCTTTCTGGCAATCGTCGGCGTGGTGCTACTTCCGGTGATCCGATACTCGGTGGTGTGGTGGAACTCGCTGCACCAGGGCCAGACCATCCGCCTGTTCGGCGAGTCGACGATGGACGCGAGCATGATCGCGCCGCTGATCTGGATGATCGTCGGCACCAAGCTGTGGTTTATCGGCGCGCTGCTAATGCGCGCGCGTGCCGACAACCTGCGGCGCGAATCGGGCAAGGCCTGGGTCGCCGATATGGCCGCCGCACGCGCTGCGCCGGCCACGGCACGCACGCCATGAACAACTACACCGATTACGTGATTGCCGCCTACGCCGTGTTCTTCGTGGTGCTGGGCTGGGATTTCGTCGCTACCCGCCTGCAGATCCACCGCGAACTGCGCAACGCGCGTTTGCGTGCCGCGCGCATCGCCGCACGCAGCCAATCCAACGAGTTGAGCCGATGAATCCGACCCGCCGCCGTCGCCTGTTGTGGGTGCTTGCGCTTGTTATCGCCGCCGGCATCGCTGCAACGCTGGTGGCGATGGCGTTGCAACGCAACGTCGCCTACCTGTACACGCCCGGCGAAGTGCTGCGCGGCGAGGCCGGCGCGCAAGTCGCGTCCGGGCAAACCCGTTTCCGCCTCGGCGGCATGGTCGCGGCCGATTCGTTCCAGCGCACGCCCGGCACGCTGGAGGCGCAGTTCAAGGTGACCGACGGCGACGCCCTGATGCCCGTGGTCTACACCGGCATCCTGCCCGACCTGTTCCGCGAGAAGCAGGCCGTGATCGCCACCGGGCGCATGGACGGCGACCGCTTTATCGCCGAACAAGTGCTGGCCAAGCACGACGAGACCTACATGCCCAAGGAAGTCGCCGACAAGATGGGCATGGCGCACAAGAAGCACGACGTGGCCACGCCGCCGCCCGCTGGCACCTCGCCCGTCACGACGGACACACCGTAGGTGCTGCCCGAGCTTGGACAGATCGCGCTGATCCTGGCGCTGCTGATCGCGGCGCTGCAGGCGGCACTGCCGCTGGTCGGCGCGCAACGCGGCATCGCGCCGTGGATGGCGGTCGCCCGTCCGGCGGCGTACGCACAACTGCTGTTGGTCGCGTTCGCGTTCGCAATCCTGAGCTACGGCTTTGTGACCCAGGACTTCTCGCTGAAGTACGTCGCCCAGAACAGCAATTCACTGCTGCCGATGGTGTATCGCTACACCGCGGTCTGGGGCGCGCACGAGGGTTCGCTGCTGCTGTGGGCGCTCATTTTGGCGCTGTGGACTGCCGCGGTCGCGCGCTTCTCGCGGACGTTGCCGACCGACGTCGTCGCGCGCGTGCTCGGGGTGATGGGCATTGTCAGCGTCGGCTTCCTCGCGTTCCTGATCTTCACCAGCAATCCGTTCGCGCGCCTGCTGCCGGCGGCAGTCGAAGGCCGCGACCTCAACCCGCTGTTGCAAGACCCCGGCATGATCATCCATCCGCCGATGCTGTACTTCGGCTACGTCGGGTTCGCGGTGCCGTTCGCGTTCGCCATCGCGGCGTTGCTCGATGGCAAGGTCGATACGCGCTGGCTGCGCTGGACCCGGCCATGGACCAACGTCGCCTGGGCACTGCTCACGTTCGGCATCGCGCTCGGCAGTTGGTGGGCGTATTACGAACTGGGCTGGGGCGGCTGGTGGTTCTGGGATCCGGTCGAGAACGCGAGCTTCATGCCGTGGCTCGCCGGTGCCGCGCTACTGCATTCGCAGGCTGTCACCGAGAAGCGCGGCAGCTTCCGCGGCTGGACGCTGCTGCTCGCGATCGCGACGTTCTCGCTGTCGCTGCTCGGCACCTTCCTGGTGCGTTCGGGCGTGCTGACCAGCGTGCATGCGTTCGCGTCCGACCCGACGCGCGGTTTGTTCATCCTGATCTTCCTTGGGATCGTCATTGGCGGTTCGCTGCTGCTGTACGCGTTGCGCGCCCCGGCCAACGACGGTGGTGGGCCGTTCGCCGCCAGCTCGCGCGAGACATTGCTGCTGGCCAACAACCTGCTGCTAGCCACCGCGTGCGCAATGGTCCTGCTCGGCACCCTGTACCCGTTGCTCGCCGACGCGCTCAATCTCGGCAAGATCTCGGTCGGCCCGCCCTACTTCGCGCTGATGTTCGCGCTGCTGATGGCGCCGCTCGTTCTGCTGCTGCCGCTCGGTCCGGTCACGCGCTGGCAACGCGAGCAGGTTTCCAAGCCGCTGGCGATGCTGCTGCCGTGGGCGGGGCTCGCATTAGGCGCCGGCATCGCGGCGTTCTTCCTTGCTCCGCAGGGCGCATGGAAAGTCGCGGCCGGCGTCACCGGCGCGGTGTGGATCGCTGCAGGGACAGCGCGCTTTGTCTGGTCCCGGCTGGCATCGACGCGCGGCAGCGGCAATCGCTTCACCGCCGAGATGCTCGGCATGACGCTCGCGCATGCCGGGGTCGCGGTGTTCCTGGTCGGCGCGCTGCTGACCGAAGGCCTGAGCCAGCAACGAGAACTGGCCGTGGCGCTGAACCAGCGCGTCGAACTGGGCGGTTATGCATTCCGCTTCGAAGGCGTGCAGCACCACCTCGGCCCGAATTTTGAGGCCGACCGCGCCACCGTCACCGTGTTTGACGGCGACGCGCCGCTCACGGTGATGCATCCCGAGAAGCGCACCTATGTCGGCGGCGGCCAGGTGATGACCGAGGCCGCGATCGAGCGCGGCGTCACCCGTGATCTGTACGTCGCCCTCGGCGAACCCCTCGGCGGCGGCGCGTGGGCACTGCGCGTGCACGTCAAGCCGTTCGTGCGTTGGATCTGGGCCGGCGCGTTGCTGATGATGCTGGGCGGCTTCGTCACTGCCACCGACAGGCGCTTCCGCGCGCCTAAGCGAGTGCCCGCCATGCATCCAACTCCTCCGGCCGCCGTGCCCGCCAGCGAGCCTGCCCGATGAGCGACCCGATGCCATCCTCCAACTCCCCGCCCCACGAAAAAAAATCCCTGCTGCGCTGGCTGCCGCTGCTCGTTGTCGCCGCCCTCGGCGTGTTGCTCGCCGCCGGTGTTTGGCTCAGCCGCAACCCGGATCGCGAGGCACTGCCATCGCCCCTGATCGGCAAGCCGGCCCCGGCGTTCGCCCTGCCGGTATTACACGAAGCCGGTCGCTTGGTGGCGTCGACCGAACTGCGCGGCGCGCCGTATCTGTTGAATGTCTGGGGCAGCTGGTGCCCCGAATGTCGGGTCGAGCACCCGGTGCTGACCCGTTTCGCCGAGAGCAAGCGCCTGCGCGTGATCGGCTACAACTGGAAGGACGAACACGCCGACGCGCTGCGCTGGCTCGAGCAGTACGGGAATCCTTACTTCCTGGTGCTCACGGACTACGAAGGCAAGACCGCGATCGACTGGGGCATTTACGGCGCGCCCGAAACCTTCCTCGTCGACGGCGCCGGGATCGTGCGCTGGAAGCACGTCGGCCCGCTGTCTGACGCAATCATCCGCGACGAACTCTTGCCGCAACTGGCGCGGGTCGAGAAAGCGCGATGACGTTCATCGTCGACGCGTTTTCGAAGCCCCTCTCCCACCGGGAGAGGGGTTGGGGTGAGGGTTCGGCGAAGGCTGATTCTCGCCGCCGAATCGCGCCGTCACCCCAGCCCGATGCTCAGCTAGGCTCTGCATCAACAGACAGCTCCCAGCCCGAACTTTGTGCGCGCGTCGCCCCATCCGCGCGCCTTCGACCCGAAAGCGAATTGGGCAGTCCCGCACACGACACAGTGAGCAGTTTCCGCGTGCTCGCCACGTGGGTTCTGCTCCTGGCGACGCTGTTCTCGGCGACCGCGTTCGCCCACGCCGCCACCGACCACAACCCGCTGCAATTCACCAGCGTCGCCGAGGAACGCCGTTTCCACGCGCTGGTTTCCGAGTTGCGCTGCGTGATGTGCCAGAACCAGTCGCTTGCCGACTCCAACGCGCAGATCGCAGTCGACCTGCGCCAAGAAGTGCTCGCGCTGATGCGCGCCGGCAAATCCAACGCGCAGGTGAAGGATTTTCTAGTCGCGCGCTATGGCGATTTCGTGTTGTACCGGCCGCGGGTCGAATCCAGCACTTGGCTGCTGTGGTTCGGGCCCGCGCTGCTGCTGCTCGGCGGTGGCGCCGTTGTGGCCGGCGTGGTGCGTAAACGCGCCGGCACTCGCGTCGTTGCCGACGACGATGGCCAGGAGTGGTGACGTGACCATTTTCGCGATCGCCAGTGCAGCGCTGGTCCTGCTTGCTCTGGGCTATGTGCTGCATCCACTGTGGCGCGACAAGCGCGCCGCCGGCGTCGGTGTGATGCTGAGCCTCGGCGTGACCACCGGCCTGCTCTACACGTTGATCGGCACGCCAAAGGCACTAGACCCGGCGCAACGCCGCGCGCCCGACAACATCGGCGACGCCGTCACGCAACTGGAGACCGAACTTCAGCGCGATCCGAATCAGGCTGAAGGCTGGCGCCTGCTGGCCAATGCCTACGCCGCCATCGGCCGCACCCGGGATGCGCAAGCGGCGCGCGCGCGCGCGCTCAAACTTGCGCCCGACGATGCCGACTTGCTGACCCAGGCCGCCGAGGCTCGCGCGATGGACGCACCGGGCCGCAGCTTCGATGCCCAGGGCGTCGCGATGCTGCAACGCGCCCTGGTCCAGCAGCCAATGCACCAGCGCGCACGCTGGTTTCTCGGCATCGCCCAACGCCAAGCCAAGCAGCCGGCGGCCGCCGCGCGAACCTGGGAGCCGTTGCTCGCGATCGTCGATACCAAGACCGGCGCCAGCCTGCGCGAGCAGATCAACGCCGCACGTAGCGATGCCGGTCTGGCGCCGTTGCCGCTGACCGCGACGTCGCCAGCAGGCATCCGCATCAGCGTCTCGCTCGACCCGGCACTGGCGATGCGCCTGCGCAAGGACGCGGTGGTGTTCGTGATCGCCCGTCGCCCGGGCGGAGCCCCGATGCCGGTCGCGGTCGAGAAGCTGCGCGCCGACAGCCTGCCGCAAGTGGTGACGCTCGACGACGCCGACAGTCTGATGCCGACGGCGAAGCTGTCGCAGTTGCAGTCCGTGGAGATCATCGCGCGCGTGTCGGCCAGCGGCGATGCGACGCCGCGCCCGGGCGACTTCGAGGCAGCAGCGACCACGGTGCAGAAAGGCCAGACCGCGGCTGCTGTATTGATCGATCGTGTGATCGAATAGCGCGTTGCCCATGCGCTGCCAGCGAATGCTGGAACCACCGCCGTCACCAGCAACCGCTGCAGTGACGAAACCGCCAAGGACCGACGACCCGGCATGACTGAATTCATCCCCCCCGGCACCCGCTTCCTCGATCTGCCATCCCAGTTCCCGATGAAGCGCGGCGGCGCCCTGCACAGCGCCCGCGTCGCCTTCGAGACCTGGGGCGCGCTCAACGCCGCGCGCGACAACGCGCTGCTGATCCTCACGGGTCTGTCGCCGGATGCCCACGCCGCCGCCAATGCGGGCAACGCCGAGCCTGGCTGGTGGGAAGCGATGCTCGGCCCCGGCAAACCGATCGACAGCGACCGTTGGTTCGTGATCTGCGTGAACTCGCTGGGCAGCTGCAAGGGGTCGACCGGCCCGGCTTCGATCAACCCGACCACTGGGGACCTTTATCGCCTCGATTTCCCCAACCTGTCGATCGAGGACGTCGCCGACGCCGCGGCCCACGTTGTTCGCGGACTCGACGTCGAGCGCCTCGCCTGCGTGATCGGCACTTCGATGGGCGGCATGACAGCGCTGGCATTGCTGCTACGCCATCCCGGCATCGCGCGCGCGCACATCAACATCTCCGGCGCCGCGCACGCACTGCCGTTCTCGATCGCAATCCGCTCACTGCAACGCGAGGCGATCCGCCTCGATCCGAAATGGAACGTCGGCCACTACGACGACGCGCAGTACCCCGAATCCGGCATGCGTATGGCGCGCAAGCTCGGGGTCATCACCTATCGCTCCGCGCTGGAATGGGACGGCCGCTTCGGGCGGGTTCGGCTGGAATCCGACCGCCCCGACGACGAACCGTTCGGCCTGGAATTCCAGGTCGAGAGCTATCTCGAAGGTCACGCGCGCCGCTTCGTGCGCAACTTTGACCCGAACTGCTACCTCTACCTCAGCCGCTCGATGGACTGGTTCGACCTGGGCGAATACTGCCAGGCGCGTTGCGGCAACGGCGACACCGATGCGCGCAACGGGCTGGCGCTGATCCGGATCGACAAGGCGCTTTCGATCGGCGTGCAGACCGACATTTTGTTCCCGCTGCAGCAGCAGCAACAGATCGCCGAAGGCTTGCGCGACGGCGGCGCCGATGCGCGCTTTCTACCACTGGAATCGCCGCAGGGCCACGACGCGTTCCTGGTCGACATGGCCCGCTTTGGACCGGCCGTGTCCGGTTTTCTCGCCGCGCTCTGACACACGTTCAGGAACTGTTTGGCGCCGAAAGACTCCCGTTTGCGCCCGATAGCGGGTAAGGCACGCGACACGCGCTCGCATCGAGCATTTGAGTATCGCGACCTGCCACGCTACCGCGCCCTTCGCGCGCCGGGAGCAGGAAAGTCGGAACTTCAGCCAAGCGAGCAGGCGTAAACTCTACCCCCATGAACCCGTCAAACGTCCTGCCCGAATTCAGTGCCCGGGATATCGATTTCCCCGGCCGCGACAAGCTGGTCGCCGCGCTCGATACCGCACTGTCTGCCGGCGACGAACACGCCGTCACCGCCGCGCTGCGCAACACCCTGTGCGCGCTGATCCGCGACCGCGACGTGCAATTGCCTGCGTGCGTCTACGAAGCAATCGACGACCACTACGCCCGCCGCGAGATCTACCGCAGCGCCGACCTGGGCTACAGCGTCGTGGCGATGACTTGGGGCCCGGGCCAGGGCACGCCGGTGCACGACCACTGCGGCCTGTGGTGCGTAGAAGGCGTCTGGGACGGCCAGCTTGAGATCACCCAGTACGAGCTGCTCGAATGGCAAGATGAGCGCTTCCGCTTCCGCGCGGCCGGCGGCATGCTCGCCGGGCCCGGCAGCGCGGGCAGCCTGATCCCCCCGCACGAATACCACTCCATCCGCAACGCCAGCGACGACGCCGTCGCGGTGTCGGTGCACATCTACAAGGCGCCGATGGGCACCTGCTCAATGTTCGTCCCCCAGGACGGCGAGTGGTTCGCGCGCCAGGCCAAGACGCTTTGTACCGACGACCCTGGCTGACGGCTCCCCGCCTGGCCCGATTGACTGACCACCAACTTGGGCTTCCTGCGGAATGCTCAACTCCCCAACCTTCGGCTATACTGCGCGCCCGCTGCCGAAGTGGCGGAATCGGTAGACGCAGCGGACTCAAAATCCGCCGCCTTTAAAAGCGTGGGGGTTCGAGTCCCCCCTTCGGCACCAGCTACAAAAAAAGGCCCCGCGAAAGCGAGGCCTTTGGTTTTAGTGCGTAGTTTTTGTGCGCGACACCGCGCTCGCAGTTTACGTAGCCCGCGAAACCATCACCCATAAAGAAGGCCCAGTCTCGACGAGGATTTTACCCCTCGGGTGGCTGAGCCCTCTATGCCGGATTCGGGCTTCTGGCTTTCGCCTTCTGCGATTTCCTCCGACGCGTGCAGATTACCGCGAGGGATGTTATTGCGAGGTCAAAAACGGTGCCGTTCGTCGGCGTCTACCAAGGCCACCAGCCGTGACCCGTCATCGCGTAGCGGTCGGCCGCGCGCTCGAAGCGGTTGCGCACGCTGATGCCACCGCAAGCGAGGTAAAGCGGCAGAAATAACGGTCCCAACACCATGTATTGGTAGACGTGCGCGCGCTCATGATCAGCCAGCGTGATCTCGGACTCCTCAGCGTGACCGGCGCGGTGAGCGTAGGTCACGCAGGGCGAGTCCAAGGTATCGCCGGTGTGCAGGATCACGTTGCCGAACGTAATCGCGCCGCCCGGCCCCCACGGCCAACGGTGGAACACGATGGCGAGGTCGCGACGGCGCAGGTGCGCATGCGCGCCAAATGCCAGTCCGACGCCACCAGCGAGCAGGCCAAGCACGGTGTTGGGCAGCGCCCACGCCATGCCCAGCGCCAGCGCGCCGGCGCGCAGCACGGGGCTGGCAAGCACCAGTCAGCCCACCTCTTCCGGCATCAACAGCCACAGGATCAGGTACACGAGGATCCCCGGGAAAGCGACGGACGCGAGCGAGACGATCACAAACAGCACGCGCAACACCGTCGGGTTCCATCCGTAGCGTTGTGCCACGCCGCCGAGAACACCGGCGAGCATACGGTCGTGCCGGGAGCGGACGAATGGCCGCGTAGCAGAATCAGTCATGGCGCAACTCCAGTCCTCGCAACGCCCGAGTTTACCGACTCATCGTGATGGCGCGGTCGAACGCCTTAGCGCCCGCAACCGGCTCTGCAGCCAGGCCGCCGACGCGAGCTCGCCTTGGCCCGGGCAGCGCATCGAGTAGGCCCGACCACTGCGGCTACTTTCGGTGCCGGCGCGCACGATGAATTGCTCAGCGCTGGTGACCTGGTCGCGCTTGCGCAGCCACTCATATTTCTTGCACAAGTGCGCTTGCGCCGGCGAATGCCAACGGCCGTTGCGTTGGAACTGGCAACCCGACGTGGCCACCCCCGCGATCAATTGGTCGATCTCGCGGGCGGTGGCGGGCGGGGGTGCGGCGCGCGCGCCCGCCACGGTACGGCGAGGCACAGCGCGATGGCGGGGCGGACGATCGGGCTCATGGGGGCATCGGACTCCAACCGGGTGGTGTCGGGGTTGCGCGCCGGCCGTTACGCGCGGCGGCGCCACTGCGCGTGATGCCCGGGTATCGCCGCGCCCAACCCTGGCTACACAGCCGCCGAATGCCTCAGCGGGACCGCTGCGCCAGCCAGTCGTGGATCGCCTGCGGCACTTCGCGTTGGGCGCGCCCGGAGACGTAGATGCCAATGTGCCCCCCGCGAAAGGACACTTCGGAATAGTCGTCGGTGCCGATCAGACCCTTCAGCGCTTTCGACGACGCCGGTGGCACCAGGTGGTCCTGTTCGGCGAACACGTTGAGTACGGGGATTTCGACCTCGCCCAGATGCACCTCGCGGCCGCCGATATCGATGCCGCCCTTGACGAAGCCGTTGCCCTGGAAGAACTGCTTGATGAACTGGCGGAACGCTTCACCGGCCTGATCGGGCGAGTCGAATATCCACTTTTCCATGCGCAGGAAGTCTTCTAGCGCGGCCTTGTCGTCAAGGATGTCCACCAAGCCGACGTACTTCTGCACGAACAGCCGCCATGGCTTCAGGGTGAGGTAACTCCAGTTCATGGTGTCGGCGGAAATGTTGCCCATGGTGTCGACCATCAGGTCGACGTCGATGTCGCGCGTCCAGTTCGACAGCATGTTGTCGTCGGTGTGGAAGTCGACTGGCGTAACCATGGTGACGAGGTTGCGCACCTTGCCTGGGTTGAGTGCGGCGTAGCACAGCGAGAACGCGCCTCCCTGGCAGATGCCGAGCAGGTTGGTCGCGTCGAGCCCGTGCGCGCGACGCAGGTGGTCGACGGCTCCTCCAAGAAAGCGCTGAATGTAGTCCTCGAGTTCAAGATAGCGATCGGAGCGATCCGGGTAACCCCAGTCGAGCAGGTAGACATCTTCGCCACGCTCGAGCAGCCCCCGCACGATGGACTTGTCGGCCTGCAGGTCGACCATGTACGGCCGGTTGACCAAGGCGTAGCAGATCAGCAGCGGCACCTTGGCCGTCGGCGCGCGCTCACCGATGAAGCGGTAGAGCACGACCTTGCCGTCGCGCCAGACTTCCTGCTTGGTGGTAGCGCCGTACTGCACGTCGTCGAGCGACTGCAGCGTGTCGAGGCCGGCTTGCAGCTTGGCCTGGGTGGTGCGCGCTTCTTGCGCGAGAGACTCAGGGGTGAAATTCAATGGTCCGGACATGGCGATTCTCGATCAGCGCTTGCGCTTGGTGGCAACGGCAGGCGCGCGCGGGGTGGCGCGGACGTGGGGCGCGGCCGACTGAGCGGTGGATGGGCGCTTGGCTGCCTTCGCGGCTGTTGACGGCGCGGTTGGGGCGCGCTGGGCGGGTGCCTTTTTGGTCACGGGCGGCTTGGCGGACACACGCTTCGCCGTGGCCTGTTTCGCTACCCGTGCGGCCGGTTGCGGTGACGCAGGCGCCGATCGACGCGACGCGGGCCGCTCATGGGCGGGCGCTGATCGTGGTGCTGCGCGTACGGGCCCGGCAGACTCCGCGCTACGCTCCGTCGCATCGCGCAGCCGGCGCAACTCGCGTTCCAGCTGCACGATCTTGCGATGGGTGGCATCGACTTCCGTCCGCCCCGGGATGCCGAACAATCCGCACATCTCTTCGACTTCCTGCTGCAACGCCGCGCGCACCCGCATCTGCGAGTTGACGAACTCGCCATAAACCTCGCGGAACTTAGGCGACAGCGCGATCTCGGCGTAGGCCTCCTCGGCAGCGTCGATCCACAGGTCGAACAATGCGCGCGCGCTGCCAAGTTGGCGCCCGGGCTCGCTGCGTTCAGCCAGCTTGGCCTCGAAGCGCTCGAACGCGTTTTTGCCGGCCTCGGCCATCAACGCCTGATAGGCCTTGCTGTGCTGTTGGTGCGCGATCTGCGCCTGCGCCATCCGCTGCCAGCGCTCCTGGTGTTCCCGCGCGAACCCAAACGTCGGCAGCCCGAGTAGGCCCTGGCCACTGTGCTGCCAGGCTTGCAAATAGGGGGCGATCTGCTCGGACCATTGCTCCAGACCGTGTTGGCCGGGGCCCTGCATGCTGCCCAGCACAGCCGCGAACGGGTTCTCGCCGAGCGCCTGCTTCCACACGCGGGTGATGTCCGCCGCACTGGTGTCCTGACCGGCGAACTGCGTGGCCAGCTGCTGCATCTGCGCGAACCAGCCGCGCGCCTGGCTGTTGAAGCGGTCGAGCATGTCGTTGGTGTCGGTATCCGCGCGGCCGCCTTTGGCCAGTTGCGACCACCATGCAACGGCCTCGTTCCAACCCGGTGCCGCCGGCTGTGCGGCCGGTTGGCCCGCCACGCCGGCGCTGCGCAATTGCTCGCCCCACGCGCTCCAGTACTGGCGCGCGAGCGCGTCGAGGTCGCTGCTGCCAACGCCACCGACGCCGGGAACCGCGCCCATACCGAATGGCCCACCCGCGCCGCCAAACCCGCCCGAACCAAAACCAAAATTGGCCATCGCACCCTCCAAGAAGTGCCGCGATGATAGCAACGCGTTGTGACGCGTCGCAGCGCACCCGGGCGCGGTGCCGAGCCTCAGGGCTTGGGAATGCGCAGGGTCTTGCTAATCATCAGCGAGCCCGACAGCAAGAACATCAGCACCAGCGGATGGAACTGCCATGGGCCAAGTTGGATCATGCCGAACCAAAGCCGGTCGCCGATCGCACCCTGCCAAACTGCGATAGCGAGCACGACCACCAGCAGCAGGCTGGTCGGTATTGGCGTCCCCTCGAAATATTTGACTTTGTCGCCACCCCCGGACAACTGCTCTGCGGTGACGTTGTAGCGCGCAAGCCGGCTCACGCCACAGCCGACAAAGTAACTCAGCACCACCCAGTCCCAACCGCCTTGCAGACCGCACGCATAGGCTAGCGCGGCCGGCGCGACTCCGAAGGAAATGACGTCGGACAGGGAATCCAGTTCACGACCGAGCGTCGACGCCGAGTTGCGCGAGCGCGCGACGCGGCCGTCGAGCGCATCGAAGATAAACGCCAGCGGGATCAGCGCCATACCGATGAGCAGATCGGCTACCACACCCTCCTGCAAAAATCGCATTGCGGCGAAGATCGCACCGGTGCCACAGAACGCATTGGCCAGGGTGAACCAGTCAGCGAGATGGAAGTCGCGCAGCATGGAGAAGTGACGCGGCTTGGGGCGGGGGTTGGCCATGGGCACAGGATCACGAGGTTGGGGCACCAGCCTGCCAGCGCCGGTGTGATGCCGGCAAGTACAACGTCCTCTACAGGGCTCGCTTTCGCGTTGGTTTCACTCGCTTTCCGGCAAGTTCTTGCAGCCCACCAAAGGAGTAATCCAATGCCCAACACCGACAAGAACAAGTCTGGCGGTCATAGCCATCCGCAAAAGGACAACAAGTCCAATAACGATCAAGGCGACTCGCGCAAGGGCTCCAGTACCAATGAGCAAGAGTCTGGGAAGAAAGGCGATGGGCCGAAAGAAAGCTTTGGGTCAAGTGGAGCGAAAGACAGCCATTGAGTTACGGCACGGATCGGTTGCCGAACGCCCCGCGACGCGGGGCGTCAGCGCGGAATTGCTAGATGAGTCGCAGCGAGCGGCGTACCCGCCCCGCGCGGGTGGGTTGCAATGAGGGCATCCGCCGGCAGCGCTGCTTGGCCCTCGAGGTGCGCGGCCACCCGATCAAGCGCCGCGTACACATAGGGCAACAATGGCAGATAGCGCGCGGCATAATCCGGTAAGCCAAGAAAACCGTCGAAGTGCTGTACGTGGCGCGCCTGCCAGTAGCGAACGTCGCGGCCAGCAGCTTTGGCCTGATTCACGTACGGCACACTGGTGAATGCGGGCGGGATCAGGCCGTCATCAAGCCCGTGGATCACCACCACCGGCAAGCCTTCGCGCGGTACGCCCGCACCGATCTGAGTGATGCCGCGACGCACGCGCACAGAATCAGCGCTCTCGCCCGCCCAGAGGGCGCGAAGGCACACCAGGCTGTCGATCGCAGCATGCGACGCGCTGATGCGGCCATCAAGCAGGGCAACTGCCGCCCCTGGCGGAATGCCGCTGCCATCAGCCCACCACGCAGCTCGCTCCGCCGCGCTGGCAGCACGCGCACTGAAATCCTGATTCACCGCTGAAAACTCGTGACCGCAGGGGTGCTCGCCAATGCCGTAGCGGCCGTAGGTGGAAGCGTAAGTCACCGCCACCGCACGCCACACGTCGAAGCCAACCGAGAGCGCGCCCGCGCGCAGAGCCTCGTCCGTCCAGCCGGTGGCGCGCAGTTGCGCATGCGCTGATTTCGCCTGCGCGACGACGTCGGTGCCTTCGACCAAGCCGGCAGTCAGCAATGCCGCGCAGTGCTGCGACCATAGCGGGGCTGACTGCGCTGTCAGCGGCGGTTGCGGCAAGGGTGCCAGGGCCGGATCGAGCAACGCGCACGGCATCAGCAATGCTGCCTGCGTGGCGTAGTCGTACAACGGCCGCGCCCCGGCGACGGTGACGTTGGGTTCGGCCGCGACCACGGCATCGAGCCACTCACCTTGTAGCTCCGCTGCGCGCAGCACCGCCCCGCCGCCGTTGGAGATGCCGACCGCGATCACGCGGGTATTGGCAAACGTGAACGGAGCCCCCTGCGGGAATGCGCTGTCCAGCGACTGCAACGCGAACTGTGCCGCCTGCTGCACATGGCGGCCCCAGTCGGCTTCGGGGTTATCGCGCGAATGCGCGTGCTTGAAGGCGACCCCGGACGTCGCTGTCGTGTCCGGCGCGAACGCAAGTTCGTCCGCACGCGTGCCGACCGTGCCATCAAGGCGTACGCCCTGCCCCGCGTCGAGGTCGAAGTAATCGCTGCCGGCGCCCTTGTCGGTGTAGGCAACCGCGCAGCCTTTTGGCAGGCCCCACGCCCCGGCCACGGCGATCGCGCCATAGATTCCGCGCGAACCGGACGATGCAGTTACCACCACGCAGCGCTTGCCAAGGTCGAACGCGTCGGGCACTTGGACCAACACGCGATGCGGCTGGCTGGCGCCGGAAACGGTAGCCAAAGCGTTGAATTCGCGACCAGGCACGTTTGCGGTGCTGCCGTAGACCTCGCCGTAGCCGCCGCCCGGCGAGAGGTCGGCGATGCCGCGCCAGTTGCTCCACAGCGCGCGCCGACGCAGTTCCGCTGCGCTGGGTTGCTCTGGGTTGGAAAATGCGGGCGCTAGCGTGGCGCGCAATCCATCGCGGCCCAGCCCGGCAGTCAGTAGGTCGTCGCTGCCGCGGTGCTCGGTGACACGTAACCCTTGGAACATCGGCGAGGCTTCCTGATCGGCACGTCGGCCGGCGGTTGTGCATGCCGCAACGGCAAGGACGGCGCAGGCGGCAATGAACACGGAGATACAACGCAGGAGCGGGAGGTTGGTCATACCGGCCAGCGTAGCAAGCACCCACGCGCGTCCCATCGTACTTTGGTACACGCGATGCGCCCGGACGCGCGGCAAGGTGCTTGCTAGGCTAGCGGCAATCACGAGACCGCCATGCCTTCGCTGCTGATCGCCGACGACCACCCACTGTTCCGCGCGGCGCTGCGCCAGGCCGCCGCCGACGCCGTGGCCGACACCCAGATTTTTGAAGCCGACAGTCTCGACAGCGTGCTCGCTGCGCTCGACCGTGAAGCGGGCATCGACCTCGTACTGCTGGACCTGCACATGCCGGGCAACCACGGTCTGGCTGGTCTGGCAGCAATCCGCGCGCAATACCCGGGGGTAGCGGTGGTGGTGGTATCGGCCAACGACGATCCCCGCGTGGTGCGGCGCGCGCTGGATCATGGCGCGGCCGGCTTTCTGCCCAAGAGCGCCGGGCTGGACGAGTTGCGCGATGCGATCCGCGCGGTGCTCGCGTGCGAGCAGTGGCTGCCGGCGTCGCTGAAGGCGTCGGTGGCGCGTACGCACAGCGCGAGCGCCGACGCACAACTGGCGGCGCGGCTGGCCAGCCTGTCGCCGCAGCAGTTCCGGGTGCTGACGCTGGTGGCGAAAGGCCTGTTGAACAAGCAGATCGCCGACCGCCTGGACGTGCAGGAACGCACGGTCAAGGCACATCTGTCGGCGATCTTCGAGCGCCTCGGTGTGCGCAACCGCACCCAGGCCGGCGTGGTGCTGCGCGAACTCGAGTTGATCGATCCGGCGCGGCAGCTGACGGTGTAGCGGCCAGCTCATTCAGCAGGGCGGCTGCAGCTTTCCACGGCAGCTGCCTGAAGTAATGACGAGCCCCTAACCGTATCGTCGAGCCTTGCTCATCGTCGTCCGATCGACGAGCGAGGTTCAGCCCGCGCAGTCAGCCATCGCGGAGCGATCAGCCCCATCGTTGCTGCGGGTGTCATTGCAACGAACACCGCGCGCCCGACGTTGCCGGCCCTGCATCGATTTAGAACCGTTAGGCTGCGCCGCTGCGCGCTACAACTAGACGACATCGAGCGTCGGCGTCACACCCGTACCCTGCAACTCGCCCGCCGCGAGCAACCGGTCCAGCACCGACTTCAACGCCAGGGGTTTGATCGGCTTGCCCAGCAGCGGCAGGCCCGCTTCGTGCACGGCGCGCCGTACCTCCTCGCCGGTGTCGGCGCTGAGGATCATGGTCGGACGCGCGCCAAACTTCTCGCCCAGGCGCAGCGCGAGCGCTACGCCGGTATCGCCCTGGTCGAGGTGGTAATCAAACAGCCACAGCGTGGCACCCGTCCCAGTCAACGCCGCGTGCGCGGATGCATCGTCACGGGCGGTGACGACTTCGCAACCCCAACTTTCCAGCACGCGCGCCAACGCCTGCAACGCCTGGGGATCGTTGTCGACGAGCAGCACGCGCGTGCCGTCCACGCCGCGGCGCGCGGTGACGGGAATCGGCGTCGCACGTGCGCCTACGACGGCCGGCAGCGTCACTGAAAATAGCGTGCCGCGGCCCAGCGTGCTGCGCAGACCGATTGGCGCCTGCAACAGCTGGGCGATGCGATCGGCGATGGACAGACCGAGACCGAGCCCCTGCCCGACCGCATCGTCGCCACGGCGAAATTCCTCGAAGATCACGGCCTGCTGCTCCGGCGCGATCCCGGGGCCGGTGTCGTGCACCTCAATGCGCAGGTGACGCCCATCGCGGCGCACGCCGAGCAATACGCTACCGCGCGCGGTGTAACGCACGGCGTTGGCGAGGAAGTTCTGCAGCACGCGCCGCAGCAGTTGCGGGTCGCTATGCACCCAGGCTTCGCATCTGACGAAGCGCAGACGCAACCCGCGGGCCGCAGCGATCGCTCGAAACTCCGACGCCAGCGGCTCCAGCACGTCAGCCAACGGGAAATCGCGCGGCTGCGGTACCAGTCCGCCGCCTTCGAGCCGCGACATGTCGAGCAGGCCGGTCAGCAGGGCGCTGGTCGAGTCGAGCGCGCCGCTGATCTGCGCCACGGTTTCGCCTTGGCGCGCGTCGACCTGCTGCGACAGTGCGTCCGCGAACAGCTGCGCGGCATGCAGCGGCTGCATCAGGTCGTGACCGATGGCCGCAAGGAATCGGCTCTTGGCGTCGTTGGCATGCTCGGCCCCGCGTTTGGCCACTTCAAGATCCGCGGTGCGCGCAGCCACGCGATGCTCCAGCGTTTCGTTGGACTGGATCAGCGCAGCTTCGGCGCGGCGGAACTGGGTGACATCGGTGAACGTGGCGACAAAGCCGCCGCCAGGCATCGGATTGCCGCGGATTTCGATGATGTTGCCATCGGGCAACACGCGTTCGGCGAGGTGGCGCGTGCCCGCGCGCATGTACGCCAGGCGGCGTTGCAGCGCGGCTTCCAGATCGCCCTGCGGTGGCAATTGCTGCAACGCCCAGCGCGCGAGGTCAGTGATCGGGCGCCCGACCTGGAGCAACGCGTCGGGGAAGCCGAACAGTTCGACATAGCGGCGGTTCCAGGCCACCAGCCGCAACTGCGCGTCGACCACGCTGATGCCCTGGGTCATGTTCTGCAGCGCCGCTTCGAGCACGCGCTGGTTGAAGCGCAGGTCGGCCGACGCCTCGCCGACGATCGCGGCGACGGTATCGAGGTGCGCGGCTTCGCGGCGCGCAGCATCCAGCAACACGCGGGCCGAGGCCGAACCGAGCACCGCGGCCAGTTCGCGTTCGACCCGCGCCTCGACTTGTGCCGGCACCGCACCACTGGCGGGGGTGGCGTGCAGCAACTCGACCACGCGTTCGCGCGGCAGAAAACGCAGGCCGGCGTCGCGCAGCGTCTGTGCATCCAGTCCGCGCCGCGCGCGTCGTGGTGCCTCACCGCGGACGAGCGCGACCAGCACGGTGACCAGCGTGCCGACGAACAGGCTGGCGCCAACCGCGCGGCCGAGCCGGCTCCACCCGGTCAGCCCGAACAAGCCTTCCGGCGACAGCCAGGCCCAGCCGAACGGGCCGAAGGCCAGCCAAGCGGGCGCCAACTCGCGCGCATGCAGCATCATCGGCAGCAGCAATACCCAGGCCCAGGCAGCGAAGCCCGCGACGACGCCCGCCACTGCCGCACCCGGTGGCGTCTGCGGCCGCCACACCGCGAACGCAAGCGCCGGCACCAGCGTTGCCAATGCCGAGAACGACACCGCGCCGACATCGGCCAGTGCCTCACTGCCCGCGATCAGGCGGCTGTAGGCCCACGCCAGCAGCATGATCGCGACGATGCCGACGCGCCGCAGCGTCAGCACGCGGCCGCGCAGGTCGCTGCCATCGTTACGCGACCACGCGCCGCGCAGCAGGCCGGGCGCGAACCAGTGGTTGCCGATCATCAGGCTCAGCGTCAGCGTGCTGACCACGACCATGCCGGTGGCCGCGCTCAGGCCGCCCAGAAACGTGAACAGCGCGAGGCCGTGCTGGCCGTGCGCCAGCGGCAGCGCCAGGCCGTACAGGTCCGACGGCACGCGCCCGCCCAGCAATGCATCGCCGGCCTTGGCCAGCGGCAAGACCGGCAGCGCGATCAGCACTAGATACAGCGGAAACAACCAGCGTGCGGTACGCACATGGCGCTCGTCGCGGCACTCGACCACCGCGACGTGGAACTGGTGCGGCAGGATGAACATCGCGAACGCGCCGAGCAGCACCAGCGGCACGAACCCGCTGCTCGGCGGCGGTCGCGGTGGCAGCACCTCCACGACCGGCAGCGCGTCCAGCCCGAACCAGACGAATGCGCCCAGCGCCAACATCGCAGCGAGTTTGAACACGGACTCCAACGCCATCGCCAGCACCAGCCCACGGTTGTGTTCGGCCGCGCTGGCGCGGCGCGTACCGAACAGCATTGCAAACAACGCCATCGCCAGCGCGACATACAACGCGCTGTCCTGCCACGCAGGCCCAGCGATGCCGTCGCTGCTGCGCGTGGTCAGCATGGTGAAGCTCATCGCCACCGCTTTGAGCTGCAGCGCGATGTACGGGATCAGGCCTAGCGCGGCAATCAGGGTCACGGTCGCGGCCAGCCACGCGTCCTTGCCCAGACGGGTGGCGATGAGGTCGGCGAGCGAGGTCGCATTGGTCTCGCGCGCCAGCCGCACCAAGCGCATCATGAACGCGAGTGCGAGTGCGTACAGCACGATCGCGCCCAGGAATGTTGGCGGCAGAGGCCAGCCATAGCGCGAGGCCTGAGTGACGGTGCCGTAGAACGTCCACGAGGTGCAGTGCACGGCCAGCGATAACGTGTAAACGTGGTGCCAATGGCGCGCCAGTACACCTGGATGGCGCTCGCCGTACAGGGCGGTGCCAAACATCAGCGCGAGCCAGAGCACGCTCGCCAGCGCAACGGCGGTGAAACTCAACATGGGCGCGCGCTATTGGCCCGATGCATCAGGCAAGCCTCCTTGGGACTTGGAAGAGCATAACCATGCACGTGCAACAAGCGTGGCTCTCCGAGCCCCTGCGCCTCAGTCGCTCGTCATTTCCGCGGTGGAAGCTGGGGCGGGCGACAGGCGGACTCGCACCCACTGGTCGCGCCTGTGCACGCCGTGGGTGAGCGGAGCGCGCTCGGCACTCAAAACTATCGACAGCAGCGATTTTGCACGGCATCCCTGAAGGGCATGACCACAAAGCACAGATCGTCCCGCAGCCAACCCGAGGTGAGAGCGCACGAACAACTTGTCGCCTCGCATTGCACGACACTGACTTCCCGCGTTTGCGCGTGGAAGATGGAGGGAGCTATTTTTCCCGTCATTTCTGCGAAAGCACCCGTGCTTTACTTCGGCTCGCGCCGCTCGACGGTAGCTGATGGTGAGCACCGCTAATGAAAGGCGAACCAAGCATTCCTCCCTCGGGTTCGTCCTGCCTCCTCCAAAAAAACGGCGGGCCGAAGCCCGCCGCCACCGCTGACCGTTCTCGGGGTACCGGTCAGAAGTCGTAGCGCGCCGACAACGTGTACTGGCGCGGCGGGCCGTAGAAGCCGGTCAACACGCCGTAGCTGGGGATGTTGTAACCGGTGGTGCGATATTCCTTGTCGGCCAGGTTGCTGCCCTGCAGCGAGAACGACCACGCATCGTCCAACCGCCAGATCACACCGGCGTTGACCAACCCGTAACCGTCCTGACGGATCAACGGACTCAGGTCAGTGGTCGGCCACACTTCGCTTTGGTAGGTGTAGCCCGCGCGCGCGGACAGGTTGCCGCCGTTGCCCAGATCGGTGCGGTACTCGACATTCAGCGCACCGGAGAACTCAGGCGCGTTGGTGAAGATCTGCCGGTCGGCGATATTGACGCCGCGGTCGATGAACTCGTCGTACTTCGCGTCTAGCCAGGCCAAGTTGCCGCTGATCGACCAGTTGGCCGTCGGGAGGAACTGATATTCCACCTCGACCCCGTTGACAGTGCCGGCGCCAGCGTTGGTGAAGTCGCCGAAGAAAGTCGTCTGGCCATTGGGCAGCTGGAACGAAGTGAACACCGACAGCTGGATGTCCTTGTAGTTGTTGTGGAACGCAGCCAGGTTGAGGAACAGGCGCTGGTCGAGAAAGGACATCTTGCTGCCGATCTCAAAGCTGTCGACCACCTCGTCGTCGAACGGTTCACCCGAGCGCGGCACCGCGGTGGTGTTGGCGCGGATGTTGAACCCACCCGACTTGAACCCGCGCGTGGCCAGTCCGTACACCAGAATGTCCGGGGTGAACTGGTAGCCCAGCGACACCTTCGGCGAAACATTCTCGAAAGACACCGTCTTGTCGAAATTGGCAGCTGTCCCAAGTATCGGGTGAATCGTCGTATAGGTGCGGTCGGTGTAGAAACGGTTGAGCGCTACCGCGTGCTTTTCCTCGTCGGTATAGCGCGCGCCGATGTCCAGCTTGAGTTGCTGGGTGAGGTCGAAGGTCCAGTCGGCGTACACGGCGACACTTTCCGTGCCGACCACGCCGCGGGTATCGCCGTAGATCGGGTTGAACGGAGTGACCGCGCGGGTGGGATGCGAGAAATGGTTGCGCACCAAGCCGCCGGCGTCGCCGTCGAACAGGTACAAGCCAACCACACCGCGCGCGCGACCGCCGGCGTCGTAGTTGGCCTGAAGCTCGTGGCTTACCTGACTGTCGAAGTAGACGGCGTTCACATCGACGATCGGCAGCGGTGTGGTGTCGAAGTCGATGTTGGTGTTGGTATCGGATTCGCGCTTGGCGACGATGTACTTGAACGCCCAGTTCTCGTTCGGCCGCCAGTTGACTGTCGCGGATACGCCTTTGGTTTCAGTGTTGTTGAGGTTACGCATGCCACTGCGGATGTCGTAGCGGTCATCCAACGGCGGGAACCCCGGGGCGAAGGGATTGGCCTGCAGCATCTTCGCGCCACGCACGCCCGACTTGTCGTCGATCCAGTCAAAGGCAAACTGGAAGTCGAGGTCGTCGCCAGCGTAGGCACCTAGATTGAAACGCGCGGCATTGATTTCCTTGTCGCTGACTTCCTGGCCGGTAAACCGGTTGTCGCCGAAGCCGTCGCGATTCAGGCTCGCCACCGCGACGCGGCCGCGCAGACCACTGTCCTCACCGCCGATCGGTCCACCGATGGCCGCCTTGGCATCGAGCTGGTTGTAGTTGCCGACCGTGATCGACGCGAAGCCATCCGTCTGTGCCGGCAGGCCGCGCGAGATGTACTTGATCGCGCCGCCGATGGTGTTCTTGCCGTACAGCGTGCCCTGCGGCCCGCGCAGCACCTCGATCCGGCCGACGTCGAACACGTCGAGCAGCGCGCCCTGCGGACGGGCGATATAGACGTCGTCCAGATAGATGCCCACGCCGGGGTCAACGCCCCACAGCGGATCGGCTTGGCCGACGCCGCGGATGTAGGCCGTGACGGTGCTGGTCGAGCCGCGCGCGGCGTAGATCGTCAGGTTAGGCACCTGCGCATCGAGATCGCTGATGTCCTCGACGTTGAGCTTGTCGAGCACCTCCGGGGTGAACGCGGTGACAGCGATCGGGACTTCCTGCAGCGTTTCCTCACGCTTGCGCGCGGTGACCGTGACCCCGCCGAGCGTCGTGGCATCCGCTGCTCGGGCAGCCGTCGGCGCGGCGTCCTGCGCCCATGCCGGCGGCGCCAGCAACGCGCAGGCGATGGCAAAACTCAGATGCTTGCGACTCAGCTTGTTGCGACCCATACGACTGTCTCCCCCAGATCCGAACGATTGGGCCGGCCCGCTGGGACCATCCCGTCATGGCGCACAGGTTAGGAGCCGGCAAGCGCGTCGGGCAGATGTACCTTCGGACAATGCCCGTGCCGCCCCGCGCTGCCGACACTGCGCGCCACACGGATAGTCCGGGGAGTGGTATGTCGTTTCTCATCGTGCTGGCCGCGCTGTGCTTCCTGATGTTCGTGGCCTACCGCGGCTACAGTGTGATCTTGTTTGCACCCGTCGCGGCCCTGGGTGCGGTGCTGTTGACCGACCCGTCGCTGGTCGCACCGATGTTCACCGGCCTGTTCATGGACAAGATGGTGGGCTTCCTCAAGCTGTATTTCCCGGTGTTCCTGCTCGGCGCGATCTTCGGAAAACTCATCGAGGTATCAGGCTTTTCCAAGGCGATCGTTGCCGCAACAATCCGCTTGTTCGGTGCAGGTCGCGCGATGCTGTCGATCGTGGCGGTATGCGCGTTACTGACTTACGGCGGCGTGTCGTTGTTCGTGGTGGTGTTCGCGGTATACCCGTTCGCCGCCGAATTGTTCCGCCAGAGCGACATTCCCAAGCGCCTGATCCCCGGCACGATCGCGCTGGGTGCGTTCACTTTCACTATGGATGCGCTGCCGGGCACGCCGCAGATCCAGAACATCATTCCTGCGTCGTTTTTCGGCACGACCACGTGGGCAGCGCCATGGCTCGGGACGCTCGGCGGCGTGTTCATCCTGATTGCGGGATTAACGTATCTGAACTGGCGCCGCCGCGCCGCCCTCACAGCCGGCGAGGGCTATGGCGATGCGGCCACGCTACTCAATGAGCCTGCCGCATTCGCCGGGGGTGCGCTCGCCAATCCGCTGGTCGCGGTGCTGCCGCTGGTGCTGGTCGGGGTGGCGAACAAGCTGTTTACGATGTGGATTCCGCCGTTCTATGGCGCCAGCCATTCTTTCGCACCGGCGGTGATTGGCAACGCCGCGCCGGTAGTGCAGGAGGTCTCGAAAGTCGCGGCAATCTGGGCCGTCGAGGGCGCGCTGCTGGTCGGCATCCTGAGCGTGCTCGCCTTTGCTTGGAAACCGGTGATGGCCGGCTTCGCCGACGGCACCCGGGCCGCCATTAGTGGCGCGTTGCTGGCGTCAATGAACACCGCTTCTGAGTACGGTTTCGGGGCGGTGATCGCGGCCTTGCCGGGCTTCCTGGTCGTGGCCAACGCGCTCGCGGCAATCCCGAATCCACTAATCAACGAAGCGGTCACCGTGACCGCGCTGGCCGGTATCACCGGCTCGGCTTCGGGCGGTATGAGCATCGCGCTTGCAGCAATGGCCGATACCTTTATTGCCAACGCCAACGCCGCCGGCATCCCGATGGAGGTCTTGCATCGCGTTGCCGCGATGGCGTCGGGCGGCATGGACACCCTGCCCCACAACGGCGCGGTGATCACCCTGCTCGCAGTCACCGGCTTGACCCATCGCCAAGCCTACAAAGACATCTTCGCGATCACGATCATAAAAACGCTGGCGGTGTTTGTGGTGATCGCACTGTTCTATGGCACCGGATTGGTGTGACCGGGGCGTTCTACCCAATCAGGGCGCATCTTGATCGCGAGGTGAATACACCCACCGTTCCTAACGGATCGAGCGCCAACCCATACCGACGGTGACGCTGCGGCCCGCGCCAGGCTCGAAAAAGCGGCTATTGCCTTCGTTGACGATCACCGAGCCGACATGCTCGCGGTCGAACACGTTGTCGACGCGCAAAAAACCATGCCATCCAGTTTCTTCCGGCGCGCGCCACTCGACGCGCGCCGACACGACCGCACGGCCCGGCGCCGCATCGCTGTTGCGGTCGTCGGTGGCGATGCGATCGCTGAGGCGGGTCTCGACCGCAGCGGTGACGCGGTCGCCACGATCGCGCCACGCGAGTTCGAGGAAGCCGTCCGCGCGCGGGATGCCCGGCACGCGATTGCCGGCAGCAACCGTCCGCACTACCGTCGGCCCACCCGCAGCCACGCGATAACTGAAAGTGTCGACGAAGCGCGCGCGCAGCCAGTTCGCGGCGACGGTGTAGGACCACTGTCCGCCGCCGAGCGTACCGTTGGCGCCGAACTCGACGCCATCGCGGCGTGTGCGGCCGGCGTTGGCGAAGCTGGCGCGGCCGCCGCGGCTGTCGGCCGGGACGATCTCGTCGTCGCCGTCGATGCGATAGACCGCGATGCTCGCGTTGCCGGCCCGGTGACGCCAGCGCGCACCGACTTCGGCCGAGTCGAAGTGCGACGGCGCCAGTTCGCGATTGAATCCCGCGCCGCCGTCGGGCCGATACGCGAGCTCCGTGATCGTCGGCGTCTCGAAGCCGCGGCCGACGCTCGCAAACAGCTCACCGCTGTCGAAGGCGCGCGCGATGCCGAGCGCCGCCGAGGATTCGCGGTAATTGAGCACGCCGCTGTCGTCGCCGTTGCCCGGCGCTAAGTATCGGTCGCTGGAGGCGAAATGCAGCCGCGAATGGCGCACCGCGCCGAGCGCGGTCCACTGTGGCGACAAGCGCCGGTCACCGGCAACGTAGACCTCGCGCCCATCAATACGATTGGCCTCATCGCGCCGCAGCCGACCGCGCACGCCGAGTCCCGATCCGACGAAGTTCTCGTAGCCACGGCGTGCCTCGTCAAGACGCGATAACTCGACACCGAGCGCGAGCGCGCCGTTCGCGCCGCTCCAGCGGTGCCCGAGGTCGATGCCGGTCGAGCTACGGCCCAGATCGATCACGCCGCCGGCGCTGCTCGGCGCACTTTGGGCACCGACGGGTATCGCCAGGAACTGCACTACGTCGCGCTGGATCGCGTAGCCGCCGAGCCACGCCTCGCGGCCCGAAGCGTAGTCGCGCTGCCAACGCAGGCCGAGTTGCTGGTTGTCGATGCGCTTGCGCGTGTTGAACGCGATCGCGGCCGGGTCGGTGCCCTGCGGGTCGCGCAGCCAGGCCGCACGCGTCAGGCCGA
Source organism: Lysobacter sp. (assembly GCA_043738095.1). Classification (GTDB taxonomy): domain Bacteria; phylum Pseudomonadota; class Gammaproteobacteria; order Xanthomonadales; family Xanthomonadaceae; genus Lysobacter_K. Next base: position 108,553 of record JAYSZI010000093.1, read on the forward strand.
GCGGGTCCTGCGTATCAGGCTGCGCCAAGCTGTTGAGCACGACGCGAATGCGCTCACCTTCGCGCGGCGTCCACTGCGCGATCGCTCCGAACTGCGCGCGCTCGGCCGCGCTGTGCGGGCGTGCGCCGGCGGTCACAAAATGACTCCCCTGCAGCCGCCAGCGCCAACTGTCGCGCGCGCTAGCCCCGTCGGCACGCGCCGCAAACCGGTGACTCGCGTCGCTGCCCCACCAACCGTCCACCGCCGCGCGCTGCTGATCGTCGAGATCGCTGTAGCCGACGATCGCACCGCCCGCGGCATTGCCGTACTGCAGCGCGAGCGGACCGCGCAATACCTCGATGCGGTCGAGCGCGCCGAGCGGAAACGTCGCCGCCTGCCCCTGCCCATCAATCGCCGAGGCCGGAATGCCGTCGACCACCAACTTGATGCCGCGAATGCCAAACGTGGAGCGCGCGCCAAAGCCGCGGCTTTGCACCTGCAGGTCCTGCGCATAGTTCTGCCGATCAAGCACGGTGATTCCGGGCACGCGCACCAGCGACTCGGCCAGACCGACTTGACGCTGGCCATTACGCAGCACGTCGCCATTGAGCACCGTCACCGACCCCGGAAAGTCGGACAACGGCTGGCGCCGACCCAGCACTTCCACCGTGTCGAGCGTCGTCGCGGTAGGCGTGCCGGGCGCGCTGCGTGCGTCCTGCGCGTGCGCCCACGGCATCAGCGCGACCACCACCCCAACGACCGCGGCCGCCCGCCGCGCGGCCGTGAGCGGGCGCTCGCAGTACGCATTCATCGTTGCGGGTCCTGGGGCCAGCAGCCGGTGGAGCCACGTTCTATGGCAATGGCCCCGTACTCCCGTGCCGTGCGTGCATCGATCCGAGTTGGGTGATTCCGCGTTGCCATGCGCGCTCCTTTCCACCACTCCTGCAACCTACCGTGCGCGGCCACGTTGAGGACAACGGTTGCGTGGCCACCGCCGTGTTTACGGCGCCAGACGTTGGGCGTACTCGGCCTCCATCTTTGAATGCGTCGCCCAGAACGGCCGCGGCACGTCGCCGTTGAGCGTGTCGACGAGGATATCGAGGTGGGTGTGCCAGCCGCCAGCGACGCTGAGCATCGCGTCACGACCGACCAAACGACGATGCGTTACCACCAGCAACACTTCATCGCCGTGTGGACTGAGATCGAACGTCACTTCCGACGGCTCGCCGCTGATCTCGTCCCAGGTGAACGTCAGTCGGCGCGGCGGATCGCATTCGACGATGCGGCCGGACGTGTCGTGACAGTTCTCCATCGACTTGTAGCGCTCGGGGGCGTGATCCTCGTGCGGCGACAGGTCGGCGTTCCGAAAATGCAAATCAACCTTGCCGCCAACCTGCAGGTCCATCTCACCCGACGCAAGCCAACGTCCGCGCTTGTTGGACTCGGTCAGAAATGCCCAGATGCGCTCGATCGGTCCCGGCAGCATGCGCTGGATCTCGACGGTATCGGGCGCGGTCATTACGGCGTAATCGTTCATGGCGTGCTCCTCAGGGTTGCGTTGAGAGATACCGGGCGAGGGCCTCGAGCATCGTGGTCCAACCGGCTTGGGTGCGGGCCGCGTAGTCGGCCCATTTCGAATCCATCGTGTGCGTCAACGTCAGCTCGCAACCATTGCCACGCGGTGCTACCTCGATGCTGACGTGGCTTGGCGCTTCGTCGACGCTCGCGCCTACCGTCTGCGCCGCCCAGCTGAAGCTGAGCCGATGCGGACGATCGATCAACTGGTACTTGCCAACGTGATCGATCTGCTCGTCGCCGCGGCGCACGACGAACGAGAACCGGCCACCGACGCGCGCATCGACATCCAACCGGACGATCTCCTCGTCGCGCACGTCCGGGCCGAACATCCAGTAGCCGAGCATCGCCGGTTCCAGCCAGGCATCGAACACGCGCTCGGCCGGCGCGTCGAAATGGCGATTGACGTGCACGACGATCGCGGGAATGGCATTCATCATGGCGGGCCCTTCTTCGGGGATTTCTTGGCGATCTGCTTGCGAACCTTTTTGACGGCTGGCTTGGCAACTTGCTCGGGCAATTGCCTGGTGGCGTGCTTGTGCGCCGTCGTGTCAACAGGATCCTGCGTTCGCAACGCCTGCTCCAGCGCATCGAGCCGGTGGTTCCAGAAGCCCTCGTAGAAACGCAGCCACTGCTCGGCCTGGGCCAACGGCGCTGGTGCGATCCGGCACCGATGCGTGCGGCCCTGCACGGACCGCTGCAGCAGGCCGGCGCGCTCCAGCACTTTCACATGCTTGGAGGCTGCGGCCAGCGACATGCGGTATGGCGCCGCCAGATCGCCAATGCTGGCATCGCCACGCGCCAGGCTGCGCAGCATTGCGCGCCGCGTCGGATCGGCCAGGGCGTGGAACACGTTGTCGAGCTGGGCGCATTGTTCAACCATGTGGTTGAACTTACGCTGGGAAGGTTCCACAGTCAACCGGTCAGTTGAATGTTTCTTGCTCGCCGCGGGCCCTACGCCTCAGGCCAGCGCCGCCACCATGGCCTGCTCCAGCGAGTTCGCCGGGTCGCTGCGGATGGCGGCCAGTTCCGGCGACTCCCAGCTGCGCACCAGCGTGCCCTCCATCAACAGCAGCGCGCGGGTGATGAAGCGTTCCGCCACGTCGAGCGAGTGGGTGGCGAGCAACACCGTGGCGCCGCGCTCGCGCGTAAGCCGCTGCAGGTGCTGCTTGAGTGCGTAGGCGCTGAGCGGATCAAGGCCATTGAGCGGCTCGTCCAGCACCAGTAACGGCGGCAGCCCGAGCAGCCCGAGCACGATGCCGAGCTTCTGGCGCGTACCCAGCGAGTACTTTCCGACCCGGCGGTCGAGCATCGGTCCGAGCATCAAGGCGTCGGCCAAGTCGAGCGTGCTGGCCGGTACCGAGGGCAAGCCGCGGGCACCGGCAAACAAGCGCAGGCACTCGCGCCCGGTCAACAACGACGGCAGCAGCGTTGGATCCACCGCGAAACCCAACCGGTGCTTTGCGCCCAATGGATCGCGCGCCATGTCGATGCCATCGATCAACACCCGCCCCGAGCACGGAGCGAGCATGCCCGCGAGACAACGCAGCAGCGTGGTCTTGCCCGAGCCGTTAGGTCCGATCAGCGCGACGAACTCGCCCGCCGCTAATGCCAGATCGAGTCCTTGCAACACCGGAACCCCGTCGTAGGCGTATCGCAATTGTTCGAGCTGCAGGATGGGTTTCATGGGCAAAGTCACGATGGTTTGAGCAGCGCCGCGCAGGCCGCTACCGAGGCAGGCAATGTCAGTACCAAGACGGCGGCGGCGACAGCGAACCAGACAGATGAGAACCCCCACCACCATGCGCCGAGTGCCGCGCAGATCAACGCGGGCGCGCCAGCCAGCGCGGGGTAATGCCAGGCCGCCTTGCGCAATCGCTGGGTCGGCAGCGGACACGCGGCCAGCAGCCGTCGGGTCTGCAGGAAAGTCTCCAGGCATGCGCGCAACGCGACGCTGGTCCAGATAATCAACACACCCATCGCCAGTGTCATCAGCAATGCCATCGGCGAAATGCCACCCGGCAACGCGAACATCACCAATCCCACCCACCAGAAGCTGCCGCCGCGCCGCCAGCGCAACGTCGCCTCGCGTCGTTGCCAGTCGAACAGATGCGGCAAGCGCCGGTCCTGCCATCCCGACAACGGAAAGATCGGTTGCCGGATGCCCCCGCCGCGGGCCGGCCGACGCCTCGCCCCGCGATGACGCGATGCCGCCACGAGCCCGCCGATGGCACCCAGCACCAGGCCCGACTGGGTTACGAGCAATGCCGGGGCCAGGGTGTCGCCGCGTTCGGCCAGTAACGACGCGAGGACCAGGAGGGCCGCCACCGGCAACGCCACCAATGCAGTCCGGATCAGGGCCAGCACCGCCAGGGTGCGCGCAACACTGGGTGGATCAACCGGTACGGCACCCCACCAGCCGTGGTGCATCTGCTCGGCCGCCACCAGCAACCGACTGCGGGTGGTGGCATACGCCAGCGCCGCCATCACCGCCCCGATCGCCAGCGGCCACGACCCGAATGCCTGCATTGCCCGCGCCAGTACGGCCGTGGTGTCGACACCGGATGCGCGCAACGCCAACACCAGCGCGCCGCACACGCCAACGACGAGCAGCACCACAGCGATGGCCGCCGGCGCGGATGCGCGCAACTGCCGCCGCCACACGACGCGTGCTTCTGTCATGCATGGATGCAACATCGGATGCAACGTCGATCCCACCGGCTGACCCTCCGTTGCCTGCACACCCGACCGCGGGCGAGCGGTCGATCATACGAAAGCCCTTGGCATGCGCTATGTGCCATCCGACCTCCCGCAGCGCACAAAGAAAAAGCGGGCCGAAGCCCGCTTTTTTCTTGCAGCGATGGTCCGTGCGCGGCTTACTCGGCCGTCACGCCCTCGCCTTCTTCCACGGCCTTGATCGATAGGCGGATGCGGCCCTGCTTGTCGACTTCCAGCACCTTGACCTTGACCATATCGCCTTCCTTGAGCTTGTCGCTGACCTTCTCGACGCGCTCGTTGGAGATCTGCGACACGTGCACGAGGCCGTCCTTGCCCGGCAGGATCGTCACGAACGCACCGAAGTCCATGATCTTGGCGACCTTGCCTTCGTAGATGCGGCCCGGCTCGACGTCCGAGGTGATCTGCTCGATGCGCGCCTTCGCGGCCTCGGCGGCGGCAGCATTCACCGACGCGATCACGATCGTGCCATCGTCCTGGATGTCGATCTGGGTACCGGTTTCCTTGGTGATCGCCTGGATGGTCGAGCCGCCCTTGCCGATCACTTCACGGATCTTGTCCGGGTGGATCTTCATCGTCAGCAGGCGCGGCGCGAACTCGCTGAGCTCGCCACGCGGCGCGCTCATGGCATTGGCCATCTCACCGAGGATGTGCAGGCGACCGGCCTTGGCCTGCGCCAGTGCGACCTTCATGATCTCTTCGGTGATGCCCTGGATCTTGATGTCCATCTGCAGCGCGGAAATACCTTCCGACGTGCCGGCCACCTTGAAGTCCATGTCGCCGAGGTGATCTTCGTCACCGAGGATGTCGCTCAACACGACGAAGTTGTCGCCTTCCTTGACCAGGCCCATCGCGATACCCGCGACCGGTGCCTTGATCGGCACGCCAGCATCCATCAGCGCCAGCGAGCTGCCGCAGACCGAAGCCATCGACGAGGAGCCATTGGACTCGGTGATCTCCGAGACGATGCGGATCGTGTACGGAAACTCTTCCATCGACGGCATCACGGCGAGCACGCCGCGCTTGGCAAGACGGCCGTGGCCGATCTCGCGACGCTTCGGGCCCATCATGCGGCCAGCTTCGCCCACCGAGTAAGGGGGGAAGTTGTAATGGAACAGGAAGTGTTCCTTGTACTCGCCCGACACGGCATCGATGATCTGGCCATCGCGCGTGGTGCCCAGCGTGGCCACCACGATCGCCTGCGTTTCACCGCGGGTGAACAGCGACGAGCCGTGGGTACGCGGCAGGATGCCGACCTGCGAGGCGATCGGGCGCACGGTGTCGAGCGCGCGACCGTCGATGCGGATCTTGGTGCTGAGCACGGCGCCACGCATGGTGTCGTACTCGAGCTCGCTGAACTCCTTGGACAGATCGGCAGCCTTCCAGCTGTTGGCTTCGCACTGCGGCGCCAACGAAGCGAGGACTTCCTTCTTCAACGCCGAGATCGCGTCTTTACGCTCGAGCTTGTCGCGCACTGCAAACGCCTGGGTGAGGCGGTCGCCGAGCGCGGTTTTGAGCGCGCCAACCATGGCGGCGTCGGCGGCCGGAGCGGACCAGGTCCACTTCGGCTTGCCGCCTTCAGCAACCAGCTCGTTGATCGCGTTGATCGCGACCTGCATCTGCTGATGGCCGTACATCACGGCGCCGAGCATCACATCTTCCGACAGCACCTTGGCTTCGGACTCGACCATCAACACCGCGTTGGCGGTACCGGCGACGACGAGCTCGAGCTGGGAATCGGCTAGCTCGGTCTTGGTCGGGTTGAGCAGGTACTGGCCGTCCTTGTAACCGACCTTAGCCGCGCCGATCGGGCCGTCGAACGGGGCACCCGACAGCGCCAGCGCGGCGGACGCGCCCAGCAGTGCCAGGATGTCGGCGTCGACTTCCGGGTTCATCGACATCACCGTGGCGATGATCTGGACTTCGTTACGGAAACCTTCCGGGAACAGCGGGCGGATCGGACGATCGATCAGGCGCGAGATCAGCGTTTCCTTCTCGGTCTGACGGCCTTCGCGCTTGAAGAAGCCACCCGGGATGCGGCCGCCGGCGTAGAACTTCTCCTGATAATCGACGGTCAGGGGGAAGAAGTCCTGGCCCTCGCGCGCGGTCTTGTTGGCCACCGCGGTGACCAGCACCACGGTGCCGTCGCAGCGGACGAGCACGGCGCCGCCGGCCTGGCGGGCGATCTCACCGGTTTCCAGCGAGACCTGCTGGCTGCCGTACTGGAAGGTCTTGGTAATTTTTGCCACGTGGGAAAGTCCTCGGTTTGATGCGTTCCGGTCGAGGCCCTTGCCCCGCTCCGGTCGGCCGCCGCGCGGCGGCCTGTGTTCGGTGACACGACTGCACAAACAAAAACCGCGGCGCATCTCTGCGCCGCGGCGGGGTTCTGATTTAGCGACGCAGGCCGAGTTTCTCGATCAGCGCCTTGTAGCGCACGACATCTTTGCGCTTCAGGTAATCCAGCAGGCTGCGGCGCTGGTTGACCATCATCAGCAAGCCGCGGCGGCTGTGGTGGTCCTGCTTGTGCAGCTTGAAGTGGCCGGTCAGGTGTTCGATGCGGGCGGTCAGCAGGGCGACCTGGACTTCCGGCGAACCGGTGTCGTTCTCGGCGCGTTTGTGGGTTTCGATGACTTGGACGGTGTCGATGGACATGTTGTTGCCTTGTGAGATGCGTGGCCTGCAGATCGCGAATCGGCGGCGGATGATCCGCCCCGACGCACCGCTTGGCTCGCCGTTTGCTAGAGGAATTGCTCGGGTGGTGTGCCTGCGTTTGTAAGCTTGCAAAGCGCGCGAATTGTAGCCCGCGAGCCGGGTCCGGACAAGGCAGCCGCGTGGATCGGCCGCTCAGCCACCCGGGTGCGCGGCCCAAGTGAATAGGCGTTGCGGGCGCAGCGCGGCGCTATCGTCGAGATACCCCAGGCCGAGCGCGCGACCGGCCTGGTCATACAGGGCAATCGGGCCATCAGCCGGCGACGGCGCCGGATCGAGGCGGATAGCCTGTCCCATGCCCAGCCGCGTCGCCGTGGCCGCATCGACGTGAAGCCGCGGAAAGCCGACGAGTCCGGCTTCGATCGGCAGCAGACAATCGTCCAACGCCTGCGGGTCGCATTCACTTAGCTCCCGCAACGCATCGAGCGTGAACATCCGCGGCTGGGTGAACGGTTCGACCCACAGGCGTCGCAGCACTGCAACGTGCGCGCCGCAACCCAGCGTCTCGCCTAAGTCGCGCACCAGACTGCGGACGTAGGTGCCGGAGCCGCACTCGATATGCAGGCGTAATTGCAGGCCGTCGCGTTGCAGCACCCGCAGATCGTGAACGATGACGTCGCGTTCCGGCGCTTCGATCGACTCACCGCGCCGCGCTTTGGCATACAGGGGTTCGCCGCCTTGCTTGAGCGCCGAATAGATCGGCGCGCGCTGGCGGATCGCGCCGCGCAGTGGTGCGAGCGCGGCTTCGATTGTCGCGTCGTCGAGTGTGGGCACCGGGCGCTCTAGCAACACCGCGCCGTCCGCGTCATCGGTGTCTGTGGTGGCGCCGAGCACTGCAACGGTGTCGTAGGCCTTGTGCGCGCCGAGCAGCAGGCCGGCGATCTTGGTCGCCTCGCCGAAGCAGACCGGCAGCAGGCCGGTGGCGAGCGGATCCAGGCTGCCGGTATGTCCGGCCTTTTGCGCGCGAAAAATATGCCGAACCTGTTGCAGCGCCTGGTTTGAACTCAGCCCTGGCGGCTTGTCCAGCAGCAGCAGGCCGTCAAGCGCGCGAAAAAGGGTGCGGGGCTTCTTACTTATCGGCATTCGGGGAATGTGTCCGGCGACAGGTCGGTACCGCTGGCAACCTTCTGGAAGCCCGCAAAAACAAAAAGGCGGCGTTATCGCCGCCTTGCATGAAGATACCGGCGCGCGGGATCAATCCCGGCCGCGGTCAGCCTCGTCGTGGCGGTCGTCACCGCTGGCCGCGTCATCGCCTTCAACGTCATTGCCGACAACGTCATCGCCAACGTCGTCGCCAACGTCGTCACCGGCCTGCTCGCTCATCGGCGGGCTGTCGCGCAACAGATTGTTGATGCGCTCGCCACGGTCGACCGAATCGTCGTAATGGAAATGCAACTCCGGAACGTGCCGCAGCTTCATCGCCCGTCCGAGCTGGAACCGCACCTGCGGCGTCAACGCCTTGAGCGCCTTGACCGCCTCGGCCGATCGCTCCTGCTGCAGCGCGGTCACGAACACCTTGGCATGGGCCAGATCGCGCGTGACTTCGACGTCGGACACGCTGACCGACGGCAGACCGTGCTCGCGCACGGTTTCGTGGACGATCTTGCCCAGCTCACGACGGAGCTGGGCGGAGACGCGATCGCTGCGGAAAAACGACTTCTGGGCCATGGTTGCGCGCTCGAATCGTTACAGCGTGCGCTGCACTTCGATACGCTCGAAGCACTCGATCTGGTCACCCGGCTTGATGTCGTCGTAGCGCTTGACGCCGATGCCGCACTCGGTGCCGTTGCGCACTTCGTCGACGTTCTCCTTGAAGCGACGCAGCGACTCCAACTCGCCCTCGAAGATGACGGCGTTGTCGCGCAGCACGCGGATCGGCTTGTTGCGCTTGACCACACCGTCGACCACGAAGCAGCCGGCGACCGCGCCAAACTTGGAACTGCGGAACACGTCGCGGACCTCGGCATTGCCGATGATTTCTTCGCGGATCTCGACGCCGAGGATGCCTGATGCGACCTGCTTCACCTGATCGATCACGTCATAGATGATCGAGAAGTAACGCAGATCGACGCCATTGGATTCGATGACGCGACGCGCCGACGCATCGGCGCGGACGTTGAAGCCGATGATCGTGGCCTTCGACGTCGCCGCGAGCGTGGCGTCGGATTCGGTGATGCCGCCGACGCCGCCGCCGATCACGTTGATGCGGATCGCCGGGGTCGACAGCGCGATCAAAGATTCGCGCAAGGCCTGCACCGAACCCTGCACGTCGGCTTTGACCACCAGGTTGAGCGAGAGCTGACCCTCGCCCTGGCCCATCTGGGCAATGATGTCTTCCATGCGGTTGCCGGCAGCGGCGACCAGGCGCGATTCGCGGCGCTTGGCATCGCGCTGCTGCGCGACGTCCTTGGCCAGACGCTCGTCCTCGACCACGACGAAATCGTCGCCGGCATCGGGTACGCCCGACAAGCCGAGCACCTGCACCGGGATCGACGGACCAGCGTCGTCCACCTGCTTGCCGGTTTCATCGAACAAGGCGCGCACGCGGCCGTACTGCACGCCGCAGACGAGGTAATCGCCCTTCTTCAAGCTGCCCTGCTGCACGAGCACAGTCGCGATCGGGCCGCGGCCCTTATCGAGCGCGGATTCGATCACCACGCCGTTGGCGCGACCGTCGGCAACGGCCGACAACTCGAGCACTTCCGCCTGCAGCGTGATCGCATCGAGCAGGTTGTCGACGCCCATGCCGGTCTTGGCTGAGAGCTCGACGAACTGCGTCTCGCCGCCGAATTCCTCGGCGACCACTTCGTGCGAGAGCAACTCGTTCTTGACGCGCAACGGGTCGGCGTCGGACTTGTCCATTTTGTTGATCGCGATGATCAGCGGAACGCCCGCCGCTTTGGCGTGCTGCACCGCTTCGATCGTCTGCGGCATGACGCCATCGTCCGCTGCGACGACCAGCACCACCACGTCGGTGAGCTTGGCGCCACGGGCGCGCATCGAACTGAACGCGGCGTGGCCCGGGGTGTCGAGGAAGCTGATGACGCCCTTCTCGGTCTGCACGTGGTACGCGCCGATGTGCTGGGTGATGCCGCCGGCTTCGCCAGTGGCGACCTTGGTCCTGCGGATGTAATCGAGCAGCGAGGTCTTGCCGTGATCGACGTGACCCATGATCGTGACCACCGGCGGACGCGGCGTTTTGTCGCTTTGTTCCACTTCAGCATGGGCCAGCAGCGCGTCCTCGGCGTCATCGCCGCCACCGCGCAGGGCAATGTGGCCGAGTTCTTCGGTCACCAGTGCGGCGGTGTCGTAGTCGATGGTCTGGGTGACCGGCGCCATCACGCCCATTTTGAACAACGCCTTGACCACATCGCCGCCCTTAAGCGCGAGTTTCTGCGCGAGGTCGGCCACGGTGATCGTGTCGCCAATGGAGACTTCACGCACGATCGGTGCGGTCGGACGCGAGAAGCCGTGTGCGCCGCCGGCGCCGGAGCGCGCCTGGTCGGCTTGGCGGCGCGGCTTGGGCTTGCCCCGCGCACTGGTGGTACGGCGCGCGCGGTCGGAAGCGCTCAAGTGCAGCTGCCCGGCAAAGCGGTTGGCGGCGCTGTCGTCGTCCTCGACGCCGGCAACCATCGCGTGCGAACCGCGGGTCTTGTGGCGGGGGTCGGCGCTACGCGGCGGCGCTTCGGATGTGGTGCGCGGGGGTGCCGGCTTCGGATGGCCATGGCCGTGCGCCGTCGCCGGCTTGCGCGCGGGTTCGTCTTCGCTCGCCACCACGCTGGCATCGGCCAACACCTGCTGTTCCTGCGCGGCTTTGGCCCGCACGGCCTCTTCGGCCTCGTCACGCGCACGCTGGGCGCCTTCGGCGCGGCGGCGGTCGTCGGCAGCGAGCTTTTCCTGCTCGGCCAGATTGCGCAGCTTGGACTCTTCGAGCTTGCGCAGGATCTCTTCGCGCTCGTTGGTCGGCGGAGCGTTGTCTTCCGGACGCATCAGCGTGACTTTCTTGCGCACGACCACGTCGACGGTCGCACGGCTCTTGCCGCCGCCGATGGTGAGCTCTTGCTTGCGACTGCGGTTGAGCGTGATCTTGGCGGGCGCATCGCCCTCCCCAGCCGGCTTGTCAGCCTTGCCATGCGAACGCTTGAGGAAGCCCAGCAACTTGACTTTCTCGATGCTGGTCACGGCCTGGTCGGGCCCGCTGAAAGACATACCGGCCTCGGCCAGTTGCTCCAGCAGCTTCTCGACCGGCGTGTTCACCAGTTCGGCGAGCTTGCGAATAGTGGTTTGCTGCGACATTCGATTCCGTGTCCTGTTGGTGCGGGAAACCTCCCGCACACGTGGCGCCATTCTAGCCCCCGGCAAAGCCGGGACTTATTCGAACCAATGCTTGCGCGCTTCCATGATCCAGGCAGCGGCGCGTTCATCATCGACGCCGTCCAGATCGGTGAGCTCGTCGGTGGCCAAGTCGGCCAAATCGTCACGAGTGACGACACCGCGCGCGGCCAGCGCATACGCCGTGGCCTCGTCCATGCCTTCCAGCGAGAGCAGGTCGGCGGCAGGCTGATGCTCGTCGAGCTCTTCCTCGGCCGCCAGGGCCTCGTTGAGCAGGGCGTCGCGCGCGCGGGAGCGCAGTTCCTCGACGATGTCCTCGTCGAAGCCCTCGACCGCGAGCAATTCGCCGACTGGCACGTAAGCGATTTCCTCGACCGTGCTGAAGCCTTCCGTGACCAGAATGCCGGCGATTTCTTCGTCGACTTCGAGCTTGTCCACAAACAACTGACGGGCGATCGTCTGCTCGGCCTCGGACTTCGCGGAAACCTGGTCCTGCGTCATCACGTTCAGCTGCCAACCGCTGAGGCGGCTGGCCAGACGGACGTTCTGGCCGCCCTTGCCGATCGCCTGGGCAAGGCGATCTTCGGCTACAGCCAGGTCCATCGAGTGCTTGTCTTCGTCGACGATGATCGACTGCACTTCAGCCGGCGCCATGGCGTTGATGACGAACTGCGCGGCGTTGTCGCTCCACAGCACGATGTCGACGCGCTCACCGTTGAGTTCGTTCGACACCGCCTGCACGCGCGAACCGCGCATACCGATGCAGGCGCCGATCGGATCGGTGCGGTTGTCGTGCGCGAGCACGGCGATCTTGGCGCGGTCGCCCGGATCGCGCGCGCAACCCATGATCGAAACCAGACCCTGGCCCACTTCTGGCACTTCGATCTTGAACAACTCCATCATGAATTCCGGCGCGGCGCGGCTGATGAACAGCTGCGGCCCGCGCGGTTCGGCGCGCACGTCGAACAGGTAGCCGCGGACGCGATCGCCGGCGCGCAATACATCGCGCGGAATGCCTTTGTCCTTGGTGATGATCGCCTCGGCGTTGCCGCCCAGATCGACATAGATGTTGCCGCGCTCGACGCGCTTGACGATGCCGGTGACCAGCTCGCCGACGCGGTCTTTCCAGGCATCGATGACCTGTGCGCGCTCGGCGTCGCGCACGCGCTGCACGATGACCTGCTTGGCGGCCTGCGCCGCGATGCGGCCGAAATCCGGGTTCTCGATCTGCTCTTCGATGTAGTCGCCGACTTCGACGCCTTCTACCTCATCGATCGCATCCATCAGACGCAGCTGGCGGTCGGGCGATTCCATCACCACGTCGTCGGCGACCACCTCCATGCGGCGGAAGGTTTCGTACGTGCCGTCCTTGGGATCGATCGAGACGCGAACCAGCACGTCTTCGTCGTGGTAACGCTTCTTCGCAGCCGCAGCCAACGCCGCCTCGATCGCCTCGAAGATGACTTCCGGCGGTACGCCTTTTTCATTGGCGACCGTTTCCACGACCAGCAACAGTTCCTTGCTCATCTAGTTACTCCGCACGGGTCGGCTTGTCGGCCGCCGGCTTGTTGGTTGACTTGGTTTTCTTCTTGGCAGGACGCTTGGCGCGCCTTGCCGGAATTTTTTTGCCTTGCTCGGCATCGGGATGCGCGCCCGGCTTGCTCGGCGCCAGGCCCAGCGCGGCCCAATCGGGCACCAGCCGGCCTTTGTCGATATTGTCGAACGCCACTGGGAATTCGCTACCGTCGAGCATCACCACGACCGTACCGCCGTCGACGCGTTCGATCCTGCCTTGCAGGCGCCGGCGTCCGTCCTGCGGCAACCGCAGCGTGACCTTGGCGACCTCGCCGACAAAGCGCGCGTAGTGCGCCAGTGCGAACAACGGCCGGTCGATGCCTGGCGACGACACTTCGAGGGTGTAGTTGCCGCTGATCGGGTCCTCAACGTCGAGCTGGGCAGAGACTTCGCGACTGACCGCCTCGCACTCTTCGATCGTCACCGAGCGCGGTTCGCCGTTGACATCGAGGGTCTCATCATCGGCGGGCACGTCGATGTACAGACGCAGCACGGCACCTCCCGGCGACGGCAGATATTCGGCGCCCATCAGCTCGACGCCCAGCGACGCTACCGTCGGGGCAAGCAATTTCGAGATTTCGGTGGCCTTGTCCGTCACGCGTCCAGCTCTCCTGGGATTACGACTTGCGATGCCAACTTTCTTAACGATTTCGGGAACCCAACTGCCAAAAACAACAAAGGGCCCCGATGGGCCCCTTGTCCGGTACTGCTGGATGTCGGTGTCGTCACGCGATTCGTACGCGACTACAAAGCCCGAGCCTTGCGGCTAAAAAAGAAAGCCTCGCGAAGAGGCTTTCCTAAAACTGCTGCTTACAACGCAGCTACTACAACTGGTAGCGGGGGCAGGATTTGAACCTGCGACCTTCGGGTTATGAGCCCGACGAGCTGCCAGACTGCTCCACCCCGCATCAGGCCGATGATCTTAGCGAACGACGAAACCTTTAGCAACCCCACCTACCAACTCAGCTGGGTTTTTTGCTTACGCGGGAAACGCGCGCTGGCACCATTCCATGATCGGATTCCAGGCAAAACCCAACGCCAGCAACGCGAGCGCGTTGACGCCGAACACGATCACGAGCGGACGATCGCTCGACGGTGGCGGCACATCGCCTTCAGCTTCGTCGAAGTACATCGCTTTGACCACGCGCAGGTAGTAGAACGCGCCAACGACCGCGAACATCACGCCGACGAGGGCGAGCCACAACATGCCGCCCTCGAGCGCGGCGCGCAGCACCGCCAGCTTCGCCCAGAAGCCCAGGAATGGCGGCACACCAGCCAGCGAGGCCATCACGCACAGGATCAGACCGGCCAACCACGGGCTGCGCGCGTTCAAGCCCTTGTAGTCGTCGATGCGATCAGCCTCGAAGCCGCGGCTGGACATCACCACGATCGCGCCAAACGCAGCTGCCGCCATCAGTGAATAACTGATCGCATAGAACATCGCCGCGGCAAACCCCTGCGCGCCGCCGCCGGCGATGCCCACGAGCAGGAAGCCAACGTGGGAGATGGTCGAGTAGGCGAGCAGACGCTTGAGATTGCCCTGCACCATCGCGGTCAGATTGCCGATCGCGAGCGAAAGGACCGCGATGCCGGCAATCAGCAGGCGCCAGCGGTGATCGAGCGGGCCAGCGCCGACTTCCAGCAAGCGATACGCCATGCCGAACGTCGCCAGCTTCGGCGCCGCGCCGATGAACAGGGTGATCGCGGTCGGTGCGCCGTGATACACGTCCGGCAGCCACATATGAAACGGCGCGCCCCCGAACTTGAATGCGACGCCGGCGACCACGAACACGACGCCGGTGAGCAGCAGCATCGTCGACTGCGTCTGCTGCGCCGCGGCGCCGATCGTCGCCAGATCGAGCGAACCGGTGGCACCGTAGATCAGTGACATGCCGTAGAGCAGCAGACCCGAGGCAAGCGAACCGAGCACGAAGTACTTGATCGCCGCTTCCGAAGCGAGCGGACTGTCGCGATCGATCGCCACCAGCGCGTACGAGCACAGCGCAAGCATTTCCAGACCGAGGTAGACCATCACCAGGCTGCCGGCGGAGACCATCAGCATCATGCCGGCCACGGCGAACAGCATCAGCACCGCGACTTCGCCCTGGTACAGGCCGCGTTGACGCAGGTACGGCCAGGTGTAGGCCAGCGACAGCAGGCTGACCACGCCGATAGCGATCTTGAGGACATCGGCCGCGGTATCGCGCACGAACATGCCGTTGAGCACGGTGCCCTGCCCGCCTACACCGAGGGCGATCAGCGCGATCACCACGACGAGCGTGACCATGGCCAACACGTGGGTGACTGCGCGGTGGCGCTCCGCCAGGAACAGGTCGAGCATCAGCAACGCAAACGCGGTACCGACGAGCACCAGCTCGGGCAACAACGGCAGCAGGTCGGCGGTGGTCGGCGTATTCACCATGGATAGTTCCTAACAGCTGTCATTTCAAACGTAGTGAGGAATCTGCTTTCGTTGCGAACGCAGCCGATCTTGGCTACGCCCGGAATGACAACAAACTAAAGCTTGGACGCGGCGATCTGCATCGCCAACTGGGCCAGCGACGGCTCCATCAGATCGGTCAGCGGCTTTGGCCACACGCCCAGCAACAACACGCCGGCGGCAAACGTGCCGAGCACGAAGGCCTCGCGCGGGTTGATGTCCTCGAGTTCACTGACGTGGGCGTTGCCGACCTCGCCCCAGATCACGCGCTTGACCAACCACAAGTTATAGGCCGCGCCGATCACCAGCGCAGTGGCCGCGGCGAACGCGAGCAGTGGATGCTTCTGGAAGCTGGCCAGGATCACCATGAACTCACCGACGAAGCCCGACGTCCCCGGCAAACCGGAGTTGGCCATCGCGAACAGCACGAACAGTGCGGCGAACCACGGCATCACGTTGGCGACGCCGCCGTAATCGCGAATCATGCGGCTGTGCATGCGGTCGTACAGCACGCCTACGCAGGTGAACATCGCCCCGGAGATGAAGCCATGGCTGATCATTTGCACCATCGCGCCTTGCAAGCCCAGGCGCGCCGCATCGACGTTGCTGTAGTCGCGCACCAGACCGAATGCGATGAACGTGCCGAGAATCACAAAGCCCATGTGCGAGATCGACGAATACGCGATCAGCTTTTTCATGTCGTCCTGCGCCAGCGCGACCAGGCCGACGTAGATGATCATGATCAGGCTCAGCGCAATCACCAGCCACGCCCACTCGTGGCCGGCATCGGGCACGATCGGCAGAGTGAAACGCAAGAAGCCGTAACCACCGATCTTCAGCATGATCGCCGCCAGCACCACCGAGCCCGCGGTCGGCGCCTCGACGTGGGCGTCGGGCAACCAGGTGTGTACGGGGAACATCGGCACCTTGACCGCGAACGCGATCAAGAAACCGAAGAACAACCACATCTGCTCGGTCGCGCTGAGCTGCAACTGGTACATGTCAGCGAGCTGCCAACTGCCGCCCTTGTTGTACAAGTAGATCAAGCCGACCAGCATGAACAGCGAGCCGAGGAACGTGTAAAGAAAGAACTTGATCGACGCATACACGCGGCGCGGGCCACCCCAGACTCCGATGATGATGAACATCGGGATCAGCATGCCCTCGAAGAACACGTAGAACAGCATCGAATCGAGCGCGGAAAACACCCCGACCATTAGCCCTTCGAGCACCAGGAACGCGGCGTAATACTGACTCACGCGCTTGTCGATCGCGGTCCAGGCGCTGATCAGCACCAGCAGCGAGGTCAACGTGGTCAGGCCGATCAAGGCCACCGAGATGCCGTCCGCGCCAAGGTGGTAACGGATGTCGTAAGCCGGGATCCAGGCATGGTCCTCGCCGAACTGCATCCCGGGGGCGACGAAGTCAAAGCCGGTGAACAGCCCGACGCTCAGCACCAAGGTCACGGCCGCCACCGCAGTGGCGAACCAGCGGGCGGCATGGGCGCGTTCGTTGCCGAATGCGAGGGTAGCGAAGCCGCCAAGAATCGGCAGCCAGATCAACAGGCTCAGCAAGGGATAAGTACTCGTCTCGGGGTTCACTTAACGGCCCCTTGGGTCATTGCCAGATCCATCATGGTCCGAGCCTGATCAGCACGGCCAACAACACGATCAAGCCGAGAATCATCGCAAAGGCGTAGTGGTAGAGGTAACCGGACTGCAGCTGGCGCACGAGGTGCGCGACCAGATCGACGCCGCGCGCACTGCCATTGACCGCAGCGCCGTCGATGACGTGGGTATCGATCGCGCGCGAGGCCTTGCCCAGCCCGAGACCGCCCTCAGCAAAACCGCCAATCCACAGGTCATCGAAACCGTACTTGTTCTCGAGCACGCGGATCGGCCACGCAAACACCTCGCGCGCCTTCGCCGGCAGTTCCGGCTTCCACCAGTACATCACCGTGGCGAG
The DNA here is from genome assembly GCA_043738095.1 of Lysobacter sp. Taxonomy (GTDB): domain Bacteria; phylum Pseudomonadota; class Gammaproteobacteria; order Xanthomonadales; family Xanthomonadaceae; genus Lysobacter_K. The sequence goes on from JAYSZI010000093.1 coordinate 125,864, forward strand.
CGCGAAACCGGCGAACGCGAGCCAGAATGCCGGCGCCTTGAAGCCGTGCAACGCGAAGGCGACCGGACCATGGAACTCCTTCGCCAGCGCGCCGACCACGTCGCGCGCACCGGCCACATCGATCGCGCCGAGGAAGAACGGCAGCTGCTTGGCGTGGCCCAGTGCGTCGGTGCCAAACAGCATCGGGCCGACGGTGAAGAAGCCGATCAACACCGACGGGATCGCCAGCAGGATAAGCGGCACCGTCACCACCCAAGGCGACTCGTGCGGCGTGTGCGCGTGATGACCGTGGCCATCGCCGTGACCGTGTTCATCGGCAAGCGCAGCTTCGTGCTCGGTCGAATCGGCCTCCGGCGCGACGTAGTGCTCAGGCACCGCGTCGTGGAAATGTTCCTTGCCGTGGAACGTCATGTACAGCAGGCGGAAGCTGTAGAACGCGGTGACGAACGCACCGAGCAACACCGCCCAGTAGGCGTAGGTCGCTACCCAGTTGTGCGCTTGATGGGCGTTGTGCGCGGCGGCCTCGATGATCGTGTCTTTCGAGTAGAAGCCACTGAAAAATGGCGTGCCGACCAGGGCCAACGTGCCGATCAGCATGGTCCAGTAGGTGATCGGCATGTATTTCTTGAGGCCGCCCATGCGCCGCATGTCCTGCTCATGGTGCATGCCGATGATCACCGAGCCCGCGCCCAGGAACAGCAGCGCCTTGAAGAAGGCGTGGGTCATCAGGTGGAACACGCCGGCGCTGTACGCCGACACGCCCAGCGCTACGGTCATGTAGCCCAGCTGCGACAGCGTCGAATACGCGACCACGCGCTTGATGTCGTTTTGCACGATGCCGATCAGGCCGGTCCTGAACGCGGTGGTGGCGCCGATGAACAGTACGAAGTTGAGCGCCGTCTGCGACAGCTCAAACAGCGGCGACATGCGCGCGACCATGAAGATGCCCGCGGTCACCATCGTCGCGGCATGGATCAGCGCCGAGATCGGCGTCGGGCCTTCCATCGAATCCGGCAGCCACACATGCAGCGGCACCTGCGCCGACTTGCCCATTGCGCCGATGAACAGGCAGATGCAGATCAATGTCGCCACCGACCACTGGTAGCCATCGATCACCGTGATCGTCGTACTGGCGATAGACGGCGCGTTGGCAAACACCTTGGCGTAGTCCAGCGTGCCGAACATCAGCAGCACGCCGGCGATGCCGAGCAGGAAGCCGAAATCGCCGACGCGGTTGACCAGGAATGCCTTGAGGTTGGCGAACACCGCGGTCGGCTTCTTGAACCAGAAGCCGATCAGTAGGTACGACACCAGGCCCACCGCTTCCCAGCCGAAGAACAGCTGCAGGAAGTTGTTGCTCATCACCAGCATCAACATCGAGAAGGTGAACAGCGAGATGTAGCTGAAGAAGCGCTGGTAACCGTCGTCTTCGTGCATGTAGCCGATCGTGTAGACATGCACGAGCAGGGACACGAACGTGACCACGACCATCATCATCGCGGTCAGCTTGTCGACCATGAAGCCGACGTGGGCGTCGAAGCCGCCGACCTGGAACCAGGTGTAGACGTTCTCGTTGAAAGGCGCGGCGCCCTGCGCCACCAGCTGCCACAGCACGTACGCCGACAGCACAAAGCTCGCGCCCACCCCGGCGATGGTGACGGCGTGCGCGCCCGCCCGACCGATGCGGCGGCCAAACAGGCCGGCCACAATCGCGCCCAACAATGGCGCGAGCACGATCAGCAGCAGATGGAGTTTAGAAATCGCCATGAGTTATCCGTTGCAAGGTTCTGTCGTCCTTCACTGCCGCCATCCCTGGCGAAACACCATCACTCCGGGGTTGTCTGACCCGGTAAGCCATCGCCGGGCAGCCATACCAGGGAAAGCAGCGGATGCCCGAGCCGGTGGCTCCACATCCCATCACCCTTTCATCGAATCTATTTCGCCGACATTGATCGTGCGTCGGTTGCGGAACAACGTGACCAAAATCGCCAAGCCAATCGCCGCCTCGGCTGCGGCCACTGTCAGAATAAAAAACACGAACACCTGGCCGGATGGGTCGCCGAGCTGGCGCGAAAACGCCACGAAGTTGATATTGACCGCGAGCAGCATCAGCTCGATCGACATCAGCAGCACGATCACGTTTTTGCGATTGAGAAAGATGCCGGCAACGCTGATGCAGAACAGCGCCGCGCCAAGCGCGAGGTAATGACCGAGGGTGACGCCCGCACCCAGGAAGTTGGCATCCAGAGCGGTCATGGCGCGGCCTCCCCGCCTTGGGCCGGCTGGGTCGGCTGAGGCTCGACCTCGGTTCCACGTTCGGACGGCATGCTGACCATGCGCAGGCGATCGCTCGCTCGCACGCGCGCCTGCGCCGACGGATTCTGGTGCTTGACCCCAACCCGGCGTCGCAGCGTCAGCATCACCGCCGCGATCACCGCGATCGTCAGGATCACCGCAGCGACCTCGAACGGCAGCATGAAATCGGTAAACAACGATTGCGCCAGCCACTTGGTATTCGAAACGTTCGCAGTCACCGCCCCATCGGCCGTGAACGGCGCTGCCATCTGCGCCTTGGCGCCGATCAGCGTCAGTATCTCCACCAGCATCACCACCGCGACCAGCAGGCCCACCGGCAGGTAGCGCACGAAGCCCTCGCGCAGGGGCGTGACTTCGATGTCGAGCATCATCACCACGAACAGGAACAACACCATCACTGCGCCGACATAGACCAGGATCAATGCGAGGCCAAGGAACTCGGCGCCAACGATGATCCAGGTGCACGCCACCGAGAAGAACGTCAGCACCAGCAACAGCGCGGCGTGCACCGGGTTGCGCACGCTGATCACGCCGATGGCGGAAGCCACGGTCGCGGCGGCGAAGGTCAGAAAAGCGATTTGTGGGAGGTCCATGGCGTCGCTCAACGGAAAGGCGCGTCGGCAGCGCGGCGCTCGGCGATCTCGGACTCGAGCCGGTCGCCGATCGCCAGCAGCTGCGGCTTGGTCAGGATGTTCTGACCGCGCTGCTCGAAGTGGTATTCGTGGATGTGGGTCTCGACGATCGAGTCGACCGGGCAGGACTCCTCACAGAACCCACAGTAGATGCACTTGAACAGATCGATGTCGTAACGCGTGGTGCGGCGGGTGCCGTCCTCGCGCTTTTCCGAATCGATCGTGATCGCCAACGCCGGACACACCGCTTCACACAGCTTGCAGGCGATGCAGCGCTCTTCACCGTTGGGATAACGGCGCAGCGCGTGAATCCCGCGGAAACGCGGCGATTGCGGCGTTTTCTCCATCGGGTACATCAGCGTGTACTTCGGCTTGAACAGGTACTTGAGCGTGAGCCAAAGGCCCTGCAGCAGCTCGATGAGCAGCAGGCTCTTGAAATAGGAAACGATACGATTCATGCCTGTCTCATTGCCCCGGCGTGAAAACGTTGTAGTACGCCAGCAACGCGGTCACGCAGATCCACGCGATGGTGATCGGAATGAACACCTTCCAGCCCAGCCGCATGATCTGGTCATAGCGGTAGCGTGGAAACGACGCGCGGAACCAGATAAAGCAGCTGGCGAAGAAGAACACCTTGAGCAGCAGCCACCACCAGCCGTCCGCGGACAGCAGCGGGATGCCGAGACCCTGGAACGGGCTGAGCCAGCCGCCGAGGAAGAACAGCGAGACCAGGAAGCTGATCAGGATCATGTTCGCGTATTCGGCCAGGAAGAACAGCGCGAACGCCGAACCCGAATACTCGACCATGTGGCCGGCGACGATTTCCGACTCGCCCTCGACCACGTCGAATGGCGCGCGGTTGGTCTCGGCCACGCCGGAAATGAAGTACACGATGAACAACGGGAACAGGGGCAACCAGAACCATTCCGCCGCGCCGGCATTGCCCGACTGCGCCATCACGATCTCGGTCAGGTTGAGGCTGCCGGCGGCGATCAACACACCGACCATCGCAAAGCCCATCGCAATTTCGTACGACACCATCTGCGCCGCAGCGCGCATCGCGCCGAGGAACGCGTACTTCGAGTTCGAGGCCCAACCGGCGAGGATGATGCCGTACACACCCATCGACGTCATCGCCAGCAGGTACAGCAGGCCGGCATTGGCATTCGACAGCACCATCTTGGTGTCGAACGGCACCACCGCCCACGCTGCCATCGCCGGGGCCAGCGCCAACAGCGGCGCGAGTTTGAACAGGAAGCGCTCGGCCTTGGCCGGCTGGATCACTTCCTTGAACAGCAGCTTGAACACGTCGGCGAATGCCTGCAACACGCCCATACCGACGTACATCGGACCACGGCGCACGTGCATCCAGCCGATCAGCTTGCGCTCCCAGACCACGTAGAACGCGACGGTGATGATCACCGGCATCGCGATTGCGAGAATCTTGAGCACGATCCAGGCGACGGCGCCGGGATTGCCGAACGACAGCAGCCAGTCGCGGAACGGATCGGTAATCATGCTGACGCCCTCGCCGCCTGCACGCGGCCGGCACCGAGCGGCGCGGTCGCGCCGTGGCCGCTCTCGATCCAGACCGTGCCGCGCGCGACCTTGTCGCTGAGCACCACCGGTAATGTCGCGGCGCCGGCCTCGGCGCTGAACTTGCCGACGTCGCCATCGCTCAGTCCCAGCGCACCGGCATCGAGGGGATGCAGTACGGCGCGCGGGGCGAGGTTCAGCGGATGAGCTTGCAGCGCGGCCGCACGGCGCACCACCGCATCGTTGCGGTAGATCGCGGTGCTGGCGGCGATCTCGAGGCCATCGCCCGATGTCTTTGTGACCTGGCCGGCTACGGGCTTGACGTCACGCATCTGCATGCCTTCGCGCAGGCCAGTGAGATCGGTGAACGCGAAACCATCGGCCGCGAGTTCGCCGCCGAGTGCACGCAGCACACGCCAACCGGCACGCGCCTCGCCCGGTAACTTGCCACCGGCGACCGCGGATTGCTGGCGGCCATCGAGGTTGGTCAGGGTCGCGTCGATTTCCGGCAACAGACCGATCGGCAGGATCACGTCGGCAATGGCCTGGGTCGAGCGGCAGGCGAAATGACTGAAAGCCACCACTTGCGCCGCGCCCAAGGCCTTCAGCGCGCTCGCGGTGTCGGCAAAATCCAGGCCCGGCTCGATGCCGTAGATCATGTAGGCCGCACGCGGATCCGCCAGCATCGCCTTTGCATCGCGCGAAGTGGGCAGCACGCCGTAGTCGCCCAAACCAACGGCATTCGCGCCTTGGGGGATGCGGCACAGCTTGGCGCCAGTAGCACTCGCAAACTCGGTGGCGGCTTGGCGGATGGCTGCGGCGTACGGACCGTTCTCGACCAGCGCGCCGACAACGATCGCGGCATTACCGGCGGCCGTGACGGCCTCACGCAGCGCAGCGTCACTCAGCGCGCCGGCGAGTTGCGATGGGGACACGATCTGCTTGCCGGCGAGGTCGAACGTGCAATCGAAATCCACCGGATTGATCGCGTACACCTTGGCGCCGCGGGTCCAGGCCTTGCGCACGCGCTGGTTCACTAGCGGTAGTTCGTGGCGCAGGTTCGCGCCGACGATGACGATCGCATCGGCGTGCTCGAGTTCGGCCGACGCCATCGCAAAGGGTTCCGCGATCGCGGCGTCGGACAGATCGCCCTGGCCGATGCGGTGGTCGAGATTGCCGGAGCCCAAGGCCTCGGCCAGGCGCGCGAGCAACAGGCCTTCTTCGTTCGAGGTGGCCGGGTGCACCAGCATGCCGAGCTGGTCGGCGCCGTTGTCGCGCAGGATCTTCGCGGCCTTGGCCAGTGCCTCGTCCCACGAGGCCTCGCGCCACTCACCGCCGTCTTTCACCATCGGAACCGTCGCGCGATCCTCGGCATACAACCCCTGGTGCGAATAGCGGTCGCGGTCCGACAACCAGCACTCGTTGACCGCTTCGTTGTCGCGCGGAACGCTGCGCAACACTTCGCCGCGGCGCACGTGGTGGAACAGATTGCTGCCGAGCGCGTCGTGGTAACCGAGCGACTCGCGCGCGATCAGCTCCCACGGCCGCGCCTTGAACTGGAACACCTTGTTGGTCAGCGCCCCGACCGGGCAGACGTCGATGACATTGCCGGACAGCTCGGTTGTCAGCGGCTTGCCGTCGTAGGTGCCGATCTGCAGGTTTTCGCCGCGGAACATGCCGCCCAGTTCGTAAGTGCCGGCGACTTCCGCGGTGAAGCGCACGCAGCGCGTGCACTGGATGCAGCGGGTCATCTCGGTGGCGACTAGCGGGCCCATGTCCTCGTCGGGCACCACGCGCTTGCGCTCGGCGAAACGGCTGACCGAACGACCGTAACCGATCGACAGGTCCTGCAGTTCGCACTCGCCGCCCTGATCGCAGATCGGGCAGTCCAGCGGGTGGTTGACCAGCAGGAACTCCATCACGTTGCGCTGCGATTTCAACGCCTTTTCGCTGCGGGTGATGACTTTCATGCCATCCATCACCGGCGTGGCGCAGGCGGGCGCCGGCTTCGGCATCTTCTCGACTTCGACCAGGCACATGCGGCAGTTGGCCGCGATGCTGAGCTTGTCGTGGTAGCAGAAGCGCGGAATCGGAATGCCGGCCTTGTCGGCGGCATTGATGATCATCGAGCCTTTCGGCGCAGTCATCGCGACGCCGTCGATCTCGATCGCGACGTGGCCTTCGGGCACCGCCGGCGCGGCGGGCGGGTTCACGGCTTCGGCGCTCATCGCGCGGCTCCCGCCATGCTCGTCATTCCCGCGAAAGCGTGACAAGCGCGAAGCGCGCAGATCGTCCGGGACGGACGACCCGCAGGGCGAGCGCAGCGAGTTATCCAGCGGCTTCGATCTTGCGCAGCGATCGGGCAGTGCAACAGGCACTGGATTCCCGCGTCCGCGGGAATGACGATTGCAAGATCAGGGGTTAGGGAGAGACTCATGCGGCCAGCTCCACGGTGCCCGCCGCCTGGTCGTCGACGAGAAAACGCTTGTTGACGATCGCGTACTCGAACTCACTCCAGTAGTGGCGCAGGAAGCCCTGCACCGGCCACGCCGCGGCTTCACCAAACGCGCAGATGGTGTGGCCTTCGATCTGGCCGGCGGCGGCGCGCAGCATCTGCAAATCCTCGAGCGTGGCCTGCTTGTCGACGATGCGGGTCAGCATGCGGTACATCCAGCCCGTACCTTCGCGACACGGCGTGCACTGGCCGCAACTCTCCGCGTAGTAGAAGCGCGCGATGCGCTGGCACGCACGCACCATGCAGGTGGTCTCGTCCATCACGATCACCGCGCCCGAACCCAGGCCCGATCCGGCCTTCTGGATCGAGTCGTAATCCATCGTCAGGCCCATCATCGTCTCGCCCGGCAACACCGGCATCGACGAACCGCCCGGGATCACGCCCTTGAGCGTATGCCCCGCACGCATGCCACCGGCCAATTGCAGCAGATCCGCAAACGAGGTGCCGAGGCGAACCTCGTAGTTGCCCGGCTTGGCAACATGGCCGGACACCGAGAACACTTTCGGCCCGCCGTTGTTCGGCTTGCCCAGGTTGAGGAACCACTCCGCGCCGTTGCGGATGATCGCCGGCACCGACGCGTAGGTTTCGGTGTTGTTGATCGTGGTCGGCTTGCCGAACAGGCCGAAGTTCGCGGGGAACGGCGGTTTGTAGCGCGGCTGGCCTTTCTTGCCTTCCAGCGACTCCATCATCGCGGTCTCTTCGCCGCAGATGTAAGCGCCGGCGCCAAGCGCGCCATGGATATCGACGTCGATGCCGCTGCCCTGCACGTCCTTGCCGAGCCAGCCGTTTTCATACGCGTCTTTGAGCGCCTGTTCCCAGTGCTCGAACGGCTCGTGGTGGAACTCGCCACGCAGGTAGTTGTAGGCCACGGTCGAGCCAGTCGCGTAGCACGCGATCGCCATGCCCTCGATCACTGCGTGCGGGTTGTAACGCAGGATGTCGCGGTCCTTGGCCGTGCCCGGCTCGGACTCATCCGAGTTGCACAGGATGTACTTCTGGGTGCCACTGCCCTTCGGCATGAAGCTCCACTTCAAACCGGTCGGGAAACCCGCGCCACCGCGACCGCGCAGGCCGGACTGCTTGACCATGTCGATGACCGCCGCCGGCTCGATCTTCTCGGCGAGGATCTTGCGCCAGGCGCTGTAGCCGCCGGTCTTCAGGTAGTTGTCGTACGACCACGGCTTGTCGAAATGCAGCGTGGTGTACACGACGCTGTGTTCCTGCGGCGCAGGACCGACCGGGCCGTAGCCTTCAAAGTAATGACTGTGCTGGGCCATGGGTCTATCGCTCACTTGAGGCCGTCGAGCATCTCGTCCACCTTGGCGGTGTCGAGCTTCTCGAGGTAATGACCGTTGACCACGACCACCGGCGCGCCGCAGCACGCGGCTAGGCACTCTTCCTCGCGCTTGAGGTAGATGCGACCGTCCGCCGTGGACTCGCCAAGCTTGCAACCGAGCTTTTTCTCGGCGTGCCGGACCAGGTCCTCGGCGCCGTTTAGCCAGCAGCTGATGTTGGTGCAGAACGCGACATTGTTGCGGCCGACTGGCTGGGTTTCAAACATCGAATAGAAACTGGCGACCTCGTACGCCCACACCGGCGGCAGACCGAGATACTTGGCCACTGCCGCGATCAACTCGTCGCTGAGCCAGCCGTTGTTCTGTTCCTGCGCGGCATGCAGGCCCTGCAGCACGGCCGAACGCTTGCGGTCCGGCGGAAACTTCGCCAGCCAGTGGTCGATGTGCGCACGGGTCTGCTCGGTCAACGCGACCATCGGGTCGACGTGCTGACAGGCCTCGAAATTTCCGGTTGCTTTCATGAGTGCGACTCTGCTGCGGCCGTTCGTGGTGAGCCAGTCGAACCATGAACGGTCGCGGGACGTTGCCGCTCATCCTTCGACAGGCTCAGGACGAACGGAGAACGAGGAGGGCTGACGAACGAATGACTCATCGGTCGATCTCGCCGAACACGACGTCGTACGTACCGATCATCGCCACCACGTCGGCCAGCATGTGGCCCTTCACGATTTCATCCATCGATGACAGGTGGGCGAAACCCGGCGCACGCAGCTTGCAGCGGAACGGCTTGTTGGCGCCGTCGGAAATCAGATAGCAGGCGAACTCGCCCTTGGGCGCCTCGACCGCGGCGTAGGTCTCGCCCGCGGGCACGCAGTAGCCTTCCGAGAACAGCTTGAAGTGATGGATCAGCGCTTCCATGTCGTCCTTCATCTCTTCGCGAGACGGCGGCGCGACCTTGTAGTTGTCGGTGATCACCGGCCCGGGGTTGGCCTTGAGCCACTTCACGCACTGCTGGATGATCTTGGTCGACTCGCGCATCTCGGCCACGCGCACCAGATAGCGGTCGTAGCAGTCGCCGTTGGTGCCCAGCGGAATGTCGAAATCGACTTCGGCGTACTTCGCGTACGGCTGCTTCTTGCGCAGGTCCCAGGCGATGCCGGAGCCACGCACCATTGGCCCGGTCATGCCCCAGGCCAGCGCGGTTTCCGGGCTGATCACGCCGACGCCGACGGTCCGCTGCTTCCAGATGCGATTTTCGGTCAGCAGCGTCTCGTATTCATCGACGCGCTTGGGGAAATCGCTGGTGAACGCCTCGAGATAATCGAGCAACGAACCTTCGCGCCACTCATTGAATCGCTTCAGGCCCGCGCCCTTGCGCCACGGCGATTCCTTGTACTTCGACATCCGGTCCGGAAGATCGCGGTATACGCCACCCGGGCGGTAGTAGGTCGCATGCATGCGCGCGCCGCTGACGGCCTCGTAACAGTCCATCAACTCTTCGCGCTCGCGGAACGCGTACAGAAACACCGCCATCGCGCCGAGGTCCAGCGCATTGGAGCCCACCCACATCAAGTGGTTCAGGATGCGGGTGATCTCGTCGAACATGGTGCGGATCCACAAGGCGCGCTCGGGCGCCTCGATCCCCATCAATCGTTCGATCGCGAGCACGTAGGCGTGCTCGTTGCACATCATCGACACGTAGTCGAGGCGATCCATGTAGCCGATCGACTGGTTGAATGGCTTGGACTCGCACAGCTTCTCGGTACCGCGATGCAACAGGCCGATATGCGGGTCGGCACGTTGCACGACCTCACCGTCCATCTCCAGAATCAGCCGCAGAACGCCGTGTGCGGCCGGATGCTGGGGACCGAAGTTCAGGGTGTAGTTGCGGATCTCGGCGTTGTTGAGGCCGGAAGTATTCAGCAGCGGCATGGCGTTGGCGGGGATGCTCACTTGCTGGCCTCGGCGTGCTGCGCGGCTACGCGGTCTCGACCTTCGGATGCCGCGGTCTGGTACCGGGCGTCATCGCGGATCACCCGCGGCACCAGCACGCGCGGCTCGATCGACACCGGCTCGTACACCACGCGCTGCTTGTCGGCGTCATAGCGCACTTCGACGTTGCCGATCAGCGGGAAATCCTTGCGGAACGGATGTCCTACGAAGCCATAGTCGGTGAGGATGCGGCGCAGGTCCGGATGGCCCTCGAAAATAATGCCGAACAGGTCGAACGCCTCGCGCTCGAACCAGTTAGCCCCGGGCCATACCGACGTGAGCGAGGCCACGACCGGCATGTCATCGTTGTCGGCGAACGTACGCAGGCGCAGGCGCTGGTTGTGCTGGTAGGACAACAGGTGCGCGACCGCGGCAAAGCGGTGCTCCGGCGCGATGCCGGCATCGTTGGGCTGCTCGCCCCAGGCGAAGCGGCCGGCGCCCTTGCCTTCGACGCCGCGCGAATACCCTTCCGACGACACCGAGGTATCCCACTCGTCGCTGCCGTAACTGAGGTAGTCGACGCCACTGACATCGACCAATTGCTCGAAGCCAAATTCGTCTCGCAGCGTGCGTGCGGCTTCCAGCCACGCATCGGGAGCGACGTCGAGTGTCACCTCGCCACGCGGCTGCGCCACGGTGACCGCCGCGACGTCGAAACGCGCGCGCAGGCGCTCAGCAAAATCTGCAGCGGCTTCGCCCATGTCAGCGCACGCCCTGCTTGTGGTCACCAAAATTGGTGCCGCGACGGATCTTGCGCTGCAGCTGAAGGATGCCGTAGATCAACGCCTCGGCGGTGGGCGGGCAGCCCGGCACGTAGATGTCGACTGGCACGATACGATCGCAGCCGCGCACGACAGCGTAGGAGTAGTGGTAGTACCCACCGCCGTTGGCGCAGCTGCCCATCGAGATCACCCACTTGGGGTCGGGCATCTGGTCGTAGACCTTGCGCAATGCCGGGGCCATCTTGTTGACCAGGGTACCGGCCACGATCATCACGTCGGACTGGCGCGGCGACGGCCGGAACACCACGCCGTAGCGGTCCAGGTCCAGGCGCGCGGCGCCGGCATGCATCATCTCGACCGCGCAGCACGCCAAGCCGAACGTCATCGGCCACATCGAGCCGGTCCGCGCCCAGTTCCACAACGTATCCAGATTGGTGGTGACAAAACCTTGCTGCAGCAGCGGGTTGTCGCCTTCCGGACGCAGGATGTCGTCAAGACGGCCTTCCGGCAGCGGGTTGTGCATCAGGTTCGAGATGGTCTGACTCACTCCCATTCGAGCGCTCCCTTCTTCCAGATGTAGACAAAGCCAATCAACAGCAGCGCCAGGAACACGCCCATCTCGACCAACCCGAACACACCCAACTCGCGGAACACCAGCGCCCACGGGAACACGAAGGCGATTTCCAGATCGAACACGATGAACAGGATCGCGATCAGGTAATAGCGCACGTCGAACTGCATGCGCGCGTCTTCGAAGGCTGCGAAGCCGCATTCGTATGGGGAGAGTTTTTCGGCGGTCGGGCGCGTCGGCCCGAGCACTTTGCCCACCACCAACAGGGCGACGCCAATACCGCTGGCGACGATCAGGAACAGCAGGGTCGGCAGGTATTCGGCCAGCACTCGGGTGTTCTCTCGGCTATGCCGCGGATGCGCGGCCTTGCTCGGCGGTCTTGCGCCGTTTGCGCGACCCGCTTGTGCGGGCCACGCCTCGGTGGTGGAGCCTGTTGCCAATATGGTGCCCAAAGGGGGACTCGAACCCCCACGACCTAAGTCGCTACCACCTCAAGGTAGTGCGTCTACCAATTCCGCCATCTGGGCATTTCAAAACCTGGCTTCTCAGCCGCAACGTCGTGTTACTGATTGACGCTGCCTTGGTCATTGCTGACCACACCCGGCGGTCCGTGCCGGCGTGTTCCAAAACGGGGTGACTTTACCGTATTGCTTCAACCACCCGACGGCGACTGCGCCGGCGCGGGTTGCGTCGCTGCAGGCGGAACCGAAGGTGTCGCCACGGGCACGGCGGCATCGGCCGCCGGGGCCTGCGGCACGCTCAGAGCGGGTGCTGTCGCAGCCGGCGCGGCAGGCACCGTCTGGTTGCCGGCCGGCGCTTTCACAGGCGCCACCGGAACCTGCGACATCACGCCAAGATCCCGTGCTGCCTGCGGGCCGTCGGCGCCGCGCGTCGCCTGCCAGGCCATGAACAGACTGATCGAGAAAAACGCGATGGCAAGCCACTTGGTCGACTTCGACAGGAAATTCGAGGCACCGCGCGAGCCGAACACCGTGCCCGAAGCGCCGCCACCAAACCCCGAGCCGGCCTGCGCACCCGCGCCACGCTGCATCAGGATCAGCGCGACCATGGCGATGGCGACCAGCACATAGATGACGTTGAGGAACAACAGCATCGGCGGAAACTCTTTAGAAATTTGGGTCGCCGGACGGGTCCGGAAACGTTATGCCGCCGCGTGCGCGATGGCGATGAAATCGGCGGCGACCAACGAGGCCCCACCGACCAGACCGCCATCGACGTCGGGCTGCGAAAACAGCGCGGCGGCATTGTCGGCCTTTACACTACCGCCGTACAAGATCGGTAGCGAGCCCGCAATTCTAGCATCGTGCGCCGCGATTTCGCCACGGATGAATGCGTGGACCGCCTGCGCCTGCTCCGGCGAGGCGGTCTTGCCGGTGCCAATGGCCCATATGGGCTCGTACGCCACGATCGCGCCGTCCAGCGCCGCGGCGCCGCCCTGTGCCAGCAGCGGTGCCAGTTGCTCCTGCAGGCGCCACTCGGTCTGGCCGTCCTCGCGCTCGCTGAGGGTTTCGCCAATGCACAGGATCGGGGTCAGGCCGGCCTTCTTGGCAGCGAAGAACTTACGCGCAACCAGGTCGCTGCTTTCGCTGTGGTATTGACGGCGCTCGGAATGGCCGACCAGACCGTAGCGCGCGCCCACGTCTTTGAGCATCGCCGCGGACACTTCGCCGGTGTAAGCGCCCTTTTCATTCGGGCTCACATCCTGGGCACCAAACTCGAGGCCGCGCTGTCCGTAACGTTCGATCAAATCGCCGAGGTACGGCAGCGGGGGCAGGATGATCCGCTCCACGCCGGCCGGAGCGGGCGCGACGGTCATGGCATCGAGCAGTTCGAACGCGAACTGGCGATCGCCGTGCAGTTTCCAGTTACCGGCAACGATTCGGCGGCGCATCGGCCACTCCGTGGGTGCGAAGGCGCGAAGTTTACCGCAGCGTGACTAGCAGCATGGCTAAAATCCTGGCCATGCCGACGCTGCAAGGACTTCCGCCGATCGCCAACACTGATGCGTGCGTGCTGATCCTTGGCAGCATGCCGGGGGCGGCGTCGCTGCAGGCGGGCCAGTACTACGCACACCGCCAGAACCGCTTCTGGCCGTTCATGGGCGCGTTGATTGGGGCCGAGCCGGCCCTGCCCTATCCGCAACGGGTGCAATGTTTGCGCGCGGCCGGCATCGCGCTGTGGGACGTGATCGCGCATTGCCGACGCGACGGCAGCCTGGATAGCGCGATCCGCGACGAGGCGGTCAACGATTTCGGTGGCTTCCTGGCGCAGCACGCAGGCGTCGCAACGGTGCTGTTCAATGGCGCCAAGGCCGAAGCGAGCTTCATCCGCCAGGTATTGCCGACGCTGGCCGACACGGCGTTGATCTGCCGGCGACTGCCATCGACCAGTCCGGCCAATGCCTCGCAAAACAATGCCGCGAAACTGGCCACTTGGCGTGAAGCACTGCTCAATGCCGGCGCGAGGCTGAGTACCCGCTAGGACTTACGAGCACATCCTCAAACCGCTCTGCCAACCCGGCGAAGCGGATAAGGCGCAAGCCCCCGGCAAACAACACTTCGCTGAGTTAGATGAGCTTGATCTCGCGCAGCCGCTCTTCCAGATACCCCTGCGCGGTGATCGCCTCGGGATAACGGCTCGGATTGTCTGGCGTGATGGTCGACGGCAGCACGTCAATGACGAAATCCGGGTTGGGATGCAGGAAGAATGGGGTCGAATAGCGCGGCTGGCGGGCTTTTTCGCCCGGCGGGTTGACCACGCGGTGGGTGGTCGAGGGGTACACGTGATTGGTCAGGCGCTGCAGCATGTCGCCGATATTGACGACGATGGTGTCGGCATCGGCCGTAAAAGCCACCCACTCACCCTGGCGCGATTTAACCTCGAGGCCCTCGGCACTGGCGCCGACCAGCAGCGTGATCAGGTTGATGTCCTCATGCGCGCCGGCGCGCACGTTGGGGATGTCGTCCGTGGTGATCGGCGGGTAGTGGATCGGCCGCAGGATCGAATTGCCCGAGTCGGTTTTGTCGGCAAAATAGTTCTCCGGCAAGCCGATGTGCAGCGCCAATGCGCTGAGCACGCGAGAACCCAAACCGTCGAGGGCGGCGAACAGGCCGTAGGCATGCTCGTGAAATTCGGGGACTTCCAGCGGCCACAGGTTCGGCGCCATGACATCGGCGTAGCGGGAATCGCGCGGGATCTCGCGGCCGACGTGCCAGAACTCTTTCAGGTCGGAGTACTGCGCGCCTTTCGCCGTCTCGATGCCGAACGGGGTATAGCCACGCGCCCCGCCGCCGCCGGCGACGTGGTACTTGCGCTTGACGTCCTCGGGCAGCGCGAAGAAACGCCTGAACACTTCGTAGGAAGCGTCGATCTGGGCGGTAGGTATGCCATGGCCGCGAATGCCCGCAAAGCCCCATTCGCGATAAGCCGCGCCCAGTTCGGCGACAAAGGCGTCGCGATCGGTAGCGGTCGCCGGCTGGGTGAAGCGGCGAATGTCGAGGGTCGGGATGCGACTGGAAGACATGGGCGAGTGACTCGTATGGTGGGTAGAGCGGAACCGGCTCCGCTGATTATCTGACCGACCCGAGCAAAGCCCGGCCCCGCCAACGCAACGTTACTGTGCCGCCGCGCGCACCGCATTAGCCAGGGGCTCAAGCGCGGCCTGCATCAACTCCGCAGAGTCGGCTTCGACCGTCACCCGCACCACCGGTTCGGTACCCGACGCCCGCAGGAACGCGCGGCCCCTGCCCGCCACGGCGGCCTGCGCCTTTGCCAATGCGGCCTGGACGCTGTCAGCTTCGGCGGGCTTGCCAGCGCCCTGGTAACGCACGTTCACGGTTTTCTGCGGCACCTTGTGCAGGCCGCCCAGCGCATCAGCCAGGCTGACGCCGCGGCGTTGCAGCACTTCCAGCACCTGCAGCGCACTGACGATGCCGTCGCCGGTGCTGGTCCGGTCCAGGCACAGCAGGTGGCCCGACGCCTCCCCTCCGAGCATGCCTTTGTGGGCAAGCAACTTCTGGTGTACGTGGCGGTCGCCGACATTGGCCCGGACGAAGCCGATGCCACGCTCGCCCAGCTCGCGCTCGAAACCGTAATTGGTCATCAGGGTGCCGACCACCGGGCCACGCAGGCGCCCGCTGTCTTGCCAATCACAGGCCAGCACGTACAGCAGGTCGTCGCCGTCGCGCACGATGCCTTCGGCATCCACGAACAGCACCCGGTCGCCGTCGCCATCGAAGGCGATGCCGAGGTCGGCGCCGCTTTCCACCACGCGTTCGGCCAGCTGCTGCGGATGGGTGGAGCCCACGCCGTCGTTGATGTTGAGGCCATTTGGTTCCACACCGATCGCCTCCAGCCGTGCGCCGAGTTCGCGCAGTACCAACGGGCCAAGCTGGTAGGTGGCGCCATTGGCGCAATCCAGCACGATGCGCATGCCATCCAGGTTGAACCCACGCGGCACGGAATTCTTGCAGGCCTCGACGTAGCGGCCAATGGTGTCGCGGGTACGCACCGCCTTGCCCAGCTGTTCCGACGGCACCGTGCGGAAGGGCGCGTCGAGCTCGGCTTCGATCGCCAGTTCGGTGGCGTCGTCGAGTTTCTCGCCAAGCGCGGAAAAGAACTTGATGCCGTTGTCGTAGTGCGGGTTGTGCGAGGCGGAGATCACGATGCCGCCGTCCGCACGCATCGAATGAGTGAGGTGCGCAACCGCGGGCGTTGGCATTGGCCCCATCAGCTGCACGTCCACGCCTGCGGCCACCAGCCCGGCTTCCAGAGCGGCTTCGAACATGTAATTGGAGATGCGGGTGTCCTTGCCGATCAACACCATCGGGTTGCGCCACGCGCTCTGCTCGGGAGGCGCGGCCGCCTGCAACGCGTGGCCGTAGGCATTGCCAAGGCGCAGCACGAAATCCGCTGAAATGTGACCGTCGCCGACCCGCCCGCGGATGCCATCGGTTCCGAAATACCTGCGCGCGCTCATGCGGCAGCCTCGCCATCGTCGGCCGGCGCGGGACGCTTCATCAGCATCGCCAGCAGGTGCGCCAGGCGGTCTCGCAGTTCGCGGCGGTCGCAGATCTGGTCGATGGCGCCGTGTTCCAGCAGGAACTCGCTGCGCTGGAAACCTTCGGGCAGTGTTTCGCGCACCGTCTGTTCGATCACCCGTTGGCCGGCGAAGCCGATCAGGGCTTCCGGTTCGGCCAGGTTGATGTCGCCCAGCATGGCGAAACTGGCGGACACGCCGCCGGTGGTCGGATGGGTCAGTACCGAGATGTAGGGCAATCCTGCTGACCGCAGCCGGCCCAGGGCCGCCGAGGTCTTCGCCATCTGCATCAACGAGAACAGGCTCTCCTGCATGCGCGCGCCGCCGCTGGCGGAGAAGCACACGAACGGGCAGCCAAGTTCCAGCGCGCGCTCGGCAGCCAGGGTGAAGCGTTCGCCCACCACCGAACCCATCGATCCGCCCATGAACGCGAAGTCGAACGCGGCAGCGACCAGGTCATGGCCCTTGAGCTTGCCTTCCATCGCCACCAGCGCGTCGCGCTCCCCGGTCGCCTTCTGCGCGGCCTTGATCCGCTCCGAGTATTTTTTCTGGTCCTTGAACTTGAGCACGTCCACCGGCCCGAGCGCGGTACCGATTTCGTGGCCCTCGCCTTCGTCCAGCAAGGCCGCCAGGCGGGAGCGGGCTCGGATCGCCATGTGGAAGTTGCACTTCGGGCAGACCTCGAGATTTTCCTCGAGCTCGGGCCGGTACAGCACCGCCCCGCAGCGGTCGCACTTTTCCCACAGCCCTTCCGGCACGCTGCGCTTGCGATCCACGCCGGTATCGGTGCGGATGCGGGCGGGCATCAATTTTTTAAGCCAGCTCATTCGGGACGATCACCGCTAGTTGTCCAGCCAATCCTTTTCACGAGCACGCCCCGGAATGCTGGTCGCACTCCTGACTTGTCGCTGTCGCCATGCAAGTACCTCCAGGTGAGGCAGCACATCGGCGTGCCCTCCCGTGACTTTCGTGCAGTCTAGCTCAGGGAGGAGGCGCGACCGCCCGGCCATCCAGGGCGGCCCGGATCGGCAGCAGGAACGCGTGGGCGCGCGCCGCGGCATCGGCGGCATCCACGCTGCCGTCAAGCGCCGAGACCAGCGCGCTGCCCACCACCACGCCGTCCGCGTGTTC
>JAYSZI010000094.1:0-12959 GCA_043738095.1 Lysobacter sp.
GAAGGCCTGGTAGGCCGTATAGGTGGTCACGCCGTTGGGATTGATGGTGTGGGTGGCAAAGTCGCCGGTCAGGTACCTGGTGTGCGAGGTCAGCACGTCGGCGCCGGAATCCTGCTCGACCCGGATCGGGCGATCCAGAGCGTCGTAGAACGTGCGGGTGCCCGCGGTGCCGGGGATCACCGCATTGGCCGGGTACGACTGGAACGCCTTGCGCCCGCTAATGTCGTACGCGGTACTGCTGGAGCGGATCGTGGCCGGGTTGTTGGCGTCGTCGTACTCGTGCTGCAGCACCGGGCGCCACATCGCATCGAAGTAGGTGACCTTGCGGTGGTTGCCGGTCGAGGTCAGCTGGCGCCATTGGCCCACGGCGATGCCGTCGGGTTTCCAATCATCGGCCGTGAGGGGTCGGAAGTTGCTGTGCTGGATATTCCATGCGCGCGCATCGGTGGTGGGGTGCTCCACGCTGGCCATGCGGCCCATCGCGTCGTAGCCGTAGCCGGTCCAGAAGTAATTCTCGTCGGCGGCCGCAGTGATCCAGCCGCTGTCGTTGACCGTCGCGTTCTCGGACGTGTTGTCCGGATGGTGGATGTGCTGCGGGATGCCCCGCTTCCAGCTCGATAGCGTGGTGGTGTTCCCACGGCCATCGGTGACGGTACGCAAGGTGCCATCGGCGTAATAGCCCAAGGTGTTCTGCAGCTTGCCGAAGCTGTAATTGCGCCACGGCAGCGCGGTCGCCGGGTCGTAGTCGGTTTGCGACATCACGATGCCGGTTTCGGCGTTGTACTGGCGCTTGGTTTGGCCCAGCACCCACTTGGCGGTGTCGTCGTGGTACTCGGTGACGTCCGTCTTGCTGTAGCCCATGGAGCTGAACTTACGCACGCTTAGCGGGCGGGCAAAGCTATCGAAGGCGTTGACCACGCTGTTGAACGTGGACCCGTCCTGGACGGTGGTCGAGGTCTTTTGCGGGCGCGGATATTCATCGCCAAAGTCTTCATACCGAATCTGAGGACTCACGCCAATGGGGGTCGGATAGGGCATCCCAGACTGAGCGAGCTCATAGGTGTATGCCGTGCTGGTGAGTACCCCAGTGGCGTTCGATCCGCGCTCGACGCGCAGCAACTTGCCTTCATCCTGACGGAACGTGTTGCCGTACGTGTAGACGGTGGAGCCACTTGGATCGTCGACCTGGGTAGCGTTGCCTAGACCGTAGCCATAACTCCACGTCACTGGCGTCAGTCCCGGCCCGCCGATCTTCTTGCTCGTCAATGCGTAGGAATCCCACGCGGTCGGGTACCACTCGCTGTCGTCGTTTACATCATTGACATTGCCAATGGCGCAGTTCTCGGCATCGCTGATGCCATTGCGCACAAAGCGCTGGATGTCCAACGTAAACTCGCCGACCGCACCGGATGGATGGGTAACCGTTCCGATATACGTATACGGGTAGATTTCACCGGGGTTGCCGCAATTGCGCCACGCTTCCCCGGGCTCACCCTGAATGTAGCGAACCCGCATATTCTGCAGGGTGGATAGATTTATCGACCAGCGGCTGCTGTCCGGCAGTACGACGGAGGTGAGCGAGCCGGACGTATCCGCTGAGTAGCCATAGGACCAAGTCCTGCCGTGAGCGGTAACTGAGCTCACAAACCCGGCACTGTTATGGCCAACGGTGATGAGCCGACCGTCGCTGGCACTGATTTGATTCAGCCGGACCGGG
Organism: Lysobacter sp.; assembly: GCA_043738095.1. Taxonomy (GTDB): domain Bacteria; phylum Pseudomonadota; class Gammaproteobacteria; order Xanthomonadales; family Xanthomonadaceae; genus Lysobacter_K. The sequence continues at coordinate 1,718 of JAYSZI010000094.1, forward strand.
GCGTTAGCCGCGTTGGAATAGCTATACGTGACCCAGTTTCCGAATCGATCTTCAACGCGGGTGGCGTACAAACCGTAGGCGCCCCGCGGGAGGTGGTCGAAGCCCACTCCACTAATCCGCTGTTGGGTGAGCTCCTGCTCATACGCCATCGCCATCCAATCGAACCAGTAGCGCGTGCCATCTGCCGTGGTTGCAATGAAGCCCTCACCGGCTGAGTTCTGCACCGATGGCAGGCAGGAAACCGAAGTGAGTGCGCTGGTAGTCCAATATGCCGCGCTATTTGCAGGACGTGGACTGTTCTCATTGACTACCAACATGGCCTGGCTGCCTGCGCCAGGAACGTTGATACGGGTTCCGTGCCAATAGTTGTGCCCGTCAAACGCACTTGTACCGACCGTCAAGCTCTTTGGCCTTGCTTCGGACGCGCTGGCGACCGAGCAGCGTTGCGCCGCCTTGCCGCTCACCGGATTTATCCAGCCCGTGGACGTGGCAAAGACGCCGCCGATAAACGGCAGCTCAATTTCCCAGTCCCCCATCGCCCCGTCCATCTTGTTGCCGCTGGGAATCGTGCCTCTCATTGCACCACCAGCCGTCTTGGTCTTGAACGTGCGGGTAATGGCGACGGGCAAACTGTTGTTGCCCTTCAAGCTCACATCGGTGACCGAGAAGCCCAAACTGCCGTTCTGCAAGTTGGACTGGTCGCCAAACAATGTCGGCCCGAGCGCTGCGACAGCTTCGGACGACTTGATGCGCTCGCTGTACTCCTCCCAAGCCCCTTTTGATGCCCAAACATCGCCGGCCGTAAACACAAGAGCGGCGCACGCGCCCGCCAAGAACCAACCGGAAACCCGAAACTTATCCATGTTTTACCTCTTCCTTTTCGGCCCGTTGCGGGCTGAATTCCCTGGACCCTACGGCGCTGTAGGCACTCGCGAGACGAGCGTAGTTTAACAAAGCATCCAGAGCTGCCCTCTGGGATCGACTGCGACTTCTCCACGGTCTGGCGTCAGAAAAAGCCCCGCTGAGGCCGGCCGGTGACGACGCCGCCGGGTCGGGGGACAGGCAACTGCACCGCCCTCGCAATTCCTGAAGTAGAAAAAAGCCCCGGCGAACCGGGGCTTTCGCGATCGTTTGACGGTTAGGGATTCCTACCGAACTTCCGCCACCTCCACCCCATCCATCCCCGACGCCAGCGTGCGCGCGTCGCCGCCCTGGGCAAGCTTGATGCGCAGCCGCACTTCGTTCTGCGAGTCGGCATAGCGCAGCGCGTCCTCGTACGAAATCTCGCCGGCCTGATACAGCTCGAACAACGCCTGGTCGAACGTGCGCATGCCCAGGTTGGTCGACTCCTTCATGACCTCCTTGAGCTTGTGGATCTCACCATCGCGAATGTAGTCCTGCACGAGCGGGGTACCGAGCAGGATTTCCATCGCGACGCGACGGGCTTTGCCGTCGGGGCTCGGGATCAGCTGCTGGGCGACGACGCCTTTGAGGTTCAACGACAGGTCCATCAACACTTGGCTGCGACGGTCTTCGGGGAAGAAGTTGATGATGCGGTCCATCGCCTGGTTGGCGTTGTTGGCGTGCAGCGTGCACAGCACCAGGTGACCGGTTTCGGCAAATGCGATCGCGTGGTCCATGCCTTCGCGGGTGCGCACCTCGCCGATCATGATCACGTCCGGTGCTTGGCGCAGGGTGTTCTTGAGCGCGGCCTCCCAGGTGTCGGTGTCGATGCCGACTTCGCGCTGGGTCACGATGCAGCCCTCGTGCTTGTGCACGAATTCGATCGGGTCCTCGATCGTGATGATGTGGCCGGTCGAGTTCATGTTGCGGTAGCCGATCATCGCCGCCAGCGACGTCGACTTACCGGTGCCGGTGGCGCCGACGAAGATGATGATGCCGCGTTTGGTCATCGCCAGCGTCTTGATCACCGGCGGCAGGCTGAGTTCTTCGATCGTCGGGATCTTGGTCTCGATCCGGCGCAGCACCATGCCGACCTGGTTGCGCTGGTAGAAGCAGCTGACGCGAAAGCGGCCGACGCCGGCGACGCCGATGGCGAAGTTGCACTCGTGGGTCTTCTCGAACTCCTCGCGCTGCGGCGGCGTCATCACGTTGAGCACGAGGTCGCGGCTCTGTTGCGGCGTCAACGGGTTCTGGGTGATCGGCGACAACTTGCCGTTGACTTTCATGCACGGCGGCATGCCAGCGGTGATGAACAGGTCGGACGCCTTCTGGTGCGCCATCAACTTGAGAAACGAGGTGAAGTCGATCGTGGTGCTGGTCATGGCGACCTCCGTGGGGCCTGTGTCGTTCCAAGCGGAGCGAGCAATCCGTCGTCGCTACGATCGGGAAAATCAACGCCCGCGCAGGACGCGGGACGGCATCAGAAAACTCATACTGCGCCGGGACGACGCAGCATCATTCAAACAGTCGCTTGTCCTTGGCGTAGTCGCGCGCTTGCGGGCGCAGGATCAGGCCGCGCTTGACCAGGTCTTGCAGGTGCTGGTCGAGCGTCATCATGCCGTGGCTCTGGCCGGTCTGGATCGAGGAATACATCTGCGCAACCTTGTCCTCACGGATCAGGTTACGGATCGCCGGGATACCCACCATGATTTCCCAGGCCGCGGTGCGGCCACCGCCGACTTTTTTCAGCAGCGCCTGCGAGATCACCGCGCGCAACGACTCCGATAGCATCGAGCGCACCATCGGTTTTTCGCCGGCGGGGAACACGTCGATGATGCGGTCGACCGTCTTGGCGGCCGACGAGGTGTGCAGCGTGCCGAACACGAGGTGACCGGTTTCCGCGGCGGTCAGGGCCAGGCGAATGGTTTCAAGATCGCGCAGCTCGCCGACCAGGATGTAGTCAGGATCTTCGCGCAGCGCCGAGCGCAGGGCCTCGTTGAAGCCGTGGGTGTCGCGGTGCACTTCACGCTGGTTGATCAGGCACTTCTGCGAGGTGTGGACGAACTCGATCGGATCCTCGACCGAGAGGATGTGGGCGTATTCGCTTTTGTTGATGTGGTCGATCATCGCCGCGAGCGTGGTCGACTTGCCCGAACCGGTTGGGCCGGTGACCAGGATCAAGCCCTGCGGCTGGTCGATCAACTCCTTGAAGATGCGCGGACAGCCGAGGTCTTCGAGTGTCAGGACTTCCGACGGAATGGTGCGGAACACCGCGCCGGCGCCACGGTTCTGGTTGAAGGCGTTGACGCGGAAGCGCGCCAGGCCGGGAATCTCGAATGAGAAGTCGACCTCGAGGAATTCCTCGTAGTCGTGACGCTGCTTGTCCGACATGATGTCGTAAACCAGCGAGTGAACCTGCTTGTGGTCCAGCGCCGGGATGTTGATCCGGCGCACATCGCCATCGACGCGGATCATCGGTGGCATGCCGGCCGACAGGTGCAAGTCGGAAGCTTTGTTCTTGACCGAAAATGCCAACAGCTCGGCGATATCCATTGGAACTCCCCCGCACTGCCAGCGGATTTAAGAAGGTGCGAACCAGCTGAAACTGAACAACACTACCCTTGCGCCGCAGTATAGCCCCGGATTTGCACCGCAAATCCACCCCCTTCGACAAGGAAATACCGCCGTGCTCGCGCAGGCTTTGCACGATATCTCGCAACATCTCAGTAACGTGGCGCAAACCGCCCAGCGGCCAGTGCCGCAGCTGTTGGCGGTATCGAAAACCCAAGCTGCGACGGCCGTCGCAGAACTGGCCTGGGCCGGGCAACGCGCATTCGGCGAGAACTACGTCCAGGAAGCCGCGGCCAAGCAGGTAGCTTTGGCAGAGCTAACCAATGCATTGCCCACACTGGAGTGGCATCTGATCGGGCACCTGCAATCGAACAAGGCCAAGGACGCCGCGCAGCTGTTCGACTGGGTGCAGACCGTCGATCGGGTGTCGCTGGTGGCCGCCCTCGCGCGCCACCGCTTGTCGGAGCGTAAGCCACTGAACGTACTGGTCCAGGTCAACGTTGACGACGAGGCGAGCAAGCATGGCTGCCGGCCCGAGGACATCGGCGCACTGGCCGAGGCGATCGCGGCCGAGCCAAGGCTGCAGCTGCGTGGCCTGATGGTGATCCCGATGCCACACGCGGATATCGAACAGCGCCGCCCGGCGTTCCGCCGTACACGCGCCCTGTTCGACACGCTGTGCGTACGGCACCCGCAACTGGACACCCTGTCGATGGGGATGAGCGACGACTGCGCGATCGCGATCGACGAAGGTGCGACGATGGTGCGCGTCGGGACCGCACTGTTTGGCGCGCGCGAACCCAAAACCTAGCCTTGGAAGATCACGCAATGAGCAACTCCAGCATCGCCTTTATCGGCGGCGGCAATATGGCGCGCAGCTTGATCGGCGGCTTGGTCGCGCGTGGCCGTCCGGCCCATTTGATCCATGTCGCCGAGCCCGTGGTTGAGTTGCGCGATGCCCTACAGCGCGACTTCGGCGTCCAGGTGTACGAGCACGCGAGCGAGGCCGCCGATGGCGCGGCGCTGTGGTTGCTCGCGGTCAAACCACAGGTCGTGCGCGCGGTCTGCGCCGATGTGGCGGCCATGGCGCAGGCGCAACGACCCTTGGTGGTGTCGATTGCGGCGGGGATCACTGCGGCGCAACTCGAGCGCTGGCTCGCCGGCGAGGTTGCAGTGGTGCGGGCGATGCCCAATACACCGGCCTTGCTTGGGGTCGGCATTACGGGTCTGTTTGCCAATGGCTGCGTCAATCCTGAGCAACGTAGCGAAGCCGACTTGTTGCTGGGTGCGGTCGGCCCGACGGTGTGGATCGACGACGAAGCTTCGATGGATGCAGTGACCGCCGTGTCCGGCAGCGGTCCCGCGTACGTCTTCCTCCTCGCCGAATCAATGCAGGCCGCGGGCATCGCCCAAGGCCTCAGCGCGGACGCGGCGCGCGCGTTGGTCGGGCAGACGTTGCTCGGCGCGGCCACCATGCTGACTCAGCTTGAAGAACCGGCTGACGTGTTGCGCCAGCGAGTGACCTCACCGGGGGGCACGACGCAGGCGGCGATCGAGACGTTCGAGGCGGGCGGCTTCCGCGGCCTAGTCGAGCGCGCGATTGCCGCGGCTACCGAGCGCGGCCGCGAACTGTCAGCGGCGAACGACTGATGCCGCGCCTTCGGAGCTCCCTCATGTCACTGTCCCATCGAATGATCGCGGCACTGGCTGCCGCCTTGCTACTGGCTGGCTGCGGTGGCGAGGGGCCGACGCGCACGGCGGCTAATTCCCCGGTGCCGGAGGAGGCGATCAGCCGTACTGGCGACGTCACCATTCGCGCCAATGTGCTGCAGACTTCCGCGCTTGGGCCTAGCGTGGCCAGCCAATACGGCATCAGCCGCAACGACAACACCGTGATGTTGCTGGTGGCCGTGCGCAAAGGGGTCGACGCTGCGGAAACCGCGTTACCGGCGCAGATCACCGCCACCGCTACCGACCTACGCGGGCAACGCCACGAGATCGTCATGCGCGAGTTGCGCGCCGGCGACCTACTGGATTACGTCGGCACGGTGCCGACGACGCTGCCCGACACGCTGCGTTTCGACGTCAAAATCGTGCGCGAAGGCGGTGCGACCTCAGTAATGCAGTTCAGCCGCGAATTCTTTCCGCGCTGATTGCCAACCGGTCCGCATCCCTTACCCGTTGCGCTGCGCCCAGGCACGGATGTGGCCGGCAATCGCGCGCACCCCATCGGTCAACGCCGCGGGACCAGGCTGCAAAATGAGGGGCGACTTGATCTCGTGCAATTCGCCATCACGCACGGCCGGAATCGCGTCCCAGCCGGGACGCGCCGCGACCTTTTCCGGACGGAACTTCTTGCCGCACCACGAACCGAAGATGATGTCCGGCGCCTGCGCTACGACCTCACCGCCATCGGCAAGGATGCGGTGCTTGGCGAGCGACTCCGCTGCCTGTGCCGGAAACACGTCATCGCCGCCGGCGATGCGCACCAGTTCGGCGACCCAGCGAATGCCGGTGATCAGTGGCTCATCCCATTCCTCGAAATACACCCGGGGCCGCCGCGGCAGTGTGGCAGCCTGTGCGGCGATCTCGTCGAGGCCGCGCTGCAGTTCACTGGCATAGGCGTTGGCTTTGTCGGCCGCCCCGACCAGCGCACCGAGCCGGCGGATGTAGTCCAGGATGCCGTCGACGCTGCGATGGTTGCTGATCCAGACCTCGATGCCCTGCTTGATCAGCGCCGCAGCAATGTCCGCCTGGATATCGGAGAAGCCCACCACGAAGTCGGGCTCCAGCTTGAGGATCTCGCCGATCTTGGCGCTGGTGAACGCACTGACTTTCGGCTTAGTCTTGCGCGCGATCGCCGGGCGCACGGTGAAACCGCTGATGCCGACAATGCGGTCCTGCTCGCCTAGCGCGTACAGCGTCTCGGTCGGCTCTTCGGTCAGGCAGACGATGCGGCGCGGGCCGATCGAGCGGCTCACTCGGTCAGCCTCATGGGAACAGCATCCGCTTCGACCAATCACCGGCTCGGTCGCTTTGGTACAACCAGCGCTCGTGCAGACGGAAGTCGGCGCCGTACCAGAACTCGATCTTCTCAGGGCGCACGCGCAGGCCGGACCAGCGCAGCGGGCGCGGCACGTCACGGTCCTCGAACTCGCGGGTAACCTGCGCCAAGCGCTGTTCGAAGGTGTCGCGTGAGTCCAGCGTCTCGGACTGCTTCGAGGCCCACGCGCCCAGTTGACTGCCGCGTGGACGCGAGGCGAAGTACGCATCGGCCTCGGCATCGCCAACGATTTCGACCGCGCCTTCGATGCGCACCTGCACGCCCAGACGTACGCGCGGCCAGTGGAACAGCAGCGCGGCATGCGGGTTGGCCTGCAGCTCGCGGCCCTTGCGGCTGTCGAGGTGGGTATAGAACACGAAGCCGCGCGCGTCGTGCGCCTTGAGCAGCACCGTGCGTGCTGACGGCCGCGCATCCAGGCCGGCGGTGGCGAGTGTCATTGCTGTCGGATCGGGTTCTCCGGCGGCGCCGGCTTCGGCGAACAGCGTGACAAACGTGGCGTGGGCTTCGGCGATCAGGTCGGTGGTCATTGCATTATTCTGGCCCGATGACGCCGCGTCTGCATACCCGGCACCGTATCGATCCCGCCGCCTGCCATAGCGCCGACTTCGTTGCGGCGGTACTCGATGACGCACTTGCGCACGACACGCGCGTGTTGGCGATCAGTGGGGTGCAAGGCAGTGGCAAGTCGACCCTGGCGATGCAATTGGCGGTTTTGGCATCGCAACGCGGATTGCGCGCGGTGGCGCTGTCGATCGACGACTGCTATCTCGGCTTGCGCGAGCGCCAGCGACTCGGCCGCGACGTGCATCCGTTGCTGGCCACGCGCGGACCGCCGGGGTCGCACGATGTGGTGCTCGCTTGCGAGGTGATCGACCGTTTGCGCGCGGGTCATCCGACCCGCGTTCCGCGCTTCGACAAACTCAGCGACCAGCGTTTGCCGCCTTCGCGCTGGCTGACGGTGCGCGGCGCGGACCTGGTGGTGTTCGAGGGCTGGTTCCTCAAGACCCCGGCGCAGGCAGATGCGGCGCTGAGCGCGCCGATCAATGCGCTCGAACGCGATGAAGACTGCGACGGGATCTGGCGCGCGTACTGCAACGAAGCGCTCGCGCGCGACTATCCGGCGTTGTGGGCGCGGCTCGATCGGCTGCTGTTCTTGCAGCCGCCGCGCTTTGAAGTGGTACCCGGTTGGCGTTGGCAGCAGGAGCAGGCCTTGCAGGCGGCCCACCCGGCCCGGGCCACGATGACGCGGCCACAGATCGACCGGTTCGTGCAGTTGTTCGAACGCGTGAGCCGCCAGGCGCTGCGCACGCTGCCCGGGCTCGCCGAACGCACCGTTGTGCTCGATGCGCAGCGTCGCCCTATCGGGCAACCGCGGCAGTAGCAAACGGCGGATCCACCCGCCGTTGCCGTTCGCGTTGTTACTGCACCACGAACGAAACCCGCAGGTTCACCCGCCACTCGGTGATGTTGCCATCGCCGTCGCAAACGACCTTGATGTCGTTGACCCACGCGCCCTTGATGCCTTTCACCGTCTCGGCGCACTTGGCCAGGCCGGACTTGACCGCGTCCTCCACGCTTTTTTCCGACGAGGCGGTGAGTTCGATGACTTTGGCGATCTGCGGCATGGTGGTGCTCCTGGTGGACACAGCGATCCTGGCCGATGGGCCGGGCGGGACGGACCTTCCGTCAGCCGCACCACCGTAAGCCCCGCTGCGTTAAGGCCGCGCCATCGTCGCCGCGCTGCTAGCATCGGACGCCATGAATCCTGCTCCCAATCTCATCTTGGTCGGCCCCATGGGCGCCGGCAAATCCTGCATCGGCCGGCGTCTGGCCGCGCATTTCGGCCTGCCGTTCGTCGATGCCGACCGCGAAGTCGAGCACCGCACCGGCGCCAGCGTCGCCACCATCTTCGACTGCGAAGGCGAGCCCGGATTCCGTGCGCGTGAGAGCACGGCGCTGGCTGAAGCGCTCGGCGTCGACGGCGTGGTGCTCGCGACCGGCGGTGGCGCGGTACTGGATGCCGACAACCGTCGCCTGCTGCGCGCGCGCGGCTTCGTGGTGCACCTGCAGGTCAGCGTCGAGCAGCAGTTGCAACGACTTGCGCGCGACCACACCCGGCCCCTGCTGGCGCGCGACGACCGCGAGCAGGTGCTGCACGACCTGGCTGCGTCGCGCGCTTCGCTGTACGCCGAGGTGGCCGACCTGGGTTTCGATACCGAGCAGCTGAGCGCCAGTGAAGCGGCGAGCCGGCTAGCCACGAGGCTCGACCAGCGCTGGCAGCGTCCGGACGCGGCAGCACTGCGTCAAGGTTCGTCGACATGAGCGAAGTACGCACGGTGGGCGTGGGCGGCGACGCGCAATACCGCATTGCGATCGGCGCCGACCTGCTCGACGACGGCGCCCGCCTCGCGGCCCCGCTGCGCGGTCGCCACGCGCTGATCGTCAGCGACGCCAACGTCGCGCCACTGTATGCCGACCGGGTCGAGGCGGCGGTACGCGCGGTCGGGCCGGCCCTCGAGCTCGCGCGCTATGTGATGCCGGCCGGCGAGCAGGAAAAAACCCTCGCACGCTTCGGTGAGGTGCTCGACGCGCTCGCCCGGCTCGGTGCCACCCGCGATGCGGCGGTGATCGCGCTCGGCGGCGGTGTGGTCGGCGATCTCGCCGGTTTTGCCGCGGCGTGCTGGATGCGCGGCATCGACGTGGTGCAGGTGCCGACCACGCTGCTGGCGATGGTCGATTCGTCCATCGGCGGCAAGACCGCGATCGACCTGCCCGCGGGCAAGAATCTGGTGGGCGCCTTCCATCCGCCGCGCGCGGTGATCGCTGACACGCGCACGCTGCGCACCCTGCCCGATCGCGAGTTGCGCGCGGGTCTGGCCGAGGTGGTCAAGTACGGCGCGATATTCGATGCGGGCTTTTTGGACTGGCTGGACGCGCACGCCGATGCGTTGCTCGACCGCGACGACGACGCACTGAGTGAGGCAATCACGCGCTGCTGCGCGTTCAAGGCCGACGTGGTCGCGCGCGATCCGTTTGAACACGGCGATCGCGCGATGCTCAACTTCGGCCACACCTTCGGCCATGCGATCGAGGCGGAACAGGGCTACGCCGGCGGCACCGGCGAAGCGCTCAACCACGGCGAGGCAGTCGCAGTCGGCATGGTGTTGGCGGCGCGCATGTCAGTGGCGGTACAGCGCGCGCCAGCGGCCGATGCGCAGCGGCTGCAAGCGCTGCTGGCACGCTTCGGCCTGCCAACTGTCCTCCCGGGCGGGTTGGATTCCGCCGCACTGCTCGCCCGCATGCGCCTGGACAAGAAGGCCGACGCTGCCGGCTTGCGCTTCGTCCTGTGGCAGGGCGCCGGCGCGGCGCGGATCGTCAGCGGCGTCCCGGATGCGGCCGTACTGGATGTGCTGCGCGCGGGCTGATGGAGGGCACAGCCTTACGCTCCAAGCTTGCCCTGGCCGCCGGGGGCACGCCGGGCACAGCAAACGGGCGGCAGAACCGCGTCCCCGCTTACAATTGACCTATGCGCTTGCTTCTGCAACAACGCCCCGACGGCCGCGAAGCCCCCCGCTTTGTGCAGCTGATGCTGCAACCCGACCTGCTCGGGGGGTGGACGCTGGTGCGCGAATCGGGACTAATCGGGGGCCGCAGCCAGCTCCGCCGCGAGGTGTTTCTCGATCAAGACAGCGCCTTGTCGGCACTGGAACTGGCGCGGGACCAGCAGCTAAAGCGCGGCTTCCAGCTCATGTTCGTGCAAGGTGCCGAGGCTCCGAGATGATATGGGCCCACAGCGCCTCCTGAGTTTTCTTTTGTCGTTCCGAGCCCAACGGCGCGGAACCTGTATTTGACGCATTCGACCCGCGGATTCCTCACTGCGTCGGAATGACCCCCTGATTTAGGCGACCCATGATCCCACCCGCTGCCACGAATGACCGCTTCCTGCGCGCGCTACGTCGCGAACCCGTCGACCGCACGCCGGTATGGCTGATGCGCCAGGCCGGCCGTTACCTGCCCGAATACCGCGCCACCCGGGCCAAGGCGGGCAGCTTCCTGGCCCTGGCCAAGAATCCCGAGCTCGCCTGCGAAGTCACCCTGCAGCCATTGGCGCGTTTTCCGCTCGATGCCGCAATCCTGTTTTCCGACATTCTGACCGTGCCCGACGCGATGGGCCTGGGCCTGTATTTCGTCGACGGCGAAGGCCCGAAGTTCGAGCGCCCGATCCGCGATGCTGCCGACATCGATCGGCTCGGCGTACCGGACATGGAAACCGACCTGCGTTATGTGATGGATGCGGTACGCACGGTCCGCCGCGAACTCGACAACGGCCATGGCGAGAGCAAGGTGCCGCTGATTGGCTTTTCCGGCAGCCCGTGGACGCTCGCCTGCTACATGGTCGAAGGCGCTTCGTCGAGCGAGTACCGGCTCATCAAGACGATGCTGTACGCGCGGCCCGACCTGCTGCACCGAATTCTCGAAGTGAACGCCGACGCGGTGGCCGCGTACCTGAACGCGCAAATCGACGCCGGCGCTCAGGCGCTGATGATTTTCGACAGCTGGGGGGGCGTGCTGGCCGACGGCGCCTTCCAGAAGTTCAGCCTCGCCTACACCGAGCGGGTGCTGCGCCAGCTGCGGCGCGACGCCGACGGCCGGCGCGTGCCGCAGATCGTCTTCACCAAGGGCGGCGGTCCCTGGCTCGAGGCG
>JAYSZI010000095.1:0-12803 GCA_043738095.1 Lysobacter sp.
GTCATTTTCCGAATAATGAAATCTCAAAATTATAAACAATAACAATTAACTATAAAAATATTCTCAATGAATATCTGAGGAAGATCATGAAGACTCATGCGCATGCCGGAACGCCGGAGATTAACGCCGTGCCGTCGCGACGGGCCCGCGGCTTCGAGAAGTCGGCGCTCGCCTTCCGAACGATTGGTGAAGTCGCAACCGAGCTCGACGTCGCACAGCACGTCCTGCGTTTCTGGGAAAGCAGGTTCAGCCAGATCCGACCGCTCAAGCGCGGTGGTGGCCGGCGGTACTATCGCCCGGAAGACGTCGATCTGCTGCGTCGCATCCGCTCGCTGCTGTACGACGACGGCTACACCATCAAGGGCGTGCAGCGCCTTCTGAAGGAAGGCCGCGGCCGTCTGTCGGCGCGCGACGCCGGCGATGGCGACAGCGCCCGCCTCATGCCGCTCGACACCGAGGTCCGCACCTCGCTGCCGCGCACCGGCCCGCAGCCGGCGACCAACGTCGCCCTGCCGCGCCCGACCGCCAAGCTCGACGGCGGCAAGCGCCGCGAGATCGAGAACGTGCTCGACGATCTGCAGAATGCGCTCGAGCTGCTGCGCCGCACGCTTCACGGCCAGCATTAAGGTCATCGATCGCCGCGCCGGGGGGCGCGGAGATCCAGAATCCGACGCCGCCGGTGGCCACACCGGCGGCGTCTGTCGTTTCGGTGTCTCGCGAACGTTGAAATCAGGGCGGTGGACGCGCTAAGTACGCCTACGGTCGGGGCGTAGCGCAGCCCGGTAGCGCATCAGTCTGGGGGACTGAGGGTCGTCGGTTCAAATCCGGCCGCCCCGACCAATCGCAGTAGATCCATTTGAAGCGCCCGGCCTTGCCGGGCGTTTTACGTTGGCGACCCCGATCAATCGGTGTCGGAGACGATCGCGTGTGGGCGGGGAAGACGAGGACGCCAGTTAGGCGTACCGGCCCGCTGGGTGGTTTTATTCGCGGGCGGATGCCCCGGCGGCGTTTGCAACGCTCGCTTCCTGGTTGGCTTTCAGCCGCATCAGGAACGCATGCAGCATCTCCGTAGACAGGCCGTGCAGGGTCAGGCGGAAACCCGCACGCAACGTCGACATCGGTACCAAAGGGTGTCGGTTGTTGAGCAGTATCAGGTGATCGCGGGCATCTAGAATCGTCGCCACGTACACCCCGATGGTTTCATCGAGTTGCAGGGAATTGGTCGCTCGCCAGAAGTCGCTGTCGGTGAGCAAGGCCTGATAGATCGGCGTGAACAGTTCGATCGAGCTTTGCAGGTCGAGGAAATTGCGCCGCCGGCGTGGCATGTCGTCCAATGCGAGCGTGGGCTGGTAAAGCATCGAAAAGTCGGGATCGGCGACGTGTTCAAGCTCGCGCCCGGCTGCCTGCAGGCCCTGGTTGAGGCGAATGATGAAGTTGTAAAGATTGAGGTCGTGCACCAGGAACATGTCCTCGCGCACGTCGGCGATGGCCGCAGGGCGAAGCGGATTGAGCGGCACGTCTACGGGGGCATTGCCTGCGATAAACGCAAGGGCCTGCGAGCCCAGGTGGAAGTGGCGCAGGATCAGCCAGTTCGCCTCGGGACTGATGAAGTTCTCCATGCCCCACGCCAGCATCCGGTGCATCGCGCGCGAGAAGGCGATCTTGCGCGGCGTGACGCTCTTGATGACCTGGATCAGCACGATCATGGTGCGGGCGAACGGCCGTACGAACGGCAGAACGTACTGGCGCGAGCGCGAACTCGAGTCGGCGAGCCAGGCCTGCTTGACCTCGTCGTCCAGTGGCGTGCTGTGGTCCAGATACATCGCGAGCCACGGATTGGGATCGCGGGGATCGTGCTGCTGACCGATGAAGTCGGGTGCGTGTTTCATGGTTGGCCTTTGGTCACGGCATCACGTGTTCGAACTGCATGAGGTAGAGCTCCGCGGTGCGACGCGCGGTGGCAATGATGGCCTGGATGCCAGCGCCGTCGTCGTCGTGTTCCAGCACGATTTCGACCGCGCGCAACCAGCGCAGCAAATGATGCTCGTCATTGGCGCCGTGATACTCGAGGAAGCGGAACGCGTCGGCCGGCAGCTTCAGGCTGGACTTCATCAGCGGCAACAGGGCCGGAATGATGCGTTGGCCCGTGCCTTCGATGATGTAGATCGCGCCGAGCAGGCCGAGGGGATTGGGCGTCGCGGCGAGCGCATGCAGGTAACTGTTGAGCGCCTCACCGCCCGGATTGCGACGCAGGCTGTCGATATCGGCGATGTCACCGCCGGCCTTGCGGTAGTCGTCGAACAGGATCAGGAAGTCGCCCTGTTCTTCACCGGCATGGGTTTCGATCAGCGCTGCCAGCGCCTCGAACGGGGCTTGCACCGATGCGGCGCCCTCGCGCATCCACTTGCTGCCTTCGCGTACCTGCGGGATCCACTGCTGCATCCATTGCAGGTAGTCGGCGGTGGTGAACTGACGGTCGCGCAACTTGCGGATCACCGCCGTGCGCCACACGCGCGAACGGTAGTCGTGCCAGATCGTCGCCAATTCGCCCAGCAGGTGGCGCAGCTGAGCCGGTGCGTCGGCCGGGTCGTGCGGTGGCGCGATGAGGTCGTCATCTGGCACGGCCGGTGCCGACGCCTGCGACCGGCGCGCGGTGGGGATCACCGTATCGGCAGCTTCTACTTCGATCAGCACGAATGCCACGGTGAAGCGGCCGGATTCGGGAATGAAACACAGGATGCGCTCACCCGGCGTCAGCGTATGGGTGCGCAGGAACTCGTCGAGCATGATGAAGATTGATGCCGCTCCCGTGTTGCCGCGGCTGATGAGGTTGCTGTACCAGCGCTCGCGAGGGATCGCGAGCCCGGCTTTGGCCATCAGTTCGTCCACCACTGGAGCGAAGCGCTCGGAAGAGTAGTGGCAGAGGAAGTGATTGATCGTTGCCGGATCGATCCAGCCGGCATGGGCGAGCTTGGCGTACTCGTGCACGCCGATATCGAACAGATGGGGGAGCAGGCGGATGTCCTGGCGCAGAAACAGCGCACCGTCGGCCTCGGCGGCCTGCCAGGAGTCGTAATCCAGATGCGAGCGCGAACGGTCCGGGGACAGCCCGAGCTGCATGCACACCGGGTAGTCGCCGGAGAACGAGCGCTGGTGGATAAAGCGCAGGCGCAATCGCACTCCAGCACCAGCTAGCGGAGCCGAGGTGAGCGCCAACGCGCCGGCGCCGTCGGACAGCATCCAGCGCAGGAAATGCGCGTCGAAGTCCGCCTCGTATCCGCGCGCGGCGTAGCGCGAACGCTTGAACAAGCGCGACGGCATTTCCGCTGCCGCCACCATGGCGTGCTGGTGCGATCCCAGTTCGATCGCGGCGGCGGCGCTCTCCCACGCGCCGACACCGGAGGCGCAGATGCCGTGGCTGGAAAACGTTTGCATTGGCGGCGCGGCGAGCTCGCCTTGCACCATGCTGGCGAATCCGGGCATCAACGCATCGCCGCCCGACGTGCCGCAGGCGAGCAGGCCGATGTCGTCGAGTCTCAAGGTACTCGGGGCGAGGCAGTCGCGTATCGCTGCTGCGGCCATCGCTGCGCACGAATGCTGCGTTTGGCCGTGGACATCGATGGCGTAATGGCGCGTCAGAATGCCGTTTTCGGCCAGGATGCGGCGCTTGATACGGTCGGACAACCGCGTCAACGGCGCGATGTAAGCGTCCATCCCCGCGTTGTCGACGGGGGCGCCGGGCAGGAACCGGCCAGTGCTCTGGATCCAAGTGCGTTCGAAGCGTGTGGGCATCAATGATCCTTTACGACGACCGCAGGTGTGTGGTCGCGGCGCAGCGAGCGCGAACGGTAGCGTGGCAGGAAAGTGCCGAGGACGAATACTCTCAGCACGTAGGCGGGAAAACTGCGTTCCAGCAGGCGGGGGTCGATACGCGGGCGCAAGGCCAAGTGCAATTGCGGCAGATCGGACCAATGCACGCGGCTGTGTTCGTGGTGGGAGGTATGCAGGCCGATGTTGAACAGCAATGGATTGAGCACGCCTTCGAAATTGCGTGCATAACCCAGCGGTGCGGCATCGTCGGCATGGGCATGCTGCAGGTAGTTTGAGGCCAGCAGCCAATGCAGGCCAAACAACTGTGGCGCGATCACGAACAGCAGCGCCTTGCCCGGGTCAATTGCCAGCGCA
The DNA here is from genome assembly GCA_043738095.1 of Lysobacter sp. Taxonomy (GTDB): domain Bacteria; phylum Pseudomonadota; class Gammaproteobacteria; order Xanthomonadales; family Xanthomonadaceae; genus Lysobacter_K. The sequence goes on from JAYSZI010000095.1 coordinate 4,186, forward strand.
AAACCCCACGAACCCAGCCAGACGCCGTACTGCAGCATGTACCAACGATAGGCACCCGGCGCGCGGCTGCGCACCGCGCGCAGCCAGACGAATACCAGCGGATACACCACGGTGATGGCCTGCAGCGGGTGGAGAAGCCAGCCACGCAAATCGTTGTTGTCGCCGAAGCGCCAAGTGCGGACAACGTCGTGCGGGCCATGCCGGTAGCGGTGATGGTTGCCGATGTGGGCCGGATGGAATACGAACGTCGGATGACCCTGCAGAGCGGTGATGATCAAATCGGTGGCGCGGTTGAGCCAACGTCGGCGCCAGATCGGAACGTGGGCGTGGTTGTGGTGGATCGCGCCCACCCCGATGGCAAGAAACAGCATCAATGCGTACAGCGGCGCGCTGAAGCCGCCGTGCCATTGCCAGAGCATCAAGACAGGTTGCAGCGCCAGATACGCGAGGCACTGCAGGTCGCGTCGACTGCGCAGCGCGGCCCCGCGAGGTTGAGCGCTCACGTCGCTTCGTCCTTGCGCGATCGCCGGGCATCGGCGGCATCGAGCGGCAGCACGGTGCCGCCCCAGCGATCAAAGACTTCGAGCAGAAAGCCGTAGTTGCCGTGATAGCACGCATGGTGCAGATGATGGCGACGGCTCGCGCCGAGCCAGCCGCGCGCCGGTGCGGCGCGACTGGCCTCGTAGTTGCTGTGCCCGAGGTTGTTGAGCAGGACGCTGAAGATCGGCAGGGTGAACAGTGCGACAAAACTGAAGTCGTGAAGCAGCATGGGGATCACCGGCACGCTGCCGAGCATTGCCGCTTCGACCGGATGAAAGGCGTAGGTGGAGAACGGCGTTGCGGTGTGCGAACGATGGTGCATGCCGTGGAAGCGACGCAGCCACGGCGTGTGCAGCAGGCGATGATTGATGTAGAGGTGCAACTCGTTCCAGAAAAACAGCACCATCACTTCAACGAGCACGCGCCAGACCGGTGGCGACACGGCGAGCTGTGCCCATCCCAGTTGCAGCAAGCCCCAGGGAACGATCAGGCCAACGCCGAAGATCAGGACCGAGATTGCCGAGGCACCCAGTTCCCGCCGCAGTTGTCGCGCTGGCAAGGGGCGGGTATCGAGTTGCCGGCCAATGCCTAACGCTGGGAGCAAGCTGTGGCTCAGCCACCATGCGATCAGACCGGTTGACAGATACAGGGTCGCGAAGAACGCAACGCCCACTGCCATCAACTCGGCCGCCCCGATTGCGACGAACCACTCCCCCACGAAACGTCCGCCCAAGTCCACTGCTGCGGCACTATACGGCCCGCCGCTTCGTGTTTCCAAACCAGTGGGCAGTCCTTTTGGTACGGGAAGACCCAGGATTGCACGAGATGGTCTGATGCACGCCGTCGTGGAGGCTGAGACCAGTGATTTCCGCCGAGGACAGCCGCCATTGAACTCTCCGGCGACTGCCCGGTCTGAGCGTCGGTCTTGATTTTCGATTGTCCAGGCTCAGGCACCTGGTCAGGCTGAATTCGCTGGCTACATCGAGTGCAGCGACGACAAAAAGGATGTTTCATCCATGCACAGAGTCGTGTTTACCTGCTTGGCGGTGCTGGGCTTTTCCCCCGCGTTTGCTCAGTCCCCGGGTGTACCCGCCGTCGCCACGCCCATCCGCGACATGGACGCCATCGTTGTCAGCGGCGGTGTGCAGCCCGGGCCGGGCTTGTGGAAAGTATCCAAGGGCGATCACGTGATGTGGGTGCTTGGTACCCAGTCGCCTTTGCCGAAGAAGATGCAATGGGTATCGCGCGATGTGGAGCAGGCGGTCGCGCAATCGCAGGAAGTGATCTGGGCGCCGTGGTTCGGGGTCCAGGTCAAGGCCGGGGTGTTTCAAACCATCACGTTGCTGCCCAAATTGCTGGGTGCGCGCGGGAATCCCAATGGCGCGACCCTGCAGGACGTCGTGCCCGCCGACATGTATGCGCGCTGGCGCTTGCTCAAGGGTGCGTATATCGGTGGCGATCGCGGGATCGAGAAATGGCGGCCGATCTTTGCGGCGATGAAGCTGTGGGATGAGGCGATCGATCGAAGTGGATTGACGCAAAAAGGCACCGGCGTCGTTGGCCGCCTGGCCAAGCAGCACAAACTCAAGCAGACCAGTGTGAGCAGCTATCTGATCGTCACGGATGCCAAGGCGGCGTTGAACGAATTTAAGGCATCCAAGCTCGACGACCTCGATTGCTTCGGCAAGACGATGCTGCGGCTGGAAACCGACCTGACCGCGATGCAGGCGCGCGCAAATGCCTGGGCCATCGGCGACATCGAAGCATTGCGCGGGCTGCCCTACAGCGACCAGAACGCGGCCTGCGAACGCGCGGCGATGCAGGCGGGCGTGGTAAAAAAACGAATGGATCGCGACCTCGATGCCGAGATGGAACGCAAATGGTTCGACGCGGCGGAGAAGGCGCTGGCCACCAACACTTCGACCTTTGCCACGTTACCGATGGCGGAGCTGCTCAAGCCCGATGGCTACCTGGCCAAGCTGCAGGCCAAGGGCTACGTGGTCGAGGCGCCCTGACCAGGAATTTTTGCAGCCCAACGCGCACACCGCGGCGACGCGATAGCCGCATTACCTATGGGTCACGCGTGACCTATGGGCCTGCTGCGTGCGCACAACCCTGGCTAAGTTGCTTGGCAGCATCGCGTGTGATTTGCATTGAACTCACGTCGATAACACCGGTCGAATTGCAGCTTGCCAGCGACGGGTGCCGCTGCGGCAACGTGGTGATGTGTCCGGCAGTTGCCATCATTAAAGACCGATTTCCCGGGCCTAGCCCCATTTCGATATGGAACCGCTTATGCGTTTGAAATTGCTGCCCGCGCGCTTGCTGCTGCTTGCCGCCATGTCGCCCTTGTGTGCCCAAGCGGCGGATCCTGCCACATCTGCGAACACTCCCATCGTCGATATGGTTCCCATGGTCGTCACCGGGTTGCAGCCAGGGCCGGGCATGTGGAAGGTCAGCAAGGGCGACCATGTGCTTTGGGTACTGGGCGTGCAATCGCCACTACCCCGGAATATCGAATGGCATTCGCCACAAGTGGAGGCAGCCATTGCGCAGTCGCAGGAAACGCTGGGTCAACCCGGCGTCAGCATTGGCCTCACCGCCGGCGGCATGTTCAAGGCGGCCTTTGCGATTCCGACCGTGCTCAAGGCCCGCAAGTTGCCGGACGGCCAGACCCTGCAGCACGTGCTGCCAGCGGATCTGTACGCGCGCTGGGCCCGCTTGAAGCCGCAATACCTTGGCAAGGACAAGGCGGTCGAGGAGATGCGACCGATGTTCGCCGCTCAAGAGTTGTACGCTGCGGCGCTCAGCCAGGCCGGGCTGGAAAGCAGTCACGCCGCCGTGTCTGGCCGGGTCGTGAAACTGGCCAAGCAACACGATCTCAAGCTCACATCGACGTCGTTGTCGACCAAGATCAGCCGCCCCAAAGCTGTGGCCAAGTCGCTCGTCCGCTCGCCCATGGATGACGTGGATTGTTTCCGTGAGACGCTGGATCGCCTGGAAGATGACGTGGCCAGCAGCGTGGCCCGCGCCAACGCCTGGGCCGTTGGCGATGTCGATGAGATGACCCGGCTGGCCCGCGCACAGCGCATGGACGGCTGCGGCAAGGCGCTTTTTGAATCCGAAGCGCTGCGCGATCTGGGCCTGGCAAACGCTGACACCAAGGTCGAGGCTAAATGGCTGCAGGCCGCCGAGGCAGCGTTGGCGAAAAACCCTAGCAGCTTTGCCGTGCTGTCGGTGGCACACCTGCTGAGCGAGCGTAGTTATCTGGCAAAGCTGGCGGCCAAGGGCTACACCGTGGAAGCGCCGAACTGACGCTATGCGCGTGCATTCCGCGGCGGCAAGGCGCGGCCGAGCGTGGGACCTACGTGGCCGCCTGGTGCGCGGTAGGCACGATCGCCCCCCCACGCAGCAGCATCTCGAACTGCTCCGCGGGCACCGGCCGGCTGTACAGGTACCCCTGTATTTCGTGGCAGCCGTGGGATTGCAGGATCTTGGCCTGGTCCCAGGTCTCCACGCCCTCGGCCACCACCACGTAGTCGAGCGTGCGCGCGAGGCGGACGATGGTCTCGACGATCGCAATCTCCTTGCTGTCCTCGGCCAGTGCCTGGACGAACGTGCGGTCGATCTTGAGCACGTCGAACGGGAATCGGCACAGGTAACCGAGGCTGGAGTAGCCGGTGCCGAAATCGTCGATCGCTACTTTCACGCCGACCGCCTTGATGCCGCGAATTAGGGTTTCAAACCGTTCGGTATCACGCAGCATTTGGCTTTCCGTGATCTCGATCTGCAGGTAGCCAGCGTCCAGACCGGTACGGGCCAGCACCGCTCCCAGACGCTCGGGATAGCGCTCGGCGTTGGTGTAGGCCGCCGACAGATTGACCGCCACCGGTACATGTTTAAGCCCGGCCAGCTGCCATGCGCGGTTCTGCCGGCAAGCTTCTTCGAGTACCCATTGATCGATGCGCGAGATCAACCCGGACTCCTCGGCGATGCCGATGAACTCGTCGGGGAAACACAGTTCGCCCGAGGGTTGGTTCCAGCGCACCAACGCTTCCATCCCAGTAATGGCGCCGGTATCGGGCCGTACCTTGGGTTGGTAGTGCAGGACGAACTCGTCGTTGCGCAGCGCCTGGTGCAGGCTGCCTTCGATCGACAAGCGACGGTCTGCGCGTTCGCTGATCGCGCGGGTGTAGAAGCGGTATTGGTTGCGCCCGTGTTGCTTGGCCTGGTACATCGCCGCATCGGCGTATTTGAGCAATACGCCCGGATCACCGCCGTCGTTCGGATACAGGCTTATGCCGATGCTTAAGGTGATGTTGAGTTCGGCGTCGGCCACATGAAACGGAGGCCGCATGGCTAGCAGAATATTGTCGGCCACGTGCGCGGCATCGCTACTGCTGCGGAGCTGCGGCAACAAGATGACGAACTCGTCGCCGCCTTGGCGGCTGATGGTATCGACCGAGCGTACGCTCGCCAGCAAGCGCTGTGCGACCTGCTGCAGAAGTGCATCGCCGACCTCGTGCCCGAGCGAATCGTTGATGTGCTTAAAGCCGTCCAGGTCGGTGGAAAGCAATGCCAGGTGGCCCTGCTCGCGCTTGGCGCGAACGATTGCCTGCGCGAAGCGATCCTGCAACAGAACCCGGTTGGGCAAGTCCGTAAGGTAGTCGTGCTGCGCTAGGTGCGACATCTTGAGCGCCATCGCGCGTGATTCGCTGATGTCGTGGAACACCATAACGCTGCCGGTCACCTCGCCATTACGATCGTGAATCGGTGCGGCGGAATCCTCGATCGGCGAGTGGAAGCCATCGCGCCCGACGATGTCCGAGTCGGCGGCTAGCCCGAGCGGGCGGTTCTCGCGCATTGCCATTAGCAGTGGGTTGAGACTCGCTTCGCCGCTGTGGTGGTCGACGATGTGCAGCACTTCGATCACCGGCTTGCCGAGGGCGTCGCTGATGCTCCAGCCGGTCATCTCTTCGGCTGCTGGATTGAGGTAGGTAATGCGGCTGAGCGTGTCGATCACGATCACGCCGTCGCCGATGGAGCGCAATGTGACCTCGGCGCGTTCCTTTTCTTCGTACAGCAATGTCTCGGCGCGCTTACGCGCGACAAACTGGCCGAGCAGGTTGCCGACCGTGTCCATCATCGTCAGCAAGCCGTCGTCGGGCGGCTCGATACAATCGGAGAAGAATTCAATCACTCCCTGCACCTCACCGCTGCTGGTGACCGGCACGGCAAAAGCGGTGTGCAGGCCGTCCTGCGCGGCGTACGACGCCCGCGGGAAGTTGCTGTCCAACGTGACGTCAGGGATCCATACCGACTTGCCGCTTCCCCACACCCGCCCCGGCAACCCCTGGTGGCGCGCAAAGAGGGTGCTGAGAGTCGCCGCGGCGAAATGAGGCGCGGCTGCCGCCTCTTGCTGCCACAGTTCGCAGCAGCGCAGTGCGTCGGCAGCTTCGTCCGTCATCCACAACGCGCCCACCCGCCAACCTAACGCGGTGCACACCGCTTGCAGCACCTGGGGCGCAGCCTCGGCAAGCGACCCGGCCTCTACCAACGCCGCGGCAGCACGCTCCTGTGCGGCGAGGCGTTGGATCGCGCGGTGACGTTGACTGATGTCGTGCAGGAACGCATGGAAGCGGTGCTCACTGCCGTCGGAGGTGTGCCACACGGTCAGTTCGATCGGGAGCGTGTGGCCCTGGCGATGCAAGGCGGCTATATCGATGCGGCGGTTGAGAATATCGCCATCACCCGTGGCCAGGAAATGGTCGATCCCGTTTGCGAGCGCGCGTCGATACTGTTGGGGAATAACCAGGTCGAGTGATTGCCCGATCGCTTGGTCGCGCGACCAGCCCAAGGTGGTTTCGGCCTCGTGGTTCCAGTCGAGGATGCTGCCATTTTCGTCAACCTGGATGTAGGCGTCGCGCGCGGTGGCAATGATGGCGCGCGCCTGGTCTTCGCTCGCGCGCAACGCCGCTTCGCTGCGGGCGTGTTCGCCGAGCGCGACTTGCAACGCGGCATTGCTGTGCTGGAGTTGCGCGGTGCGTTCGCGCACTTGGGCTTCGACAGCGGCCGTGCGGCCCACAGTCACGAGCAGGAACGCGCTGAACAAGCCGGTAAACAACAAGCCGGCCACGAGCACGCTCCAGGCCAGGCGGGAGTGATAGTGGGCGGTCACGCTAGGATCCAGCGAGAACACCAGCTGCCATGGTCGCCCGCCGACCCGCAGGTTCGCCGTTCGCACAAGCGGTGGACCCCGCGCGACCTGTGGGGTCGGGAGATCGCCCCGATCATCAAGCTGCCCAGGCCCTGGGTGCAGGAGGCGTTTGGTGAGGGGCGCGCCAACGTCCTCCAAACGCACCTGCATGCCCCCTACATCCAGCTCGCTCAAAAATTGCGCCATCATCTCGTCAACCAGCAGCACCGCACTGGCATAGCCACGAATCGCGCGTTGTCGCTGCTGCGCGGTGGCGTGCGGCAGTGCCGGCTCGTATGCGGGTGCCACCACCAACACGCCGGATTTGCCAAATGCCGCTTGCACCAACACGACCTGATTGGTGGCGGTGGGCCGGCCGGAACCGCGGGCGCGCCGCAACGTTGCGCTTCGGTGCGGCTCGGAGGCTAGGTCGAATCCAAGCGCGCGCGCGTTGCGCGCAAGCGGTTCGATATAGGTGACGGGAAAATACTCCGCGCGCTTTGCCGCGGGTACCAGAACACCCTCCTTGTCGAGTTCGCGGATCTGGAATTGCGGATAGCCCTGGGCTTGCACGGCGCGCTCATAGGCGGCGCGCTGCGGCCACGGTATGCGTGGGCTCCACGACAGCGCATGCAAGCCCGGATGGCGCACCAGCATGTCCGCCACCAGGCGGCGAAATTCGCCGCGTTCCACCTCAGTCTCGGTGATCGTGTAATAACCGGCAATCGCATGCAGCACTTCAGAGTACTCGGCGAACTGGCGGATCAAGCTGTGTGCGACACGCTCGCTGCGCTGCGTGAACTCCTCCTCGATACGTTGTTGTTCGAGCGCGCTCGTCCGTACAAACAGCAGCGTGACCAGTGCTAGCAGGACGAAGACTGGCAGCGTCGCTAGCAATTTGCTACGCCGCGAGAGCTCTGCGCGTGGCGTAGTCCAGGTGAGGAAGAGCGGGATCACCACAAGCACGCCGATGGTGTCGCCTACCCACCAGGTGAACCAATGGAAGCCGATGTCGCCCGGGGCCAACGCGCCGCTGGCCCACAGCGTCGCGGCGCCGACGGTGGCACTCACCAGGCACGCAATCGGCCCCCCCAGGACCAACAGTGCACCGATACGGTCGGCGCGCGCGTAGGCGACAGGTTGGGCCACACACCAACGCACCAGGGCCACAGCGAGCACGGCTTGCAACGCCGCGCCGAAGCTCAATGCGGTCGCTACTTCCAGTGCGGGGAGCAGGGTTCCAGTGGCGCTGAGCGCCGTTGGGAAGTTGATGCCGAAGGATCCCAGGACAATGCCCGGCCAGGCGCGGTAGCCGAACCACATCAGGCCGGCCAGGGCCACGCCTGCGGCGGGCCACACCGCGGTTGCATAGCCCGGTGGGATGGCCATAACCAGCGCAATGCGGCCAGTCACGAAGTAGCAGAGCGCAATCACAACGACCGCGAGCAGCGGTCCCGTCCGACGCGGCGCAAGCACCTGCTCCATGCTTCCTCCGACGGATCAGAAGACGACCTACACAACGGCCAAAGCGTGGGAAAGCGGCCCTCTTCGTTTTCGCGTAGCCGCGCCCCTCGGGCGCGGTTTCACTCTACGCCTTACCTTGGTTCGCAGCGCGACGTGCCGCGGCGGCGGCCTTGTCAGGCGTTGGAGGCGACCTTGTGCATCGGCCATCGCTGCACCAGTGCAGCGCGAATACCGGCCACGTCCAGCCCCGCTTCGGCCAGCAACTGCTCGCGGCTGGCATGGGGCTGGAACGCGTCGGGCAAGCCCAGGTGCAGGATCGGCAGGGGCATGTTCTCGGCGGCGAGCAGTTCGGCCACGCCACTTCCAGCGCCGCCGGCGATGACGTTGTCCTCCAGGGTGACGAAGCCTTCATGGGTGC
>JAYSZI010000096.1:0-58909 GCA_043738095.1 Lysobacter sp.
CGGGAGAGGGCTGGGGTGAGGGTCGCATGCTGACATCGCGTCCCGGATCACCGCCAGAACCGCGTCCGTCTGCGTCAGGACTTCATTGTTCCAGAAACGAACGACCCGATAGCCCTGCTGTTGGAGAGTGCTCGTCCGTACAGCATCCGCTGCCGAGCCGGCATGCTGGCCGCCGTCCAGTTCGACCACCAGCCCGGCTTCAAGGCAGATGAAGTCAACGATATAGCGGCCAACCGGGTGTTGTCTGCGAAACTTGCCGCCCATCAACCCGCGGTTGCGCAGATGCTGCCAAAGCATTCTTTCGGCATCCGTGCCGCCACTGCGCAACCCGCGGGCGAAATCGCGTTTCTGGCCTTCGCGCATCCGTGCGCTCCTTGGGTTGGTCTGGTTCAATAAGCGTCGCACGCGCAAGCGTCTGACCCAAGCGTGATTCACGTGCCCTCATCCGCCCTGCGGGCACCTTCTCCCGCGGGGAAAAGGGACAAGCAAACCCCCCGTGGCATACTCTCCGGCTAATTTTCGCTTCTGGACCTCAGACATGAACCTGCTGGACCTCTTGATCGCCCCCGCTTACGCCCAAGCTGCCGCGCCTGCCCCTGGCGGCTTCGGCGGCATGTCTCTGCTGTTCCCGCTGCTGCTGATCGGCGTCATGTATTTCATGATGATCCGCCCGCAGATGAAGCGCGCCAAGGAGCACAAGGGCATGCTCGAGAAGCTCGGCAAGGGCGACGAAGTGCTGACCAACGGCGGCATCGCCGGCACCGTTACCGATATCGGCGACAACTTCATCACCGTGGAAATCGCCGACAACGTGCGTATCCGCGTGCAGAAGGGCGCGATCGCGAATGTGCTGCCCAAGGGCACCTTGAAGTCGGCCTGAGCCGGCGCCACACCACAGACCCACCAGTTGATATTCGCGGGGGCCGTCGTGGCCACCGCAGGGGCATTGCATGCTGACTTACGCGCGCTGGAAATATTTCGTCATCCTGGTGGTGCTGTTGCTGAGCGCGCTGTATGCGTTGCCGAACGTGTTCCCGCAGGACCCGTCCGTGCAGGTCACGGCCAATCGCGGTGCGCCGGTCGACGAGTCGCTGCGCAAGCGCGTCAGCGCCGAGCTGACCAAGGCCGGCGTAGTCGCCAAAGCCGTCGAACTGGACAAGAGCAATTTACTGGTGCGGATGCCGAACGCCGACCTGCAGGTCAAGGCCGCCGATACGCTGCGCCAAAGCCTTGGCAGCGACTACGTGGTCGCCTTGAACCTGGCCTCGACCCTACCCAGTTGGCTCGAAGGCATCGGCGCCAAGCAAATGCTGCTCGGCCTCGACCTGCAAGGTGGCGTCCACTTCACGATGCAGGTGGACCAGAAAGCCGCGCTCGACAAGCGTCTGGAAACGATTGCCGAAGACGTTCGCGTTACCCTGCGTGACAACCGCGTGCGCTACGAGTCGGTCGAGCGGCGCGTCAACAACAGCGTGGTCGCGGTGCTCGCCAATGCGGCCGATGCCGACAAGGCGCGCGGTCTGATCGCCTTGGCCCAGCCTGCCATGACGATGGACGTCGATGGCGCCCGGATTGCCGTGCAGGTGCCGGAGGCCGAACTGCAGCGCATGTCGGTCGAGGCGATCGAGCAGAACGTGGGCACGCTGCGCAATCGCATCAACTCGCTTGGCGTTTCCGAACCGATCATCCAGCGTCAGGGCAGCGACCGCATCGTCGTGCAGTTGCCGGGCGTGCAGGACACTGCTGCTGCCAAGCGCATCCTCGGCGCGACGGCGACGTTGGAATACCGCGCCGTGGTCGAAGGCGATGCCTATGAGGCGATCGCCAGCAGCAACATCCCGCCGGAAGCGCGCGTGTATTACCGCAAGGAGCTGGGCCCGGACGGCAAGCCCATGCCGATTTTGCTCAACAAGCGCGTGATCGCCACCGGCGACCAGCTGGTGGGTGCCAATGCGACGTTCGACTCGCAGTCCAGCAGCCCCGCCGTATCGGTGCGCCTGAATAGCGTCGGCGGTCAGCGCATGTTCGACTTCACCAGCGAGAGCGTCGGCAAGCCGATGGCAGTGGTCTACATCGAACGCCTGCCGGAAGTTCGCATGGTCGATGGCAAAGAGGTCCGCAGCACCCGCATCAACGAGGAAGTCATCAGCGTCGCCAACATCAACGGCGTGTTCGGCAAGGAGTTCCAGACCACCGGCCTGGAAACCTCCAAGTTCGCCTCGGACCTCGCGTTGCAGCTGCGCTCGGGCTCGCTGGCCGCGCCGATGGACTTCATCGAGGAGCGCATCGTCGGTCCCAGCCTCGGCGCTGAGAACGTCGAGCGCGGGCAGAAGGCGGTGATGTACTCGTTCGCGTTCGCGCTGATCTTCTTCCTGGTGTACTACCGCATGTTCGGCGTGATCACCTGCTTGGCGTTGCTGGTCAACATGCTGATGGTGATCGCCGTGATGTCGTTCTTCAACGCCACGCTGACGTTGCCCGGCCTGGCCGGCATCGCGCTGACGGTCGGCATGTCGGTCGACGCCAACGTGCTGATCAATGAGCGAATACGCGAAGAGCTGCGCCTGGGCGTGCCACCACAGGCGGCGATCGCCGGCGGTTACGACAAGGCGGCTGGCACCATCACCGACGCCAACACCACCGCGATCCTCGCCGGCGTGGCGCTGTTCGCGTTCGGCAGCGGCCCGGTCAAGGGGTTCGCGGTCGCGCTGATCGTCGGCATCCTGACCTCGATGTACACCGCCGTGGGCGTCTCGCGCGGTATCGCCACGTTGATCTACGGCGGCCGCCGCAAGCTCAAGTCCATTGCCATCTGACGGGACCACCTAGATGAAACCGTTCAACATCATCCCGTACGACAGCAACTTCAATTTCATGCGCCTGCGTTGGGTGTCGCTGGCGCTGACCGCACTGCTAACCATCGCAGCGCTGGGGTTGATCGCCGCCAAGAACTTCAACTTTTCGCTCGACTTCACCGGCGGCACCGGCATCGAGCTGCGTTACGCCAAGCCGGTCAACCTCGACGAAATTCGTGGCCGCCTCGAAGCCGCAGGCTTTGCGAATCCCCAGGTGCAAACCTTTGGCACCGGCAACGATCTGCTGATCCGTCTGGGGTCCAAGGGCGGCACCACGGCGACCAGCAACATCGCCGCTGAAGTGCAACGCGCGACCTCCACGGCCGATAACCCCGGCACCGTGCTGAGCAGCGACGTAGTCGGCGCGCAGGTCGGCAAGGACCTGGCGATCAACGGCATCTGGGCGCTGATCTTTGTGGTCGTGGGCTTCCTGATCTACATCTCGTTCCGCTTCGAAAAGAAGTTCGCGATCGCCGCGATCATCACCACGCTCAGCGACATCACCATCGTCGCCGGCTGGTTCGCGCTGACCAGGCACGAGTTCGACCTGACCGTGCTCGCCGGCATCCTGTCGGTGCTGGGCTACTCCATCAACGACAAGATCGTGGTGTTCGACCGCGTGCGCGAGAACTTCCGCTCGATGCGCGCCGATCCGGAGACGATCCTCAACAAGTCGATCAACCAGACGCTGTCGCGCACGATCATCGTGTCGTTCGTGGCGTTCCTGACCGTGTTCGCGCTGTACCTGTACGGCGGTGGTTCGCTGCAGGGCATGGCCGAGGCGCAGATGATCGGCATCGTGCTGGGCACCCTGTCATCGATCTTCGCCGCGTGCCCGTTGTTGACGCTGGGCGTGCTCAAGGTCACCAAGCAGGACCTGCTGCCCAAGGCCAAGGACGAGGAAGCGCTCGCGCGTCGTCCGTAAGCTGCGTTGATCGAACACAAAAAGGCCGCGCAATTGCGCGGCCTTTTTGTTCGTCGTTCCCGCGGAGGCGGGAATCCAGTGACTTCGATTTATTTCAGCGCGGAACAGAGCGGTACGGCGCTGGATAACTCGCGGCGCTAGCCTTGGGGGGTCGTCCGTTCCAGACGATCTGCGCGCTGCGCGCTTGTCCCCTCGCGGGAAGGACGGGAGGAATCAGTCGAACGCCGCGGCGTACCCGGTATTGACGATCTTGTGCTGCAGGATCTCGCAGACCTTGATGTTGCCGGCCACCAGCGGGCGGCTGGCGAGGCCGCGGTTGTCCATCGGCCCGGTGCCGCGCCCGCGGAAGTCGCAGACCTTGCCGCCGGCCTCGCGCACCATCAGCGCGCCCGCGGCGATGTCCCAGGGTTTCACCCCGGCTTCGAAATAGGCATCGGCGCGGCCGGCGGCGACGTAGGCCAGGTCCAGTGCAGCCGAGCCGGTGCGGCGGATGTCCTCGGCCTCGGTCAGCAGGCTGTCGATGCATTTGAGCTGGGCGCTCGCGCGCTCGCGCTCGCGCGGCGGGAACCCGGTGATCAGCATCGCGCCGTTGAGATCCTTGCGCTCGGCCACGCGCACGCGCTTGCCGTTGAGCACGGTGCCGCTGCCGCGGCTGCTGGTGAACAACTCATTGCGCAGCGGGTCAAAAATCACACCGTGGATCGGTTCGCCGTTTTCGACCAGCGCGATCGACACGCAGAAATGCGGGATGCCGCGCAGGTAGTTGCTGGTTCCATCGAGCGGGTCGATCACCCAGGTGAAGCGGTTCTGGCCGGTCGAGCCGGTTTCCTCGGCCAGGATCGCGTAGTCCGGCGTGGCGCGCCGGAATTCCTTGATGATCTCTTTCTCGGCCAGGCCATCGACTTCGCTGGCGTAATCCATCCGGTCCTTCTCGACCACGTTCAGCGCATCGAGCTTGTACATGTTGCGGAGCAACACATTGCCGGCGGCGCGGGCAGCCTTGACCATGAGGGTGACGGCGGGTTTCTGCATGGCAAGCGGCCTCGAACGGGGCGGTGGGGACGGACTGGCGGGCTGAAAGAACAAACCGGCTCAGTGGCCGGGGCGGGGAGTTTACCATCTGCTCATGCCTATCGACCCCAGCCCCCCCGACCCCGTGCCTACCGAGCCCATGCCAACCGACCTGACTCTGCCCGCGCCTGCGGCCAAGCCCGCATTTGCAGCGGCCTCGCGCATCCGCATCGTGCTGGTGGGCACCCAGCACCCGGGCAATATCGGTTCGGCGGCGCGGGCGATGAAGACCATGGGCCTGTCGCGGCTGGTGCTGGTGGCGCCCGAGCGCGTGCCAAACGTGGATTCCCTGGCCCTGGCCGCCGGCGCCATCGATGTACTGGAGGCCGCGCCGATCGTGGCGACCCTGGCCGATGCGATCGCCGATTGCCGCTTCGTGCTCGGTTGCACCGCGCGCAGCCGAAGGGTGGCGCTGGACGAACTGCCCCCGCGCGATGCCGCTGCGCGCGTATTAACTGAGGTTGCCGCCGGCGCCGAGGTCGCGCTGGTGTTCGGCCGCGAGCGCACCGGGCTCACCAACGAGGAGCTGCAGTTGTGCCACGTCGCCGTGCACATCCCGGCCAACCCGGAGTACAGCTCGCTCAATCTGGCCGCGGCGGTGCAGGTGCTGAGCTATGAGCTGCGGTTGGCGATGCTCGCGGCGCAACCAGCGGCCGCGCTGAGCCCGGCTACCGGCGAGCGCGATGAGCCCCCGGCCTCGCATGCCGAACTCGAAGGCTTCTTCAGCCAGCTCGCCGGTACCCTGGACGCGATCGATTTTCACAAGGGCCGCGCGCCTGAATCGGCGATGCGCAAGCTACGGCGGCTGTTCCTGCGCGCGAACCTCGATGCGCGCGAGCTGCGGCTGCTGCGCGGCATCCTGGCCGATGCGGAGCGCATGGCAATGCTGGCCGGGCAGCGCCATTAAGCGGCCGTGGCTGGCCGTCCGTCGGTCGGCTGGCCGGTATCGAACTGGGTCGGTTTCGATTAGGCTGCGGGCTGCCTCTGATCCTCCCCGCGTGGTCGCCCGCTTGCGCCGCATCGTCTTCGCCCTGTTCGCATTTGCCCTGGCACTACCGATTGGCAACGCGTACGCCGGCGATCCCGGCGTGCTGGTGTTGGGCCGTATCAGCGACGATCCCAAGGCGCACTACGAGCAGCTCAAGCCGCTGCTGGATTACGTGGTGCCGCGGATGGCTGATGTGGGCATCCGCGAAGGCCGCATCCTGATGGCCAAAGATCCGCAGCAGATGGCCAGTTACCTGCGCCGCGGCCGAGTGGACTGGGTCAGCGAAACCGCCGGGACCGCGGTGCTTCTGCAACAGCGCGCCGGAGCCAAGCCGTTGCTGCTGACCGAGCGGGACGGCACCAGCCAGTACCACAGCGTGTTTTTCGCCCGTCGCGACAGCGGCATTGGCGCGCTTGGCGACTTGCGCGGACACAGCGTCGCGTTCCAGCGGCCATCGTCCACGAGCGCTTATTTCGCCCCAGCTGCCGAATTGCTCCAGCGTGGAATGTCCCTTGAATTGCTGCTGTCGCCGTCTGACCGGCTTGACTCGAGCATGGTCGGGTACCTGTTTGCGCGCTCGGAACTCAATATCGCCACCTGGGTGCACAAACGCCTGGTGGATGCGGGGGTCATGAGCAATCTTGATTGGGAAAACCCGCGGCGCATGCCGAGCGCGTTCCGACGCGATCTGGTTTTGATCGGCAAGACCCAGGACTACCCGCGTGCGCTGGAGCTGGTGCGCGGCGACCTCGACGAGAAAGTCGCGGCCCGCCTGCATCGGGTGTTGAGCGATGCCGCCGCTGATCCGGACGCCAGTGAGGCACTGCTGCGCTTCTTCAGCACGACGCAGTTCCTGCCAATCGATACTAAATCCAAGGCTGCGCTCGAACATATGGCCGCCGGGGTCGCGCGAGTGCGGGCGGACGTCGAATGAATCTGCGGTACGGCCTGCAGGCCAAATTCCTCGGGATGATGGCGCTGGCCTTGCTGGTGGTGATGGCACTGATGGTGTTGATGTGGAGCCGGCAGGCGCGCATGCAACATGCGGTGGAAGGCGTCAGTCGCGACACCATGGACAACATGGTCAGCGGCAGCCTGCGCCGGCGCGGCGAGGGTGTCGCGTTGCAGTTGGCCGAGTCGCTGGCCAATCCGTTGTACTACTTCGACCTCGATGCAATCGGTGTGCTCAGCCGTGCCAGCCTGCGCCAGCCAGGCACCACCTACGTGATCGTGTACGACGGCCAAGGCAACGTCCTGCACGACGGCAGCGAAGAGATCCCGAGCTACGGCAAGCGCATGGACGATGCGATGGCGTTCGAGGTGATTTCCGCGCGCGGGTTGCATTCGCAGTGGAGCGACAAGGTCATGGATGTGTCGGCGCCGATCATGATCGGCAACGAGCGCATCGGTGGCGTGCGGGTGGGTTTCGACCTGCTCGAAGCCCAGCGTTCCCAGGACGCCGCAGTGGCCGGCCTACGCGCGCGGCTGAACGAGATAGGCGAACGCCAGCTGTGGTGGGTCGTGCTGCTCAGCTTGGCCTTGCTCGGCTTGGGCGCGGTCATGTTATGGCTGATCCAGAGCTCGCTGGTGCGACCAATCCGGCAGATGGCCGATTCGGCGCGCGCGATCGAGGGAGGGCGTTTCGACACCAGCCTGCCGGCCAGTAGCCGCAACGACGAGGTGGGCGACCTGGTGCGGGCATTCGGTCGGATGGGCCAGAGTGTGGCGCGCCACGATCGCGAAATCCGGCGCATGGCCTACACCGATGCGTTGACCGGTCTCTCCAACCGCCTTGCGTTCCGCGAGATCCTCGACGAGCGTCTGCTGCAATCCCGCGGCGCCGGGCGCCAGCTGGCGCTGCTGTTTGCCGATATCGACGACTTCAAACGCGTCAACGACACGCTCGGCCACGATGTCGGCGACGAAGTGCTGCTGCAGTTCGCCAGTCGCATCCGCGACACGGTGGAGGAGATCGGCGGCGACGGCGCGCTGCTCGCGCGCTTCGGTGGCGACGAGTTCGTGATACTTGTGCAGGCGGGCCTGGTGCAGGACGCCACCGACGTGCGCAACACCGCGAGCCGGCTCGGCGCAACGCTGGTGGCCGAGCTCAGCAAGCCGATGTTGGTGCACGGCCGGCAGGTGTTTCTCGGCACGTCCATTGGGATCACGCTGTTCCCGGAAGACGCGTCTGGCGCCACGGCGCTGATGAAGAATGGCGACATCGCGATGTACCAGGCCAAGGTCGCCGGCAAGAACTGCTTCCGCTTCTACAGCCGCGCGATGGACCAAGCGGTCGAACGCCGCATGCACCTGGAGCAGGAGCTGCGCGGCGCCTGGGATCGCGGCGAGCTGAGCATGGTCTACCAGCCGGTGTACCGATTATCCGATGGAGTGCTCACCGGCGCCGAGGCGTTGCTGCGCTGGCACCATCCGGAGCAGGGCATGGTGGCACCGTCGGTGTTTATCGATGTTGCCGAACAGAGTGGACTGATCGAAACCATCGGCCCCCAGGTGATGCGTGCAGCGTGCTTTGACGCTGCGCGCTGGCAGCGCGAGCACCCCATGGCCGAGCCGTTGTTCGTGGCGGTAAACGTATCGCCGCGACAACTGCACAGCGGCGATCTGGCCCAGATCGTCGCGGCGGTGTTGCAGGACTCCGGCCTGTCGGCGAGCTGCCTGCATGTCGAGTTGACCGAGACCGCGGTGATCGGCGACGAGGTCCAGGCCAGTGCATTGCTGTCGCGTCTGCGCGCGACTGGCGTCAAGGTTTGGCTCGACGACTTCGGTACGGGTTTTTCCGGGCTGAGCCACTTGCGGCGGGTACCGGTGGATGGGGTCAAGATCGACCGCAGCTTCATCGCCGACATCCTGCGCGATCCAGATGATCTGGCGCTGACCACCGCAATCATCGCGATGGCGCATTCGCTCGGCATCACCGTGGTGGCCGAAGGGGTGGAGAAGGAAGGCCAGTACGCGATCCTGCGTGAGCGCGGCTGCGATCTCGCGCAAGGCTACTGGCTCGGGCATCCGGTCACGATCGAAGAGTTCATCGCCTTGCTGCCGCGCGTCGCCGCGTAAGGCGGGCCGCTCCACAGGTCCTGCACGTCGGCAGCCGCGACCTCTTCGGCGCGGCACGCTGCTGGAATCGCTCACCAACCCGATAGCCGGCGCGCTTCACGGGCGCGCCCGCCTCACGCCCTGCCTCCTGTCGACAGTTTGAGCAGACCGTCCGGAGCAGTATCAGATCAGCACGTCGATCCAGCGTGCCGCGGTCGCGGCCAGACTGCCCGAGAGCACCCCGAACACGCCGATCGCAATCGCCCCGGCGACCCAGCCCACGCCCATCAGCCAGCCGTCGCGCTCGAGCAGCGCCAACGCGAACAGCAACAACAGGCCGCCGAACAGATAGTTGGTGAGCGGGATCGGCAGCAACAGCAGCACGCCGAGCAGCATCAGCAACAGACCGCTGAGGGCGCTTGCCAAGCGGGAATCGAGCAGCACGTCAGCGCGCGGATGGACCAGACGCTCCAGCCGTGCGAGCCACGGCGACAGCATATTGCGGAACCGCGCCATCGCTTGCCGGTGCGGGCCCCGCGTGGCGATGAACTGCGGCAGCCACGGTTTGCGTAAGCCGATCAGCAACTGCGCGCCGATCAGGATCACCAGTGGGCCGCTGATCGCGCCACCGACGCCGGGAATTGGAATAAACGCGGGTAGCGTCGACACGAACAGCAACATGCCGAAGGAGCGCTTGCCGAGTCCGGCGAATACGTCCCCGAGCTTCAGCACTTCCTGCGGATCACCGTCTGCAAACGCGTCGAGCAGAGTGCGCGTGCCGGTGTGGTCGGCGGGGCCGTCCTTAACCCGTGGAGTCATGGCTGTCGCTGTCCTGTGCGGCGCGGCGCTGCAGCAGCAGCTTGTCGATGCGCGGGCCGTCCAGGTCGACGACTTCGATGCGCCATTGGCCCCAATCGAAGTATTCGCCCACATGCGGTATCCGGCCGAAATGAGCGATTACCATGCCCGCGGCGGTATGAAAATCGTGTTCGTCCTCGTCTGGCAACCGGCCCCCGCCGATGACTTCGCGCAGTTCTTCCACCGCCAGCGCGCCGTCGAGCAGGTAAGAGCCGTCCTCGCGCTTCACAACGGGTGAGGCGTCGCTGTCGGGGTCGGTCGACTGCATGCGGCCGATTACCGCGCCCATCAGATCGTTGACCGAAACCAGACCAGTGACGTCACCGTACTCGTCGACTACCAGCGCCAGAGATTGCTGCTCTTCGCGGAAGATCTCCAGCAGCTTCAGCGCGTGGGTGGATTCGGACACGAACAACGCTTCGCGCACGTCGCTGAAAAGATCCGACGGCATGCCCTGGGCCTCACCGAGGCCGCGCAACAGGGTCTTGGCTTCGAGAATACCGAGCACGTCCTGGTCGCTGCCGCGGTACACCGGGAAACGCGAGAACGGCGACTCGCGCATCGTCGCCAGGTTTTCCTCCAGCGGCGCGGCGGCATCGAGCCAGGCAATGCGCATGCGTGGCGTCATCAGGCTTTCCGCGGTGCGGTCGCCGAGACTCAGTACGCGATTCATCATCTTGCGCTCGTCGGCATCGATCACGCCCTGCTCGTGACTTTCGGTCACGAGCATGCGGATCTCTTCTTCGCTGATCGCACTGCGCGCGTCGTCTTCGATGCCGAGCAAGCGCAGCACCAGCCGATTGATCGCGCCGAGGGTGAACACCACCGGCTTGGCGGCGGTAGCCAGCATCTGCAGCGGGATTGCCACCGCGCTGGCGATGGCTTCGGGGTTGGTCAGGGCGAGGCGTTTGGGGATCAGCTCGCCGAAGATCACCGAGCCGGCGGTGATCATCGCCACCGCGCTGCCGATACCGATCGGTCGTGCGTATTCGTGTATCCCCGGCCAGACGGCGTCCAGCCAGTCGGCGATCTGCAGGCCGATCGCATCGCCACCGAACACACCCGTGAGCACGCCGATCAAGGTGATGCCAACCTGGACAGTGGAGAGCAGGTTGTCTGGGTGCTGGGCCAGTTTCAGCGCGGCGCGGGCGCCGCGGCTGGGGTGGTCATGGTCTTCCGCCAACTGCTTAAGGCGCAGCTTGCGCGACGTCATCAGGGCCATCTCCGACAGGGCGAAGAAGGCGTTGAGGACGA
Organism: Lysobacter sp.; assembly: GCA_043738095.1. Classification (GTDB taxonomy): domain Bacteria; phylum Pseudomonadota; class Gammaproteobacteria; order Xanthomonadales; family Xanthomonadaceae; genus Lysobacter_K. The sequence goes on from JAYSZI010000096.1 coordinate 11,009, forward strand.
TCAGGGCGGCGACGATCAGGACTTCGAGCATGAAGTCCGATCCAGCGAATCCGGGAGTGGCGGTGCAGGCGACTGCGAAGCAGGCGGCGGTTTAGTGTCGTCTTCCATGGGGTGGGGGCGGGCCCGGGGGAGGGGGCGCAACGCGGCCGATGTTAGCAGGTGGCTCAAGACCGCCTGGGTGAAGGCGCGTTAGTGTCACTAAACGGTCATAATTCCCCGCCGCTGCTTCACGCAAACAGCCCCGCCAAGCAAGGGGGTCGGCGCTTCCCTTACGTCCGCCACGACGAGGCCAAACGCATGTTTTCGCTGCAAACGATTTTTGGTCAAGGCAATCAGTTCTATACGCTGCTCGAAGAGGCCGCCGTTGCCGCTCACGACAGCACCCAAGCGCTGCACCAGATGCTGAAGGAGAGCAATCGCCAGCCATCGCTGGAAGCGTTCAAGCTCGCGCGGCAACGTGAGCGCGCGGCCTCCGACAAAATCAGCCAGGAGCTGGTGAGCAGCTTTATCACTCCGATCGAGCGCGAGGACATCGAGTCGCTGGGGTCGGCGCTGTACAAGATCCCCAAGCAGGTCGAGAAGTTCGCCGACCGCTATTCCCTCGCACTCCAGCATCTGGGCGGTATCGACTTCGCGCCGCGCGCAGCGATGCTGGAGCAGGCCTCCGGCGTCGTGGTGAAAATGGTCCACCAGCTGCGCAGCATGAAGCTGGAACCGATGAAGGAACTCAACGACAAGCTGCGCGCGCTCGAGAACGAGGCCGACCGGCTGATGCTGGAGTTGTACCGCGACATCTACTCCGGTCGCCTGGACAACCTGCAGATGTTTCTGCTCAAGGAATTCTTCGAGATCCTCGAGAAAGCGATCGACCGCTGCCGCGAAGCCGGCGTGGTGGCGTACCAGATCGTGCTGAAGAACTCCTAAGGGACGGCATCGGATGGAACTGCAGCAATGCTGACCCTGGTCCTGATCGTCGTGCTCACGGCGCTGATCTTCGAGTACATCAACGGCTTCCATGACACCGCCAACTCGATCGCGACCGTGGTCGCGACCAAGGTGTTGTCGCCGATGCAGGCGGTTGCTTTGGCCGCCGGTACGAACCTGATCGGCGCGTTGTGGGGCACGGCGGTCGCCAAGACCATCGCGTCGGGGCTGATCGATGCCGGCGTGGTCGAGGTTGGCTCGCAGTTGATCCTGTGCGCGCTGCTCGGCGGCATCGTCTGGAACCTGATCACTTGGTGGGTCGGCCTGCCATCGTCGTCGTCGCATGCACTGATCGGCGGGCTGTGCGGGGCCGCGTTCGCGGCCGCATCGAACAACGTCGACGCGATCATCTGGTCGCAGCCGGCCGACCCCTGGTACAAAAGTGCCGGGGTGCTGTGGAAGGTCGTCGTGCCGATGTTCAGTTCACCCGTGCTGGGTTTCACTACGGGCTTCTTGTTGATGGGCGTGCTGTTCGCGATCATCTCGTTCATGGCGCGAAGTGGTGGCCTGCTCAAGCGCTTGGCGCGGCCGCGCTGGGTCAATGGCTTCTTCGGCAAGGCCCAGCTGGCGAGCGCGGCCTACATGGGATTTGCCCACGGCATGAACGATGCGCAGAAGACCATGGGCATCATCGCGCTGGCTTTGGTGAGCGCGCAGTCCGTCGGCACCCTGGACAACCTGCCGACGTGGCTAGCGTTTCTGCACCCCTCGCCTCAGGCACTGGCCGAGGGCGACATCGACCTGTGGATCAAACTGACCTGCGCGATCGTGATGGCGGCCGGCACCGCCGCGGGTGGCTGGCGCATCATCAAGACGTTGGGACACAAGCTGGTCAAGCTGCACCCGATCCACGGGTTCGCCGCGGAGGCTAGCGCGGCAACGGTGATCACCCTGGCATCGTCGCTGGGCATCCCGGTGTCGACCACGCACAACATCTCGTCGGCGATCATGGGCGTGGGCACGGCCAAGCGCTTCAATGCGATTAAGTGGACCGTGGTCGAAAAGATGCTCTGGGCCTGGATCCTCACCATCCCGGCCGCCGGTGGCGTCGCTTACCTGTTGTTCCAGCTGATGCGGACGATGGGCTGGGCGTAGGCATTGGGCGGATCTGGCATGCAGAGGCCCGCGCAAGCGGGCCTATTGTTGTCTGTCGGTCGTGCGGCCGCGCAAATGGTTACGAGTGCCTGGGATGCGTATTCAGCGTCCACGTTTTTGGGTTGCTAGCCCGCGGACTAGCAACGCGGTGCATCACAGCAAATCGCCACCAGCCGACATCATCTTCTCCATGCGATCGCCCAACCCGCCGATCTCGAGCACCAGCCGGTCGACCTCGCCCGCATCCAGGCCTTCGTAAGGACGGTTCTCGCACAGCTGCAGGTAGGGCACGCCATCGAGATCGCCGATCGCGAGATAGCCGACCCGGCTTTGCCAGTTGAACACCAGTGCACGCCGCGCATCCAGACCGGTGGTCGGCGCCACCGCAGTGCTGACGCGCAGATACGGACGGCCGTCGTCGTCGTCGAGCTCAGACAGGAAGATCGCCTGGTGGCGCGTGCCCTGGTCGAGCGAGAGTTCAATGCAGATCACGTCGTCGTGGTGCACGGTCAGATTGAAGCCTGCGGTGTTGAGGTGCTTGCGGATCGATTCGAAATTACGCACGGTCGCCTCCTTCCAGTTCTGGCGGCTATGCTACCGCGATGGAAGCGAGCCCTGCCGCCGACCGCATCTTCGCCGCCATCCGCGCGATCCCGCGCGGACAGGTCGCCGGCTACGGCGAGGTCGCGCGCCGTGCGGGTTTGCCCGGCCGCGCGCGGCTGGTGGCGCGGCTGCTTAGTGAGAACACCGACGTCAAGTTGCCGTGGCATCGGGTGTTGCGCGCCGATGGCCGGATCGCGTTTGCGGCCGGTTCCGAAGGTTTTATCGAGCAGTGCGCGCGCCTCCAACGCGAGGGCGTCGCAGTCAGCGCCGGGCGGGTGCGTGGTATCGGCACCGCAGCGACGCTCGACGAGCAGCTGTGGGGAGAAGCCCTGTGTCCGCCTGCCTGTGGCCCAAGCGCCGATTCGCGTGCTCGTGCCAAACGCGAAAGTCGCGGCGGCGGGCGAGCGAGGGGGTGAGAACGGGCTCGTAAGACAGAATTCCTGAAGCAACGGCTACCATGTGCCGTCCTCAAGGAGTTTCGATGTTCTCCAACCTGCCGCCCGTTACCAAGGCCCTGTTGATCGCCAATGGATTGGTGTTTCTGCTGCAACTCGCCGTAGGCGACCCCGCGTTAGCGCCTTTTATGCTGTGGCCATGGGGCACTGGCGGTGATCCGTATGCGGGGAGCGAATTCCTGCCTTGGCAGCTGCTGACGTACGCCTTCATGCACGGCAACATCGGCCACCTGTTGTTCAACATGCTGGCTCTGTTGATGTTCGGCGCGCCGGTTGAGCACACCTGGGGCGCTCGGCGGTTTTTGACGTACTACGTGGTATGCGTGATCGGCGCGGCGGTGTGTCAGCTGATTGTGGGGGCGTGGACGCTGTCGCAGGGCGGCGAGGCATACCCAACAGTTGGGGCATCCGGCGGCATCTTCGGCTTGCTGTTGGCGTACGGCATGCTATTTCCTCAGCAGCGCGTAATGCTGCTGATCCCGCCGATACCTATGAAGGCGCGCACGCTGGTGATCGTCTACGGCGTAGTCGAGTTGCTGATGGGCATTACCAACACCATGCCCGGCGTGGCCCACTTCGCTCATCTGGGCGGCATGTTGTTTGGCTGGTTGCTGATCCGTTATTGGCGCGGGCAACCACCGTTTCGCCGGCGCGGACCGCCGCGGATGCGAATCGTGCGGTAGGTCCCCGGCCAAAAAAAACGGCGCGGATATCCGCGCCGTTTTTGCCAAGGGTCGCCTACTTCAAGGCCAAAGCTTGACCTGCATCTCGGGCATCGGCTGCATCGGCGTACCCGCTTTGCAACCGAAAGCTTCGCCGAACGCGGGCTGGTTCATGACGGGCACATTTGCGCGCCACTGGCCCGGTGCATGGACGCTGGTGGCGGCGTGGTGGGTGGCGACGTCGGCGGTCAACTGCTGTGGCCACAACGACGCCCAACCTTTGAAAAACGCTTGGTTGGCCTCCTTGGTCGCGGCCGGTTGCGCGGCGCTGTACGCGGCCCAAGCCAGTTCGATGCCGGCCAGGTCGGCGATCGCGATGTCGCGCACTTGTCCGCCATTGATCCTGACGCCCGTGAGTTGCGGGTACGGCAGCGCGCCGTATTGGGCGGCAACACGATTGCCCATTGCCTCCCACGCGATGATGTCGGTCGGCGTCCACCAGTCGCGTAGCTCACTCTTGGCATCGACCAGGCGACCGCGGTTATCGAATCCGTGGCTGAGTTCGTGCCCAACCAAAGCTCCGTATGAACCGTACTGCGCGGCGGCTTCTTTGTTGAAATCAAGTACCGGTGGCTGCAGCATTGCGGCGGTGATGATCAGGCGGTTTTGGGCGATGTCATACGCCAGCGCCGGGTGTTGCGGCAGCACGTCCCACCGGCGGTCGGCATTGCCGCGGCCAATGCGCTTCATTTCCTCGCGATGACGCCACGTGGACGCAATCAACATGTTGCCGCCAAAGCTGCCGCGCCCCATGGGTTGCACGGTGTAGTCGAGGTCGCGGCGGGGTTTGCCAATTTCGATCTTGAGTTTGCCGAGTTTGGCCTTTGCTTCTGCTTTGGCGGTGGGGCTCAGACGCGCGTCTCGTTGCAGGGCCGCGCCCAGCGCGTCACGCACCTGCTCGGCGATTGCCTCGGCACGTGACTTGGTCGCGTCGGAGAGGTAACGGCCCACGTACTCGCGCCCCAGCATCGGCCCGGCGGCCAGGTTGATGGCCTCCAACACCTGCTGCGGTCGCGGCGAGGCCGTGGCCTGCCCCTGCAGCACTCGGCCGCGGAAGTCATGGCTGACGTCGCGCCATGATTTGGACAGGTACGGTGCCATCGCATCGCCAACGCGCCAGCGAAGATAGGCCTTCCACTGTGCCGGCTTGAGGCCGAACACCAAGGCGTCGAGTTGCGCGAACAACGCCGGATTGGCAATCGACACACTGTCGTCGGTTACGCCCTGCGCCTTGAGGAAATCGCCGAGCTGCAAACGCTTGTACTGCTTAGCGAGCGCGGCCACGGGGACCGGTGCGTAGTTCGCGCGCGGATCGCGCAACTGCACCAGCGGCTGGGACGACTGCGCGATGCGCGTCTCGAGGTCGAGCACCAATTGGGTTTCGGTGGCGAGCAGTTCCGGCGGGGTGCCAGTCAGCGCCAAGATCTTCTGTACGTAATTGGTGTAGCGGCCGAGCAGCGCGCGAGTGTCGGCGTCGGTGCGGGTGTAATAGGCTGGGTCGGGCAGGCCCAAGCCACCTTGGCTCAAGTAGCCGATGTGGCGATCCAGATCTTGCAGGTCGACGTCGGCGCTGAAGTTGAACGCGACGGGTATACCTACCTGATGCAGCGCGGCGATAGTCGCCGGAACATCCTTGGCGCGCTTCATCGCATTGATGCGGGCCAGCAGCGGCGCGATCGGGTTAGCGCCGTCGCGTTCGACCGACGCCTCGTCCAGGCCGCTGGCCCAGAAATCGCCGAGGAGTTTCTGCACGTTGCCCTGAGGCGCCTGCATGGCGCTGTTGAGCAGCTCCAGCTGCTGCTGGCGCGCGCGATCGCTCAATTGCTCCATCGCCGACAACGAACCCACGCCAGGCAACAGCGTATTGGCCATCAGCCAGTCCGCATTGGCGCTGGCGTAGAAGTTGGTGCATTCCGCGGCCACGGCCGGCACCTTGGGCTTGGCAACGCGCTTCTTCTTGGCGGCGTCGGCGGCGGGCGAAGAGAGGCCGACGATCAGACTGAGGGCGAGGGCACAAGCGAGCGGGCGTAGGGTCATCGCGGGTTCCATGCGGAGGATGGGTGGCTAGTCCCGAGTTTAACAAGCGCGTTCGGGCTACCGCTGAACATGTCTGCACAAGCTCGCGCACGCTGACAGCGCGGTTGCCATCGGGAGCCAGGGAATTACAGCGCACCCATAAAAAGAAAGCCCGGGCGAACCCGGGCCTTCCAGCCTGACCGACGAGGGTGAGGATGGTGCTTGCGAGCCATCGGCTCGCGCCCGACCGTAAGCCCGTGCGACTGGCAGGGGCGGGCCGGGATTGGTTCTAAACGGTTACCAAATGACGACCTGCTTGTCGCCTTCACGCACCATCGGTTGCCCGGCCTTGCACGAGAACGCCGCGGCAAACGCCGGCATGTTCGACGGCGCACCCATCGCCCGGAAGTTGGCGGGGGCGTGCGAGTCCGTGGTCAGGCGCACCTTGAGTTCTTCCGGGCTGAAGTTGCGACGCCACACCGTGGCCCAGTTCGCGAAGAAGCGCTGGTCGCGGGTCAGCTCGTCGGTGTTTGGATCGGGCTTGCCGGCGGTGGCTTTTTTCATCGCGTCGTAGGCCACGGCCAGGCCGCCGAGGTCGGCGATGTTTTCGCCGAGCGTGAGCCTGCCGTTGACGTTCGTGCCCGGCACCGCCTCGTAGGCGCTGAACTGGCTGACAAGCTTGTCGGTCAGGCCGCTGAAGCCCTTGGCGTCGGCCGGCGTCCACCAGTTCTCGAAGTTGCCGGTGGCACCGAAGCGGCTGCCCTGGTCGTCGTAGCCGTGGATCATCTCGTGGCCAATCACCGCGCCGATACCGCCGTAGTTCATCTCGTCGGTGGCGTTGGGATCGAAGAACGGCGGCTGCAGGATCGCGGCTGGGAACACGATTTCGTTCTGCTGCGGATTGTAGTAGGCGTTAACCGTCTGCGGGCTCATGCCCCATTCGGTCTTGTCGACAGGCTTACCGATCTTGCCCAGGTTCCACTTGTAGTTGAACTCGTTGGCGGCTAGGACGTTGGCGATGTAGCTGTCGCGGCTGGTGCTCAGGCCGGTCCAGTCGCGCCACTTGTCGGGGTAGCCGATCTTGGGCGTGAAGCTGGCCCACTTCTCCATCGCCTTCTTCTTCGTCTCCGGGCTCATCCATGCGAGGTTCTCGAGGCGAACCTTGAGTGCTTCGCGCAGGTTCGTGACCAGCGTCTGCATCTGTGCCTTCGACTCGGCCGGGAACGCCACCTTGACGTACATCTGGCCCAAGGCTTCGCCGGTTTGGGTCTCGACCGTATCGAGCACGCGCTTTCCGCGCTCCTTGAGTTCCTTCTGGCCGCGCAGGGTCTTGTTGTAGAAGTCGTAGTTCTGCTGCACGAACGCATCGGACAGGAACGGCGAGGCGCTATCGATAGTGCGGAAGCGTAGGTAGCTCTGCCACTGCGCCGCGGGCACGTCGGCGAGCATCTTGCTGACTTCGCTGTGGAACGCCGGCATCGCCAGGGAGAACATTTTCGGCGCGGCTACGCCCTGTGACTCGAAGAACTTGGTCCACGAGAAGTTCGGCGAGAGCTTGTCGGCGTCGGCCGGGCTGACGGGGTTGTAGAAGATCTTGACGTCGCGCGACATGTCCTCGCTGGACTTCGACACCTTGGCCAGGCGGGTCTCGAACGCGATCACGTCCTTGGCCTGCGTGGCGGCATCGGCGGCGGGTACGCCCGATAACTCGAGCACCTTGGCGACGTGCGCCTGGTAGGCGGCGAGCTTGTCCTTGTGCGCGGCTTTCTCGTAGTACTCCTTGTCCGGCAGGCCAAGGCCGCCTTGGGTGGCGTACGCGATGTTGTTATTGGAGTCGCTGAAATCCGCGTTTGGGCCGAAGTTGAACAGGACGTTCTCGCCTTTGGCGGCGCTGCTGCGCAGGAACTCGGCGATCTTGTCCTGGCTGTCGAGCGCGGCGATTGCGTCCAGACGGCCCTGGATGGGCTTGATGCCCTGGGCATTGATCTTGGCCGCGTCCATGCCGGTGGCGTAGAAGTCACCGACGATTTTTTCCACGCCGGTGGCATTGGTCATCGCCGCGGCCTGCTCGGCCAGCTGCCGCTGCGCGGCGGTAGAGCGCTCGTCGAGCATTTCGAACGCGCCCCACGATGTGCGGTCGCCCGGGATCGCGTTGGCTGCGAGCCACTTGCCGTTGACGAAGCCGCCGAAATCCGTGCATGCATCCTTGCTGGGGTCCAAGTCAGCCTTGGTGAAGCGGTTGACCGGCGGCAGCTTGCTTTCATCGAGGGTGAATCCCGCCGTGGGGGCGGGTTTGGTGCTGTCAGCGACGGGCGCGGTGGTCGGCGTCGTTTTCGAGCAGGCGGCCACGACCGTGGCGATAGCCAGCGATAGCAGCAGTAGTTGCGGTTTGTTTAAGGTCACAGAGGGCTCCGGCCAGTAGGCATGGGGATGGCAGCCCCGGTCGGGGCAGTGCCGAACCATAGACCCGATCGGACCGTGGCGGGGGTGTCGAAGGTCATGCGCCTGTTCGCCCGGTCCTGCCTATACGCCGGGGTCCACCTCGACGGTGAATGCTGAACAGGCTCCCCGCCGGCACAGGGGCGGGGTGGACTTTGTAAATCACTTTGCCGTAACATTCGCCGGGTTAAGCGCACGGCTGCCTACGTTTCCCAGGTTTGCCCGCCGCATCGCACTGAATCGTGGTTCAACTCACGACTCGCCGATCGGCTTTTATCCCGCACGTCTTTCGTCGCGCCGACACGGTCCGGAGCATCCGGCACCGTCTAAAATTCGATACTCGCAGCGCGGTTCTAGGGAACGCTGGGGTTATCACACGATCGACCTGATGCAGGCGTCGCACAACGTGCGCTGCCCGACACAGGCGCTTCGTGGGCCACCGGAGTTCCACCATGACATTTGAATCCCTCGGGCTTGCGCCCGCGTTGCTGCGCGCGCTCGTCGAGCAGGACTACCTGATCCCCACGCCTATCCAGGTGCAGGCGATCCCGCTGGCGATGGCCGGCCACGACGTGCTCGGCGGCGCCCAGACCGGCACCGGCAAGACCGCGGCGTTCGGCCTGCCGCTGCTCAATCGCCTGTCCAAGATCACCGCCGCCGCCGGCCCGCGCAAGCCGCGCGCGCTGGTGCTGGTACCGACCCGCGAGCTCGCAGTGCAGGTCAATGACAGCCTGCGCGGTTACGCCAAGCACCTGCGCCTGAACATCTGTTCGATCTACGGCGGCGCCGGCATGAGCCCGCAGGTCGACATGCTGCGCCGCGGCGTCGACGTGTTGGTCGCTACCCCCGGCCGCCTGATCGATCACATGGAGCGCGGCACCGCCAAGCTCGATGGCATCGAGATCCTGGTCATGGACGAAGCCGACCGCATGCTGGACATGGGCTTCCTGCCGGCGATCAAGCGCATCCTCGCGCGCCTGCCGCGTGAGCGTCAGACGATGCTGTTCTCGGCCACGTTCGAGACCGAGATCAAGAAGCTCGCGCTGGAGTTCATGACCGATCCGCAGCAGGTGCAGGTCGCCGCGAACAGCCTCGTCATCGAGACGATTTCGCACAAGGCGCATCCGGTCGACGGCGGCCGCAAACGCGATCTGCTGATCCAGATCTTGAGCGCGCGCCACACCGACCAGGTGTTGGTGTTCGGCCGCACTAAGCATGGCTGCAACCGTCTGTGTGAGCAGCTGGAAGACGCCGGCCTCAAGGCCGTCGCGATCCACGGCAACAAGAGCCAGGCGCAGCGCCAGAAAGCCCTGCGCGATTTCAAGACCAACAAGGCCCGCGTGCTGGTCGCCACCGACGTCGCCGCGCGCGGCCTCGACATCCCAAACCTGCCGCTGGTGATCAACTTCGATCTGCCGATGGTGGCCGAGGACTACGTGCACCGTATCGGCCGCACCGGCCGTAACGGCCAGACCGGCGAAGCGCTGTCGCTGGTGTCGCCGGACGAGGGCGGCCTGCTGCGCCAGATCCAGCGCATCCTCAAGGACGACATCGAGATGGTGACGGTGGAAGGCTTCGCGCCGACCCGCCCGATCCGCATGGGTTCGGATGCACCGGGTGCACGAGGTGCCAACCCGCGTGGCCCGGGCGGCAACAACGGCCCGCGCAAGCCCGCTCCGCGTCACGGCCAGCCGGCACCGCGCCACGCGCATGCCGGTCCGCAGCGCCGTGGTGGCGCTCCGGGCGGTCGCACCGGCACTGGTACAGGCACCGGATCGCGCAATGGTTTCAGCGGCAGCTGATTCACGGGGCTCGATCCAGCGCTAGCGCGATGAAAAAGGCCGGCAGTGATGCCGGCTTTTTTTTGGCGATTATATACTTGACGAACCCGCGTTCCGGATTCATCGCCTTATCCGGATGCCTAGACAATTTGCCAAGTTGGAAGATTGTCTAACTTTTCAGTTGACTTCTGTCTGCGGATCTGACCAGAATGGCCCGCACCCCGACCTTGCGGGGGCGGAGAGAGCCCATGAACAGTCCCGCAGACGAAGCTCCCAGCAGCGCCCAGGCTGCGAAGGAAGAGCGCGCGAAGAGCCAGGTCGAGTTCACCTACAACCCTCTTGATGACTCTGAGGATGTGGTGGGCGTCATCCGGTCTTTGGGCGGGACTGGGTGCAGTGTGCAGGGGTTGGCAGGGAAGCTCGAGCAGTCTGCCACGGGCGGCGCTTTCCGCATGAAGATGTACAGCGCGCGCAGCTTTGGACTGTTGCAGATCACACGGGATCGCCTCGATCTGACTGAACTCGGTCTCCGGATTATTGATCCCAAACACGTCAAAGCCGCCCGTGTAGAGGCGTTCTTGCGCGTCCCCCTCTTCCGTCTAATGTTCGACCAGCTGCACGGGCAGCAGATGCCCCCGGCGGCAGCGGTTGAGCGAATGATGGTGCAGGCGGGGGTGCCCCCGAAGCAGAAAGAACGTGCACGCCAGGTTTTCATGCGGTCGGCAAAGGGTGCCGGGTTCTTCGACATAAATTCCGAGCGACTAATCAAGCCCGAAGTCGGAGAAGGGGCCGCCACCCGAACCCCCGAAAAACATCAAGAAACAGCGCAGAAACCCAACGTTACGAACGACGCCTTCAACCGCGTTTCGCCGCGGGTGGGCGGGGGTGGGGGCGGCGAACCACCACCGCCAGGCATTCACCGTTTCGAGTTGCCTATCCCCGGCAAGCCGAGTGTTCAGGTCTTGGTGCCCGACACGATGGACGCCGACGACTGGGACATGCTCAGCCAGATGTTCGGCATCTACGTGAATCGCTGGAAGGGCTATCAGCAGCCCAAGAAGGAGCCGCAGTCGTGAGGAGATAACGAACCTACGCGCACCGCCCACCGTTAGAGCGACCGGGCAGTCCGTGAGCGTAGGTCAGAAATAGAAGCGCCCCAAGGTGTTCGAGACCAAGGGGCGCATGGACAGCAAGTCGTTCTAGCTTGTTCTACAGCGTGCCCGTGTGGCGAAATTGGTAAACGCAGCGGACTTTAAATCCGAAGCTCACTAGGCAATTGCGGGTTCGAATCCCGCCACGGGCAGTCCAAATCGTAGCAGAATCAAGCCCTAACCGCCACTTTTGGCGCTCTAGAGCCTGGTGCTCTTGCGCAGGAGTCGGAAGTGGCAATAACCCCCGAAGGGCATCGAGCGTTAGAAGCATACATAGCTAACGCCCAGCGTTTTGGGCGTCCAGACCGAATCAATATTGGCCAAGCCGTCACCCTCACTGACTCTCAAGTAGAGGCGTTGACTCGTATCCTCACTGAGTACTGGGGGCGACCCTACGAATGTCCTAAGGTCCTAGACATCAAGCCCCACCACGGCTATTTGAGCCGGGTCAACAAGGACAACTACCCGCCAGACCAATACGTCCTGTGGCTAGTGGCGGGATGCTCCGATGTAGCCACAGTGGAGGTAGAGGAGGCCAATGGACGGCCGCGGCTCGTTATCAGCAATGTCTGCGATCACCACTCAAAGAGCTACAGCCTCATAGTCCCTGTGCGATCAGACACGCATGGACATGTTCACATTGACGACGTGATCCCTAAGGGGCTGCCGCCTAGGCAAAAAAAAACAGCTCCCTCGGCGATTCCCTAAGACCGTCTGACTAGCAGACGCGGAGCGAAGGGCGCTGTAGAGCTGTTCGAGGGGGATAGTACGCCTAGCGCTAGAACTGCGCAACTTTGCGTACTTCTATCGTTCATGGAGCATTTCCGTTTGCAATCAATTAGTTGCGATTGCTCAATTTAGCGAGTTGGTGTTCCAATTTGGAACGCTACTCATTTTGACTCTTTAGGGGCGTCTTTCCGCCCCTTGGCGGCTTCTTCACCTTCTTGGCCGCTTTCGGATTTGGGGGCATCTCCAGCATCCGCCGCAGCACTCCGTCGAAGTCGGCGGAGGGTCCCGGCGCTGACTGGTCCCTTTTTGGGGTTGTCTGCTTAGCCACCATAGGTGAGCCGCTTTCCTGCAATTGATTGCAAGAGCGTATCGCTGCGCTCGCGGTCCGTCACCTTGCGGTGGTTCCACCGAAAGTCGCACTCCGTCGCATATCGCTGTAAATGCTGCTCGCCTACATGGTGGAACGTGCCGATAAGGCCACGCTTCAGCAGGCTGAAGCTGGACTCCACGGTGTTGGAGTGAGTGGTTCCGACGACATACTGCTTCTTGCTGTGCTTTGTGACGCCATGGCTCGCGAAGGTGCGGCCGGGCTTCGTGTAGCCGGAATGCTCGTCCGTCATCAGGTGCGCTGACTTGCACACGTTCTGGTCGAGAACGGCCGTCAAAGTCTGAGTGTTAACGGCCTGCACAACGATCGTGCGCTTGGAGCCGCCGCGCTCGACCAGCGAGACGATCTTCATCTTGTGCTCGTAGCCGCGAGCCTTGGCTGGCTTCGCCTTGGACGTGCCCCAGTAAGTTTCGTCCGCCTCTACGGTGCCGCCACCCGTACCCATAAGGCCAGTGCTGCCCGGCTTCATGGCCTCGCGGATGCGGTGGGTCATGAACCAGGCGGACTTGTAGGTGACGCCCAGCATGCGGTGGATCTGGTACGAGCTGATCGCCTTCTTGCTGGCGCACATCAGATGCACGGCCATAAGCCACTTATTCAGCGGGATCTTGCTGCGCTCAAACACCGTCCCTACCGTCACGCTGAACTGCTTGCGGCAGTCGGCGCACTTCATCAGGCCCGGACGGTGCGACGCGCCCTTGAGAGCGTAGTGCTCGCCGACCACACCGCAATGCGGGCAGACCGGGCCATTCGGCCAACGCAACATTTCCAGGTAGGCGCGAGCCTTGTCGGCGTCTTGGAAGTGTGGGGCGAAATGGTCGGCGGTCATGTCTAGGGCTCCTTGTTGGAGCCTAGACTACGCCTTTCGTTGGGTGTGTCAAGTATATAATCGCCTTTTTTTGGTGGGCGCGAGTCGATGTGGCTTGCGCCCCGTCGGTTTGCGAGTGATCGCAATTGGTTTCACGCCGCGAGCAATGCACGTCCATACGACCGAGTCTGGACAGCGTTTTCGTGGATATCGAGCCTGCGCTTATGCGGGACATTGCCAAGCCCGAACGACCATGCAGTGCGCCGCGCCGCGCCGCGCCGCGGTGTTCAATCTAATGGTCGACCCGCTGCGTTTTTCGGCGCTCCTCAGTGGGATGGCTGGATCCGGACACCCGTACGGCCGTCGTACTCAGCGCACCGCGCAGTTCACTCGAACCGGTTTGGTCGGGACGAGATTTTCGGCTTCCAATAGCCCGGCGCGGCCTTGGACGACCAGGCAGGCGCGGGTGTTAATCGGATACGCGCCCGGTATCGGATCGCCACCCAGCACATCGCCCTGCCACCCCCCGCAGTCGTCAGAGGCGACCTGTTCTGCGGCTGGCTGGAACCCCGCAGGCGTGCTGTCTTGGGTGAAGAAATGCATCGAGGCCCGATACCGCTCCATGTCTGCAGGAATCCGGTACGTCAGGCCAAGCCTAGCGGTGGATGCGATGCTCTTCGGGTGGGGTGTTTGCTCCAGGTGCGGCGGACTCATTGTCAATAGCGTCACTGGGTTGGCATCAATGGAGACCTCTATCGCCTTGGGGTAAGCCCAGCCGGCGTCGGTTCCGCGATACCTCACCAGATAGCTCCGTCCGCGCGCGAAGCCGCCGACGGGCTCAACCCGGAACAGCCCATGCGCTTTGCGCGCCCGCGTCGTGACGTCCAGCAGGGAACCATTGGCAATGAGGGCTGCTGGATTGCGGTCAACTTCGGCGCAACCGTCAAGGCTGTACAGGTTTTCTTCGATGCACGCGGACAATCGTTGACCCTGGGCCAAAAATATACGCGCCGACGGTCTAGGAGACCCATTGCTAACATCCAGACGGGTAAGACGCGCCTTCAAGCGCTTGCCGCTAACGGTATCGACGATCGAGAAACCCGCTGGATCCAGTAGCGAGAAAAACCCGGTCAGGATGTGGGTGCTCGCAAATGCCGGGTGGCGCATCGAATAGGTGCTCGGCCAACTGCGAAAGAACAACACCCCTTTCGCATTGGCGGGCAGACGTTGTTTGCCGGTGGCGCCTTCTTGAACATAGCCGCCACCAATAAAGCCATTGGACGTACCCCGAAACAGGGGCCGGCAGGCAAGTGCGGTAAAGGACGTCGTGGCGCCTGCGATCAGGAGCGTAATGGCTACGTATCGAAGGTTCATCGGTGAATTCCTGGCCGAAGACTCCTCATCCCAACGAACCAGGCCGGTAGTTGGGGTCGCAAAAGAAGGGCCGGCATTGCCGGCCCTCCTTTGCTTCGTAGCGGCTAAATGTCAGCCCTGCTTCGACGCGATCCACCGCGTGATCTTCGCCTCCAGCACGTCCAGCGGCACCGAGCCGTCCTTCAGTACTTCGGCGTGGAATTCGCGCACGTCGAACTTGTCGCCCAGTTCGGCTTCGGCACGATCACGCAGCTGCTGGATCTTGAGCTCGCCGATCTTGTAAGCCAACGCCTGGCCCGGCCACGCGACGTAGCGCTCGGCTTCGGCGGTTGCCTGGGTCTCGCTCTCGGCCGAGTTGTCCAACATGTACTTGATCACCTGCTCGCGGGTCCAGTTCTTGCTGTGCAGACCGGTGTCGGTGACCAAGCGAATCGCGCGCCACAACTCGTTCTGCAGGTAGCCGAAGTAGTTGTACGGGTCGGTGTACACGCCCAGGTCGCGACCCAGCGATTCGGCGTACAGGCCCCAGCCCTCGGCAAACGCGGTTTCGCCGCCGAAGCGACGGAACTTCGGCAACCCGGTTAGCTCCTGCTGCAATGCGATCTGGAAATGGTGACCGGGGATCGCTTCATGCAGGTACAGGTCCTCGGCGTCCCAGGTCTTGCGGGTCGGCAGGTCGAAGGTGTTGACGTAGAAGATGCCGGGACGCGTGCCGTCTTCGCTCGGGCTTTGGTACTCGCCACCAGCGGCGGACTTGGCCCGGAACGCTTCGACCGCACGGATCTCGAACGGTGCCTTCGGCGTCAACGAGAATTGTTCCGAAACCTTCTGATTGATCTTAGCCTCTAGACCACGGTAATGCGTAAGCAGCGCCTCTTCGTTCTTGTAGTTGAAGCGCTTGTCGGTGCGCATGAACTTGAAGAAGTCCTGCAATGAACCCTTGAAGCCAACCTGCGCCATCACCTTGCTGATCTCGCCGTGGATGCGCGCAACCTCGCTCAGGCCAAGCTCGTGGATCTGCGCCGGGGTCATGTCGGTGGTGGTGCGCATGCGCGCGTTGAACGCGTACCAGTCCAAACCGTTGGGTTGCTTGTCCAGGCCGACGCTGTCACGCGTTTTTGGCAGGTACTCGTCGTTGATGAAGGCGCGCAGTTTCTTGTACGCCGGCATCACCTCGTTGCCGATCGTGTCGCGGTAGGCCGCGGTCAGGCGTTGCTTGTCGGCCGCGGAGAAATCCTTCGGCATGGTCTTGATCGGCCCCCAGAACAGGGTGTCCTCGGGCTTGGCCTGGATCAGTGCGTCGAGCTGCGGAATCACCTTGACCATCAGCGCACGTGGCTGCACCACGCCAGCCTTGATGCCCTCGCGCATGTTGGCGATAGACGTGTCGAACAACTGCGGCAGTTTGCGCCCGCGGGCGAGCCAGTTGTCGTAGTCCTTGACCGTCTTGAACGGCTGCGCGCCGGTGCCCGAGCCTAGCTGCACGGCAAAGCTGGCCAGGCTGCCCATCTGGTTGACCGGCATCATCCAGTCGGGGAATTTCTCGGAATCCAGAGAATTCTTCGCGTCGCGAACGAAGATCTGGTAGCTGAGCAGGTCCTGGCCCTGGAGGCCGTCCGAACCGACGTCTTCAATCGTCCGGAGCCAGCGCGTGGTGAAGTCGTGCTGCTGCTGGCGGTAGGCGGCCGAGCCGAAGTCGGGCAGTTGGTCGTTGTAGCGGGGGTCGCCCTGGAATGTCGCCTGGATCGGATTGAGCTTGAGGACCTCTTCCCAGTGCTGGTCGTACAGCGCGGTCAGGCGGGCGGCTTTGGCTGCACTGGTTTCGCTGGCAGCTACCGGAACGGTGCTGATGTCGCCGCTGCCTGCGGGCACGGTGGCGCAGCCCGCCAGTACGGCGGCCAGTGCCAAGGCAAGCAGGGTGAAGCTGGTGCGAGGTGTCATCGGGGACTCCGGTTTTGGTTCGGTGGGCAAACCTTGAGCGTCGGCGCAGTCCTCGTTGCTGACATGGGCCAAAGGTCACCTGCAGCGTACGTCGGTGGCACGGCGCGCGCGAGCTACGCCGACGTGGGCCCAGGGGCGGCCCTGCACGGCGGCTCGCCGGGTGGCACCGACACTGGTGGGGGCGAAAACGGAATGGTGTCGGGAGACACCGCCCCCCCCGAGATGATGAAGGCCATCGCCTGATCGACCGTCCAGTCGGTCGGCGTGATCTTCTCCACCGGGACAATTTCCAGATAGCCCGAGGTCGGGTTGGGCGTCGTCGGCACGTACACCGCGGCGAGTTCGCGGCCAGTGCCTTGCTCGCGCATGACCTTGGTGACAAACCCCAGCGTCTTCATCTCGTTGTGAGGGAAATCGATCAGCACCACGCGTTGGGTGCCGTCCGGCTTCGTCTGAAGGATGTTGAGCAGTTGCCGCGCGCTGCCGTAGATGGTGTTGGCAAACGGAATGCGCCGGATCAGCGATTCGAACCAGCCGAGCACGCGCTGGCCGAACACGCGCCGCGCCATCACCCCCGACAGCAGGATTACTAACAACGTGGCCATCAATCCGAGTGCGGTTTGCACCCAGGGGTCGACCAGCCAGCCAAGCCCTTGCGAGTAGTTCGCGGCGAGGTTTTCCAGCACCGGCTGCACCAACGGCCGGCTGGTGTCGGACAGCAGCACGAACACGAACTTGACCACAACCCAAGTCAACCAGATGGGTAGCAGGGTCAACAGGCCGGTGAGAAACAGGCTTTGCAGGGAGGGTTTGCGCATGCCGCGGATTGTAGGCGAGCACGCGACGCACGAGCTCACATGCCCGATGAGCGCACCCTGCATTTGCACTTAGCTTCAGCGTCCGAAGGGATGTCCAGCGCTCAAAGCTCGCGTGTATCGACGTTGATGGAAATCCCCCAGCGACTCGACACAGGTGGAGTTCCAGTTCTTGCAGCGATGACCGATCTAACCACCCACAGATGCCGGAGGTGCGCCTCGCATCCCGGGTGAAGCGGGAGAATCAGCCGCTGACGGATTCGCTCCCGCGCTCCATGGTGGGGCCAGGAGGCGGTAGTTCGAGGCTCGCAATCCGGTCTAGCAGAGCTCCGTTGCAAGCGTGAGGCTCCTGGGCTGCTTGCTGGAGTAACCCCATGGGATTACCTGCCTCGCGGGAGCTTCCTAAAGATCCCGCCAGCAAAATCCGGCCCGTAGCGAGTCCGTGCTCACAAGACCGGCGGAGCAGCCTCAGGGCTCGCGCACCAGGCGGAAACCGACGTCGTCATATCCGCGCGCTGAGGGTAGCGGACGTTGTCCCTGCTTGCTGCGCCAGGAGTGGCCGCTGGTCTGGCGTTGTTGGCAGGTGCTGCCGCAATCGCGCAGCCACAGCGACACAGCCCGGCCGTTTATCTCGGCAGCGGTCTCGCGTGCCTCGGCGGCGGTGGGCAGGCGATAGCGCTGACCGGATTGTTGGCTGTGCCAGCGCGCGTAGGACTCAGCGTCGGCCATCGACACGCAGACCACGGGCGCGGCGTCGCTTTGCTCGAAGCCGGGTGTTTTCCAACTGCGCGGGGACAGCACGCGCAGCACGGATACGCGCTCGCGACAGATCGATGCTGGCCGCGCAGTGGCCGAAGCGAATCGCGCGTATTCGGCGCGGCTGACGGGCTTGCGATTCAGTACGTACCTGCCTTGGGCACCGGCGTGGAGGACGCCACGGCTGCTATCGCCGGCCACCGCCTCGCCTTTCTTGGTAATCGCCTTGGCTTGGGCCCCCAGCTTGGTCGTAAGGCTGGCCGGCAGTCCGAGGTCCCCGGCAAGAGTGACCATGCGCTGCGCGTCGTCGCGGTCGTAGCGCTTGGCGGCTGCGGCGACCCGGGCCTCCAATGCCACCGAGGTCTTCTCGATCATCGCCCGGTACGCGGTGGTGTCGGCGTTGCCGGTGCGCTCTGCGAGCAGGGTCGCGCGCTGGAAGTAGTCGCGCGCACGATCGATGTTGCCGTCTTTCAAGTTGCTCAGCAGCTCCGCCGTGAAAGCGTCGGTCAATTCTCCGATCACCTGCTGCAGCAGCGGATTGGTGCTGTCGGCATGCCAGGCTTCAAGCACGCTTTCGTAGGCGTTGGCGCCTTCGGGCGCGGTGAGTTGCCGCTGCGTGATTTGCCTGCGGGCGTCGTCGAGTGCGACCTGCGCCGGGGCTTCGGGTAGCGGCGCGAGCATCGCCTCGGTCGGGTCGGCGCTGGGCGCCACCGTGGCTGTTACCTGCGGATCGACGCGGAAAAAAGCGTTATCGGAGCCGCCAAAAGAGAGCGCCGCGCCAATCACAGCCAGTGCAGCCAACCCCAGCAGGGCGGCGCGAGACAGTCCACTGCGCCGGAGGACACCCACTTTTGTCCGCATTGCCCCCACCCACGCGCGTTGGCGCCGGGGTTTGACCTGACCCATCGCTTCGCGCATCTGCGCCACGCTCTGGAAGCGTTGCGACGGTTGCTTCGCCAGGGCGCGATTCATGAAGCGCTGCCAATGGCGCAGATCCATGGGCAGCTTCGGAATCGGGTTCTGTGCGTGCATCACCGCCATCGACAGCGCGTCGTTGGCCTGGAATGGCAGGCTGCCCGCGAGCATTTCCCAGATCAGCACGCCGAGGCTGTAGAGATCGGCGCGGCCGTCGACTTCCTCACCCCGTGCCTGCTCGGGCGCCATGTACGCGGTGCTGCCGACCGCCATCCCGGCAGCCGTCACGCGCGGGCCGAAGCCGCGCCGCAACGCGATGCCGAAATCCGCCAGCAGCGGTCGTTCGGCATCGTCGAACAGCACGTTTTCCGGTTTGACATCGCGGTGCACGACGCCGCGGCCGTGGGCGTACTCGAGCGCGGTGAACAGGGCCTGCGCGACATCGATAACGCGCGGTTCGTCCTTGCTGAAATCTCGTTGGCCGAGGTGGCCGCGTGCGAGGTGCGGCATGGTGAAGTACGGCAGGCCGTCCCGGGTGCGCCCGAGTTCATAGATGCGCACCACGTTGGGATGCTCAAGCCGTGCGACGGTGCGCACTTCGTTCTCGAAGCGGCGGCGGCTGACTTCGTCGGCCAACGCCTGCGGCTGCATCACCTTGACCGCGACCTCGCGCGACAGCGCGGTTTGCTCGGCCAGATACACGGTGGACATACCGCCGTGATTGATCACGCGCAGCAGGCGGTAACCGGCAATATCCGGCAGTGGTGGCGCTTCGCCGTTGTGATGGTGCAAGTGCGAAGACATCGCGGGCCCCTAATAGCCGAGCATCGGGACGCATGGGCTACCCGACGAATGCCCTTTGTAGCGCAATTCGCCCTGCTTGGCATTGCGTCTGGGGTGCAATGACGTGGAACGAACGGGGCGTGGCGGATTCAGGCGCACTTTGCCTGAGGCGCAATGCCGCGGATAACGACCGGCACGACATTGATTCGTCGGACCGGGTGACTAGCTGAGATCGCCTATCGGCGCCACGTGGTCGACCATGAGCGCGTCGGCACGATTTACCCGCCGGGATTTGCGTCGCACATACAACTGCTTCCGGACCCGGGCGACGACGAGGCCGTCACTGTCGACCACATCGGTGTCAAACCAGCGCAGGATCTTGCTGCCTCCCGCGGTAGCGTGGCGCAATTCGTCGAGAACCGAGCTGTCGAGGTCAAAGCTGGCGTGCACTGTGCCACGACCGGGTTTGATGAATTCGATACTTCCGGCCTGGTCCCAGACGATGTAATCGCCGCCTAGCGCGTGCAGCGTCAGGAGCATCCAGAACGGGTCGGTCATCGCGAACAGGCTCCCGCCGAAATGGGTGCCGACGTAGTTGCGGTTCCACGGACGCATCCGCAGCGCCACGCGCGCATGCCGGTAGTCGTCGCTGAGGGCTGCAACCTGGATGCCGCTGAACAGGAAGGGCGGCCACAGGTTGAGCGCGTAGCGAAGGAGGCGAGCATTCGTTTTCATGAGCGGAAGCTTGGCCATACGCATGCGTACAGTCAAGCTCCGCGGGGAGTGTGGTCCGCCAGAACGAGGGCTGGATAAGGTTTCTCGAACGCACGTCCACTGCGGGAAAGTGCGCGATTGCGCCGCAACTGCCGGGCGCTCAGAACAACAGCGAAGACATCTTGCGCCGGTAGCGGCCGATCAGGTCGTCGTCCTCGACCACGCGAAACGCATCGATTAGCGCCTTGCGTGGCAGTCCGTCGGCAAACGCGCGGTCCCGGCGGAGCATCTCGATGAATTCCTCGAGTGCGGCCTCCCAACGCCCGGCGACCAGCTGCTGGGCGCCGAGCAGGTGGCGCGAACGCAGATCATCGGGGTCGCGCGCAATCGCCGCTTCCAGAAGTTCGACCGACGGAGCGTCCACGAGCAATGCAGCAAAGCCGAGCCGAGCCCGCGCGCGCTGGGCACGATCATCGGTGGCCAGGTTCGCGGGGAGGGCGTCGAGCAACCGCTCGGCCTCCGGTACGGCGCCGGTCTGCAGCAGGGCCAGGGCCAAGTCGAGCTTAAGCTCGTCCTTGTCCGGGGTCGCCGCGATCTCTTCGCGCAGGCGCGCGACTTCGGCATGCGGATCCAGAGGCAGGGCGTCGACAACGGCGGTCGTTTCGGCTTCAACGGGGGCCGCCGGCTCAACCCCGTGGTGTTTGAGGAACTCACGCACCTGGGCCTCGGGCAGCGCTCCGGGGAAGCCGTCAACGATCTGCCCGTCTTTCACCAGGAAAACGGTGGGGATCGACCGCACTTGGAACGCGGCGCCTAACTGCGGCTCTTTGTCGACATCGACCTTGGCTAGCTGGAACGCGCCGTGGTAGTCGCCCGCGAGCTTTTCCAGGATCGGCCCGAGCTGTTTGCACGGCGCGCACCATTCGGCCCAGAAATCCACCAACACCGGGGTCTGCATCGACTTCTGCAGCACGTCGGCCTCAAAACCGGCGGTGTCGGCGTCGAAGACATGGGGCGGGGCGAGAGGGTCGGTGGTCATAAGGGCGTCCGTAAAGAGATCTGCCGGACATGATGCCGGACTCGTGGAGTTCCAAGACCGATGTAAAAGATACTTGACATCAGCAATTCGCCATAAGTAAAGTATGTTTTACATTTAGTCTAATCAGGATTACATCATGGCACTGCACCGTTGGACCTTGCTCGGCCTGCTGGCCGTTGCAGGACTGGCCTTTTGGCTGTTGGTGGTCGGACCCGCGACCCTGCTCGGGGTCGATACCGGCCAGGCCGGCATGGCACTGCTGGTCACCGCCGCGTGGACCTCGCTGTTCGCGATCTCGCGGATGCCGCGCGGCGAGGGCGAGCGCGCGATTTCGCCCGGGGAGTGGAAGGCCTGGATTGGGCTGGGCTTCATGCTCGTGGCGGTCGGCTACTTCCTTGCGAACATTCAGCTGTTCACTCACGGTGGCCCGGCGGACAACCCCCACGCCAATAGCATCGGCCGCAACCTGGTGATGCTGCTGATCGCCTGGACGGTGTTGTCGAGCGTGCTGAAGTCGCGCTGGCAGGGCGCCGTGCAGGAAGACGAGCGCGATCGCCAGATCGATGCACAAGCCACCCACTGGGGCTATGGCGCGCTCGGCTTCCACGTGATCGCGCTTGCGCTGCTGCTCGGTTTCTCGCCACCGGACAGGCTGCAGTGGGCGACGCATTTCATGATCGGCAATCTGCTGGTGTTGAGCCTGATGTGGGCGTGCCTGTTCGAGTACGCAGCGAAGACGGTTTATTACTGGCGGGATCGGCAATGAGCGCGCGGGAGACGCAGTCCTTCAGCGAACGCTTCGCGCAGCGTTGGATCATCGGCTTGATCGCCATGGCAGTGCTGACGGCGATGGCTACGTTCGGCCCGTCGCCCAGCACGACGCTGTTCTATGCGGTAATTTTCGGCCTGGCCTGCTCGTACTGGTTCCGGCGCCGTGCGATGTATGACGAGCAGCGCCGCAATGAAACGATGGAGGACGAGCGCGACCAGCAAATCCAGCTGCAGGCGGCCCGTCAGTCGCGCGCGTTGCTCGCGGTCGGCACCTGCGCGCTGGCGGTGGCATTGACCTTCGACGCGGTACGCAGCGTGTTGCTGGACGGCACCTTGGTCCTGCCCGGGCTGCTGGTGCTGTCCGTGATCGCCGCGAACTTGCTTGGGCAGCTAGCAGTGGTGCGCGCCTATCGACGCGATCGCGCGTGACCGGCACCCCGATCCACAACGCGATCCGCGCGCTGCGCTTCGCCAACGGCGAGATCACCCAGCAGGCGTTGGCCGAAGCGTGCGGTGTGACCCGCCAAACGATCATTGCGCTAGAGGCGGAGAAATACGCACCGTCGCTGGAACTCGCGTTCCGGATCGCGCGTGTCTTCGGCGTGGGTGTCGAGGAGGTATTTCAGTGGCGGCAGGGGGCGTAAGCCGTTATTTCATTTGGGGCAGGGGACGACGGAAATGCAGACGGAGGATCGGGAAGCTAGCGGCGGGCGCCAACAACCATCGTCGAGGGGAAACGGCATGAAGAAATGGCTGAAGCGGCTGGCGTGGTCGCTCGCAGCGACCGCGGCGATGCTTACCGCCGTGGTGTTCGGCATCGGCGCCATCGGCAACTACCGGGCTGGTCCGCCGTCCGCGGGCTGGTTGGTGATCAAGGCAGCTCGACTCATCGATGGCAACGGTGGTCCGCCGATGGCGCCGGCAGTCGTCATCGTTCGCGACAACCGCATCGTGGCGGTCGGGCCTGCGCTGGCCATTCCCGCCGGCGCGAAAGTGATCGACTTGCCCGGTACGACCCTCGCGCCCGGTTTGATCGACGTGCACGTACACGTCGATGGGCCGATGGTCGATGCGACCGGAAGGATCGGCGGCGGCGCGCTATTCGAATCGTTCTGGGATCGGTTCCGGCACATGGCCGTGCGCCGTCGGGCGGCAATCGAGGCTGGCGTCACCACGTTCAAGAGCGTCGGAGACGTGCATACACCGAGCACCCTCGAACTGCGGCAACAGATCGACGACGGCGAACTGGAGGGCCCGCGTCTGGTCCTGGTCGGGCCGATCCTCACCGCGCCGGGTGGTCATCCCGTCAACAACTTCCCGGGGGGATCGGATTGGGTGATCGAGAACGCGACCCGGCAGCTCAGCGATCCCAACCTCGCCCGCCAAGAAGTGGCACGGCTCGCCGCGGCCGGTGTGGACGGCATCAAAGTGGTGTACTCGGCCGGGCGGTTTGGCGGCGTGCCGAAGATGCGTCGCGATGTGCTTGAGGCCATCGTGCAGGAAGCGCACCGGCGCGGACTTCGGGTCGTCGCGCACATCGCGACCGCGGGCGAGATCCAGGAAGCGGTCGAGGTCGGCGTGGACGGCGTAGAGCACGGCACCACCGATGCCTTGAGCGATGCCCTGTTGCAGCGGATGGTGACGGCCGGGATGGTGTACGTGCCGACGCTCGCGGTTGAGCAGCGCGAGTCGTGGTTGCCCCAGCTGCAGGCCAATCTCAAGCGGGTTGCCGACGCGGGTGTGCCGATCGCGCTAGGCACGGACACCAACGGCGCGGGCGTGCATCGCGAACTCGAACTCATGGTCGAAGCCGGACTCACGCCAATGCAGGCGCTGATGACGGCTACCAGAAACGCGGCACGTCACCTGGGTCATGACCAGGAGTTCGGCACGATCGAGCCGGGCAAGCTGGCCGATCTGATCGCGGTGTCCGGCAACCCGCTGGACGACATTACGGCGACGCGTCGACTCAGGCTCGTGGTCAAGGATGGCAAGGTGCTCGTGCGTCACTAAGGGCGGTAAAAGCGGGTTGCCCGCGTAGGCACCGCTACCCAGCCCGCGGGCAGATCAGCCGTAGCGCAGCTTCATCCCGAGAATCGTCGAGGCCAGCGCGAACGTGACGATGTTCGACACGATCATCGGCCACGACTCCAGCACGATGCCGTAGCCGAGCCAGAACGCCACGCCAACGGTGAACGCGGCGTACATGCCTAGCGAGATGCCGCGGGTATCCCTGGTCTTGATCGTCTTGATCGCCTGCGGCACGAACGACAACGTGGTCAGGGTCGCCCCGATGTACCCAAGCCATTCGCCGGTCATGGGGGCGTGCCGCCTGGCCGCAGGTTGCCGGGCTGCCGGTAGATCACGCCATCCTTCATGACGAAATCCACGCCCATCACCGCCTCGATGTTCTCGATCGGGTTGCCCGGCATCGCGATGATGTCAGCGCGCTTGCCGGCCTCGATCACGCCCTGGTCCTCGACGCCGAGCACTTCGGCAGCGCGGATCGTCGCCGATTGCAGCGCGGCGGCAGCGGGAATGCCGGCCTCGACCATGTAGACGAATTCGCGCGCGTTGTCGCCGTGCGGGCCAACGCCCATGTCGGTGCCAAAACCGATCTTGACGCCGGCCTTGTAAGCGCGCGCCGCCGTGCCCTGGATCAATGCACCGATGCGCGCCGCTTTCGGTCGCACGACCCCGGGGAAGTAGTCTTCGAGCTTGGCCTTCTCAGCGACGAAGCGACCGGCGTAGATGGTTGGAACGTACCAGGTGCCTTTTTGCTTCATCAGCGCCATGACCTCGTCAGTCATGTACGTGCCGTGCTCGATCGTGGTGACGCCGCCCAGCACTGCGCGCTTCATGCCTTCGGTGCCATGCGCGTGTGCGGCGACGCGGTAACCGTAGTCCTTGGCGGTATCGACGATCGCTTTGACCTCCTCGACGGTGAACTGCGGCGCATCGCCGGACTTCGCGTACGACAGCACGCCGGCAGTAGCGGTGATTTTGATCACGTCGCTGCCGTCCTTGTAACGCTGGCGCACGGCTTGGCGCGCGTCGTCGACGGAATTAATCACGCCCTCGGTGGGACCCGGCGGGCCGATCAGATGCGACAGCGTCGAGTTGTAGCCGTTGCTCGGGTCGGCATGGCCGCCGGTGGTCGCGATCGACTTGCCCGCGGCCCAGATGCGCGGCCCGTCGACGATGCCGTCGTTGATTGCGTCGCGCAGGTGCGGAGCAACGTCGCCGCCGAGGTCGCGCACGCTGGTGAAACCGGCGAGCAGGGTCTTGCGGGCATAGCCGACCGAGCGGTAGGCGAAATCGATGTTGTCTAGGCGGAACTCCTCTTCGTAGCTCTTCGGGCTCGATTGATCGCCCAGGTGCACGTGCAGATCGGTCCAGCCGGGGGAGCAGGTGTGGGCCGACAGGTCGACGTTGGTTATGCCCGGCACGTCGGTGCGGCCGGCCAACACTTCCGCGATCTTGCCATCGCGCACGACCACCGTACGGGCATCGAGCAGCTTGCCGCTGCGGGCGTCGAACAGTTGGCCGCACTGCAATGCCAAGGGAGCAGGCGGGGCGGCGAACGCCGATGTAGTGACTAGGAGCGCGATGATTGGCAGCAGACGCATGGGCGGTTTCCGACGCAGTGATCAACAGATCATAGTCGGTCGTCCGCGGTGCCAAGTGCCCGGCGCCGTCAGCCCATATCGCGGTGGAGGAAATCCCACAGGCCCAGTGCCGCGACCAGCGTGCTGCCCAGCAGCCCTACCATCACCGCGTACTCCAGTCGCGCGCCATCGCCGGCCAGCACCTGCGCTGGGAGCGACCACGGATACAAGTGGCCGAAGCTTTTCGATTGGCCGATCAGATATCCGGCGACGGTCGCGGTCATGCCGATCGACACCGCGACGGTGAAGCTGCTCCAGCGGATCGCAACCCAGTTGTGCAGGGCGATGATCAACAGGGTCGCGGCGAAGATCGATGGAACCCGGGTCAACAGGAACGCCCACGGCGGCGCCCCGCCGATGCCGAGTCTTGGCTGCAGTACGCCGAGCAACCCGCCGCCCAGCGCGATCAACAGCAGCAGGGTGGTCATCGCCAGCATCACCATGGCGGCCAGCGCCAACAGCTTGGCCAGGTAGTGCACGCCACGCGGCAACGGCAGCGCCAGCAAATGTTTCCACTGCTGGTTGGCGTGCTCCAGGCCGGCCAACAGCGCCGACTGCAGGGTCACGAACAGCGGCAGCATCAAGAACGTCCACAGCCCGAGCACGCCTTGGGCGAACCTCAGCCAGGCCTCGTCGGCCGGGTAGGCTGGCGAATTCTTGATCTCGGTAAATGTCAGCTGCAGAACGACCAGGGCCACTACGGTCGCTGGCGCGATCAGGCACATCCACAGGGCGAGGGTGCCGCGCAGTTTCAGCACCTCGGCCGACAGCGCGCGGCGCAGCGCGTTCATGCCGCCACCGCCGTGTCGCCGGTGAGTTCGAAGAACAGGGTCTCGAGTGAGGGTTGTTCGCGCAACAGGTGCGATACCGCCAGTCCAGCTTCGACCAGCAGCCGATTGAGCTCGCTCTCGCCACGGCTGCGCAGCTGCACAGACAGCGTGTGCGGGTCGGCATGATCGACGTCTTCGCCGGCATCCGTGAGCAAGGCTGCCGCGCGCGGGGTGTCGTCGCAGCGCAGTTGCACGCGCGGCTGGTAGCGTGCGCGCAATTCCGCCAGCGTGCCCTGGAATCGCAATCGCCCCTCGTGCAGCACGCCCACGTGGCTGGCGATGAGCTCCACCTCGCTGAGCTGGTGACTCGACACGAACACGCTGATGCCGTGTTCGTCGACGAGGCGGCGCAGCAGCTGGCGCATGTCCAGGATCCCGGCGGGATCGAGGCCGTTGGCGGGCTCGTCAAGGATCAACAGCTTTGGTTGGCCCAACAACGCCAACGCGATCGCCAAGCGTTGGCGCATGCCCAGCGAGTAGTCGCGCACCTTGCGCCCGGCGGCCTCGCACATTTCGGTAATCGCCAGCACGTCGTCGAGTCGCCCGACGGGGGCCGCGAGTAGACGCCGGGTCACCTCGAGATTCTGCCGGCCGGTCAGGTGCGGATACAGCGCCGGCGATTCGACCAGTGCGCCGACCTGCGCCAGCGCAGCCCGGTGACGACGGTCGAGGATCTGCCCGTGGAGGTGGATGCTGCCCCGATCGGGCTGCAGCAGGCCGAGCAACAGGCGGATCGTGGTGGTCTTGCCGGCCCCGTTCGGGCCCAGAAAGCCGTACACCGCGCCGGCCGGCACCGCGAGGTCGAGGTCCGACACGCCAAAACCGCCCTCGAAGCGGCGGGTCAGGCCCTGGGTGTGGATGGAAAGCGTCATGCCCTGGCTGCTCCGCGTTGGCCGCTCAGGCTAGCGGCCGCCCGGCAGGTGGGACATGTGCCGGTAGGCTATGTGCCGTGTTGCACGTGCTGTGCATTTTTCTGGTGCGGCATTGCCGGTAGCAGGGCCGATGGTTTGGCCGCCAATGGCCGTCGGGGCTCTGCGGTGTTTCGGTGAGCGGTGACGAATTGAGCCGGTTGAGTTGAAGCCGCGAATGGCGGCATTTTGTGCGCTGCGGTAGGCTCTTCGGTCTTTCCCCGTCAGTCGCCACCGTGTCCAGCGAAGCCGTCAACGAATCCAAGCCCTTCGATCCGCCCGCAATCGAAGCCGCTGCCCAGCACTATTGGGACGCGACCCGTGCGTTCGAGGTCGACGAGCAATCGGCCAAGCCCAAGTACTACTGCCTGTCGATGCTGCCGTATCCGTCGGGTGCATTGCACATGGGCCACGTGCGCAACTACACCATCGGCGACGTGATCAGCCGCTACAAGCGCATGTGCGGCTTTAACGTGCTGCAGCCGATGGGCTGGGATGCGTTCGGCCTGCCCGCCGAGAACGCCGCAATCAAGAACAAGACCGCGCCGGCGCAGTGGACCTACGCCAACATCGCCCACATGAAGGCGCAGCTGCGCACCATGGGCTATGCGATCGACTGGTCGCGCGAATTCGCCACCTGCACGCCGGACTACTACGTGCACGAGCAGCGCATGTTCGTGCGGCTGATGAAGCAGGGCCTGGCCTATCGCAAGAACTCGGTGGTGAACTGGGACCCGGTCGACCAGACCGTGCTCGCCAACGAGCAGGTGATCGACGGCCGCGGCTGGCGCACCGGCGCGTTGGTCGAAAAGCGCGAAATCCCCCAGTGGTTCCTCAAGATCACCGACTACGCGCAGGAGCTGCTCGACGGCTTGGACACGCTGCCGGGATGGCCGGATGCGGTCAAGACCATGCAGCGCAACTGGATCGGGCGCTCGGAAGGACTGGAGATCCGCTTCGACGTGCGCGACGCCGACGGCAATCCGATCGATCCGTTGACAGTATTCACCACTCGGCCCGACACGCTGATGGGTGTGACGTTTCTGTCGCTTGCCGCGGAGCATCCGCTGGCGTTGAAAGCAGCTGAAACCGACGCTGATCTCGCCGAGTTCATCGCCGATATGAAGAAGGGCGGCGTCACCGAAGCCGAACTGGAAACCCAGGAAAAGCGCGGGATGGACACCGGCCTGCGCGCGATTCACCCGGTCAGCGGCGAGGAACTGCCGGTGTACGTCGCCAACTTCGTGCTGATGAATTACGGCACTGGCGCGGTGATGGCAGTACCGGGCCACGACCAGCGCGATTGGGAATTCGCCACGCGCTACATGCTGCCGATCAAGATGGTGGTGATGCCGACCGACGTGCGCGATGCGCTCGATGAGATCGGCAAGCACGTGGCCCGTCACGACGACCCGATGAGCAGCGCGCTCGGCGGGAGCGGCGCAATCGACGTCTACGACACCGGCGCCGCGGTGCAGGTGGTCGAGGAGTTCCAGCAGCGCATCGCCGAAGAAGGCGCGTACACCGACCGCGGTTGGCTGGTGAATTCCGGCGAGTACGACGGGCTGGATTTTCGCCAGGCCTGTGACGCGCTCGCGGCGCGATTCGAGGCCGATGGCAGCGGTACCCGCCGGATCAACTATCGCCTGCGCGACTGGGGCGTGAGCCGCCAGCGCTACTGGGGTTGCCCGATTCCGGTGATCTATTGCAACGCCTGCGGCGCGGTGCCGGTCCCGGAAGAACAACTACCCGTTTTGCTGCCGGAAGACGTCGCGTTCATGGGCACCGGATCGCCGATCAAGGCTGACCCGGAGTGGCGAAAAACCCCATGTCCCACTTGCGGTGGCGCGGCCGAGCGCGAGACCGACACGTTCGACACGTTCATGGAGTCGAGTTGGTACTACGCGCGCTACACCTCCCCCGGTGCGGCCGCACAGGTGGACGAACGCGTCAACCATTGGACGCCGGTCGACCAGTACATCGGCGGCATCGAGCACGCGATCCTGCACCTGCTGTACTTCCGCTTCTATCACAAGCTGCTTCGCGACCAGGGTCTGGTGCGCAGCGATGAGCCGGTGATCAACCTGCTCACCCAGGGCATGGTCATCGCCGAAACGTTCTACCGCGAGAACCCCGACGGGGCGAAGGACTGGATCAATCCCGCCGACGTCGAGATCGCCCGCGACGAGCGTGGCCGCATCACCGGCGCGACCCTTATCGCCGACGGCCAGCCGGTGGTGATCGGTGGCATCGAGAAGATGTCGAAGTCGAAGAACAACGGCGTCGATCCGCAGCAGATGGTCGGCAAGTTCGGCGTTGACACCGTGCGCCTGTTCTCGATGTTTGCCGCACCGCCGGAGCAGTCGTTGGAGTGGCATGAGGCTGGCGTCGAAGGCATGGCGCGCTTCCTGCGCCGTTTCTGGCGCGAGGTGGTGACGCACGTGTCGCAACCCGACCATCCCGAGGTCTGCGAGCTGTTGGCGGGTGGCGCGCAGCTCGACGCGGCGCAAAAGACCTTGCGCCGGCAGCTGCACGAGACCATCGGCAAGGTCGGCGATGATTACGGTCGACGCCACAGCTTCAACACCGCGATTGCTGCCTTGATGGAACTGCTCAACCACGTCGCCAAGTTCAACGACATGAGCGACCAGGGCCGCGCGGTGCGCCACGAAGCGCTGCAGGCGATGGTGTTGCTGCTCAATCCGGTCACCCCGCACGTCAGCCATGCGCTGTGGCAGGCGCTGGGCCATCCGGAGACCCTGCTTGAGGACCTCGCATTTCCACGGGCAGACTCGGCGGCCCTGCAGCGCGATGCACTCACGCTGGCGGTGCAGGTCAATGGGAAGCTGCGGGGGACCATCGAGGTGGCCACCGACGTCAGCAAGGAAGAGACCGAACGCCTCGCGCTGGCCGAACCGCACGTTGCGAAGTTCCTGCAGGGCCAGACCGTGCGCAAGGTGATCGTGGTGCCGGGCAAGATCGTCAATATTGTGGCGGGATGACGGCGGGGCAGGGCGGAGTTCGGCTCCGCGGCCCGAAGGCAAAGCAGCCGAGCACAACCCGGCTCAACGGGCTTCGATGTGCTGAAGACGTGTTCAGTCGATCTCGAACCCCGCTATTGATGCGCGCTGCCGCGTCGTCCAGACTTCGCCCATGATTCGTCTCCTATTCCCGGTTGTCCTCGTGCTGGCCCTGTCGGCCTGCGGTTTCCAGTTGCGCAATGCGTTGACGCTGCCGCCGGACCTTGGTCCGGTGAAAGTGGTGTCGGTAGACCGCTACAGCCCATTGGCCGAGTCGCTGGCGCGCGCGCTGGATCTGGCCGGGGCCACCGCCGCCCCGGTCGACGCCACCGACGCGGCTGTGCTCGATCTGCTCGCCGAAAGCTGGGGTGACACGCCGATCAGCGTCGACGCGTTCGGTCGCACCCAAGAGTTCAGCCTGCGCTACGCGGTGATCTTCGAACTGCGCAAGAGCGATGGCGGCGTGCTGGTGCCGCGTCAGACCATCGAACTGTCGCGCGATTACGTGTCCAACCCCGTCAACGCGATTGGAACGGAAGGTGAGCGCGAAATCCTCCAGCGCGAGTTGCGCCGCGAGATGGCCGCCGCCGTGTTGCGCCGGATCGACGCCGTCACCCGCGACCTGGGCGCTGCGGCGCTTACGCCGGCCACGGCAGCAGCCGCCAGCGACGCGCCCGCGCCGCGCTAAGCATGGAAATCAAGCCGGAGCAGCTGGCCGCCCAACTCGCGGGTGAGCAGGCAACGCCCGGATCGTTCCGTCCCGCCTACTTGATAGCCGGCCCGGAGCCGCTGCGCGTACTGGAAGCCGCCGATGCCGTGCGTGCGGCCGCGCGCAAGCACGGCATTGCCGAGCGCGAGGTGTTCGAGGCCGAAGGCAGCCAGCGCGAACCCGACTGGCACGCGCTCGAATCCACGTTCCGCGCGCCGAGCCTGTTTGCGAGCCGACGTCTGGTCGAAGTGCGGTTGCCGACCGGCAAACCCGGCAAGGAAGGCGCCGAAGTCATCAGCGGCTTCTGCGCAGACCCTCCGGCCGACGTCACGCTGCTGGTCACCGCGGGCGAATGGAGCAAGCAGCACGGCGGCAAATGGAGCGAGTCGATCGGCCGTGTCGGCATGATCGCGATTGCGTGGGCAGTAAAGCCGCATGAGCTGGCCGACTGGATCGAACGCCGGCTGCTGGCGCGCGGCCTCAAGGCCGACCGCGGCGCGGTGCAGATGCTGACGGACCGGGTCGAAGGCAACCTGCTGGCCGCCGCCCAGGAGATCGACAAGCTCGCGCTGCTGTCAGATGGAAAATCGATCAACGCCGAGCGGATGGAGTTTCTGGTCGCCGATGCCGCGCGTTACGACGTGTTCCGCGTGGTTGACGCGGCGTTGAACGGGCAAGCCGCGCAGGTGCCGCGGATGCTTGCCGGGATGCGCGCCGAGGGGGAAGCGGTGCCGGCGTTGCTCGGTATGGTGGTGTTGGAATTGCAGCGCGGCGCTGCGCTGGCGCGCATCAGCGAGCGGGGCGGCAATCTGGCGGCTGAGTTCAAGGCGCAGCGGATATGGGATTCCAAGCAGCCGATGTACCGCCGTGCCTTGCAGCGGCACAGCGCGCGGCGCTGGGATGCTTTCGTCGCCCAGGCCGGGCGCGTGGACCGCATGGCCAAGGGCCGCGGCCAGATCGGTGAGGATCCCGCCGATGCGTGGCTGGCTCTGGAGCGTCTGTTGCTTGCCGTTGCCGATCCGCGGGCGGCGCGGTTGTTGTCCCGCGACCACTAGGCTCGGCATGCGGCTGCAGGTCTGCTATGGCGGCACGTTCGATCCGGTGCATAACGGACACCTCGCGATCGCCTGCACGGTGCGTGATGCGCTTGCGGCTGACGTGCGGTTGTTACCCGCGGCCGATCCACCGCACAAGGGCGACACCCACGCCGATGCCGTGCAGCGCGCGCGCTTGCTTGATCTGGCCATCGCCGGCGAGCGCGGCCTCAGCGTCGACCGACGCGAGCTGCGCCGCGCCGGACCGTCGTACACGGTCGACACCTTGCGCGAGCTACGCGCTGAACTCGGCGTGCAGGTATCGATCGTCTGGCTGATTGGCAGCGATTCGCTGGCTCAACTGCATACTTGGCATCGCTGGCGCGAGTTATTCGCGCATGCGCATGTGCTTGCGGTCGAACGGTCGGGTTCGTGCGTCAATGCCGACTCGCTGGCACGCAAGGCCCCCGTCGTCCAAGCCGAAGTCGGGCCACGTTGGCGGACCGCGGCGCAGCTGGACGCGTCCCCCGCCGGCGGATTTGCGGTGCTGCCGCTATCCCACCAGCGCCCGGAGTCCTCGACCGAATTGCGACGCCGAATCAATGCGGGAGAGCCGTGGCACGACTGGGTACCCGTGGCCGTAGCCGAATACATCGACCGTCACGGGCTGTATTCACGCCGGGCCGTCCCCCTCGCTCCGTTATAATCGTCCCCTTCCCGCGCCCCCCAGAGCCACCCCTTTGACCACCCAAGCCCAAGTCATCAAGACCCGCCTGCCCACGCCGCCGCCGTCGGTGGACGATCTGCTCAAGACGGTGCGTGCCGCGCTGGAGTCGCTCAAGGCCAAGGACTCGATCGAGATCGACGTGCGCGGCAAGAGCAGCGTCACCGACTTCATGGTGGTCGCATCCGGTACCTCGACCCGTCATGTCAAGTCGATCGCTAACGAAGTGGTGGTGTTCGCCAAGAAGCTCGACATCATGCCGCTGGGCGTGGAAGGCGAGCGCGAGGCCGAGTGGGTGCTGGTCGACCTCGGCGATGTCGTCGTCCACGTCATGCTGCCGCGCGTGCGCGAGTTCTATGCGCTTGAGCGCCTGTGGACCGTGGGCGACCAGCCGCCGACCGAGCTGGACGAATACGGCGACGATGGGCTGGGTGACGAAGCGGATTACGACGCGCGATAGTCACTTAAGCGCGGTGTAATCGCGTGTATAAAACGGCGCCTTCGAGGCGCCGTTTTTGTTTCAGTCGACCGCTATCAACGACGGGTCCAGCCATCCGCGCTTCCTCGGTTTGTTGATGGTCACGGTGGTCATGCGACGGTGGCAGTTGAGGAACAGCGTCCTTCCGCTCGGGTTCCAACTGGCGCCGGGCGACGAACCGGCGAGTGACGGCCGGATGTCACCGCGGAATGACAATCGGGTTGAGCATCGCAGTGCCAGCACGCCATCGCTACCATGGGGTGATGAAAGCGAAATTGATTGCGGTCGGCGAGCGCGCGCCGCGCTGGGTGGCTGAGGGTTTCGGCGAATACCAGAAGCGCCTCTCGCACTGGCTGCCGCTGGAACTGGTCGAGATCGAACCGGGCCTGCGCGGCAAAGGTCGCGACGCCGTGCGTGCGACCGCGGACGAGGGTGCGCGCGTGGTGGCAGCCTTGCCGAAACAGGCAACGGTGGTCGCGCTCGATGGACGCGGCAGGCCATGGTCGTCCGAGCAACTGGCGCAACGTCTGGAACATTGGCGCGCGCAGGGCCGCGACCTCGCGCTGCTGATTGGTGGTCCGGAGGGCCATGCACCGGATGTACTCGCACGTGCGGACGAGAGTTGGTCGCTGGGGCCGTTGACGCTGCCGCACATGCTGGTGCGACTGGTCGCGGCCGAGCAGTTGTATCGGGCGGCGGCGGTGCTCGCCAATCATCCGTACCACCGCGCGTAGCGGCGGCAGCTCTAGTCTGCGGTTTTCGTTTGTCGAATCACCAGCAGAGGCAGTTCAGCGCTGGCCGCAACAACGAGTGCCTGCAGGGGCGGTGCGTGCCAATGAGTGGTGGTGAACCGTAGGAAGTGAGGCGCCTATTGCAGTCACACCAAGCGCTCAAGCGAGGCAGCTGAAAGGCTGCCCGGCTCGATGGCCACCGTCCCTCAACGCTCCAGCGTGAACACGATCGGGACCCGGCCGATCGCTTGCACTTCGCGGCCGTCGCGCACCGCCGGTTGGAACCGCCACTGTGCCAGCACCACTTTGCGGGCGGCCTGATCGAGCACGCGATGACCGCTGCTGCGCACCACGGTCGCTTCCAGCGGCTTGCCATCGACGCCGACCAGGATCTCCAACTCGACGGTCCCTGTCAGGCCTTTGCGGATCGCTTCGGCCGGATACGACGGCGGCGGCGAGGAGATCGCCTGCAAATGGGTGCTGGCCGGTTGCGGTTCGGGCTTGATGGTGTCCCCCGGGTCTAGGGGCTCGATCGGATCGACCGTGGGCACCCAGACATCGCCTGGTTCGCTGTCGACCACGGGTTGATCCCGCTGCGGCGGCAGGGCACGGGGCTGTGGAACCACTGTGGGCGGTTGCACGCGCGGCTTGGTTGTCACTTCGACTTTGACCGGGTCGGGTTTTTTCTCCGGTGTCACCCAAACGATGACTGGTGCGCGTTCGGCTTGCGGCGCCGACGGCGGCAGCGCGATTGGCACGAGTAACAGTAGTAGCACCGCCGCATTGAGCGCGATTGCGCCGGCGTTGGCGGCGATGCGGGTGCCGTCGAGTTCCAAGCGCATTGCGCCGATTTGGAGCCGGCCTGAGTGTCCCAGCCGAGCCGGGGAAGCAAGTGTGTGCGCCATGGTCCACCTCCGTTGTTGGTCTGCACTGAACACAACGACTGGAGTTGGCGGACGGGGTTACACAAATTGCAAAAGTCCCTTATTGGTGCCGCCGACGCTGGCAAAGCGCGTAACGCGTCCGGGAAGGGTGGGTGGATCGTCGGGGGAGCACCGAGGGATCCAGACCGGTCGCGCGGAGGATGTGGCAATGGCGGGCTGGCACGCGCGAGTTGCTGGTGCTTCCCACTTGGGCGTTTCGTCGAAGCAGACGCCAATCAATAAAAAACACCAGGCCCGCAGTGGCGGGCCTGGTGAGCTACAAATCAAATCAACGAGGGCTAGCCGTCATCGGCTGCATCGGGCGTCACCACCGGCTTGCGCCCCAGGCCACCCGCGTCGGGATTCGGTGGTTTGCGCGGATCGGGTTGGCGGGCATCACTGCTGTCGCGCGGTTGCGGTTCGGCATACCCAGGGTTATGCCCCGGCTTGGGATCGGCCGCCGGCGGCGTGGTTTTTTTTTGGCTGGTCATGACGGTTACCGGCCCAACTCGAACATCACGTCCAGATTCACCGAAAGCGTGTTCTCGCCCGGCGAGATCGGCGTATCGGCCTGCGATTTTTCCATTCGCGCCATTTGCATCATCGGCATCGGCCGCGGC
Organism: Lysobacter sp.; assembly: GCA_043738095.1. Taxonomy (GTDB): domain Bacteria; phylum Pseudomonadota; class Gammaproteobacteria; order Xanthomonadales; family Xanthomonadaceae; genus Lysobacter_K. The sequence continues at coordinate 46,933 of JAYSZI010000096.1, forward strand.
GGACCGTAGCCACCGCCTTCGCTGATACTGACGATGCGACGAACGCGCATGCCGAGCGTCTTGGCGTACATCTCGGCACGCCCCTTGGCCTTTTCCACTGCGGCGCGTCGCGCTTCGTCGAACGCCGACTCCTTGTCGTCGACATCGAAGCTCGGGCCGTTGACCTGGTTGGCGCCGGTGGCGACCAGGGCGTCGAGGATCTTGCCGATCTTGCCGATGTCGCGAACGGTGATGTTGACGTTGTTACTGGCTTGGTAACCGGTGATCGCTGGCGGCACGTTCTCGGCGTAGCGGTATTGCGGATTGAGGTTGACGCCGGTGGTCTGGATGTCGCGCTCGGCGATGCCGGCGGCCTTGATCGCGGCGACCACCTTGGTCATCTCGTCGGCATTGGCGCGCAGCGCGGCGTTGGCGTCGGCCGCCTGCGTCACGACACCGGCCGACAGCGTGGCGATGTCCGGTACGCGCTTTGCCTCGGCCTGCGCGGATATCGACAGCAAGGTGCCATCGCTACTGACGACGGTGGGGACCGTCTGGGCTGACGCAGTCATGGCGGTGGCTCCAAGGGCGAGGGCAGCCGCAAGTACGAGCCGGCGTAAGGTCAAGGTGCGCAACATCGGTAGGGTCGGTGAACTAAGTCGGGACATGAGCGACTTCCTGTACGTGTGGGAGCAAGGGTCTTGCTGCCGGAGTGAACGAACCGTGAGCTAACTCGGGGTTGCGCGGACGCACGTGGGGTGGCGCTCAGTCAGCGCGGGTTATGCTTTCGAAGATGCTCTATCTCGCCTCGAAATCCCCCCGTCGTCGTGAACTGCTAGGCCGCCTCGGCCTCCCGTTCGGTGTGCTGGACCTCGACATACCCGAGCATCGCCAACCCGGTGAACCGGCGGAAGATTACGTTCGGCGTGTTGCGCGCGAGAAAGCCGGTGCCGGTCTGTTGACCGTGATGGGCAATCCCTCGGCCGTGGTACTGGGTTCCGACACGGAGGTCGTGCTTGACGACGAAGTGTTCGGCAAGCCGCGCGACGATGCCGATGCTGCGGCGATGCTGCGCAAACTGTCGGGGCGCACTCATCAGGTTATTTCGGCGGTGTCGTTGGTCTCGCCCGCGCGCGAGGTGCAGGCGATATCGGTGTCGGAGGTCACGTTTTCCGACCTAGCCGACGCCGAAATTGCGGCCTACGTTGCCGGCGGCGAACCGGCCGGTAAAGCCGGTGCCTATGCGATCCAAGGGGGCGCGGAAGTGTTCGTGACGCGATTGGCAGGCAGCTATTCCGGGGTGATGGGATTGCCGCTGTACGAGACCGCGTGCTTGCTGCGTGCGATGCAGCTGCATCCGACAGCGTCCACTACAGCGAGAGGGATTTCGGCGTGAGCGAAGAGATCCTCATCAATGTCACTCCGCGCGAAACCCGTGTAGCCGTGGTCGAAAACGGCATGTTGCAGGAGCTGCATATCGAGCGCGGCTGGCGTCGCGGCGTGGTCGGCAATATCTACAAAGGCCGCGTGCAACGGGTGATGCCTGGCATGCAGGCGGCGTTCGTCGACATCGGATTGGAGCGCGCTGCGTTCCTGCACGCGGCTGATATCGTCAAGCCAGCGCCTGTGGCCGGCGACGGAGACGAGGCGCCGCTGCCGCCTACGCCGACGCGACCGATTGCCGAGTTGTTGCGCGAGGGCCAGGACATCATCGTGCAGGTGGTCAAGGACCCGATTGGCGGCAAGGGCGCGCGCTTGACCACACAGCTCAGCATTCCGTCGCGCTATCTGGTGCTACTGCCGCGCACGCGCGTGGTCGGCGTGTCGGCGCGGATCGAGGACGAGGCGGAACGCCTGCGCCTCAAGACCCACGTCGCCGCGCTCGCGCCCGCCGGCATCCAGCACGGTTACATCGTCCGCACCAACGCCGAGAGCCAGCCTGAGGAAGCGCTGGCCGAGGACATTGCGTATCTCAGTCGCGCCTGGACGCTGATCGAGGAGCGCTCGAAAAGCGCCCGCGTCGGCGAGCGCGTCTACGAGGACCTGAGCCTGCCGATGCGCGCGGTGCGCGACCTGATCCGGCGCGATGTCGAGAAGGTCAAGATCGATTCGCGCGAGACCTGCGAGAAGTTGAAAGCGTTCGCCGCGCAGTACATGCCGGGGCTGGCCGACAAGATCGAGCACTACGCGGGCGCGCGGCCGATCTTTGACTTGTACGGCGTTGAGGACGAAATCCAACGCGCATTGGAGAAACAGGTGCCGCTGAAATCGGGCGGCTACCTGGTGATCGACCAGACCGAGGCGATGACGACGGTGGACGTCAACACCGGTTCGTTCCTGGGCCAGCGCAACCTCGGGAAACCGTCTACCGCACCAACCTCGAAGCTGCACAATCGGTCGCGCGCCAGCTGCGTCTACGCAATCTGGGCGGCATCATCATCATCGATTTCATCGACATGATCGATGCCGAGCACAAGCGCCAGGTGCTGCGCCAGCTTGAGAAAGCGCTGGTGCGCGACCACGCCAAGACCACGGTGTACGAGTTCTCGCCTTTGGGCCTGGTGCAGATGACGCGAAAGCGCACCACCGAGAGTCTGCAGCGGCAATTGAGCGCGCCCTGCAACGAATGCGGCGGACGGGGCACCCTCAAGACGCCGGAAACGGTGACCTACGAGATCTTTCGCGAGATCGTGCGGCAGGTACGCCAGTTCGATGCCGCGCGCCTGCTGGTGATGGCCTCGCCCAAGGTGGTGGCGCGCATTACCGAGGAGGAGTCGGCGGCGGTGGCCGAGCTTGAGGAGTTCCTCGGCAAGTCGATCCGCTTCCAGCCCGACGACCAGTACGCGCAGGAGCAGTTCGATGTCGTGCTGTTGTAACAACGAATGCGCCTGCCTTCTGGGCATGCAAGGCGATCGGGCAGGCGGCTGATGCCGACCCGGCTGCGGCGCAATCTGCGACATGCGCGACGCGGCGTGGGCTACACGGTGGCGGTGGTGTTGGTGCTGGTCGCGCTGGTGTTGGGTGTGGCCAGTCAGTTGCTGCCGATGGCGCAACGCAACCCCGACAAGGTCGCGGCGTGGTTGAGCCAGCGCGCGGGGCGGCCCGTGTCGTTCGATCGTGTCGACACGGAATGGACCCGGCGCGGCCCACTGCTGCGGCTGGATAATTTGCGCATCGGCTCAGGCTCGCAGGCGTTCACCGTTGGTGATGCCGAGATGCTGGTGTCGGTGTATGCGGGCCTGTTGCCCGGGCAGCCATTCTCGGAGCTGCGTCTGCGCGGGCTCGATCTGACATTGGAACGCACCACCGATGGCCGCTGGCACGTGCGCGGTCTTCCGGGGCAGCAGCAGTCCGGGACCGATCCGCTGGCGGCGTTGGAAGGCTTGGGCGAGTTGCAGGTGGTCGACGGCAAGCTCGCCGTGCTCGCGCCCACCCTGGGCATCGCTGCGCGTATCCCGAAGGTGGATCTGCGCCTGCGCGTGGAGGGGCACAGGGTGCGCGCCGGCCTGCGAGCGTGGCCGCAGGTGGGCGCGGCACCGCTCGACGCCGTGCTCGATTTCGACCGAAAACGCGGCGACGGCTTGGCCTACGCGGGTGCGAAGCAGGCGGATCTATCGGCGTGGTCCTCGCTGCTGCATGTGGCAGGCGTGACAGTGGAGGGTGGCACCGGGCGCGCCGAGGCCTGGGCGCAATTGCGCGACCACCGGATCGCGGCGGTCACGGTGGACGCCGTCTTGGTCCAGGTAGCGTTTCGCGGTACGCCGCTGACCGCCCAAGCATCGCCCCTGCGGATTGGCTATGAGCGAGTCGAGGCGCGGGCGCGCTGGAAGGTGACAGCAGGCGGGTGGCGCTTCGATGCGCCGACCTTGCGTATTGGCAGTGGCACGCAGATGCAGCGCCTCGATGGTCTATTACTCGCCGGTGGCGCCCGCTACGCGCTGCACGCCGAACGGATCGATGCCGCGCCACTGCTGGCAGTCGCGGCGCTCAGCGATAGGTTGTCGGCGCCGTGGCGGCGCTGGATCCAGCTCGCCAAGCCGCGCGCGGTGCTGCAAGCGATCGACATCAGCGGCCGGAGCGGTGGTGCGATGCGCGCCCACGCGCGCATCGACGGTTTGGGTTTCCAGGCGATCGGCAACGCGCCCGGCGTGCAGGGTCTGGCTGGCGACATCGATGGTGATGGCAAGGGATTCGCGATCACGTTTGATCCCGCTGCGGGGATGCGGTTGGACTGGCCGGGTATTGGTCTGGCCCATACGGTCCGGCTGAAGGGCGTTGCCAGCGGCTGGCGCGACGGCGCCGGTTGGCGCATCGCGTCGCCGGCGCTGCGGATCGAGGGCGACGGGCTCGGGGTCGGCGTGCGTGGTGGGTTGTGGTGGCAGGGCGACGGCACGCGCCCTTGGGCCGACATTGCCGCCCAGATCGATCCGGTCGGATTGCAAGTGGCCAAGGGATTCTTGGTCCGCAAGGTGATGCCGCCACGGACGGTGCAGTGGCTCGATCGCGCACTCGTCGGTGGTCAGCTCCAGCAGGGCCGGGCGCTGATCTCGGGCGATCTCGACGAGTGGCCATTCCGCGACCGCAACGGCCGTTTCGAAGCGACTGCGCACCTGGATCAGGCGACGCTCAAGTTTCATCCCGACTGGCCAGCCGCCGACAGCGTCGACGCCGACGCAGTGTTCATTGCCGACGGTCTTACTGTTGATGGCAGCGGCCGCATAGCCGGGGTTGCGATCGAGCAATTCCATGGCGGCATCGACCATTACGACGACGGGGCGCTCGTCGTGCAGGCCAAGGGCGGCGGCGACGCGGCGCAATTGCTCGAACTGCTGCGGCAGAGTCCCTTGCAAAAACAGCAGCCCGAGACCTTCGCCAACCTCAGCGCCAGCGGCTCGGCGCAGGCCAGCTTTAACCTGGCCCTACCGCTGCGCCGCGGCAGTGCAATGAGCCTCGGCGGTGATGTTGTGCTCGCCGGTGCCAAGCTTGCCGACCGGCGCTGGAAACTTGCGTTCGATCAGGTCGGCGGCCGCACCGAGTATTCGCGCAGCGGCTTCCAGGCCGACGGCCTGCGCGTGCGCCATGACGGGCAGCCTGGGCGCTTGTCACTGCGTGCGGGCGACGGTCACGTCCGCGAGCGCGGCAACGTGTTTGAAGCCGGGCTCGAAGCCAGCCTCGACGCCGATGCGTTGCTCGACCATGCGCCAGATCTGACTTGGCTCAAACCGCACCTCGACGGCCGCTCGGCCTGGACCGTGGGCATCGCGATCCCGAAATCGTCGGCCGGCAAGCCCGTGCCGACGCTGCTGCGGTTGCAATCGAATCTCGTCGGCACCGCGCTCACCCTCCCCGAGCCTCTGCGCAAACCCGCCGGGGCGGCACTGACCACTCACGTCGAGACCCCGTTACCGCTGGGCAGCGGTGATGTCCGGGTTGGGTTGGGCAATCTGATGGCGTTACGCGCGCGCAGCACCACGGGCCCGAGCGGGGTGCGCCAGACCGGCGTGCGCGTAGTGCTCGGCTCCAGCCAGGTCGACCAGCCCGCGCCGACGGCCGGGCTGATCGCTACCGGTCGCACAGCCACACTGGATGCCATCGAGTGGATCGGGCTGGCCCGCGCTGGCAAGGGTGCCGGTGCGGGCCGTGGTCTGGCGTTGCAACGCATCGATGTGACCGCCCAGCGCCTGCAATTGCTCGGCGGGACGTTCCCCAGTACGCACCTGGTCGTAGTGCCCGCCCCAGGCGGCGCAACGGCGGTGCGCGCCACCGGCAGTGCGCTGGATGGCGCAGTGCTGGTGCCTGCGGCGGGAGGCGCGATCGCTGGGCGATTCGATCGCGTCCATTGGCGCCAGACCGTAGCCCCGAAGCACGGCAATGGGGTAGCGACCGCAGCAAGCGCCGTATGGCCTGCCGGGTTTGCGGCCTCCCCCACGGGCGCGCGGGCTGGGACCGAGATTGATCCGGCCGGCGTGCCGTCGTTGACCCTCGATATTGCCGATCTGCGCGTTGCCGGCGCCACGCTGGGCACGGCCAAACTGCGCACCCACGCAACGCCGGCGGGTATGCGCATCGATCAGTTGCAAACGCAGACGGGCAAGCAGCGCATCGACCTCAGCGGCGACTGGACCGGACGCGGCACCGCGGCGCGCACGCGTTTGCGGGTCGATATCGCCAGTGGCGACTTTGGCGTGTTACTCGACGGTCTCGGCATGGGAGGCCGGGTCGACGGCGGCAAGGGCACGGCGCGCTTCACCGCCGATTGGCCCGGCAGCCCCGCAGCTTTCCGGCTCGAGACGCTTGAGGGCGGCCTCGTTCTCGATGCCCGCGACGGTCGCCTGCTCGAGGTCGAACCCGGTGCCGGCCGGGTGCTTGGCTTGCTCAGTCTGGCCGAGCTGCCGCGGCGCCTGACGCTGGATTTCCGCGACTTCTTTGCCAAGGGCTTTTCCTTCAATCGCATCGGCGGCACCGTCCGCTTCAACGGCGGCACCGCACGCAGCGAAGGCCTGGTCATCGATGGCCCGGCCGCCGCCATCAGCATCCACGGCGCCGCTAACCTGCGCACGCAGAGTTTTGATCAGACCATCGAGGTGCGGCCTAAGTCCGGCAACCTGCTGGCGGCGGTCGGCGCGATCGCTGGCGGCCCGGTCGGAGCGGCTCTGGGCGCCGCGGCCAATGCGGTGCTGCGCAAACCGCTGGGGCAGCTGGGGGCCAAAACCTATCGCGTGACCGGGCCATGGAAACAACCGAAGGTCGAAGTGATTACCCGCCAGCAGGGCAGTGTTTCGGCGACTCAGTCGCCGCCGCCCGGTTGATTCACCGGTTCTTGCCACTACCTCTAAGCGGAGCCAGGTCCTGCCTCGCACCTTCGCTGACTCTGCCGATAGCGCTGGTGGGACCCCCGAATCACGCCGGCGTATGACGTGGCGGTCCAAGATCCCCAAGCCCGCCGTGTAGCGATCCAGCCATCAAACCCCACAACCGCAGGCGCCCCTATCGTGTCCATACAACTTGCCGAATCCCGCCTGCTGCTGCCTGCCGGGCTCGACACTGGCAGCCTAGAACGCACCTTCGACAGCTTGCTCGGGCCGGGTGTCGACTTTGGCGATCTGTATTTCCAGCACAGCCGGCGCGAGAGCTGGACCGTCGAGGACGGCATCGTCAAGGACGGTTCGCATTCGATCGAGCAAGGCGTGGGCGTGCGTGCGATCAGCGGCGAGAAGACCGGGTTTGCCTATTCCGATGACATCAACTCCGAAGCCCTGCTGACCGCGTCGCGCTCGGCGCGCGCGATCTCGAAAGGCTCCGGCTCTGTGGATCCAAGCCGCGTTGGCGCGCCATCGCGCTCGCTGGTGCGCGGTGACGACCGCGGCGCGGCTTCAAGAGCGCTTTACCCGAGCGAAGACCCGATCGACTCGCTCGGCAATGAGGACAAGGTCGAAGCACTGCGCCGCATCGACAAGCTGCTGCGCGCCGCCGACCCGCGCGTGCAGCAGGTGATGGTGAGCCTGGCCGGCGGCGTCGACACGGTGCTGGTCGCGCGCAGCGACGGCGTGCTCGCCTCCGACGTTCGCCCGCTGGTGCGCTTCAACGTGCAGGTCATCGTCGAGCAGAACGGCCGACGCGAAAGCGGCTACACCGGCGGTGGCGGACGCTACAGCTACGCGGAGTTGTTCGCCGGCGGCAAGCCCGAACGCTGGGGGCGCGAGGCGCTGCGTCAGGCGCTGGTCAACCTGGAAGCGGTGGATGCGCCCGCGGGCGTGATGCAGGTGGTGCTCGGCAGTGGTTGGCCCGGCGTGCTACTGCACGAAGCCGTGGGCCATGGCCTCGAGGGCGACTTCAACCGCAAGGGCACCAGCACCTACGCCGGCCGCATGGGTCAGCGCGTGGCGTCGCCGGGCGTGACCCTGGTCGACGACGGCACCTTGGCCGGGCGTCGCGGCTCGCTCAACGTCGACGACGAAGGCACGCCGACGCAATGCACGACGCTGATCGAAGACGGCGTGCTGGTCGGCTACATGCAGGACACGCTCAACGCGCGCCTGATGGGCATGGTGCCGACCGGCAACGGCCGGCGCGAGTCGTTCGCGCACCTGCCGATGCCGCGCATGACCAACACCTACATGCTGGCCGGCACGCACGATCCTGAAGAGATGATCCGCTCGGTCAAGAAGGGCCTGTACGCGGTCAATTTCGGCGGCGGCCAAGTCGACATCACGAGCGGCAAGTACGTGTTCTCGGCAACCGAGGCTTACCTGATCGAAGACGGCAAGATCACCGCGCCGGTGAAGGGTGCGACCCTAATCGGCAACGGTCCGGAAACGATGCAGAAGGTGCGCATGATCGGCCATGACCTCGCGCTGGATGAAGGCGTCGGCGTGTGCGGCAAGGACGGCCAGAGCTTGCCCGTCGGCGTCGGCCAGCCATCGCTGCTGATCGACGGGTTGATCGTGGGCGGCACCCAGGCGTGAGGTTGCAGGGGCTGGCCTACGAGGTCGCGCCGGCTTGTTCCCTTCTCCCCGCGGGAAAAGGTGCCCGCAGGGCCGTCTTCGGGCAAGAAGCACCTTTGACGTGTGAGGGTAGGGCGGAACGGCAATTGAAGATGGCAACGCGAACTGGCTGCCTTGGATCCGGCGTTGAAGCCTCACTGCGTCGCCGAACCCTTGCCGCAAAGCCCGCCCAGGCCCGCGCGCATGGGGCCTGGGCAGACGCGCGAGGCAATGGCTCGCAAGCGTGTCGGCTCAGCCCGGAGCGAGGGGGACTAACTCACGTCGTCGCTGTTTTCGTCCCCGTCGTCGCCCGCACTTTCGCCGCTCATCATCAGCTCCCGCAGTTCACGAAACAGTTCGCGAAACGCGCGCGGCGGCTTGTTGCGCTTGCGCTCTTCCAGCGTGTTGCGCACCAGTTGCCGCAGCATCTGACCGTCCGCCTGGGGATGGGCAGTCAGCAGTTCGGTCAGCGCAGTATCGCCATGTGCGAGCAGGCGGTCGCGCCAGGCCTCGACCCGGTGCATCGCCGCGACTTCGCGCCGCGAGGCATCGCCGCCGGCATGCAGCGCATCGCGGATCTTGTCCAGGGTCTCGTCGTCCTCGCGGCGCATCTGCTTGGCGAGAAACGCCAGCTCGCGCTTGTGGGCGATGTTCGAGGTGATGCGCTTGGCTTGGCGGATGTGCGGCAGCAGCGCCTCGGGCACCGGCAGCCGGGCAAGTTGCGCTTCGCTCAGCGCCACCAGCTGCTCACCCAGCACCAGCACTTCCAGCGCCTCGCGCCGGTTCTGGCTGCGGCTGTCCCCACGGAATTCGCCAGTTTCCTCGTCCTTACCACGCATCGTTTATTTTCCGTTTTCGTCCCGCGGTTTATGCCGGGATGGAGCAGATTCCGCTGGCCTTCGCCGCGGAATGACAAGGCCCCAAGGATAAGCCATTGAACGCAATGAACCCCACAACCCCAGGTCGCGCAAACGTGGTCGCCCCGCTGACCACCGACCACGCCAACGTGCCCTCGCTCGGCGACAGCCATGCGCGGCTCGAAATGCTGGCCGCGCTGTCGCAACGCCTGCTCGATCATTGCCGCACGCGCGGCGCTACCCAGGCGGAGGTCTCGTGCTCGGAGGAGTCCGGACTCAACGTCAATGTGCGCCTGGGCGCGGTTGAAACCGTCGAAGCCACCCGCGATCGCGGCATCGCTGTGACCGTGTATTTCGGCCAGCGCAAGGGCAGCGCCAGCACCGCCGACCTACGCGAGGACAGTCTCGACGCCACGGTGGAGCAGGCCTGCGCGATTGCGCGCTTTACCGAGGACGATGCCGCCGCGGGCCTCGCGGACGCAGAGTTGATGGCGTCCGACCTGCGCGAGTTCGACAGCTGGCACCCCTGGGCACTGGATGCTGACCACGCGATCGAATTGGCGATCGCCTGCGAAAGTGCCGGCCGTGAGCACGACGGCCGCATCGAGAATTCCGACGGCGCCTCGGTCGGCAGCGGCCAGAGCCTGGGCGTGTACGCGAATTCGCACGGCTTCATCGGCCGCGAGCGCAACACGCAGCACAGCCTGGGCTGTGCGCTGATCGCCGGCCGTGGCGAGGACATGCAGCGCGACGGCTGGTACAGCATCGGCTTGGCTGCGGAAGACCTCGAATCCGCCGCGACGATCGGGCGCAAGGCCGCCGAACGCGCGGTGTCGCGCCTGGCGCCTCGGCAGATCACGACCGGCGATTACCCGGTGCTGTTTGCCGCCGAAGTCGCGCGCTCGCTGATCGGGCATCTGCTCGGCGCGGTCTCTGGCGGTGCGCTGTACCGCCGTGCCAGTTTCTTGCTTGACAGCGTGGGCACCCAGCTGTTTCCCGACTGGTTCCAGATCGACGAGTTGCCGTTCCTCTCGCGCGGCTTCCGCTCCTCGTCCTACGACGCCGAGGGTGTTGCCACGCGCGAGTCGACGCTGGTGCAGGGCGGTGTGCTACAGCGCTATGTGCTGGGCAGTTATTCGGCGCGCAAGCTTGGGTTGACCAGCACCGCCAATGCCGGAGGCGTTCATAACCTGCGGGTCGCAGCCAATGGCGGCGATTTTGAAGCGATGGTGCGCGGCATGGGCCGCGGGCTGCTCGTTACCGAGGTGATGGGGCAGGGCGTCAACACCATCACTGGCGACTACTCGCGCGGCGCGGCCGGATTCTGGGTGGAGGACGGGCAGCTGCAGTACGCGGTCGACGGCATCACCATCGCGGGCAACCTCAAAACGATGTTTCGCGCAATCGAAGCCGTAGGTAGCGATGTCGACCCGCGCTCGCACATCCATGTCGGCTCAATTCTGCTGGGCCGGATGACGGTCGCCGGCGAACAGTGACGAAAGTGGGTTGACCCCCGGTCGTCGCGGGCGGAGATTAGGCCAACCTTGGAGGAGCATCTGCATGAGCGAAAATTACGAGCCGCTGAATTCACCCCCGCCCCCACCGCCATTGCAGGCGGGTGGCATGTCCAGCGAAGAACGCCAATGGGCGATGTTCGCCCACCTGTCGGCGCTGGTCGGCGGCATCCTGACGTCGGGCTGGGCCGGCAGCATCGGCTGCTTTATCGGGCCACTGATCATCTGGCTGGCGAAGAAGGACACGATGGCGTTCGTCGATGACCAGGGCAAGGAAGCGCTGAACTTCAACATTACCGTCGGGCTGATATTCCTCGCGTTGCTGGTGTTGTCGATCGTCACGTTGGGCATTGGCCTGATCATCGCGATCCCGGGTTGGATCATCGTTGGGATTGCATGGTTGATCTTCACGATCATCGCTGCGATCAAGGCCAATGAGGGCGTTGCCTATCGCTACCCACTGACCTTGCGACTGATCAAGTAAGCGCGCCGCACGCAAGCAAAAAAATCCCCGCAACTGCGGGGATTTTTTTATCGCTGAAGCGCATTGCTAGCGGTCGCGATCAACGGCCAGATGACCTAGGGCCACCAAGGCTTGTGCGTGGGTACCAAACGGCTCAAGCGCGTCGAACATCTGCCCTGTCAGTTCTCGCAGTAGCGTGCGTGATGCATCCATGCCGATCAGCGCCGGATACGTCGCCTTGGCCTGTGCCACGTCCTTGCCGGCGGTCTTGCCGAGCGTGGCACTGTCGCCTTCAATGTCGAGAAGATCGTCGCGGATCTGGAACGCCAGGCCGAGCGCGCGCGCATAGCGATCGAGCGCCTTCAACGCCGCCGAGTCGGCCCCGCCGCACAGCCCACCCATGCGCACCGCGGCGCGGATCAGCACGCCCGTCTTCATCGCATGCAGGCGTTCGAGTTCGTCGATCGACAATGCGGCGCCGTCGCCGGTGGCCGCCAGATCCAGCGCCTGGCCGCCGCACATGCCCGCGGCGCCCGAAGCCAGCGCCAGCGTGCGAAGCAGGGCCACGCGCGCGCCGTCGGGAACCCGCGTTCCCGCGAGCACCTGGAATGCGAGCGATTGCAGTGCGTCGCCGGCGAGGATCGCGGTGGCCTCGTCGAACGCGACATGCACGGTCGGTTG
>JAYSZI010000097.1:0-12619 GCA_043738095.1 Lysobacter sp.
TCGCCGATCAACCGGCCCGGGCTGCGGGGCCGCGCAGTATGCCCATCCGACCCGAACTTGGGAAGACCCGGGACGCGGTTATTTCTGTTCGACGAGGCCTGTTCAGACGGGGCCGGGTGGTTGCGCGCGCTCAGGCTTGACGCCTTGATCGCACCTGCCCGAGTGTTCGTCCCCACACCTACTAAGGAGCGCGCAAATGAATTGGCTGAAGGTTGCTGTGGCGTGCTGCGGACTCGCGCTGAGTGCTTGCGCGTCGGGCGGGCCCTGGGTCGAGATCGGCGGCCAGCGCTACAGCGTGGAAGTCGCCGATGACGATGCCGAGCGCGCTCGCGGCCTGATGTTCCGAGATGAACTGGCGACGGATCGCGGCATGCTGTTCGTGCACGAACGCGAGGCGCCGCAGGCCTACTGGATGAAGAACACCCGGATTGCGCTCGACATCCTGTACTTCGACGATGGCGCAAAACTGGTGTCGCAACAGCGTGACGTGCCGCCATGCTCGTTGGGCGATCGTTGCCCGCCGTACCCAAGCGCGGCGCCGGCGCGGTTCGTGCTCGAACTCAATGCGGGCGAGGCCGCAAGGCTGGGACTCAAGGATGGGGCGGTGCTGCAACTCGGGCCCGGCATTGCAGGCCGCTAGATCTCCGCAGCGCGTTACAGCTCCATCATCTCGAAGTCGTCCTTGGTCACCCCGCAATCGGGGCAGGTCCAGCTGTCGGGCACGTCGTCCCAACTCGTGCCGGGCGCGATGCCTTCTTCCGGCAGGCCCGCGGCCTCGCTGTAGATGAAGCCGCAGACGACGCACATCCAGGTGCGGAAGGTAGTAATCGTGGCGCTCTCAGACATGGGCGGATACTAGTGGAGGTGACGGGCGCCTATTGTCACACCGCTGCCCCGGCCCACGGAACCACAAACATGAATTCACCTTGGCCGCCGCGCGGTCTGTATGCCATCACCCCTGACGATGCCGACACCGCGCGACTGCTCGCCCGTGTCGAAGCCGTGTTGCAGGCCGGCGCGACGTGGCTGCAGTACCGCAACAAAGACGCTGATCGCGCGTTGCGCGAGCAACAGGCGCGAGAACTGCTGTCGCTGTGCCGGCAACACGGCGTGCCGCTGATAATCAACGACGACTGGCGCCTGGCCGCGGCCATCGGCGCCGACGGTGCGCACCTGGGTCAGGAAGACGGCGAGCTTGCGGCCGCCCGCGCCACGCTGGGTGCCGAAGCGATCCTCGGCGCTTCTTGCTACGACGACCTGGCACTGGCGCAGGCCGCGTGTGCGGCGGGCGCCAGCTACGTCGCGTTTGGCGCGTTCTATCCATCGCTGACCAAACCCAATGCACGCCCCGCCGCGCTCGATCTGTTGCGCAACAGCGCCGGTCTCGGCGTGCCGCGGGTGGCGATCGGCGGCATCACCCCGGACAATGCGCGGCCACTGATCGCCGCTGGCGCCGATCTGCTGGCGGTGATCAGTGGCGTGTTCGACGCGCCCGATCCCGTTGCCGCGACCCGCGCCTACCTTGCCTGCTTCGATCTCCCCTCCGACCCCACCTCCGCCGGAAGCCGCTCCGCATGAAAACCGACCGTTCGCACGCCCTGTTTAACCGCGCCTCGGAACTGCTGCCCGGGGGCGTCAATTCGCCGGTGCGCGCATTCCAGTCGGTCGGGGGTGAGCCGTTCTTCGCCCAGCGTGCAGAAGGTGCGTATCTGTTCGACGTGGACGGCAATCGCTATATCGACTACGTCGGTTCCTGGGGGCCGATGATCGCCGGCCACGCCCACCCGCAGGTGCTCGACGCGGTCGCGCGCACGATGCGCGACGGCCTCAGCTTCGGTGTGCCCAACGCACTGGAAGTCACCATGGCCGAGGCGATCACTTCGATCGTGCCCAGTTGCGAAATGGTGCGCATGGTCATCCCCGGCACCGAAGCGACGCTGTCGGCGATCCGCCTGGCGCGTGGCGCGACCGGACGCTCGCGCATCGTCAAGTTCGAGGGCTGCTATCACGGCCATGGCGACAGTTTCCTGGTCAAGGCCGGCAGCGGCGCGCTGACATTGGGCCTGCCGAATTCGCCGGGCGTGCCGGCGGCACTGGCCGACCTCACGATGACACTGCCGTACAACGATTTCGAGGCGGCGACGCGGTTGTTCGATGACGTCGGCAGCGAGATCTCCGGTCTGATCATCGAGCCGATCGTCGGCAACGCCAACTGCATCCTGCCGCGCGAAGGTTTCCTGCAGCACTTGCGCGAGCTGTGCACCAAACATGGAACGCTGCTGATTTTCGACGAGGTGATGACCGGGTTCCGCGTTGCGCTCGGCGGCGCTCAGCAGCGCTATGGCGTCACCCCGGACTTGAGCACGTTCGGCAAGATCATCGGCGGCGGCATGCCAGTGGGCGCTTACGGTGGGCGCCGCGACCTGATGCGACAGATCGCGCCCAGCGGCCCGATCTACCAGGCCGGCACGTTGAGCGGCAACCCGGTGGCGATGGCCGCGGGTCTGGCGACACTGGACCTGATCCGGGCGCCGGGTTTCCACGACGCGCTCGAGCGCAGCACGCACGCGCTGTGCGACGGCCTGGAAACGGCCGCGCGCGAGGCCGGCATCGCGTTCCACACCGTGCGCGCGCCGGGCATGTTCGGTCTGTATTTCCGCGAGGGGCCAGTGCAGACCTTCGCCGAGGCGATGGCCTCGGACAAGGCACGCTTCAACCGTTTCTTCCACGCGATGCTCGAGCGCGGTGTGTACTTCGCGCCGTCGGCGTTCGAGGCCGGGTTCATGTCGAGCGCGCATGGCGAGGCGGAGATCGCGGCAACGTTGAGTGCGGCGCGTGAAGCCTTCGCCGAGATTGCGAACGGCTAAGCGTCGGATCGCGGCATGCCGGCTAGCGGGCGTTGATGCGCCGCGCAACAACGCCGACAGCGTGTCTAGCCCGTCGGCATCGCTAGCGTCCGAGCCCGACGAACACCGCGCGCAGGCGCAGCAGACCCTCGGCGATATCGGCGTCGGGAATGTTGAGTGCGGGTACGAAACGCAGGACGTCGGGGCCCGCCTGCAGCAGCAGCAAACCTTGCTCGATGCAACGATCTAGGATGTCGCCCGCCTTGCCGGCATGCGCGTCGCGCAACTGCGCGCCGATCATCAAGCCGCGGCCGCGAATCTGTGAGAACACGCCGAACTCATCGTCCAGCGCCGCCAACCCATTGCGCAGGGCCTGCGCTTGCCGCACGACGTTTTCCTGCAACGCCGGTGACGACAGCTCGCGCAAGGCCGCCGTTGCCACCGCAGCGGCCAAGGGATTGCCGCCGAAGGTGGTGCCATGCGCGCCGAACTGCATCGCCTGCGCGGCCTGCTCGCCGACCAGCATCGCCCCGATCGGGAAGCCGCTGCCGAGCGCCTTGGCCAACGTCACCACGTCCGGGAGGATGCCGTAGCCGTGGCACGCGAACAGATGCCCGGTGCGGCCCATGCCGCACTGGATCTCGTCGAGGATCAACAGCGCGCCGAAGCGATCGCACAGCGCGCGCAGCCCGAGCAGGAACGCGTCGCTGGCCGGGGTGACACCGCCCTCGCCCTGCACCGGCTCGACCAGCACCGCGCAGACATCGCCTGCCGCCATCGCCGCCTCGGCCGCGGCCAGATCGTTGAAGTCGCTGTAGCGGAAGCCCGTTGGCAGCGGCTCGAAGCCCTCGTGGTATTTCGGCTGCGCCGTCGCAGTGACGGTAGCGAGGGTGCGACCGTGGAACCCACCACGGAAGCTCAGGATCACCCGACGATCAGGCGGGCGGCCCTGCGCGGTCGCCCACTTGCGCGCGAGCTTGATCGCCGCCTCGTTGGCCTCGGCGCCGGAGTTGCAGAAGAACACCCGATGCGCAAATCGCGATGCCGTGACGAGCGCCTCGGCCAGTTTCAACGGCGGTTCGCTGACGAACACGTTGCTGGTGTGCCAGAGCTTGCCGGCTTGCGCGGTCAGCGCAGCAATCAGTGCCGGGTGCGCGTGGCCGAGCGCGTTGACGGCGATGCCGGCGCCGAAGTCGATGTACTCGCGACCGTCGCGATCCCACACGCGCGAGCCGCGGCCGTGATCGAGCACGATCCGGCGCGGCCGGTACACCGGCAGGTAGTAACGTTCGGACAGCGAAAACAGGTCGTCGGTCGAGGCGGTCATGGCGGCGGTGGCAAGGAGCGAACACGCATTCTCGCCGAAGGCCGCGCTCCCGTCTGCGCGGGAACCCACGCAGCATGCAGTGGCTCGGTGATCGCTACCAGACCCCGGTATTGACCATCGACGCCCACGGTTCGGCGGGCGCCAAGGCCGCGCCGTTCTGCAACAGCTCGATCGAAACCAGGTCCGGCGAGCGCACGAACGCCATGCGGCCGTCGCGCGGCGGGCGGTTGATCGTGATGCCCATCGCCTGCAGGTGCGCGCAGGTGGCGTAGATGTCGTCGACGGCAAAGGCGAGATGGCCGAAGTTGCGCGCACTGCCGTAGGGCTCATCGTTGTAGTTCCAGGTCAATTCGATCTCCGCTTCCGGGTTCTCTGGCGCGCCGAGGTACACCAGCGTGAAGCGGCCTTGCGGGTAGTCTTTGCGGCGCGTTTCGATCAGGCCAAGACCATCGCGGAAGAACGCCAGCGAGGCGTCGAGGTCGCGAACGCGCACCATCGCATGCAGGTATTTCATCGCCCCGAGCGCTCCATTTCGTCGTCGTCGAGGAACAGATCGGGCAGCAACGGTTGGGTGGGATCGACCGCATACCGGCTGAAATCAGTGACCCCCGAGGCCAACAGCACGTCGTCATCGATCAGGAAGTGGCCGGCGAATCCTGCGGCGGGCCGCACCAGGATCGCGTGGGCGGCGTCGCCGACGATATCCGGGGTCCGACAGCGCGCGAGTTCAACCCCGGGAATCATCTTGAGTGCATCGGTGGCGATGATCGTGCGCGGCCACAGCGCGTTGACCGCCACGCCTTGTGGCCCGAACTCCGCCGCCAGTCCGAGGGTGACGAAGCTCATGCCCATCTTGGCCAGCGTGTAGCTGGTGTGCGGACCCCACCATTTCGGGTCGAGGTTCGGTGGCGGCGCCAGCGACAGGATGTGCGGGTTCGGCGCCTGCAACAAATACGGCAGGCAGGCCTGGGCGCACAGGAAACTGCCGCGGGAGTTGACCTGTTGCATGAGGTCATAGCGCTTGATCGGCGTGTCGAGCGTCCCGCGCAACCAGATCGCGCTGGCGTTGTTGACCAGGATGTCGATGCCGCCGAACAGGTCGACGGTGGCGGCGACCGACGCGCGCACATCGTCTTCCTCGCGGATGTCGCATTTCAGCGCCAACGCCCGGCCGCCGGCGGCCTCGACCTCGGCGGCAACGCTGTGGATCGTGCCCGGCAGTTTTGGATTGGCGACCGACGATTTGGAGGCGATGGCGACGTTGGCGCCGTCGCGCGCGGCGCGCAGCGCGATCGCGCGGCCGATGCCGCGCGAGGCGCCGGTGATGAAGAGCGTCTTGCCGGACAGGGTGGTCATTCGTCTGGTCCTTAGTTGTATCGATGGGTCCAAGCCGTCGTTGCGCGGGCCGCTGCTCAGCCCGGAAGTGGTTCAACGAAAGCGAGCGGATGGATTGACTTGCGCAATCACTGCCGAGCAAGGCCTGGATTGGCGCGTAGCACGCGACATGGATGGCTGAACAAGTCAAAGGCCGGGCTTCATAGTGTCGCGGGCCGTTGATTCCATTCATGGTTCGACAAGCTCACCACGAACGGAATCAACTTGTTGAGCTTCCCTAACAGCGCCGCAGACGCGATTTCACTATTCCACCGTTCACTGCTTTTCCAGCGTTCACTGCTTTCCTACGGCTTGGGCCCCTGCCCTTCATTGTCTTCCCACTTCAACAACCGGCGCGTTACGAAGCGGTAGACCGGCTTGCCGGTCGCGAACCAGACTTCGCGGACCCACGAATGCCGCTTGAGCACACGCCGGTCCACCGGCGTCAGCGCGTCGCGGCAGTAGGTGCGTTTGTGCTTGAGCAGATGGCGCAGGTCTTCGCGCGCGAGCAGGCGCATCCAGCGCGCGCGTGGATCGCCGCGCGTGGCGAGCTGGAAATCGATGATCGCCGGCGTGCCATCGGTCAGCACCAACCAGTTCGCTTCCTTGGCAAGGTCGTTGTGGGCAAGACCGCGTCGATGCAGCTGCTGCAACAGCCGCCGTGCTTGCTGGAAATAGACGACGTCGCCGTGGGGCGGGCGCTGGTACATCGCGTCGCCGGCCATGTAGCTGCGGTCGAGCCGGCGCCCGTCCCAGCGCAGCAGTTGCGGAGTCGCCGCCAGGCCACCGACCTTGCGCAGCGCCAGCGCCTCGCGCCGGGCCAACCACCAGGCCGGGAGCCGCAGCCACCACGGCACGTGGCGCAGGTCGCGGCGCACAAACAGGCCGGCGGCATCGCGCATCAACGCGATACGGCCGAAGCTGTCGGCCTTGAGTGCGGAGACTTCGATCGCTTCGGAATGCATCGGCGCAGTGTACGAAACGCGCGTGGGTCTCGCGCGACTCGTGCGCGGATCCGTCGCCGCGCTCTGCCCGCACTGATGGCATGGGCTACCGAAGCCTGCCACTACATCGATTGGAGGACCATCTGCCATCGCTCGATGGTGCAGCAAGCAATCTCGTCGCTACCGTAGGCGAATGGCACGCCGGATTGCCATGCGCCGCCGCCTATAATCGCTCGATGGATTCGGCCTTTATCGAAAGCGCGACCGCATGGGTCAGCGCAAACCCCACCGCCGCCGGCGCACTGATCTTTCTGGTCGCTTTCTGCGATGCGCTGGTGATCCTGGGCATCTTCGTGCCGGCACTGCCGATGCTGTTCGCCGCCGGGGCGCTGGTTGGGCTGGGCCACATCAACGGGCCGTATGCGCTGCTGTGCTCGACTTTGGGCGCATTCGCTGGCGATAGCTTGAGCTTTTGGATCGGACACCGCTGGGGCCCGCAACTGCGGCAGCGCTGGCCGTTCTCGCGCTACCCGCAATGGCTCGACCGGGGCGAGTCGATGTTCCGCCGCCACGGCGCCAAGAGCATCGTGATCGCGCGTTTCGTCGGTGCGGTGCGGCCGTTCGTGCCGGCGATCGCGGGAATGCTGCACATGCCCCTTGGGCGCTACGCGTTGCCGAGCCTGTTCGCGTGCCTGACCTGGTCTGCCGTATTTCTCGCGCCAGGCTGGGTGCTGGGTGCGTCCTACGACGCGGTCGCTGCCGTCGCGGACCGTCTGGTATTGGTGCTGTTGTCGCTACTGGCCGCGATCGCGCTGGTCTGGGCCGGCGTGCTGTACACGTGGCGCTGGTTCGCCGCCCACGCCGATAACTTGCTTGCGCGGGCGCTGAAGTGGACCCGCGCCCACCCGCACCTGGGTCGCTATGCGGGCGCGCTAATCAACCCGAACCGGCCGGAATCGCCCTCGCTGGTGCTGCTGGCGGTATGTCTGCTGGCCATCAGCTGGATCTGGTTCTCGTTGCTCGCGACCCTGCTGGTGCGTGGCGGCCCGTTGGTGCTGGACCACCGCATCCACGATTTCATGTGGACCCTGCGCAACCCGCTTGCCGACCGGATGATGGCGGCGCTGGCCAGCCTTGGCGATGCCGCGGTGCTGGGGCCGGCCGCGGCGGTGGCGCTGGGGTACCTGTTGTGGCGCCGGCGCTGGATGGCGGCGGCGCACTGGCTCGCGGCGTTGGTTTTCGGGCTGACACTGACGTCGTTGCTGGAGGCCGCGATCGACATGCCGCGGCCGCCGACGGCGCCAGCGGGCTTCGGCTTTCCGTCGGTGGCGGTGACGATGACCACGATCACGTTCGGCTTCTTCGCAGTGCTGATCGCGCGCGAGCTGCCCGGCCGCCGCCGCGTATGGCCGTACCTGCTCGCCGGCGTGGTGGTCACCGTGGTCGCGTTTGCGCGCCTGTATCTGGGTGCGCATTGGCCCAGCGATCTGGTCGGCGGCACCTTGTTCGGGATCCTGTGGCTGCTGGTACTGGGCCTCGCCTACCGGCGCCACGTCGCGCGTTCGTTCTGGATGCGGCCGCTGGCCTGGTTGTTCTACAGCGTGTTTGCGGTAGCGGCGCTGTGGCATGCGCCGCGCGCGTCGGAAAAGTTGCTGGCGCAGTTCGCGGTGACCCCGCCGACCCACACGCTGGCCGCGAACGACTGGTGGCAGCGCGACTGGGCCGGCTTGCCCGACCGACGCGCCGAAGCCGACATCCGCCGGCGCTGGCCGCTGGATGTGCAGGTCGCCGGTCCGCTGGCGCCGCTGCAGGCCGTGCTCGAAGCCCAGGGCTGGCGCGCCCAAGCGCAGGCCGACTGGACGGCGACCGTGGGCCTGCTCGACGAAAACACGCCCGTGCGCGAGCAGGTGGTATTGCCGGCGACGCTCGATGCCCAGGCGGAAGCGTTGCTGATGCTGCACGACGGCGAGCAACCCAACGAACTGCATGCACTACGGCTGTGGCATGCGCCGGCGACACTCGATGACGGCACGCCGCTGTGGCTCGGCAGCACGCAGACGTTGCGCGCGACCAAGCTGTTCGGCGCGGCCACGCTGTGGCAGCCCGAACCCGACACCGGCCACGCGCACGCGGTGGTCAGCGCCGCGCTGGCGACGTTCGGCGGCGCCGAGAGCCCGCACCCGGGCAGCGGAATGCCGGTACTGCGGCTGCGCACGGGCGGCGGCGCGCGCCTGCCGCCCGCGGGCGGCTCACGGCAGTAGCGAGAGCAGCAGTTCCAGCCGTTCGTGCGGCTCGTCGAGCTGCAACAGCTGCAGTCGCTGCGCGCTTTCCAGCGGCAGCAACTCGGCCAACCGCCACGACACCCAACTCGCGTCGTCGAGCAGCGCGCTCGGCGCCAACGCATGCTCGCCGCCGAAGCGGTCCAGCAGGTTCTGCAGCAACACCACCAGCAGGCCGTGCTCAGGCTGGACGTGATCGACGCCATCGGCCGCGCACCACGAGACATCCGCGACCTGCCGACCGTTGTCGCGCACCCGCACGCGCTGCACGTGGAAGCGCCGCGCGCCGCGCACCTGCAGCGTCAGCACGCCGCTGTCGTCGCTGCCGAAATCCTCGATCAGCGCCTCGGTGCCGAACGCCGCCGCGGTCGCCGGCGCGCCCACCTCCTCGCCGTCGAGAATCAGGCAGACGCCGAATCCGACATTGTGGCGGCCGCACTCGCGCACCAGATCGAGGTAGCGCGGCTCGAACACACGCAGGCTCAATGCGGCACCGGGCAGGAGCACCGTGTGCAGCGGAAAAATACTCAGCGAAGCTGGGGCATCGGCTTCGGGGGGTGCGTCGGTAGGCATCGTTGCAATCTACCCCCGCTCAGGCGTCGCGCAACACCGCGTGGAAACGTCGCGGCGCGCCGTCGAAACCGCCATTGGACATAAACACGACATGGTCGCCCGCCTGCACGCGCTCACGCAGTACGGCGATCAACGCATCCACGTCGGGCGCGGTCGTGCCCTGCCCGCGCAGCCCGGCCACGACCTTGCCCGCATCCCAGGCCAGCTCGGGCCGGTGCAGGAACACCACGACATCGGCGCCATCCAGCGACGGCGCCAGGGCCTGCGCATGCGCGCCCAGTCGCATGGAATTGCTGCGCGGCTCCATCGCCACCACGATCCGGGCGTCGCCGACCTTCGCCCGCAACCCCGCCAGGGTGGTCGCGATCGCAGTGGGATGGTGGGCGAAGTCGTCGTACACCGTGATGCCCTGGGCGGCGCCAATCACTTCCATGCGGCGCTTGACGCTGCGGAAGGTCGCCAAAGCCGGCAGCACGCTGGCGACGTCGACGCCGACCGCATTCGCCGCAGCGAGGGAGGCCAGCGCATTCATCACGTTGTGGCGGCCGAGCAACGGCCAGTGCACCTCGCCAATGTCGACGCCGTCGTGGACGACAACGAACGCGCTGCCATCTTCCGCGAGCATGCGCGCGGTCCAGTCGAACGTGGCCCGCGCGGTGGCGCGTTCGGCGGCGCCGCCACTACCAGTAAAGCTGCCATGCCGCCCGTCGTGTGGGACGGCTGGCGAGACAAGACTCGCGTCGAGCCCGAACGTCTCCACGGGTGTCCAGCAGCCCATCGCCAGCACCTGCGCCAGATGGCGGTCTTCGCCATTGACGATCAAGCGCCCGCGGCGCGGCACCGTGCGCACGAGATGATGAAACTGGCGCTGGATCGCCGCCACGTCCGGGAAGATGTCGGCGTGGTCGTACTCGAGGTTGTTGAGGATCGCCACCAGCGGGCGGTAGTGGACGAACTTGCTGCGCTTGTCGAAGAACGCGGTGTCGTACTCGTCAGCCTCGACCACGAATTCGCGGCCGGTGCCGATGCGCGCGGAGGTTCCGAAATCTTCCGCAACCCCGCCGATCAGGAAGCCCGGTTCGCGGCCCGCCGCCTGCAGCAACCAGGCCAGGATCGTCGTCGTCGTGGTCTTGCCGTGGGTGCCCGCCACCGCCAGCACATCGCGACCGGGCAACACCTGCTCGCTCAGCCACTGTGCGCCTGAGGTATAGCGCAGGCCTGCGTCCAGCAGATGCTCAACCGCCGGGTTGCCGCGCGACAGGGCATTGCCCACCACCACCTCGTCGCAATCGGGAGAAATATTCGCGGGTGCGTAGCCCTGCTTCAGCGCGATGCCCAGCTGTTCAAGCTGGGTGGACATCGGGGGGTAAATGTCCTTGTCGCTACCCTCGACCTCGTGGCCGAGCTCTCGCGCCAGCGCAGCCACGCCGCCCATGAAGGTGCCGGCGATGCCGAGGATGTGCAGTTTCAAGACAAACTCCGAGGAATTCCGGGCGAAGGTCGGTGGTCCGGGGGCGTTTCAACCAAGCGAGTATCGGTGAGCGACTTGAAACGCCCCCGGACCGCCGGGCTTCGCTGCCACCACCTCACCCGACTTCATGCCCCGGCTGGATCGCCTCGATGATGCGGGTGAACACCTCGTCCAGCGAACCCACGCCATCGACCACGGTCAGTTGGCCGTGGCGGCGGTAGTAATCGATCACCGGGGCGGTCTGGGCGTCGTAAACCCGCAGGCGCGTGCGCACCGACTCGGGCGAATCATCCGCGCGGCCCTGCGCCGTGGCGCGGCCGGCAATGCGCTCGACCAGCAGCTCGGTGGCCACGTCCAGTTGCACGGCAAAGTCGAACGGCTGCTTCAGGCGCGCCAGCAGCCCATCCAGCGCATCGGCCTGGACCAGGTTGCGCGGGTAGCCGTCCAGGATGAAGCCGCGAGCGGTGTCCGGGCGCGAGAAACGCTCCTCCAGCATGCCGAGCAGGATGGCGTCGCTGACCAGTTCGCCCCGCGCCATCACGCCCTTGGCCTCCAGGCCCAGCGGCGTACCGGACGCGACTTCCGCACGCAGCAGGTCGCCGGTGGAAATGTGGGGCACCTGCAGGTGTTGCATCAACCGCGCCGCCTGGGTGCCCTTGCCGGAGCCGGGCGCACCCAACAAAACCAGTCGCATCGAATCGCTCCAGAATCGTGACATGGGCCGGCGCTACACTGGAGGCCGGCCCCGCTTGGCGGCCAGCTTACCGTATCGCGCCCCCATTCAGCCTTCCAGGAATCCCGATGCCCAGCGGCACCCTCCTCTACGCCCAAAGCGGCGGCGTCACTGCCGTGATCAACGCCACCGCCTCGGCGGTGATCCAGGCCGCTCGCTCGCGCAAGGTCAGGGTGCTGGCCGCGCGCAACGGCATCCTCGGCGCGCTCAACAATGACCTCATCGACACGTCCGGCCTGAGCGCCAGCGACGTCAAGGCGCTCGCCCACACCCCGGGCGGCGCGTTCGGCAGTTGCCGGCTCAAGCTGAAATCGCTGGAGGCCGACCGCGCGAAGTACGAGCGCCTGCTCGAGGTGTTCAAGGCCCATGACGTGCGCTGGTTCCTCTACAACGGCGGCAATGACTCGGCCGACACCGCGCTCAAGGTGTCGCAGCTGGCGCAGGAATTCGACTATCCGCTGACCTGCGTCGGCGTGCCCAAGACCATCGACAACGACCTGGCGGTGACCGACTGCTGCCCGGGCTTCGGCTCCGCGGCCAAGTACACCGCGGTGTCCGTGCGCGAAGCGGCACTCGACGTGGCGGCGATGGCGGCGACCTCGACAAAGGTCTTCGTGTACGAGGCGATGGGGCGCCACGCCGGCTGGCTGGCCGCGGCCGCCGGACTTGCCGGACAGGGCAAGGACGACGCCCCGCACATCATCCTGTTCCCCGAGCGCGCCTACGACGAAGCCGATTTCCTGGCCCGCGTCGATGCCGTGGTCAAGCGCGTCGGCTGGTGCGTGGTGGTGGCAAGCGAAGGCATCCGCGATTCGGCGGGCACGTTCGTCGCCGATGCCGGCGGAGGGACCGATTCCTTCGGCCACACCCAGCTGGGCGGCGTGGCCTCGCACCTGGCGGGCCGGGTCAAGGACGAACTGGGCCACAAGGTGCACTGGGCCCTGCCCGACTACCTGCAACGCTCGGCGCGCCACATCGCCAGCAAGACCGACCTGAAACAGGCACTCGCGGTCGGCCGCAAGGCGGTCGAATACGCGCTGGCCGGCCAGAACGCGGTAATGCCGGTGATCGT
>JAYSZI010000098.1:0-12371 GCA_043738095.1 Lysobacter sp.
GCCGCGCACCGAAGGACGGTTGCTGGCACTGGCCCGGTTGAGGCCGGTGGCGACCACGGTCACGCGGACCTCGTCCTGCATGTCCGGATCCAGCACGGTGCCGATGACCACGGTGGCGTCCTCGGAGGCGAACGCCTCGATGGTGCG
Organism: Lysobacter sp.; assembly: GCA_043738095.1. Lineage (GTDB taxonomy): Bacteria > Pseudomonadota > Gammaproteobacteria > Xanthomonadales > Xanthomonadaceae > Lysobacter_K. The sequence continues at coordinate 148 of JAYSZI010000098.1, forward strand.
GCCCACTTCGTCGAACTCGGCCATGGTGAAGTCGGGGCCGGCGGTGATGTTGACCAGGATCCCGTTGGCGCCGGACAGGTTGACGTCGTCCAGCAACGGGTTCTGGATCGCCGACTCGGCCGCGGCCTGCGCGCGGTCGTCGCCGCGGGCCGAACCGGTGCCCATCATCGCCAGGCCCATCTCGGACATGACGGTGCGGACGTCGGCGAAGTCGACGTTGATCAGGCCCGGACGCACGATCAGGTCGGCGATGCCCTGCACAGCGCCGAGCAGCACGTCGTTGGCGGCGCGGAACGCCTGGATCATGGTCGCGTTGCGGCCGAGCACAGTGATGAGCTTCTCGTTCGGAATCGTGATCAGCGAGTCGCAATGCTGGCTCAGTTCCTCGATGCCCTTGAGCGCGACCTGCATGCGCCGGCGGCCTTCGAACGGGAAGGGTTTCGTGACCACGGCGACGGTCAGGATGCCCATCTCCTTGGCGAGCTGGGCCACGACCGGCGCGGCGCCGGTGCCAGTGCCGCCGCCCATGCCGGCGGTGATGAAGACCATGTCGGCGCCCTGCAGCGCGTCCATGATCCGCTCGCGGTCTTCGAGCGCCGCCTGGCGGCCGACTTCCGGGTTCGCGCCGGCGCCCAGGCCCTTGGTGACGTTGCTGCCGAGCTGCAGCTGCAGCTTGGCGCCGCAGTTCTTGATTGCCTGCGAGTCGGTGTTGGCGGTGATGAATTCCACGCCGTCTACGTTGCCGCTAACCATATGCGCGACCGCATTGCCGCCGCCGCCGCCCACGCCGATCACCTTGATGATTGCGTTCGGGGCCATGTTCTCAACCAGTTCGAAGTGCGCCATGTCCGTGTCCTCGTTATGTAGTGCTAGTTATGGATGTGTCGTTGCTGTGCGTGTTGCCGTTCGAAGGAGCGGGAATAGGGAATAGGGAAAAGGGAATGGCGGGCTCAAATTGCTGTCGCCCCAGTTCGCCATCCGCCATTCCCTATTCCCCTATCCCGCTCTTCATTCCCCGCTCCATCAAAACTCCCCCCGGTACCAGTTCTTGAGCTTGCTCAGGAAGGTGCCTGCGCGGCCGGTGTTGATCGTCGGTCGGCGCGGGTTTTCGATCTGGCTGCCCATGAGCAGCAGGCCGACGCCGGTCGCGTGCACCGGGTTGCCGACCACCTCGCCCAGGCCGGTCACGTGCTGGGGAATGCCGACGCGCACCGGCATCTGCAGCATTTCCTCGGCCAGTTCGACCACGCCTTCCATCTTCGACGCGCCGCCGGTCAGGACCATGCCCGCACGCACGTGCTGCTCGAAACCGCTGCGGCGCAGTTCAGCCTGGATCATTTCGAAGATTTCTTCGTAGCGCGCCTGCACCGCCTGCGCGAGCGAGTGGCGCGGCATGCGACGCGGCGCGCGGTCGCCGACGCTGGGCACCTGGATCGACTCCTCGGCCGTCGCCATCTGCGCCAGTGCGCAGGCGTAGCGGACCTTGATCTGCTCGGCCTCCGGGGTCGGCGTGCGCAGCATGTGGGCGATGTCCTCGGTGACCTTGTCGCCAGCGATCGGCAGGCTCGCGCTGTGCGCGATCGCGCCCTGCACGAACACCGCGATGTCGGTGGTGCCGGCGCCGATGTCGACCAGCACCACGCCGAGCTCGCGCTCGTCGGAGGTCAGCACCGCGTGACTGGACGCGAGCACGCCGAGGATCAGGTCGTCTACCTGCAGGCCGCAGCGCTGCACGCACTTGCTGATGTTCGCCGCTGCCGATTGCGCGCACACGACGAGGTGCGCGTGCACTTCCAGGCGCACCCCGGACATGCCGACCGGATTGCGGATGCCATCCTGGGAATCGTCGAGCACGTAGTCGCGCGGGATTGCGTGCAGGATCTTCTGATCGGCCGGGATCGCCACGGCCTTGGCCGCTTCGAGTACGCGGTCGAGGTCGGCAAAGCTGACCTCGCCATCACGAATGGGCGCGATGCCCTGCGAGTTGCGGCACTGGATGTGGCCACCGGTGATCGACGCGTACACCGAGCGGATCTCGCAGCCGGCCATGAGCTCGGCCTCTTCGATCGCGCGCTGGATCGACTGCACGGTGGACTCGATGTCGACCACCACGCCGCGCCGCAGTCCGCGCGATTCATGCGAACCAATCCCGATCACTTCGATCGGATTGCCGGGCGAGTACTCGCCCACGAGCGCGACCACCTTGGAGGTGCCGATGTCGAGGCCGACGATCAGCGACTTGTCGCCTTTGCGATTCATGACTTTCCTTGAACTTGCGAGGCCGCCGCGGGCGCCACGATCGGCACCCACGTCAGCGCGAATCCGTTGGTGTAGCGCAGGTCCGCGCGGGCGAGCACCTGAGCCTGCTGGGTCAGCAGTTGCGGCAGCAGGCGCACGAAACGCGTCAGCCGCGCGCGTGCTTGGCTGCGCCCGATCACAACCGTGGCGCCGTTGCCCAGACCAATCGTCCAGCTGCCGCGCGGGTCGAGTTCGACCGTCTTGACGTCCATGCCGATCGGCGTGAACAGCGCGCGCGACTCGTTGTAGAGCGCGACCACTTGGGTGACGCCCGACACCGGGCCGGCGAACTGCGGCAAACCAGTGGGAACGACAATCCCCTTGGCCGGAAACAGGCGACCGTGCTCGGACAGCAGGCGATCGGTGCCCCAGCGCGCGAACGGCCGGTGTTCGACCACGCGCACCTCCAGCACATCGGGCCAGCGCTTGCGCACCTCGGCGGTCTCGACCCACGGCAGCTTCGCGACCGCGGCCTGCGCGTCCTCGAGGCGCACCGCGAAGAAGCCGCGCTGCGCGTACGGCAACAGCGTCTGCCGCAGCAACGCGGTGTCGACGCGCTCGAACTCGCCGGTCGCCCGCAACCGCGTCAGCGGCCAGTGCCCGGCGCCGACCCAGCCGTTAAGCACGGCCACCACCGGCAAGGCGACCAGCGCCAGTGCGAGCAGCCAACCAAGCAGGCGCAGCAGCGCATTCACGGCGTGGCACCCCCGGCATCGGCGGCGAGGCTGGATTCGAGCACGCGCCAGCACAGTTCCTCGAAACCGATTCCCACTTGGCTTGCGGCCTTCGGCACCAGCGAGTGACTGGTCATGCCGGGCGCGGTATTGACCTCAAGCAGGTAAAACTGACCACTGGTTCGGTCGCGCATCACGTCGACGCGGCCCCAACCGTGGCAGCCGGCGGCCTCGAATGCAGCGAGCGCGATGCGACCAATTTCGACTTCATCGGCGCCATCGACGCCCGGGCACAGGTACTGCGTGTCCTCGGCGATGTACTTGGCGTTGTAGTCGTACCACTCGCCCTTGGGAACGATGCGGATCGACGGCAGCGCCGCGTGCGCGCCGGCGCCGCTGCCGAGGATCGCGACAGTCAGCTCGTCGCCGACCACCAACTGCTCCATCAACATTTCGCCCGGGTACCGCGCGGCCAGCGCGACCGCTTCGTCGAGATCGCCGTCGTTATGCACGCGTGACACACCGACGCTCGAGCCTTCGCACGACGGCTTGATGATCACCGGCAAGCCAATGTCGCGCGCGGCCGCATGGACATCGTCGCCTTTGTTCAACCGCACGTAGCGCGGGGTTGGCAGACCCACGCTCAACCACACCTGCTTGGTGCGAATCTTGTCCATGCTCAATGCGGTGCCGAGCACGTTCGAGCCGGTGTACGGCACGCCGAGCGCCTCGAGCAGGCCCTGCAGCACGCCGTCTTCGCCACCGCCCTTGTTGCCGTGCAGGATGTTGAACACGCGATCGACGCGGGCTGCGCCGATGACTTCTTTCGAGCCGATCGCTGCGACCAGGGCCGGAATGCCGTCGACGCCGAACGCATCGACGCCGCGCGCGAGCAGCGCAGCGAGCACGTTGCGGCCGGAATCCAGCGACACTTCGCGCTCGGCGCTGGTGCCACCCATGAGCACCGCAACGCGGCCGAACACGGCTGGATCGCTCACGCGCGGCGGCGGGAACGGATTGGTCATTTGCTTGCTCCGGTAAAGCCATGCACCGCTATTTGTTGGGCGGCATGGCCGATATCGCCGGCACCCAGCATCAGCAGCAGATCGCCGTCGTGCAGCACGTCGGCGAGCACGGTGCCGAGGTCGCTGGCTCCGCCGACCACCACCGGATCGATGCGGCCGCGGGCGCGGATCGCGCGTGCCAGCGACTTCGAATCTGCGCCGGCAATCGGCGCCTCGCCGGCGGCATAGACCTCGGTCAGCACCAACGCATCGACCGACGACAGCACCGCGGCAAAATTGTCGAACAGGTCGCGGGTGCGGCTGTAGCGGTGCGGCTGGAATGCGACCACGAGGCGCTTGTCCGGCCAACCGCCGCGCGCGGCAGCGAACACCGCATCGAGTTCCTTCGGGTGATGGCCGTAATCGTCGACCACGGTGACCAGGCCACCGGCCGCCAGCGGTACTTGCGCAAGCAGGTTGAAGCGGCGTCCGATGCCGGCGAAGCCTTCGAGCGCGCGCGCGATCGCGGCCGGCTCGACCCCGAGTTGCCAGGCCACGGCCGCCGCGGCAAGCGCGTTCTGCACGTTGTGGTGGCCGGGCAATGCCAGCGTCACCGGGCAACGCGCGCCGTCGGGCAGGCACAGGGTGAAGCGCATGCGCGCGCCGACTTGGCTGACGTCCTCGGCGCGCACATCGGCGTGCGCCGCAAAGCCGTAGGTCATGACGTGGCGGTAGGTCTTAGCCGCGAGCGCGGCGGTTTCGGCATCGTCAATGCACAGCACAGCCAGTCCATAGAACGGCAGGCGGTGCAGGAATTCGTCGAACGCCGCCTGGACGTTGGCGAAATCGCCGCCGTAATTTTCGAGATGATCGGCGTCGATGTTGGTAACGATCGCGATCTGCGGGTTCAGGCGCAGAAAACTGCCGTCGCTTTCGTCGGCCTCAGCGACCAGCCACTGGCCACCGCCGAGGCGCGCATTGGCGCCCGCGGCGAGCAATTGGCCGCCGATCACGAACGTCGGATCGAGCCCGCCCTCGGCTAGCACGCTCGCGAGCAGCGAAGTGGTCGTGGTTTTACCGTGGGTGCCGGCCACCGCAATGCCGCGACGGAAGCGCATGAGTTCGGCCAGCATCTCCGCACGCGGCACCACGGGGATGCGCTGCGCGCGCGCTTCCATCAGCTCGGGGTTATCGGGCTTGATCGCGCTCGACACCACCACGCAATCGGCGCCTAGGACATTGGCAGCGGCGTGACCGCGCTGGACGCTGATGCCGAGCTTCGCCAACCGCCGCGTGACCGGGTTGTCGGCGTTGTCCGAGCCCGACACCTGATAGCCGAGCGTGCACATCACTTCCGCAATGCCGCTCATGCCGACGCCGCCAACCCCGACGAAGTGCACGCGCGGGAACGCCTTGGCGAGATCGCCGTTGTCTTGCAGGCGGCGGCGCAGGGCCGTGGTCATTCCGACTGCTCCAGTGACGGCTGTTTCAAAGATGATTGCTCCAGAACGATATGTGCGACGCGTTGGGCGGCGTCGGGTTTGGCCAGCGCGCGTGCCGCCTGCGCCATGCGTAGCAACTCGGCGCGATTGCCGAGAACTTCGAGAGTCGCGCGCAAACGGTCGGCGAGGTCATCGCCCTGCGGCAGCAGTTGCGCGGCGCCGCGCTCGACGAGGTATTGCGCATTCTTCGTCTGGTGGTCGTCGACCGCCTGCGGAAACGGCACCAGCACGCTACCGACGCCGGCCGCGCACAGTTCGGCCAGAGTCAGCGCGCCGGCGCGGCAGACCACGAGGTCGGCCCAGGCATAGGCCGCGGCCATGTCGGCAATGAATGGTTCGACCGCGGCGTCGATCCCGGCGCGGGCGTACGCGGCGAGCGCGTCGTCATGCAGCTTCTCGCCGCACTGGTGGCGCACCTCAAAGGCGATCCCGCCACGCAATGCCGCGAGCGCCTGCGGCACCGCGGCGTTGAGCGCACGCGCGCCTTGGCTGCCGCCGAGCACGAGCAGACGCAGCGCACCTTGCCGGCCGGAGAATCGCTGCTCCGGTGGCGCGATCGCGGCGATCTCACTACGCACGGGATTGCCAACGACTTCCTCGTTCGCCCCCGAGAAACTGTCGGGAAACCCGGTCAGCACGCGATCGGCGAAACGAGCTAGCACGCGGTTGGTCATGCCCGGCGCGCGGTTCTGTTCGTGCACGATCAGCGGCACGCCAGCCAGGCGCGCGGCCAGCCCACCGGGGCCGGCGGCAAACCCACCAAAGCTGATCACCGCACGCGGTCGACGCAGGTGCAATACGCGTTGCGCAGCGCGCACGGCTGAAAGCAGCTTGAACGGCGCGCCGAGCAGGGTCAGTGCGCCCTTGCCGCGAACACCGCGCACCGCGATCGTGTCCAGCGCGATGCCATGCGACGGCACGAGCCGCGTCTCCATGCCGCCTTCGGCGCCGAGCCAGGTCACCGGCACCTGCTGCGCGCGCAGTGCGCTCGCGACGGCGAGGCCCGGGAAGATATGGCCGCCGGTGCCCCCGGCGAGGATCATCACCGGGCGCGCATCACTGGCCAGCGCGGACGTGGTCGCGGTCGTCATGCAGTGCGCCCAAGCGTCGGCTCAACGCGCTGACGCAGGCGGCTGGTGCCGCGCGCGGCGTCGCTGGTACGGCCCGCGGGCGTGGTCGGCGGCAGCGGATTGCTAGTCGAAGGCACGCCTGCCGACACCTGGGCCGCATCCCCGCGCAGGCGCGCGACCTGACGTTGGGCACGGTCGAGCTCATAGGACACGCGCAGCAGCAAGCCGATCGCCGCGCAGGTCATCAGCACGCTCGAACCGCCCGAAGAAATCAACGGCAAAGTCAGGCCCTTGGTCGGCAGCAAACCGAGGTTCACCCCGATCGAGACGAAGCTTTGCAATCCGATCCATAGCGCCACGCCGAACGCGCAGTAGCCGGAAAAATGCCGGCGCATCTCCACGCATTGCAGCCCCAGCCAAAGCGCGCGGCCGACCAGGCCCGCGTACAGCGCGATCACCGCGCACACGCCAACGAAACCGAGTTCTTCGGCGATCACCGCGAGGATGAAGTCGGTGTGCGCTTCGGGCAGGTACGACAGCTTCTGGACTGACGCGCCGAGGCCGACACCGAACCATTCGCCGCGACCGACCGCCATCAGCGCATTGGTCAGCTGGTAGCCGCTGTTGAACGGATCCGCCCACGGATTGAGGAACGAGGTCAGGCGGCTGACGCGGTAGGGTTCGGCGATCGCGATCACGGCCAGCGCCGGCAGCAGCACCAGCACCGGGCCGAACATGCGCGGCATGTTGACCCCGCCCAGCACCAGCATGCCGGCGGTGATCGCCAGCAGCAGCGATGACGAGCCGAAGTCCGGCTGCAACAGCAACAGCACCACCAGCAGCACTGCAACACCAATCGGCTTGAGCATCGCCGACCAGGTCGCGGTGATGTCTTCGCTGAAGCGCTTTAGATAGCTCGCAAGCCACACGATGTACAGCAGCTTGACCGCCTCCACCGCCTGGAAGTTCGACACACCCAGGTTGATCCAGCGACGCGCGCCGTTGACGCTGCGGCCGATACCCGGCACGAACACCAGCAGCAGCAACACCACGCACACCAGCAGCAGCCACTGGTTGTGGTGCTCTACCGTCTTGAGCTCGGTGCGCATCACCCACGACGCCAGCGCGAGGCCGACACCGAGGAACACGATGTGGCGCGTGAGGTAGTAGAACGGACCGACGTCGTTGGCTTCGCCGATCGCGATCGCGCTGGAACCCACCATCACCACACCTAAGCATGCCAATGCGCACGCGATGCCGAGCAACCACGGGTCGAAGTGGCCACTGATCGCGTCGAGTCGGGTGGCTTGGCGCGCGGCATGCTCCATCAGCGCACCTTCAACGTCGCCAGACCGACCAGTACGAGGATCACCGAGATGATCCAGAAGCGCACAATCACGCGCGGTTCCGGCCAGCCCTTGAGCTCGAAGTGGTGGTGGATCGGCGCCATGCGGAACACGCGCTTGCCGGTGAGCTTGAACGAGGCGACCTGGATCATCACCGACAGCGTTTCGATCACGAACACGCCGCCCATGATCACCAGCACCAGTTCCTGGCGCACGATCACCGCGACGCAGCCGAGCACGGCGCCAAGCGCGAGCGCGCCGATGTCGCCCATGAACACCATCGCCGGGTAGGTGTTGAACCAGAGAAAACCAAGCCCCGCGCCGGCGATCGCCGCGCAGATCACTACCAGCTCACCGGCGCCGGGCACCCGCGGGATCTGCAGGTACTCAGCGAACACCGCGTTGCCCGAGGCGTAGGCGAACACCCCCAGCGCGCAGGACACCAGCACCGTCGGCATGATTGCCAATCCATCGAGGCCGTCGGTCAAATTGACCGCGTTGGAGAAGCCAACGATCCAGAAGTACGCGATGGCGACAAAACTAATCGCGACCAGCGGCAGGGCGACCGACTTGAACATCGGAATGTAGAAAGTAGTAGCCGCAGGCACGTCCGCGGTCTGGTACAGAAAGATGCCGGCGGCCAGGCCGAGCACCGATTGCGCGAGGTATTTCCAGCGCGACTTCATGCCGTTGGGATCGCGGCGGACGATCTTGATCCAGTCGTCGTACCAGCCGATCACGCCGAAGCCGACCATCACCGCAAGCACCAGCCACACGTAGCGGTTGCGCAGGTCACCCCACAGCAGCACCGAAGCGAGTACGGTCAACAAGATCAGCGCACCGCCCATGGTCGGCGTGCCAGCCTTGGTGAAGTGCGACTCCGGGCCGTCGCTACGGATCGGCTGACCGCCCTTGAATTGTGCGAGGCGGCGGATCACCGCCGGGCCCCACCACAACGACAGTCCCAGCGCGGTCAGCGCGCTGAGGATGCCGCGGAACGTGAGGTAACCGAACAGGCTGAACACACTCTGCAGTTGTTCGAGCCAGCGGAACAGTTCAAGCAGCATCGGTGTCCCCTTGGTCCGTGCCTGGCGTTGCGGCGGCCAGCAGCGCGGTCACGATTCGATCCATCGCGCTACCGCGCGAGCCCTTCACCAGCACGCGCACCCCGGCGCGCAGTTCGTTGCGCAACACTGTCGCGAGCGCGTCGTGGCTGTCGTACTGGCTGGCGCCGTCGCCGAACGCCTGCGCTGCGGCCGCGCTCAGAGCGCCGAGCGTGTACAGACGGGCGATGCCGGCGGCTTTGGCGCGTCGTCCGGCTTCGGCGTGCATCGCGATCGCGTCGTCGCCGAGCTCGCGCATGTCCCCGAGCACGAGCCAGCCTTCACCGTTGCGCTCGGCCTTGCTCTGGTCGGCCAGTGTGTCGATCGCGGCGGCAAGCGAACCCGGATTCGCGTTGTAGCTGTCGTCGATCAGCACCGCGCCGTTGCCCAGGCGATGGGTGATCAAGCGCCCGGCGACCGGCTGGGCGGCATTGAGACCCCGCGCAATCACGTCGAGCCCCACGCCCAGGCCCAGCGCGAGCGAGGCCGCGGCGAGCGCGTTGCGGACGTTGTGGCGGCCGGGCATGGTCAAAGTGATCGGCATTTCGCCGACAGGCGTGATCAAGGTGAACTGCGAGCCGTTTTCGTCCGGAGCGATTGCGAGCGCGCTGACGTCGGCGCTGGCCTCCAGACCGAAACGAATCAGCTGGCGGCCGTGCGCACGCTCGGCGAAATACGGCGCGAATGCGTCGTCTGCGTTGATCACCGCCACGCCATCGGGCGGCAGCGAGTCGTAAACGGCCGCTTTGGTGTCGGCGACGCCGAGCAGGCTGCCCATGCGCTCGAGGTGCGCCGGCGCGATGTTGTTGACCAGAGCGACATCAGGCCGCGCAATCGCGGTCAGATAGGCGATGTCGCCGGGCTTGCCTGCGCCCATTTCGTACACCGCGAACTGAGCATCGTCGGGCGCATCGATCACCGCCAGCGGCAAGCCGATCTCGTTGTTGCGATTGCCGGGGTTGGCGTACACGGTCTTGCCATGGTTGTTTGCGCGCAGGATCGCCAGCAGCAGGGCCTTTACGCTGGTCTTGCCGTTGCTACCCGTGATCGCGACGACGCGGGTGCTGCGCTCGCGCTGCAGGGCGGCGGCGAATGCGGCAAGCGCGCGTTCGGTGTCAGCGACGATGATCTGCGGCAGTGGGGCGTCCAACTCGCGCGCCACGAGCGCGGCGGCGACACCGGCCTTGGCTGCGGCGGCGACGTGGTCGTGGCCATCGAAACGCTCGCCCTTAAGCGCGACGAACAACGCGTCCGCGCCTGCAGTAAGGGCGCGGGTATCGGTAACGATTGCCGAGACCACACGGTCGTCGCCATGCAGGCGGCCACCGGTCATGCGGGCGATGTCGGACAACTGCAATGACTTCATGGACGCTGCTCCGCACCTTGCGCGCGGGAACCTTGCACATCCCCATGCGACGCCCTGGCTCGCAGCTGCGCGCGCGCGACTTGCGTGTCATCAAACGCGTGCTGCACGCCGTCGATTTCCTGATACGGCTCGTGGCCCTTGCCGGCGATCAGCACGAGGTCATTGCGGCCCGCTTCGCCGATCGCGCGGGCGATCGCGGCGGCGCGGTCGCGCTGCACGATCACGCGCTCGGGCGCGGCGAAGCCGGCGACGATGTCGGCGACGATCGCGTCGCCGTTCTCGGCGCGCGGGTTGTCGTCGGTGACGATCACCAGGTCGGCGTGGCGTTCGGCAATGGCGGCCATCTGCGGCCGCTTGCCAGTGTCGCGCTCGCCGCCGCAGCCGAACACGCAGATCAGCCGCGCCTGCGCATGCGTGCGCAGCGACGCCAGCGCCTGTTGCAAGGCGTCGGGGGTGTGGGCGTAGTCGATCACCACCAGCGGTTGCTCGCCGTCGCCGCCGAGACGGTTCATGCGCCCGTGGACTGGCTGCAGCCGCGACAGCGTCGCGGCGATCTGCGCAGGCGCGTCGCCCAGCGCGAGCAGCGCGCCGGCAACGGCAAGCAGGTTGTCGACGTTGAAACGCCCGAGCAATGCGGATTGCACCGGGTAGGCCTGACCCCCGGCGATCAGATCGAACGCGATCCCCGCGCTGTCCAGTCGCAGCGCGTCGGCGCGCAGCGTTGCATCGCCGGCGCCGCGCGAGCTCAGACCGATGCCGCGGACCGTCGCCGGCAATGCGGCATGCAATTCGCGGCCGTAGGTGTCGTCGAGATTGATCGCGGCGGCCTGCAGACCTTGCCACGCGAACAGTCTCGCCTTGGCGGCGCCGTAGCTGGCCATGTCGCCGTGGTAGTCGAGGTGGTCGCGGGTGAGGTTGGTGAACACCGCCGCGTCGTACTTGATGCCGCCCACGCGCCCCTGGTCCAGCCCGTGGCTCGAGACCTCCATCGCCACCAGGCGCGCGCCGCGGCGCAGGTACTCCGCGAGCGAGCGCTGCAGCAGGATCGGGTCCGGCGTGGTGTTCTTGCCCTCGACGCGCTCACCGACCATGCCGTTGCCGAGGGTGCCGATGACCGCGGCGCGGCGGCCGAGCGCATCCGAGGCCGAGGCGATCCACTGCGACACCGAGGTCTTGCCATTGGTCCCGGTCACGCCTACGACGTAGAGGGTCTCCGACGGATTGCCGTGGACATGTCCCGCGATCTCGGAGATGCGCCCGCGCAGGTTGTCGATGCCGAGATTGGGGACGTCCCACGCCTCGTTCCAGGTGAACGCCGCGCGCTCCCACAACACCGCGGCGGCGCCGCGGGTGATCGCTTCGGAAATGTAGTCGCGCCCGTCGAGCACCGTGCCGGGAAACGCGGCGAAGATCGATCCCATCTTCACCGCGCGCGAGTCCGCGACGAGGTCCGCGAGCGGCACGCCCAGCTGCGCAAGGCGGTCGAGGAGCCTCATGCCTTCGGTGCGCACGAAATCGGGGGAGGCGATCATCCCTCGACGCTCTTCCCGGGGACGGCGCGGGGCGTCTGGACGGCCGCCGGCGTGGCGAGGTTCATCGTGGCCGCGGCGTCGGGCGGCACCGCCATCATGCGCAGCGCCGCGCCCATCACCGCGGAGAACACCGGCGCGCTCACGTCGCCGCCGAAGTATTTCGCGCCCGCGGGCTCGTCCAGCATCACCGCGATGATGAAGCGCGGGTGGCTCACGGGACCGAAGCCCACGAACGAGGACACGTACTTCTTCTCCGCGTAGCCGCCGTCCTCGGGCTTGTGCGCAGTGCCGGTCTTGCCGGCGACGCGGTAGCCGGGCACGTGCGCGCG
>JAYSZI010000099.1:0-2791 GCA_043738095.1 Lysobacter sp.
TGAATCGCCCCCCATTCAGTAGACACCTTCGAGTCGTACATTACGGTAACGACGGAGGTGGATATGAGCGGTAAGCGTTACACGGACGAGTTCAAGTCCGAAGCAGCTAAACAAGTGATTGAACATGGGCGATCGGTCCGGGAGGTTGCCGGGCGGCTAGGGATCAGCATCGATTCGCTGTATGCCTGGGTACGCGAGCAGCGCAAGTCGCCGCAGGCGCAGCAGGCGGACAGCGCCTCATCGGCTGAGGTGCGCCGATTGCAGGCCGAGCTCAAGCGGGTGACCGAGGAGCGCGACATCCTAAAAAAGGCCGCCGCGTACTTTGCCAAGCAGTCCGGGTGAAGTACGCCTTTATGCGCGATCACGCGCACGTGTTCCGGTTGCAGGCGATGTGCCGGGTGTTCGGGGTGCATCGCAGCGGTTACTACGCGTGGTTGCGCAGGCCATTGAGCGTGCGTGCCCGGGAGGACGAACGACTGCTGGGCCTGGCGAAGCAGTCGTGGCTGCAGAGCGGCACGGTCTACGGCTATCGCAAAGTGACCGATGACCTGCGCGAGCAAGGTGAGGCCTGCGGTAAGCATCGAGTGGCGCGGCTGATGAGGTCCGAAGGCCTGAAGGCACAGGTCGGCTATGGGCGTCGGCCGAACCATCACGGGGGCAGGCCGTCGACGGTTGCGCCAAACCACCTGGACAGGCAGTTCGATGCGACGAAGCCCAACACGCACTGGGTGACGGACATCACCTACCTGCGTACGCACGAGGGCTGGCTGTATCTGGCCGTGGTGATCGACCTGTTCTCGCGGCAAGTGGTGGGTTGGTCGATGCGACCGACGCTGCACAGCGATGTGGTGATGCAGGCGCTCCTGGCGGCAGTATGGCGTCGCAAACCGCCGCCCGGCCTGATGTTGCACTCCGATCAAGGCTGCCAGTTCACCGGCGGCGAGTGGCAACGATTCCTGAAGGATCACCAGATGATCTGCAGCATGAGTCGTCGCGGGAACTGTCACGACAATGCTGTGGCCGAGAGCTTCTTCCAGTTGCTCAAGCGGGAGCGCGTGAAGCGGAAGGTATACCCGACACGTGATCACGCTCGGGCCGATGTGTTCGACTACATCGAGATGTTCTACAACCCGGTGCGCAGGCATGGCAACAACCAAGGCCTGTCTCCGATAGAGTACGAGAAACAGTCCCTACGACACGGCTCGTGAGTGTCTAAAGAAGCCGGGGCGATTCACACTGCAGTTTTCGCCGGGCGACGCGTTTCAATTTGATTGGAGCTGCGAGTATGCGGTGATCGACGGATTGCGCTGTCGGCTGGAAGTGGTGCACGTCAAGCTGGCGGCCAGCCGGGTGTTCTGGCTGGTGGCCTATCCGGCGCAGAGCCACGAGATGCTGTTCGATGCGCACACGCGGGCGTTCACAGCGTTCGGCGGCGTGCCCCGACGCGGGCTGTACGACAACATGAAGACCACGGTGGACCGCATCGGTCGCAGCCGCGAGCGGACCATCAATGCCCGCTTCCAGGCGATGTGCAGCCACTATCTGTTCGAGCCGGAGTTCTGCAACCGGGCGGCAGGCTGGGAGAAGGGGATCGTCGAGAAGAATGTGCAGGACCGGCGTCGGCAGCTGTGGGTGGAGGCCGGCACCCGGCATTGGCCGTCGCTGGAGGTGAAACCTGGACACCCACAACTGAATCGCTCCGCCATTCTCGGAGGCTCCAACGTTAGCCTGCGTCTGAGCCCAAAAAAACCTCCACCGCCCTCCTTTGCCCCTCCCGCTTGATCTCGGCCCCTCTCTCCCAACCTGCCCAGCTACCGGGGTCGATGGCAAGGCAGCGGGCCGCTTCCCGCTGGGACAGGCCAAGCTCACGGCGCTTTGAGACGAGCCGGCCGGCGAGTGTCCCGGTGTCGGCAGGCTCCGGGTCGTACCCGAGGAACGCGGTAAGGGCCGGGATGAACCGAATTTCGGGCTTCGTCTCCACTGTCTCCCAGTTGTGAACCGTCCAGACGTTGACTCCAAGCCGAAGCGCCGCCTCGTCTTGAGTGATAGATAGAACGAGACGCCGACGGCGGATATGCTCGCCCAAGGTCTTTGGCTCAAAGTCGTAAAGCTTCCGAATCAATAACTTAAGCCGCACCCGCACGAATGGCAAAAAGGCAACGCCTCTCTGCCCCTGCGGCTGGGCAGGCGATCCTTCGGGGCGATGTCGCTGTCACCCCGAAGCAATCCAGCGTTATCGAGGCAAGATTTCAGGGCCGCTACTCGAACGCATCGACCTGCACGTCGAAGTCCCGCGACTGCCGCCGGCCGAACTGCGTCCCGATGCGCCGCCCGGCGAATCCAGCGACGTCGTCCGCGCCCGCGTCATCCGTGCGCGCGAGGTCCAGATACAACGCGCCGGGCGCTGCAACGCGCATCTCGATCAATCCGGCACCAATGCCGTCTGCCGGCTCGCCACCGAGGATCAGGCGATGCTAGAAAATGCGATCGATCTGCTGCAACTGTCGGCGCGTTCGATGCACCGCATCCTGCGGGTGGCGCGGACTATTGCTGATCTTGCCGGAAGCGTCGACATCCTCGGCCCCCACGTGGCCGAAGCCATCGGTTATCGGCGAGGTGAACGGGGTGCGGCCTCACAATCTTCTTGATTTCTTCTCCTTGGCACGCAATGGCATTCTGCAAACGAAAGAATTAGGGGCTGTAGTAGATAAGAGAAGGTTTATGCTTATCGAATGAGCCTGAAACGCTGTAAATTAAGCAAAAATCAGCAGAAACAACTGCTCGAATACTT
>JAYSZI010000100.1:0-12095 GCA_043738095.1 Lysobacter sp.
ACCAGCTGAGCGCCGGATCGAGTCCCAGGCGCGCGGCCTCGAGGACGATGTCGGCCTTGGTCATGTGCTGGAGCGGGGCATGGACGGTGAAAGGATCGCCTTCGACGCCGGCCTTCGTGGCGAGATTGGCGAGTTGCTCGAACGCCGCGATGAATTCCGGACGGCAATCGGGATAGCCCGAATAGTCGACCGCGTTGACGCCGCAGAACAGATCGGCCGCGCCGAGCACTTCGGCCCAGCCCAGTGCAACGGACAGCATGATGGTGTTGCGCGCCGGCACGTAGGTCACCGGGATGTCGTCCTTGGCCGCATCGACGCCGACCGGGTGGTGGTCGCTATCGAGCGGGACGTCGATGCGGTCGTCGGTCAGGGCCGAGCCGCCGATGCTGCGCAGATCGACGTTGACGGTCTTGTGGGCGACCGCGCCGAGCGCCTTGGCGACGCGATCGGCCGCATCCAGCTCGGAGGTATGGCGCTGGCCGTAGCGCACGCTCAGCGCGTACACCGCGAAGCCCTGCTCACGGGCGAGCGCGAGGACGACGGCGGAGTCCATCCCGCCCGATACCAGGACGACGGCGTTTGGTTGACCAATTTCGGGGGTGGGCGCCATGGCTCTCTTGCTCGTCATTCCCGCGGACGCGGGAATCCAGTGACTTGGGGGTGCGGAAGCGCGGATTATCAATGCTGCGAGACGGTTTGGCCGCCGCCATGACAATGACCGCCACGGCAACCTCAGCGCTGTTCGACTGCCTGCTGCAAAACGGTGTCGAAACCGTCGCTGGTCCCCCACTCGCGCGATAAAGACGGTCGGCACAGTGTCAAACCGGGGCCACTTCAGCGTCCGGGTGCGTCGTTCCACAGGATCTTGTGCAACTGCAACTGGAAGCGCACCGGCAAGCGGTCGGCGACGATCCAGTCGGCCAGGTCGCTGGGCTTGATCTCGTCGAAGCTCGGCGAGAACAGCACGTCGCATATCTCGCTCAGGCCGTGCTCGGCGACGATGCCGCGGGCCCAGTCGTAGTCTTGGCGGCTGCAGATCACGAACTTGACCTGATCGTGGGGCGTCAGCAGCGCCAGGTTGGACCACAGGTTGCGGTGCACTTCCAGCGAGCCGGGCGTCTTGATATCGAGCACGCGCGACACCCGCGGATCGACCGCGGCGATATCGAGCGCGCCCGAGGTTTCCAACGAGACCTCGTAGCCGCGATCGCACAGTCGCTGTAGCAAGTGGATGCTGCGCTTCTGCGCCAGCGGCTCGCCGCCGGTGACGCAGACATGGCGAACGCCATGGCCGTCGACCGCTTTGACAATCGCGTCGATGTCGTGCCATTCCCCGCCCTGGAACGCATAGGCGGTGTCGCAGTACTGGCAGCGCAGCGGACAGCCGGTCAGGCGTACGAACACGGTCGGCCAGCCGATGCTGCGGGCCTCGCCCTGCAGCGACAGGAAGATTTCGGTCAGCCGCAGGCGGTCAGGCGATGCCGCGGTCGCCTCGGTGGTAACGGTGCTCATGCGGCGATTTTAGCCGAGAGGCGCTGGCACCGGCCGGTTCGGGGAGTCTGGTGCCACGGGGCCTCACTTCTGTGCACGTAGCCAGCAGAGAACGCGCTGATTGGCCTGGGTGTGTCGTGGGCGGTTGATTCCGTCCATGGTTCGACAAGCTCACCACGAACGGAATCAACCGCCTTGGCATTCCTAGAGCGCGGGCATTTCCTAGAGCGCGCTCTGTCTCCTAAAGCCGCGCTCCATCCCGGTGCAGGACTTGCGGGTCTCGACAACACCCGAGTCGCGCCCATCCACGAAGCGCGCCTAGCGCATGCGACCGAGCTGAATCGCGTTGAGGCGGTCGGCGGCCGTGCGCGCGGCGTCGGTGCCCGGGTAGCGCGAAACCACGTCGGCAAGTGTGCGTTCGGCCGCATCGAGTTGTTTGAGGCCGAATTGCGCCAGCCCGACCTTCAACATCGCGCCGGGCGCTTTGTCGTGCGTGGGATAACGGTCGAGTAACGCCTGGAATTGCTGCTGCGCGAGCTGGTAGTTCTGGGTGACGTAGTAGCTCTCGCCCAGCCAGTACAACGCATTGGGCGCGAACACGCCGTTCGGGAAGCGCGTGAGGAACGCCTGGAACCGCTGCGCCGAGTCGGCGTACTGCCCGGCTTTGAGGGCGCTGAACGCGGCATCGTAACCGGCGCGTTCGTCCACGCCCTGCGCCAGAGTGCCTGCATCTCCGTACACCGCCGGCGCCGGGTCCGGCACAGTGGCTGCCGCAGGTGCTGCCGGCGTGGATGCCTTGGGGACAGACGCGGCCGGCGCCGCTCCGCCTTCGAGCCGATTGAGCCGCCCATCCAGATCGAGGTACTGGCTACGCGAGGTCTGCTTGCCCTGTTCGCCTTGCTGTTGCAGTTCTTCGAGCTGCGCCCGCAACGCCTGCAGATCGGCCTTGAGCTGTGTGACCTGATTCAACAGGTCGACGTTCGCCTGATTGTTGGCCGCGCGCTGCTCGAGCACGGCGACACGATCGGCCAGGCTCGCGCGCTGCGCCGAAGCGGGCGCGGCGGCCGCAAGGGCCGCCACGATCGTTGCTGCTAGGACAAGACGGCGCATGGTCGATTACTTCGCGCTGTAGATGATCTCGACCCGACGGTTCTTTGCCCAGCAGTCCTCACCGGAATCGGTGCAGACCGGGCGCTCTTCGCCGTAGCTGGCGACATTGATCTGGCTGCCGGAACCGCCGTTGGCCTGGATCGCCGAGGACACCGCATTGCCGCGGCGCTCGCCGAGGCCGAGGTTGTACTCGCGGCTGCCGCGCTCGTCGGCGTTGCCTTCCAGATTCATGCGCGAGGACGGGCGGTCGCGCAGGTACTTGGCGTGGCAGGCGACGATCGACTGGAACTCCGGACGCAGCGCGTCCTGGTCCAGGTCGAAATACACCACGCGCTGACGCAGGCAAGCATCGCTGTCGAGGTCGTTGGGGCCGTACGCGCCGGGCGCGATCGGGCCGGTATCGGTGATCGGTGCGGTGGTGCCCGGGTCGCTGCCGGTATCGACCGGCGGCACTTCCTTGACCTTCTTGGAACAGGCCACGGCCAGGACGCAGAACGCGGCGGTGAGCAGGAGCTTGCTGGCGGAGGCTGGGTTGTTGGCTTTCATGATCGTTCCTCGACTATTGGCGTGGACAGGGCGGGGGTTCGGGGCGAAGCGGTGTTGGGCCATCGGTCAGCGCGGCGTGCGGAATGGACCCCACGCCGGCTCACGCACGTCGCCGTCGGCAAGCACCAGGCGCTGACGCACGCGGGCATCGGCGGAGACGGCGTAAAGCACGCCACGGCGACCTTCGCGGGCCGCGTAAAGGATCATCGCGCCATTAGGCGCAAAACTCGGTGACTCATCCAGCGAGCCGGGCGACAACGTGTCCCAGCGCGGCGAACCGAGGCTCGCATCCATCATTGCAATGCGATAGCTGTTGCCACTGCCCTGCGCGGTAGCGACCTTCTTGCCGTCGAACGACACGCTCGCGCTGGCGTTGTAGCTGCCCTGGAAAGTGACCCGCGCGGCGCTACCGCCGCTGGAGGCGACCCGGTAGATCTGCGGCTTGCCGCCACGGTCGGAGGTGAAATACAGACTGCTGCCGTCGGCGCTCCAGGTCGGCTCGGTGTCGATGCCGAAGTGGTTCGTGACCTGGGTTAGCGCGCGGCTGCCGAGATCCATCACGTAAATCTCAGGATTGCCGCTGCGCGACAGCGTCAGCGCCATCCGGCGACCGTCGGGCGAGAACGCGGGCGCGCTGTTGATGCCGCGGAATTTCGCGACCTGTTCGCGCGCGCCGGTGCTGATGTTCTGGATGTAGATCGAGGAGTTGCCGCCCTCGAAGCTGACGTAGGCCAGCCGGTTGCCATCCGGGCTCCACGAGGGCGACAGCAGCGGTTCGGACGAGCGCACCACCGTTTGCGGGTTGTAGCCGTCAGAATCGGCAACCATCAATGCGTAACGGCTGCCCTTGCCGCTGCCGGTGGCGGTGACATACGCGACGCGGGTAAAGAACGCACCGCGCACACCGAGCACTTTTTCGTACACCGCGTCGGCAATCTGGTGGGCGACATCGCGCAGCGCGTTGCTACGTGCGGTCAACGCGAAGCCGAGCAGGCGCTCCTGCTTGGCGACATCGAATAACTCATATTCGATGCGATAACTGCCGCCACCGGCATCGAGCACGCGGCCGGCCACGAGATAATCCTGGTTGAGCGCGCGCCAGGTCGGGTAGTTGACCTCGCTGCTGCGGGTCGGGCGTTCGACGATGTCACTGACCGGCAACCCGCGGAATTGGCCCGAGCGGTTGAGGTCGGCGGTGACCACCGCGCTGACGTCCGTGGCCGGGGCGGCGCCGCTGCCCTGGTAGGGCATCGGCACCACCGCGATCGGCAGCGCCGCGGCGTTGCCGCCAACGATGTCGATCTCCAAGCCCTGCTGCGCGGCGGCGGCCAGCGGGAACACGAGGGCGAGCAGTGCAGCCAGCCAAGGCAAGGGTGGTTTCATCGACGCGTGTCTCCGGGGGAAGCTGAACGAACCTAACAGTAAGCCTGTGAATGCTTTCTCAAAGCTGAATGCAGCGCTCGACAGGGCGCGCTATCAACGGTCCTGGGCGCGGAAATTCAAGATCAGGGTGCGCTGGAAGACCGGCTCGAACCCCGCGTACGGCAAGGGCTGCGCCTTCAACACCGCCTTCTCGATCGAGGCGCGCCCCTGCTCATCGTAGGCACACGGCGATGACACCTCGACACTCATGACCTCTCCGCCGGGCAACTGCCGGATCGTGAGGCGGCAGATCGCGTCCGCAGGCACGGAGTCGGGCCGGATCCATTTCGCCACGATCGCCGCCTGTAGCGCCGCGGCGTAGCGCGCCGCAAGCCCGGCGTCGGCGCCGTTGTTGCCCGGCGGCTCGCCGGCATCGGCGCGCGCGGCGTCCTCGGACGCGCGCCCGGCACGCGCGGCCGCGATTTGTTCGAGCTTCTGCTCGGCCAGCTGCGCCTCGCGCGAGGCCGCGGCACGGCGCTTGCGAATGTCGTCGAGCTGTTTCAGACGCTCGATCTCCATCTGCGACAGGCGGTCTCTGCGCTCGGCCTCCTGCTGGCGCTCAGCCTCAGTCAGGTCGACCTGTTCCTGGCGGCGCTTGGCTTCCTGCGGTGTGGTCTCGGTGGCCTGGAGCGGCGTCGCCTGTTCGACCACGGCGTCCTGGTTCTCGCTGTCGGGCTCCGGGATGAAGTCCTGCGCCTGGGGCTGCGGAGGTGTCGGTGTCTCCTGCGGTACAGGCTCAGGCAACGGCTCGGGTTCGGGTTCCGGCAACTCGACCGCCGCCTCGGGACGGTTGCGCAAGGTGCGCTGCATCGCTGCGGACAACGAACTGGCATCGACGAGTTCGGCCGACATCGAGCCGGCAGCCGCAGCCGGCGCCGCGCTACGCGTCCACCACAATCCGACGAACACCACGACAAACAAGATCGCGTGCAGCAACAGCGCCAAGCCGAACGCTTGCGCGGTATCGGCGCGCGTTTCCTTCACTTAGGCGCGCCCTGCTTCGGCACGCTGATCAGGCTGACCTTGTCGACACCAGCCGATTTGAGCAGATCGATGGTGTCGCTGATGGCCTGGTAGCTGGCCTTGGCATCCCCGCCGATCAGCACCTGGATGTCCTTGTTCTGGCTGACGATCGCGCGCACCTTGGCGGCCAGCGTCTCGCGGGTGACGGCTTCGTTGCTTCCGGCTTTCACCGCAAGAAAATAGTTGCCGGCCGCGTCGACGCTGACCACGATCGGGTCTTTTTTCTGCTGCAACGACTTGGCGTTGGACTGCGGCAGGTCGATGTCCACGCCGAGGTTCAGCAGCGGCGCGGTGATCATGAAGATCACCAGCAGCACCAGCATCACGTCGATGTAGGGGACGACGTTGATCTCGGCCTTGATCTTGCGCTTGCGGTGGCGGCGGCCACTGAGTATCGCCATGAGGATGTCCTCGAAGAACGTTGCAGTCCGCGAAGGACGCAGAAAACGCAAAGGGAGAAGGAACGTAGGCGGCTGGATCGGAATGCGTGTGGTGACCGGAAGTGACGCCACGCGTACGGACAGTGCTTCGCGTCTGCGCGGACCTACGCCACGTTACGCCTCGTCGATATGCGCCTGGCGCTGCAGGATCGAGGAGAACTCCTCGGCGAACGCGTCATAGCGCACCGACAGGCGTTCGACGCCGGTGGCGAAGCGGTTGAACGCCCACACCGCGGGGATCGCCACGAACAAGCCCATCGCGGTCGCGAGCAGCGCCTCGGAGATGCCCGGCGCGACGTCCTTGATGCCGACCTGCTCGGTACTGGCCAGCAGCGAATGCATCGTCACCATAATGCCGAACACCGTGCCGACCAGACCGACGTACGGCGATGTCGAGCCGATGTTGGCCAGCAGTTCCAGGTTGTGTTCGAGCCCGTCGATCTCGCGCGAAGCGGTCGCGCGCATCGCGCGCTGCGCACCTTCGAGCTGGCTGCGCTGGTCCACCCCACGGCGCTGGCGGATGCGGTTGAACTCTCGGAATCCCGACTCGAAGATCGCCTCGATGCCGCCGATATCGCGGTTGCGCTCGCTGGTTCCGGCGTAGAGCTTGCTCAGCTCGGCTCCCGACCAGAAACGCTCCTCGAACTGCAGAGCCTCGCTCGCGGCGCGGCGCATGACGCGGTGCTTGCGGAAGATGATCACCCACGACGCGATCGACGCGATTACGAGCAGCGCCATGATCAGCTGCACCGGCAGGCTGGCCTTGAGCACCAGGTCCAGCAAGTCCAGGCTGTTGGCCGGCGCGGTGGCCGCGGCCTGTGCCGCCGTCGAGGCAGCGGTGCTGGCGGGTTCTTCGGGCAGGGGCTCGACGGACGTGGCCTGCAGCGCGGTGAGCAACGACATCATTCTTGATTCTCCATGCCCGCGCGCAGAGGCGTGTGCGGGACTTGTTCGAGGGCTTTCAATTGGTCGTACAGCAGCGGCGGGATCGCGCGCGGGCGGAACCCCTGCGCATCAAGCGCCGCGACCCGCACGCTCGCGGTCACCAGCAACTCGCTGCCGCGGTGGATTGCCTGCGCGAACACCACGG
The DNA here is from genome assembly GCA_043738095.1 of Lysobacter sp. Classification (GTDB taxonomy): domain Bacteria; phylum Pseudomonadota; class Gammaproteobacteria; order Xanthomonadales; family Xanthomonadaceae; genus Lysobacter_K. The sequence continues at coordinate 7,123 of JAYSZI010000100.1, forward strand.
ACGCGCGTCGGCAGTCGCGCAACGATGCACTCACTGCAAGCGCATCGTCGAGCCGGGCGGGCTTGAGGAAGTCCAGCGTCATCGCGCGCACCGCGAACAGCAGACCGTGCTCGAGCCGCAACAGTTCCTGGCCGTAGCCCTGCGCGCGCATCCATTCGCTGCGTGCGCGCTCGAAAAACGCGAGGTACTGCGCGTGGTAGACCACCCCACCGGCGTCGGTATCTTCCCAATACACGCGTGTCGGCCAACTGAATGCGGGGGCACGTACCGCTCCCAGCGCGTCGGCGTCGCGAGCGTGCCGTTGTGGACTTTCGTCTGCCCCTCGCTCATACGTTTGTTGGCGCTCGGTTGCCGCGCGCTCATGCGTTAGTTGGCGCTCGTCTGCTGCGCGCTCATGCGTCAGTTGGCGCTCGTCTGCTGCGCGCTCGCGCGCCCGTTGGCGTTCGCCGGCTTCGCGCTTACTCACCGCCGAGATCCTCGGCAAACAGTCCAACGGCATTGGCCTTCGGCTTGAGGCCGATGTGCCGATACGCCTTCGCCGTCGCCATGCGACCACGGGCGCTGCGGGCGAGGTAGCCCTGCTGGATCAGGTAGGGCTCGATCACGTCTTCGAGCGTGCCGCGTTCTTCACTGAGGGCCGCCGCGAGAGACTCGACTCCGACCGGGCCGCCATCGAACGACTCTATGATCGTGCGCAGCAACCGCCGATCGAGCTCGTCGAAGCCGTGCGGATCGATGTTGAGCATCGCCATCGCCGCGTCCGCGGTTTCCGATGTGATCGTGCCATCGGCGCGCACCTGGGCGTAGTCGCGCACGCGCCGCAACAGACGGTTGGCGATGCGCGGGGTACCACGCGAGCGCTTGGCGATCTCCGCCGCGCCTTCGGGCACGCAACTGATGCCGAGGATCTTGGCCGAGCGCCGCACGATCCGGGTGAGGTCCTCGACGCTGTAGAACTCCAGGCGCTGGACGATGCCGAAACGGTCGCGCAAGGGCGCGGTGAGCAGGCCGGCACGGGTGGTCGCGCCGATCAGGGTGAAAGGCGGCAGGTCGAGCTTGATCGAGCGCGCCGCGGGACCCTCGCCGATCATGATGTCGATCTGGTAATCCTCCATCGCCGGGTAGAGGATTTCCTCGACCACGGGCGAGAGCCGGTGGATCTCGTCGATGAACAGCACGTCATGCGGCTGCAGGTTGGTCAGCAGCGCGGCCAGGTCGCCGGCCTTCTCGATCACCGGTCCGGAGGTCTGGCGCAGACCGACGCCGAGCTCGTTGGCGATGACGTGGCTCAGGGTGGTCTTGCCCAAGCCCGGCGGGCCAAAGATCAGCACGTGATCCATCGCCTCGCCGCGGTGCTTGGCGGCCTCGATGTAGATCTTCATCTGCTCGCGGACCGGCGCCTGTCCGAGGTACTCGGCCAGCAGCTTGGGGCGGATCGAGGCCTCGATGGCCTCGTCCTCATAGGTCGCGCCGGCAGCGACGATGCGGGGGTCGTTCATGCGGCCATTATGCGGGGAATGATGGAGCGGGAATGAGGGGATTAAGGGAATGGAAGGCTTCGTCACGCGCCTTCTTCTATTCCCTGGCTCCCTATTTCCTGTTCCCGGCTTCGGTTAGATCTCAACCTGCGAGCCCAACTCGACCAGACGATTGCCCGGGATGCGGAAGAACCCGGTCGCTGGCGCGGCGTTGCGATGCATGACCGCAAACAGTTTGTCGCGCCAGAACGCCATGCCCCGATGCCTGCTGGCAATGATGTTCTCGCGGCTGGCGAAGTACGTGGTGTCCATCGGATCGAAATAGATCCCGCCCTGGTCGCACGAACGCATCAGCGCCTGCGGTACGTCCGGCGTTTCCATAAAGCCAAAGCGCACCACCACGCGATGGAAGCCGTCACCGATGGCATCGATCTTCAAGCGCTTTTCCAGCGGCGCATACGGCTTGGTGAGTGTTTCGACGGTAAGGAACGCATTGCGCTCGTGCAGCACCTTGTTGTGCTTGAGGTTGTGCAGCAACGCATGCGGCACCACGCCGGTTTGCGCAGTCATGAAGATCGCCGTGCCCGGTACCCGCACCGGCGGCGCCAGCATCAAGCCCGGCAGGAAGGTGTCGAGCTGGATGCCCTCCTTGCGGATCTCGGCATACAACAGCTCGCGGCCGCGGCGCCAGGTGCGCAACAACGTGAACACGAGGATCGCCAGCACCACCGGGAACCACGCGCCGTCGAGGAACTTGACGCCATTGGCGAACAGGAAGGCGAATTCGATGATCGCGAACAGCACGCACAGCGGCAGCACCCAGCGGCGCGCCTTGGGCCAGCTGGCCTTTGCCACCAGCGCCAGCAGCAGCGTGTCGATCAGCATCGTGCCGGACACCGACACGCCGTACGCCGACGCCAGCGCGGTCGAGGTGCGGAACGTCAGTACCAGCGTGATCACCGCGATCATCAGCGTCCAGTTGATGTACGGGATGTAGATCTGGCCGATGGTGTCGCTGGAGGTGTGCTTGGTCGCCATGCGCGGGATGTAGCCCAGCTGCATGGCCTGGCGCGCGACCGAGTACGCACCGGTGATGACGGCCTGCGAGGCGATCACCGCGGCCATGGTGGCCAGCACGATCATCGGCACGCGACCCCATTCCGGCACCCCGAGGTAGAACGGGTTTTTCGCCGCGCCGGGATCTTCCAGCAGCAGCGCCCCCTGGCCGAGGTAGTTGAGCATCAGCGCGGGCAGCACGAAGAAGTACCAGCCGTAACGGATCGGTTTGGCACCGAAATGGCCCATGTCGGCATACAGCGCTTCGCCGCCGGTGACCGCGAGCACGACCGCGCCAAGGATGAAGATCGCGCCGAAGCTGTGGGTGGCGAAGAAGCGCGCGCCCCACCAGGGGTTCAGCGCCTGGATCACTTCGGGGTTGTGGCCGATGTTCAGCACGCCAATCGCCGCCAGGGCGATGAACCACACCACCATCACCGGGCCGAACACGCGCCCGACTTTCTCGGTGCCGAAACGCTGGGTCGCGAACAACACGATCAACACCGCGATCGTGAGCGGCACGATTGCGTTGTGCAGGCGTGGTGCGACGACTTCCAGGCCCTCGATCGCCGACAGCACGGTCATCGCCGGTGTGATCACGCTGTCACCGAAGAACAACGACGCACCGAAGATGCCCAGGATGCCGACGATATACACCGACTTCGAACCCTTGGACAGAATGCGCTGGCTCATCGCCATCAGCGCCATGATCCCGCCCTCGCCGTCGTTGTCGGCACGCATGATGATCGTCACGTACTTCAACGTGACCACGATCATCAGCGCCCAGAACACCAGCGACAGGATGCCCAGCACGGTGTCGTGGTTGGCGATCAGGCCGTAATGCGGCGAGAACGCTTCCTTGAGCGTGTATAGCGGGCTGGTGCCGATGTCGCCGAATACCACGCCGATCGCACCGACTACCAGCCCGGCGAGGCCTTTGCGCCCGTGGCCACTGCCGAAGGCGTCGTCGTGCAACTGCTGCTGATCTGTGAGGGGGGAAGCCATGGATGTTTTTGCGTCTATCTGAGTGGCGGGTCGAGCCGCCGTGGCGTTAGCGAAGCGCGGACTTTAGCGCCTTGCGAATGATGGTCGCAGCGTCGTCGCCGCTGGCGGTGGCGTCGCGTGCCATGCGCGCCGCGTCGGCCGGCTTGTAGCCCAGCTGCTGCAAAGCGATCACCGCCTCGCTCTGGGGGTCACCCGGGCCGGCGCTGCCGCCGAGGACGATGCCGCCGCCCATCAGGTCCGCGGCGCGGTCGCGCAACTCGACCACCATGCGCTCGGCGGTCTTCTTGCCGATGCCGGGGATGCGGGTGAGCGCGGTGACGTCGGAGGTCTGCACCAGCCGCGCGAAATCGTCGACGCTGGCGCCGGACAGGATCGCCAGCGCGATCTTCGCGCCGATGCCGGTCACCTTCTGCACGTCGCGGAACAAGCGCCGCTCGATCTCGCGCATGAAGCCGTACAGCGCCACCGAGTCTTCCTTCACCGCGTGATGGGTGAACAGCACCACCTCGCGACCCACTTCCGGCAGGTCGTAGAAGGTGGACATGGGCGCCTCAAGCTCGTACCCGACGCCGCCGACATCGATCATGAGCCACGGCGGTTGCTTGTGCACGAGGGTGCCTTTCAGGCGGCCGATCATTTGCGGCTCCAGACTTCGCGGGCGCTCACGCCGATGCGTTTCGCGGTGGCGCGCACATGCGCGTGGGTGATCGCAACCGCCAGGGCATCGGCGGCATCGGCCTGGATCTTGCCGTGCAGGTTCAACATGACGCCGATCATATGCTGGACCTGCACCTTGTCGGCGCTGCCCTTGCCCACGACCGCCAGTTTGATCTCCTTGGCGGCGTATTCGTGCACCGGCAAGTCGCGCATCACCGCCGCGCACATGGCCGCGCCACGGGCCTGGCCCAGCTTCAGCGCCGAGTCGGGATTGCGCGCCATGAAGACCTTTTCGATCGCCACTTCGGCCGGCTGGTATTTTTCAATGATCTCGCCGAGCCCATCCAGCAGCAACTTCAGGCGCAGGGGGAAACTCTCGGCGTCGAGCAGCTTCAGCGGCGCGTGGAAAACATGCGTCACCCGGCCACCGGCATCGCAATCGATGATTCCGACACCCGTGCGCTGCGACCCAGGATCGATCCCGAGGATTCGAGTCATTGTAGGAGCGGCTTCAGCCGCGATTCCCGCAGCTCACTGGTAGGCTTCCTGCGGCAACTCGGCGTTGTGGTAGACGTTCTGCACGTCGTCCAGGTCCTCGAGCATGTCGAGCATCTTCACCACATGTTCGGCGGTCTCGCCGGCCACGGCGATGTCGTTCTCGGCGCGCATCGTCACCCCGGAATTCTCGGCAACGAAGCCGCCCTTCTCCATCGCGTCCTTCACCGCCTGGAACTGGTCCGGCGAAGTAATCACGTCGATTGCGCCGTCTTCCGGATA
>JAYSZI010000101.1:0-55388 GCA_043738095.1 Lysobacter sp.
AGTAGGTCATCTCATCTCTCCTAACCAAAGCCGGGGCTTTGGATTCTAGGGAGAGCTCGACCGAGAGTCGGTCCGCCCGATTACCGATGCTTTGGGTCGAAACCGGCCGCAAGCTCCCGCAAGGCGCCGTGCGCACCGGTGATCGTATGCGCCATGTGGACTACTGCTCGACGGATACGCGCCAGCAATTTGAAGTCACAGGTTCGTAGCTAATTTCCACCGCAACGAACTTTTCAATCAACGCTGCGTTGCTGCGCAGGTGAGCGCTGGCGGCCGAAGTGGTGAACTGGCCTTGGCCAGCCAGCGCCATCGGCAGGAGCAACTGGTCGGCCAGGTACTCACTCGCATACGCGCCCGAAGTGAGGTAAGCGGATACGTCGTCAGCCAGACGCTCAGCGATCTTTTCCGCCGGTACACCGCGCTCGCCGTGCCCGGTGAACGTTTCCACGTGCTCATCGTGAGCGACGCGAACGAGAACTGCATTGCCGGGGCCCACCGCAGGCCGAACACTGTGAATCCGCAGATGCTCATCCCCAAGGTTCAGCCGCTTGGCCAGTACCGCCAGTTCCCGGCGGCCAATTCCCGCGGCGAGGGCGGATAGCAGAGCAGTCGCATCCAGGGATACAAGCTCGCCGCGCTGGGTCAGCGATACGTTCTGCATTGCTGCGCAGGGTTCAACCGTCGCAATGACAACACCTCCACCCGCCGGATAGAAACCGTGGCCTTCAAGTTCGAGCGTTGAGCACACGCCCATTCGGCGCAGCGCCGGCAGGTATGTGTCGGAGAAGAAGTCCGCACTCGGCGCAAGCGGATTGTGCGTACCACCTTCCAGACGCACGCTCGAGGGCGTCTTGCAGCGCCAAAGCGCTGGCAGCAGCGTCTGCAGAACCAGCGTTGTCGAGCCGGCGCTTCCGAGAGCGAACTGGTAGTCACCCGGGACCACTTCCCCCGGCTCAAACCGCAGGCTTGTCGCTCCCAGTTCCGCGCCGTGGGCACGACCCTGGCTGATGGAGCAAGCGGCATTCACGGCGGTCAGATGCTGACGCATGAGCCCGGGCCGCGGCCGACCGCTGCGAATGTTGCTTATGGTGAAGCCGGTGCCAGTGCACAAGCTCAAGGTAAGCGCCGTTCGCAACAGCTGGCCACCGCCGGCTGCGCCGTCGATTTCGATCATTTCCATGAAAAACCCACCCTCTACCCTGGCGGCTGCTGCCGCCAGGGCCATCAACTTCAAATTATGTGGGAGCCCCGGCCGGATGTGAGCGCCAGCTCAGCCCTTGACGCAGACGACCTGGCGTAGCGTGTGTACGATTTCCACCAGATCGCTCTGTGCCGCCATGACGGCCTCGATCGACTTGTACGCCGCAGGCGACTCATCCACGACCGCTGCATCCTTTCGACACTCTACGTGTGCCGTCGCCTTGGCATGGTCCTCGACACTGATGCGCTTGCGCGCCTCAGTACGGCTCATCACGCGGCCCGCTCCGTGACTACAGCTGTGAAAGCTGTCCGGGTTACCAAGCCCACGCACGATAAAGCTCTTGGCACCCATGCTGCCGGGAATGATGCCGAGCTCGCCCTTGCGAGCGCTCACTGCTCCCTTGCGCGTCACGAAGATGTCCTGGCCGAAGTGATGTTCACGGCTCACGTAGTTGTGGTGACAGTTGACCGCCTCGGCCTGCGCCTCGAACGGCTTGGTGATCACACGGCGGGCGGCCTCGACAACGTGCTGCATCATGATCTCGCGGTTGATGCGGGCATAACGCTGCGCCCAGTCCACCGCGAACACGTAGTCGGCGTAGTGTTCGCTCCCTTCCGGAAGGTAGGCGAGGTCCTCGTCGGGCAAGTTGATCATCCAGCGGCGCATATCCTTCTTGGCCAACTCGATGAAGTGCGTTCCAATCGCATTGCCCACGCCGCGCGAACCGGAGTGCAGCATGAACCACACGCGCTGTTCCTCGTCGAGGCATACCTCGACGAAGTGGTTGCCGGTGCCGAGCGTACCCAGATGGTTGAGATTGTTGGTGCGCGCCAGCGACTGATGACGCTGGGTGATGAGCTTGAAGTCATCGACCAGATGCGACCAGCCCTCGAGCGTACGTGCCGGCGGGGTATCCCAAGACCCCTTGTCGCGCTGGCCGCGGCCGACGTTGCGTCCGTGCGGAACGGCGCGTTCGATACTGCTGCGCAGTGCCGCCAAGTTGTCCGGAAGGTCGGTTGCCACCAAGCTCGTGCGCGCTGCGATCATGCCGCAGCCGATGTCCACCCCGACTGCAGCGGGAATGATGGCGCCTACCGTCGGGACCACCGAACCCACCGTTGCGCCCTTGCCCAGATGCACATCCGGCATGACCGCGACCCACTTGTGGATGAACGGCAGGCGAGCAATGTTCTGCAGCTGCGCACGGGCGGCGTCCTCAAGCGGCACGCCACGGGTCCACAGCTTGATCGGCGACGCGCCCGCCTCGTGGATGACGTTGTAGTTGGTCGTGTTCATCGTGCTTCCTAGCTTAGTTGCTGGGCGCTGGACGCCCGTTAAAAAGGTGCGGTGACAAGAGGTGGTGGAACGCTCTGCGCGCGGAGGTTGCGACCTCCGGTTGCAGTGGGATTCGAACCCAACCCTGTTAAGGGGAACCGTGTAGTTCCACCTGCATTCACCGCGAAACTGTGTGGGCCCGGATCCACTGGGGTCCCGGCCTATCCACCCAAGCCTTCCGCGACAAGTCCGCGTGGAACCATTGCTCTACCAACTGAGCTAACGCCTTGCGGCGGGCGGGAATCGAACCCGCGACACATGGAGTTCCACTTGCATTCGCTTCCGGTGACAGTGCTACAAGAACCGACGACGTCCACGACGAGGTGGAGATGAAACTTTCCCTGCTCTACCACTGAGCTACCGCCTGACGGCGGACGGGACTCGAACCCGCGACCTGGTGCTTAAAAGGCATGTAGTTTCATCGGCATTCGCAGACGCCGTCGGCAAAAAAGTGGGCACTGACGGCAAGAATTGACCTGACTGCCGGAGTCGAACCGGCGATACCCATGTAGTCAGGCCGGCATCCGCCAGCACCCGTGAAGCTACTTATCCGTGGCTCGGCTGGCCCCATTGCCAGCCGAGCGCTCCTCTTACAATTCGATCGATGCGATCCGGTCGACCCAGCGGGTGGTCTGGGCTCCTTCGGCAGCAAACGTGGCCAACAGGTCAAACACCGCATCACTGAAACCACCCACATGCAGCACGTCGTTTCGTTCGACGGTCTGACTGGTCGCAGTGGGCTGCAGGTCAATGCAGACCAGACGCGCCTGAGGGCACCGAACCTTGAGCTGCGCCCACTCACGCATGGTCTGTGTCGCACCGCCGCCGCGGGTGTCGCACCAGCTTTCGTTGTCGGACACCAGCACAACGAGATCAACCTTTGCCTTCTCCCTGTTCAACTTCGCAATTGGCGCGCTGACCGTCGTTCCGCCGCCACACAGCGAGGCCAGCTGACGGGCTTGGGTCATCACGCTGTCGCGTGGGTTGAGCCGCAAGTCCCGAACCTCGGTGTCGAACGGCAGCACACGGGCTCCGGGATTTGTCCGCAACAGCGACGCCGCGATGAGCGCCGCCACATCGACACAGCGCACCGCTGTCGTCGCTCCTTTGCGATGGCCAGTGATCGGCGAAGCCATCGATCCAGAAACGTCCACGGCGACCGCCACATTGCCGTCGATTACCGGCACCTGGCGGGTTGCGACTTCCATCGCATCCTGCAGGGCCTCCGTGATCGCCGCCGGCAGGCTGGAGCCGGCCGCGTGGTAGGCCATCAACAGCTGGTACGGGAAGACCCGCGCCCGCTGCATCGCAGCCGGATCCCGCAGTCGGCCCGCGAGTTCCTGGACGAGGGATTCGTCATCGAAGACACCGTTGCGCGCGAACGCATTGAGGTTCATCCGCAGCGTCTGCCACGACGCATTGCGGGCAATCGCCTTCCAGTGCGAGGACGTCAAAGACAGCGACGTGTAGTACTGAAACGGAAGATTCGGCAATTCGTCGCCCGAGTTGCGCTTGAACGACTCATACGCCTGCAGCTTCGCCGGCAACGCCTCCTCGCGGTACGGCTTGCCGATGATCCATGCATACAGCGCCTCACGCTCGGCGTTCGCTGGCTTTGGATGGACCATCCTGATCACATCCGCGAGCGAGGGCTGCTGTCCGATGGCCGCCCCGATCAGAGCATCCACGGAGGCATGTTCCAGCCACTGCTGGACCAGCCGCTTCGGGAGTGAACCAAGCGACTTACGACCGACCTGGCCGCTCCGAAGGATCTGCACAAGATTTCGGAGCATGCGACCGTTATCGATGACTGCGCCGAACGCACCGGCAAACGCCTTGGCATCGCGGGTGCTGAGGGTCGCCACCAGCAACGCCGGCATGTCCTTCATGTGTGCAATCCCGCGGGCATAGACCGCGGTGCGGGCCACGAAATCCGGGGCTACCTGCGCGGCCAGGATCAGGACCTGCGCCAGCTGCTGCTCGTCCGTCGCGTAGTAGGTGCCATTGAGGCAGCCGGTGGCGGCGTAAAGGGCTAGCGCGTTTTCCGGGGTCCGCTGGTAGGCAGGCGCGCCTTCCTCGTTGGTCGCCATTGCGGTCGGCAGCAACGCGCCGCGGATCGAAGAGAACAAAGTGACATTGGCCATGTGGGTGCTCCTGGGCGGCAAAGGCCGCAGCGGTTCATAGCCAAGTAAAAGCAATACCCGTGCCAACTAGGTGGGCGCATACGTATCTGATTGTTTTTACTCGTTTTCCATCGCATTAGTCGCGACATGGCGGAAAATATTTCACGGAAAGACTATATTTCTGTATAGCAAAATAGCGAGTTTGATATGTCGAAGCGACAGGTGATCATCGGAATGCTGGGCACTCAGCTCGACACGGGCACCGGCCCGGGCCGATGGGAGAAGTGGCGACCGACAGTGTCATTGGCGTTGTACGAGGACTTTCTGATCCATCGATTGGAACTGGTGGCGGACGATCGTCGTTATGGGGCGCTGGCCCAGTGCGTGGCTCAGGACATCGTCCAGGTATCGCCGGAGACCGAAGTTCGGCGCCACGACATGCACTTGGCCGACCCATGGGATTTCGAGAGCGTCTACGCCACGCTGCATGACTTCGTTCGCGGGTACGACTTCCGCCCGGAGGAAGAGGACTACTTTGTCCACATCACTACCGGCAGTCATGTCGTACAAATCTGCTGGTTCCTGTTGACCGAGAGCCGCCACTTCCCGGGGCGGCTGCTGCAGACCTCGCCCCCGCGGCGACAAGGGGCAGGCGATGCCGGCTCCTACAGCGTCATTGACCTCGATCTCTCGCGCTACGACGCCATCGCCCAGCGATTCCAGCAAGAGACTCTGGAGGATCAGAACCTGCTCAAGAGTGGTATCCCAACCCGCAACGCCGCGTTCAACCAAATGATCGAACAGATCGAGACAGTGGCCACACGTTCAAAGGCACCGATGCTGCTGATGGGGCCGACGGGTGCCGGCAAGAGCCAGCTCGCCAAGCGAGTGTTCGAACTCAAGAAACTCAAGCATCAGCTACCGGGACGCTTCGTCGACGTGAACTGCGCCACGCTGTGTGGCGATGGAGCGATGAGCGCTCTGTTCGGCCATATCAAGGGCGCTTACACCGGAGCGTCGAGCGACCGTGCCGGCCTGCTCCGGTCCGCCGATAAGGGCTTGCTCTTTCTTGACGAGATCGGGGAACTGGGCTCAGACGAGCAGGCGATGCTCTTGCGGGCACTGGAGGAGAAGCGGTTCTTACCCGTCGGCAGCGATCGTGAGGTTGAAAGCGACTTCCAGATCATCGCAGGCACTAACCGTGATCTGCACGAAGCAGTGGTGCAAGGCAGGTTTCGCGAGGACCTGTTGGCACGGTTGAACCTGTGGGCCTATCACTTGCCAGGACTTGCGGAACGAGTAGAGGACATCGAACCAAACCTCGAGTTTGAGCTCGACCGGTGGTCACGGGAGCAACATCAGCGCGTGACCTTCAACAAGGAGGCGCGGGCTCGCTACTTGGCATTCGCCGTCAGCCCGGAGGCGCGCTGGAGCGGAAACTTCCGCGACCTTGGGGCGTCCGTGATGCGCATGGCCACGTTGGCGGTCGCCGGACGCATCCAGACTGACGTGACCGAAGAAGAGATCGGGCGTTTGCGCCGCCAATGGCGATCCGGCATGCCGCCCTCGGTGCTTGAGCCGCTGCTGGCAGAGCGCATGGACGATCTGGACCCCTTCGATCGAGTGCAATTGGAAGAAGTGGTGCACGTATGTCGCCGATCCAAATCGCTTTCTGAAGCAGGGCGCAAGCTCTTTTCCGTATCGCGAACCCAACGAAAGAGCACCAACGATGCCGACCGCCTGCGGAAGTACCTGGCGCGATTTGGGCTTGAATGGGACTTGGTCTGTGCGTGATCGGATGCGCCAGTCATTGTGTTTGGAGCACGTCAGTACCGTGGCCTCAACCGAAGCTGGCCGGCGCCCAACAGCGCGACCCCTTACTTCCCGTGCGGCATGTAGTGGGATTGAACTCCGCTAATTCAGTCGCGCGGCCGTCGCCGGCGAGCTCGCCGACTTCGATGCACTGCATGCGCGCAGCAGGCTCACAACGCGCGAGCGGCACGGCCTGGCCGTCGGCCTGCTCGCGCAGCCAATCGCCCCTAAATCAATCTCCTCGGCCAGCGGGCAATTCGAACTCGGACCACAGCTGCTCGAACTGACCGCCGAAGCAGCGAACTAGGTAGGCGTCAGCGCTCACGACCAGGTTCTCGAAGTTGCTCATGCTCGCCGACCGGGTCCAATTGAAGCTGCCGTTGGCGAGCAGGGCCGTGTCGAACAGCGCGAATTTGTGGTGCATGTGGAACGGTGTGGGGTCCATGCGCACGCTGATTCCCGCTGCAATCAACTGGGCGATGTCGCTGCCCGTATCCATGCGCTTGTCGTTGTCGCTGACGATCCGAACCTGCACGCCGCGTCGGTGGGCCGCAATGATCTCGTCGGTCAACCTGTCATCGGCGATCGTGAACACGCAGATGTCCATGCTGGTGCGCGCGCCGCGGCAAAGCTCGCGCAGTTTGCGCAGGCAGGCGTCACCCGGCGAAAAGAATGCCGTGGTGGCGGTGACCGCTCCCAGCACTGAAAGGTCCAGCGTCCGAACCACTTGCTCGACCCAACGGAGCAAGTCGAGCGCCTGCTCGGGCTGGGTGCGGATGCCCTCGCGCGCTATCTCGAACGCTTGATTGCGCATGAACCTGATCTGTTCGGTGGTGGACTGCACGCCGAGCTCGCGCAGCGCGAATTTTTCCTCGGGCGACAAGTTCAAGTCAGCGGCGTGCGCGCGCAAGACACGGTCGAGATCGTTGAAGTCCATCACTCATTTCATCCTAGGCGTAGTAGGTGCGGCGAGCCGCTCCTGGCGAACACGTGCGCGGCCAAGCGCGTCGGGTCGCATCGGGGGCGCTGCCGTTGTCTTCCCGACGGGAGTGACAGCGTCATGGCGCGACGGACGCGCCGGGTGGCAAGCGCTGTTCGGCCTGGAGCCGAACGGCTGCTTTGGCCCACCGAGCGTGATGCTTTCTGCCCGGCCTTGGCTCGTCGTACTCATCCGTGGTGATGGCGCCCTTTTATGCGGCCGGCAGCGTCTTGATGATGGAGCACGGTCGTTTGCAGCGGCCTGTCTAGGCGGGCACCCCCGATCGCACTCGACGCATTGTTCGGTTTACGAGCGATCCCATGGTGCGACCGTCGCCACAGCTTGGAACGACAAGCTGCCAATGAAAGCATCGGTACGGCATCTGCCGTTGATATGTTGAAAACGCACTCCGCCTATGCGCCTGGCCCCATCGCAGCGGCGACTTCACATGACCCGCGTCATCGGACGAACATGCGTACGTGGGTTTGCAGACGGTGCCGGAGTAGTCCGACTTCCTGCGCCGCTTGAGTGCATGTATCCGCCCAAAACATAGGAGAACCCGAATGGTCAGCAAGAACACGATTTGCCTCTGGTATGACGGCACCGCGTTGGACGCCGCAAAGTTCTACGCCGACACGTTTCCTGACAGTGCGGTGGGCGCCGTCCATTGCGCGCCTGGTGACTATCCGGCGGGCAAGCAGGGCGATGTCTTGACGGTCGAGTTCACGGTCATGGGCATCCCTTGTCTTGGCTTGAACGGGGGCGCCGCGTTCAAGCACACCGAAGCCTTCTCGTTTCAGGTGGCGACCGACGACCAAACGGAAACAGATCGCTTATGGGACGCGATTGTCGGAAACGGCGGTCAGGAAAGCGCGTGTGGTTGGTGCAAGGACCAGTGGGGGCTGTCGTGGCAGATCACCCCACGCGCCCTGACCGCTGCGATCACCGATCCCGATCCAGCCGCGGCCAAGCGAGCTTTCGAAGCCATGATGGAGATGACGAAGATCGATATCGCAGCAATCGAAGCGGCTCGGCGCGGCTGACGCGGTGGCGTGCGCCGCCGCAACTCACCGGTCGCGTGGCTAGCAGGAGCGGCGGCTTCGGGGCCGGTTCTACTGCGTGAGCCCAGTGGGGCGTATCAGCGTACAGGTCACTCAACTGCAATCACCTGAGTCTGGCCCCGCATCCATTCCCGGAAGGGGGAACGCCATCGAGGCGACTGTCGCAGACTCCGAGCTGAGGCGGCACGGCGGCAAGGTAAGAGGCAGAATCTCCACTGGCGCTCAAGTAAGCCTGGCTACTCGGATCCGGCTCGTTTGCCGGATAACGGCACTTGGCGTCTTCCGGCACGGGTCACTGGCCTCGCAGCGTCGCGCCCCGCAGCAACGGCTTGCCGTCGACGACATCCGTCCACACGAGGTACGCAGCGTCGCCTGCGAGTGCGAGTTGGGGAAAGCCCGTTGCACGACCGCGGCCCTGAAGCTTGCCAATCTCGACGCGTTGCAGCACCCGCGACAGATCCGGGGCATAGCGTGCGAGCTGCAGCGACTGGCCACCGGCTTCCTCGCGCAGCCACAGCACCCATGTCGCCTGCGGATCCAACGCGACATCGACGCGGCCTTGCACTTCCTGGCCCTGATCTACCGTGACGGGCGCACCGAAGCTGTCGCCGGCATCGACGCTGCGCGCGAGCCGCAGCATCGGCGTATCCCCGGGCGCGGTGTACCACGCGACTGTAGCGTCCGTACCGCGCGCGGCGACGGCCGGTCCATTGACGGGACAGGCCGGCATTTTCCAGCGGTCGGCGTGCACCAGGCGTGGCGGCGTCCATGCATCGGCTTGCGCGCGCGATACCGCGATGTCGCGGATCTCGGCGTCGGTGCGATCGCGGTAGACCAGCAGCGGGCCGCGCGCGGTCATCGCGACGTCGGTCTGGCAGCAGTCGCAGGTCATTACATCGATTTGGTTCTCGCCATGGCGCTGCAGCGTCCCGTCGAAACGGGCCGCGCGCAGGGTCATCGCGCCGGCGTGGCCTCCCGCGTGGCCGCCATCCGCGTCGCCGCCGCTGTTGCGACCGTCGAGCCAACTCACACCAACGCTGTCGCGCGTCGCCGGCCACAGCGAGACGAAACCGTGTTCGGTCGGCGTGCCGTCGTCATTGACCAGCACCGGCTTGGACCAAGTCGCCCCGCCATCGGCACTGCGCACCAGCGCGACGTCGTAGGCGTAGGTGGCTGCGGCCGATTTCTGCAGCCAGTGCGCCCACAGCGCACCGTCGTCGGTTACCGCCAGATGCGGCGTGTCGGCCCAGTTGACGAACCAATCGGTGCCCGCGGCGATGTCGCGCGGGGCGGTCCATTGTCCCGCGTTGAACGTCGAGAACTTCAACGCGTGGCCCTTGCCGCGCGGTTCGATCCACGACAGCAGCACGCGGCCGTCGGCGGCGGCGATCAAATCCGGTTGCGCGGCCTGCGCGGTGACGGGCAGGGGCCAGTCATGGGCCCGATAGGTTTTTACCAGCGCCGGGGTCGGCTGTAGTGGCGGAACGGGACCCGCACTGCGCTCGCACGCAGCCATGGCGAGAACGGCGAGCAGGACAACCGGTGCGATGATTTTCATATCGCGAGGGTAGCGCGACGGGGTCAGGACGCGGGGCTTGGGCGCGCGAGGTGTGGGGCGTGGTTCGTTTTTGCGTGTAGCAACGAAGCGGGACTGCGGCGACTTGGGCGATGAACCGCCGGCTTCGTCATCCAGCAAAATCTGGGGCCATGTTGGCTTAAGCTTTCTGCCCGCCGCGGCAACCGGCCATTGAGGGTCCCATCCTCACGGGCAACTGCAGGTGCAAATGGCTTCCCGCTTTCGACCGGAGGGAAGTCCGAGCCGCGCTGGCATGACGGGCAACCGCGGCAATCCCGAATCAGCGTTCCGTACGTGACTCCCGAGGCTCACGCCACCCGGTTGCGCCGCAGCCGACTCAGATGCACCAGCAGCAGCGAGATCGCCGCCGGGGTCATGCCCGGGATGCGCTGCGCCTGGCCGACGGTTTCCGGGCGCACGCGCGCAAGCTTCTGCGCGACTTCGCCGGTCAGGCCACGCACGCCGGCAAAATCGAAATCCGCGGGAATGACGTCGGACTCGCTGTGCAGATGCCGGGCGATTTCCTCGTTCTGACGCAGCAGGTAGCCCGAATAGCGCATGCCGATCTCGACCTGCTCGGCAACCTCGGCATCGGCAACGCCGGGCGCCAGCGACGGCAGCCGCATCAATCCGGCGTAGTCGAACTCCGGGCGCTTGAGCAGGTCGAGCACCGGGCTCTCACGGCTGAGTTCGATGCCCAGCGTCGCGACAATCTCGCGGCCGAGGGGATTGTTCGGCGCGGCGCAAAGCGCCGCCAAGCGCGCGTTTTCGGCGTCGATCGCGTCACGCTTGCCGGCGAATCGTCCCCAGCGCGCGTCATCGACCAAACCCAGTTCACGCCCGATCGCGGTTAGCCGCAGGTCGGCGTTGTCCTCGCGCAACTGCAACCGGTACTCGGCGCGGCTGGTGAACATGCGGTACGGCTCGGTGGTGCCGTGGGTGATGAGGTCGTCGACCAGCACGCCCAGGTACGCCTGGTCGCGGCGCGGGCTCCAGCCGGCCTCCCCGCGCACGAAGCGCGCGGCATTGACGCCGGCGAGCAGGCCCTGCGCCGCGGCCTCTTCGTAGCCGGTGGTGCCGTTGATCTGTCCGGCGAAGAACAGCCCGGTGACCGCCTTGGTTTCGAGCGTGGCCTTGAGCCCGCGCGGGTCGAAATAGTCGTATTCGATCGCGTAGCCGGCGCGTGTGATGTGGGCGCGCTCGAAACCGCGGATCGATCGCACCAGCGCCAGTTGCACGTCGAACGGCAGGGACGTCGAGATGCCGTTCGGGTAGATCTCGGCGACATCGAGTCCCTCGGGTTCGACGAAGATCTGGTGGCTGGCCTTGTCGGCGTAGCGCACCACCTTGTCTTCGATCGACGGGCAGTAGCGCGGGCCGATGCCTTCGATCTGGCCGGTGTACAGCGGCGAGCGATCGAGCGCGCCGCGGATGATCTCGTGGGTGGCCGCGCTGGTGCGGGTGATCCAGCACGACACCTGGCGCGGGTGATCGGCGGCGCTGCCCAGGAACGACATCACCGGGCGCGGATCGTCACCGGGTTGCTCCTCCATCACGCTGTAGTCGAGCGAACGGCCGTCGATGCGCGGCGGCGTGCCGGTCTTGAGCCGGTCGACGACGAACGGGCCATCGCGCAGGCGCGCGGCCAGCGCGGTCGCGGGCGGGTCGCCGGCGCGGCCGGCGGCGTAGGTGGTCGGGCCGACATGGACCTTGCCGGCGAGGAACGTGCCTGCGGTCAGCACCACTGCGCGCGCGTAGAACCGTAGGCCGGTCTGGGTCAGCACGCCGCTGACGTGGCCCGGATCGAACTCGATGTCGTCGACCGCGGCCTGGAACAGCGTCAGGTTCGGCTGCGCCTCGACCGCGTAGCGGATGAAGCTGCGGTACAGCGCGCGATCGGCCTGACAACGCGTCGCACGCACGGCCGGACCCTTGCTCGCATTGAGCCGACGCCAATGGATGCCGGCGGTGTCGGCGGCGCGCGCCATGATCCCGCCGAGTGCATCGATTTCCTTGACCAGGTGGCCCTTGCCGATGCCGCCGATGGCCGGGTTGCAGCTCATCGCGCCGATGGTTTCAACGTTGTGGGTCAGCAGCAGCGTGCTCGCACCGGCGCGCGCCGACGCCAGCGCGGCCTCGGTGCCGGCATGGCCGCCGCCGACCACGATCACGTCGTATTGGTAAAAGCTGTCGGTCATGGATTTGGCCCGGGCATGTCGGGCAATTCTAGGGGCCGGGCTTGATCAAGGCGACGTGGGTTGGCCGGGATGTACAGATAACGTGAACTTGGCACGCTTCCTGCGTCATAACTTCTGCACCCAACGGGGCAGGCCTCTAGCGCCGGCCGGAATTGGAACAGGGCTGGCCAAGCGCCCGTCGGGGAAGCAGGGGGCCGAATGTCGGGGGACATTCGGCCCCTATTTTTTTGCGCGCGGGTGCGCGGCCAATGTCGAATCCCGAGTCGCGGCGCACGTATTCCGTACGGTTGCTTGATGGGTCGGCACTGAGCAGCGCCCCTTAGACCCGTTCGCCGCCAGGCTGCCATTGGCCTGTGCCCCAAGGCGTACGACGACCTCGGCAGTGGATGGCTCTTAGGCGCAGGCCGGCGAGGCGATCATCACTGCGCTGACACTCGTCGCCACGAAGAGTGCCGGCACCCGACAAGGACGGAACAGGGGGGATCCGTGATTCCTCGCCGGGGGCCGACCCGGGCACTTACGCCGTGAGCCGTTTGCGTCGCAATACGACGTGTGCGGTCAGGACGCGTAGATTGCTGTCAGTCCGCCGGCAAATGCAAGCCGCTTCTTGCAAATTTGCACGGGGGTTTCGCTCACGGCTCGTGTTCGGCGGGCTCGCGTTCTACGCTGCGATCGGCTTGGCGGCTTCCCTGGTCCATGCGCGAACCACGTTCACGCGGTTCCCCCATCGGCGCGGACGGGACGAGCTCGCGGGGTTCCGAGCGACCGCCGCCATCGGCGGTGGGACGACGACGCAGTTCGTCCAAGTTGCGCCACGGCGGGCGGCGGTCGTCCCGTCGCTGCTGCGGCACGGTGCCGTCCGGGCGCGGGATTGCCACCGGCCGCCGGTAGTACGGCCGATAGTAGGGGTGGTAATACGGGTGGTTGTAGAAACCGTAGCTGTGCGGGTGGCCGTAGTAGCGGTACGGGTAGCCATACGCGCCATAGCCGAAGCCGCCATAGCCGTACGGAGCAAAGCCGCCATAAGGCGAATACCCGCCGTAAGGACCGTAATACCGGTACTCAGTGCTGGGCTGGCCGTAGTAGTAGTCGCCGCGATCCCCACCACGGTAGGCGTAGTCGGTGACGCAGCCGCCAAGCAGGGCGACGGCGAGAAGTGGCAGGACGAGCTTGCGGATCATGGTCAGATACCCCCCAAGGTGTAGAGGCAGGTTCGGCCCGCGGCCTTGAACTCGCGCTTAATTTTTGCGCTCCGCGCGCACCGAATCTGACCGGTTCAGCCGGCCACGGCGGAGGAGTGCGTTGCCGCCCCGAGGCACGCCGCCCAGTTCGCCCCAGTTCGTCCCCGCGGCGCGGCTACGTTGCTACGGCACCCCGCGGGACCGGACATTGGCTCGATGCACATCCTGCTGTTTATCTACGTAGTCGCCAGCCTGGTGCTGCTGCCGTTCGCGCGCCCGGCGAGCCTGCTGCAGCTCGATGCGTTGCATTGGGCCGTGCTCGCGTATTGCGCATTCAACACTATCGGCGCCTATGGCGCGTTCGCGGAGGCACCTCGCCCATTGGAAGGCCTCGCGGGTGTCGGCGGTGATCGCAACCACGCCGCTGCTGTGCATCGCCGCGGTCACCGCTCGCCGGGCCGCGCCAGACGCCTGAGCGACTGCGCTAGCATCGGCGGATGAACGACGTCCGCGCCATGCCCCAGCTGCCTACCCCTGCGCCCCCGCCGCCGCCCTCGATGCCCGCGTCCTTGCCGTCATCGGAGACGTCCGAGTCCGCCATGCCGAACCCGACCCTGCCCAACATCGACGCAGTACTCGCCGCGGCCGCGCGTATCGCCCCACATGCCCACGTCACCACGGTGTTGCGTTCGCGCAGCCTCGACGCGCTCGCTGGTTGCGAGTTGCACCTCAAGGCCGAACACCTGCAACGCGTCGGCGCGTTCAAATTCCGCGGCGCGTGCAATGCGGTGTGGTTGCTGACCGATGCCGAAGCCGCGCGCGGCGTGGTTACCCATTCGTCCGGCAACCATGGCGCGGCGCTCGCGTTGGCCGCGCGCACGCGTGGCATCGCCTGTCATGTCGTCGTGCCCGAGGGGGCGGTCGCGACCAAGCTCGCCGCGATCACGGCCTACGGCGCCACGGTGCACCGCTGCGCGCCGACGATCACCGCGCGCGAGGCGCTCTGCGCGCAGGTGCAACGCGATACCGGCGCGCGGCTCATACATCCCTACACCGACACCAACGTGATCGCGGGCCAAGGCACCGCGACGCTCGAGTTGCTCGCCAGCGGCGCCACATTTGATGCGGTGGTGGTGCCGGTCGGCGGTGGCGGGCTCGCCTGCGGCACCGCGATCGTGCTCGCGGCATTGGCGCCGCACACCCGTCTGGTGCTGGCCGAACCGGCCGGCGCCGCCGAGACCTGCGCCTCACTGCAACGCGGCGAACGCATCACCGACTTCGTGCCAGACACCATTTGCGATGGTTTGCGCGGCACCCTGGGCGCGCTAAATTTCAGCCTCCTACACCAGCACGCGCCGGAGGTGATGGTGGTCGACGATGCCGCGACGGTCGCGGCAATGCGCTTGTTGTGGCAGCGCACCAAGCAACTGATCGAGCCCTCTGCCGCCATTGCGCTGGCGGCGGTGCTTGAGCAGCGCGAACGCTTTGCCGGCCAGCGCGTCGGTATCATTCTGTCGGGGGGCAACGTCGATGCCGACGCCCTGCCCGCGCTGCTCGCCGCAGCATCGGTGGCTGCGGCTACCAACGCCCCGTTTCGATAAGGCCCTTGCGATGATCATCGACGGCACCCGCAGCAACGACCGCGCGATCGAGGTGGTGCTCGCGTACTTCAATGCGTTCAACCGCGGCGACTGGGCCGGCATGCTGGTACTGCTTAGCGACGGCGTGGTGCACGACGTCAACCAGGGCCCGCGCGAAGTCGGCAAGGCCGCATTCACCGCATTCCTGCAGCGCATGGAAATCCGTTTTCAGGAGCAACTGCGCGACATCGTGGTGATGACCGCCCCCGACGGTCATCGTGCCGCCGCCGAGTATGTGGCGCACGGCGAGTACCTCGCCGACGACACCGTCCTGGCGACCGCTCAGGGGCAAAAATATGTGCTGCCGGGCGGCGTGTTCTTCGAGATCCGCGATGGCCATATCCAGCGCATCAGCAATTACTCCAACCAACAGCAATGGCGCGCGCAGGTCGCTGAAGGACGCGCGCCGGCGTAATCGGTAACTCGGCCGGCGCGAGCTATACCCCGCGCTCGCTGAAGCGCTGCCTCTCGAACGCCGCTTGATACATCCCATGCGGTGTTAGGCGTGCCGCGCCGATGTAACGCGCACGGCCTCGCCAGTCACGCACCCCTGTCGCTGCGCATCAGTTCGGTCGCCCGACGGTCGCCGGCCGCGCCACGCGCCGCCACCGCGCTGATCGCGGCGATGCCGACGATCACGATCACCGCGCCGGCCAGCGTCCGGCCCTGCGGCCACGCCTCGCCGAGCCAAAGCGCGCCAATCAGCACCGAGAACAGGATCTCCGCGGCCTGCATCGCCTCGGCCGCGGCAAGCGCGGTCGGGTCATTCCGGACCATGCCGGTGGCGTGGAAGAACAGCACTGTCGCGATCACGCCCGCACTCAGCGCCACCCCGGCGGCCAGCCCTACCTGCGCGACCGGCGGCGGGCCGCTGTGTCCGTACGCGAACGCCGCGACCAGCCACCACAGCGGCTGGCTCGCGAGGGTCATGCCGAACACGCGCTGGGTGGCATTGAGTTCGGGTGCGTTGGCTTCCGACTGAGCGCGCTCCAAGTGCAGCAGCAGCGCGCGGTTGGCCAGCGGGTAAGTCACGGCGCTGACGACCACGCATGCCAGCGCGATCCAGCCGGCGCGATCCAGGGCGCCGCCGCCATGGCCGAACTGCATCAAGCCCACGCCGGCGACGATCACCGCGCCAATGGCCAGCGCCGGCAGCGGCAATTTCGCGCGCGCATCGCGGTACAGGAACGGCGCGCACAGGATGCCCGCGATCACCGTCAGCTGGAACGTGCCGGCGACCAGCCACGACGGCCCGCTCGCCGCAGCAAAGCTCAGGCACAGGTAGAACAGCACGAACCCGACGCCGCTCCACAGCAGCCACGGACCGGGGTGGCGTCGGATCGCCCGCCAGACGGGCGCCACGCCGCCCTGCCAACGCATCACCAGCAGCAGGATCGGCAGCGTGATCAGGTAGCGCAGGCAGGCGGTCCACGCCCAGTGTCCACCCGCGGTCGCGGCGGCGCGGTTGAGCACGTAGGTGCAGGTGAAAAACAATGCCGACAGCAGCGCGAGCGCGACCGCCGACAACGCGAGCTGGCGCCGGCGCGCGTCGCTCACGGCCGTTGCCGGATCCGGATCTTGCCCGCGGGTACGTGCACCTCGTCGACGCCGCCGACGCGGATCGGCGTGCCCGGCGGCGGGCCCCAGGCGTGCGCGTAAATCACTTCCCAGGTTGCCGGCAACTGGCCGTCCGCGCCCCGCAACACGTCATACGCCTGCGCGGCGCGGGTGAAGCGCTGGCGCCCGGTGAGGCTGCGGCGGCGATCGACCATCGCGTTGGTAGCGCCAAGCGTGCGCAACTCGCGCATCAGCGCAGCGAGGTCGGCATGCTGCTGGGTGAATTCGTCGCGATCGAGCACCGGGTTCTTGAAGCCAGCGGCAATCAATGCATCGCCGAATTGGCCGATCGACGGGAACAGGCTCACGTGCGGCGCGTCGTCAGCTTCGGAAAACGCACCGCGCAGTTCAAACAGGGTGTCGGGGCCGAACGTCGACAGCAGTAGCAGGCCGTCGGGCTTGAGCACGCGACGGAAACCGGCGAACACCGCCGGCAAGTCCTCGACCCATTGCAGGCATAGGTTGGAGAACAGCACATCCACGCTGCCGTCGCGCAGCGGTAGCGCGCGCGCGTCGGCGCAAACCGGGTCCGGGCGACGCCGAAAGGGAAAGAATGCGGGACGCCTGCGGCCGGCGTTGACCCGTTCCTCGTGCAGCATCGGCAGCGCCAGATCAAGCGCGATCACCTGCGCCTTGGGCCAACGTTGCTGCATCGCCACAGCGGCATGTCCGGGGCCGCAGCCGATGTCGGCCACGACCTGGGGCACGCGATCGTCCAGGTAGTCCAGCATCTCCACCAACCGCGCGCTGACTTCGCGCTGCAGCGCTGCGGCGCGATCGTAGCCGGGGGCTGCACGTGCAAACGCGCGGCGCACTTGGCGGTGGTCGAACAAATCGCTCATGCCGACGACTCGCTCACGACGACAGCACCGGGTCCGAACTAACGGCCAAGCGCCGCATGAAGCCCTCGATCTCCTGTGCGACCGCGTCCGTCGCGCTCAAGAACGGCGCGTGCCCCGCGTTCGCGATCACCACACTGCACGCGTCTGGGGCCAACGCCGCCGCGGCCGGCATCGCTTCGGCCGGCACCAGGCGGTCGCGCTTTCCGGAAATCCACAAGCTCGGCACGCGCAACCGCGGCAACTCGGCACGGACGTCGAACGCATCCAGCAGCGCCAAGCCCTCAAGCAACGCGCGCTGCGCCGGCTCGCCGCGGGCGAATGCCTGGGCGCGCAGGTTGCGCAGGTCGTCCTGGACATGCGGAGAGCCCAGGGCTTCCAGCGCGAGAAAGGCTTCCAGCGTGGCGCGGTAATCCTTCTGCAGCAGCACGGCGAAATCGCGGAACACCGCCGCATCGACGCCGTGCGGCCAGTCCGCGCCGCTGACGAATCGCGGCGACGACGCGATCATTACCAGCCCGCGGACGCGGCCGGGATGATCGAGCGCGGCGCGCAAGGCGAACTGTCCGCCCATCGACCAGCCCAGCCAGACGGCGTCGGGCACGCGCGCCACCAAGTCGGCGGCAAGCTGCCGTGGGTCCAAGGCAGTGGTGTCCGCGTGCGCGTGGCCGTGCCCGGGCAGGTCGACCAGATGCAGCGTGTAGCGCGCGCGCAAGCGCTCGACCAGCGGCGCGAACAAGCCGCCGTGCATCGCCCAGCCGTGAATTAGCGCGAGCGCGGGGCCAGTGCCGAAGGTTTCGATATGCATGGGCACGATTCGGATGATCGGACGTGTTGGGGTGCGTAGGGAGCTGCGGCATGCCCTCCGCGTCGCGAGGGCAAGGTGGAGCAAGGATGCGTCGCGGCCTCGCGCGCTACTCGCGGCGCGACTGCCGTCGCCCGACCCGCCTCACGCCACGGCCGCGTTTGAATGGAACCCGTGCGCGATCGCGTCGCGCGCCCAGGCCATCGCCTCGACCAGCGCATCCACATCGGCCTGCGTATGCAGCGCCGACAAGGTGATGCGCAGGCGCGCACTGCCCTCGGGCACCGACGGCGGACGGATCGCCGCGGCCCAGAAGCCCTGCGCCTCAAGCGCGGCGGCCATTGCCACCGCTTGCGCATCGTCGCCGCACAGCAACGGCTGGATCGGGGTATCGGAAGACAGCAGTTGGAAGCCCATCGCCGCGGAGCGCTGGCGCAGTCGCGCGGCCAGTTCGCCCAAGCGTTCGCGGCGCCAGTGGTCCTTGCGTGCGAGCTTGACCGCCGCCAGCGTCGCCGCGGCCTGCGCCGGCGGCAATGCGGTGGTGTAGAGGTAGGGCCGCGCGGTTTCGGCCAGGTGCTCGATCAATGCCGTATCGCCGACCACCGCGGCGCCATAGCTGCCAAGGGCTTTGCCGAGCGTAAGCAATTGCAGCGGCACCTGGTTCACGCCGAGCCGAGCTTCGGCCACGCTGCCACGCCCGCCTGGGCCGAGCACGCCGATGCCGTGGGCGTCGTCGACATACAGCAGTGCCTTCTGCACGCGCGCCACCAGCGCCAGGTCGCGCAGCGGCGCAACATCGCCGTCCATGCTGAACACGCCGTCGGTTGCGAGCATCGCGACACCGTCGGGTTGCGCGCGCAACTGCCGCAGCGCGCCTTCGGCATCGCCGTGCGGGTAACGGCGCAAGCGGCAACCGGCCAGTCGCGCGGCGTCGATCAGGCTGGCGTGGTTGAGGCGGTCTTGCACGCAGACGTCGTCGTCGCCGAGCAGCGCCTGCACCACCGCGAGGTTGGCCAGGAAGCCACTGCCGAACAGCAAGGCGCGCGGCGCACCCACCCAGTCGGCGAGTTCGCGTTCGAGCGCGTCGTGGATCGCGTGGTGACCGCAGACGAGGTGCGAGGCGACACCGCCTGCGCCTTCGCGCGCCGCCGCATCCTGGTACGCGCTGACCACCGAGTAATGCTGCGACAGGCCGAGGTAGTCGTTGCTGCAGAAATTCAGCAGCAGGTGGCCGTCGACTTCGCAGCGCGCGTTGTCACGGTGGCTCACCAGCCGCCGCGTGCGCGTGCGCGAGGTTGCCACGCGCTCGGCGCGCAACGCCGCGATCCGATCCCCCCAGGACGCGCGCACGCCTACGCCGCCCGCGATTGGGTGGTGGCATCCGGGCCGGTGGTGGTGGTGCGCTCGGTAGCTTCGGGGACGGCTTCGATACACGAGCCTCCGACGAACGGGCTTTCGACGATTTGCGCGTGCACGGTGCCGGCTTGTTCGATCAGCGCCATCGGCCGCAAACCGAGCCGCGCGAACAACGCCAGATCGCGCGCCGTATCCGGGTTGCCGGTGGTCAGCAACTTCTCGCCATAGAAGATCGAGTTCGCGCCGGCAAGGAAGCACAAGGCCTGCAGCTCATCGGACATGCTCTCGCGGCCCGCCGACAGCCGCACCATTGAGCGCGGCATCAGCAACCGGGCGACCGCGATCGTGCGCACGAACTCGAACGGATCGAGCTCCGCGAGCGACTCGTCATCCGCCAGCGGCGTGCCTTCGACCTTGACTAGGCGATTGATCGGCACCGAGTCCGGGTGCGCGGGCAGGTTGGCCAAGGTCTGCAACAGGCCGGCGCGCTGATCGCGGCTCTCGCCCATGCCGACGATGCCCCCGCAGCAGGTCTTCATGCCGACATCGCGCACGTGCGCGAGCGTGTCGAGACGATCCTGGAACTCGCGGGTGTGGATGACCGCGTTGTAGAACTCCGGCGCGGTGTCGAGGTTGTGGTTGTAGTAGTCCAGCCCGGCGTCCTTGAGCGCGCGCGCCTGGGGCGGCGACAGCATGCCGAGTGTCGCGCAGGTCTCCAGGCCGAGCGCCTTGACCTCTTGAATCATCGCCGCGACTTTGGGGATGTCGCGATCCGCCGGCGAACGCCAGGCCGCGCCCATGCAAAAGCGCGAGGCGCCCGCGGCCTTGGCCTGTTTCGCCTTTTCCAGCACGGCGTCCAGACCCATCAGCTTGGTCGCGTCGACGCCGGTGTGGTACCGCTGCGCCTGCGGGCAGTAGCCGCAATCCTCGGGGCAGCCGCCGGTCTTGACCGACAACAGCGTGCTGACCTGGACTTCGCTCGGGTCGAAATGCTCGCGATGCACGCCGGCGGCGCGGTGCAGCAGCTCCGGGAACGGCAGGTCGAACAGCGCGGCCACCTCCCGGCGCGACCAGTCGTGGCGGAGCGTGGCGGCGGTTTCACTGACAACAGGCATGGGGATTTCCCGACGGACACGGCGAGGCAGAGCCGGCAGTCTGGAAACCATGCCCAGCGCTGTCAACCAG
Organism: Lysobacter sp.; assembly: GCA_043738095.1. Taxonomy (GTDB): domain Bacteria; phylum Pseudomonadota; class Gammaproteobacteria; order Xanthomonadales; family Xanthomonadaceae; genus Lysobacter_K. The sequence goes on from JAYSZI010000101.1 coordinate 20,909, forward strand.
ATCGACCCGGCCGAAGTTGACGGCCCGCGCGCGCGGCTGGCTTTTTGGCTACGCAACGACGCCGCACGCCTGCTGTGGCCGAGCCGTTGCCTGGTGTGCGGCGAGGGGGGCGGCGACGGGGTGGACCTGTGCGCGCATTGCGCGGACGGGGTGCCGTGGAACGCCAGTGCCTGCCTGAGCTGCGCGATGCCGCTGGCCGGCGGCGGCGCGGTGCAGGTGCAGGTCTGCGGTGCATGTCTGGCGCTCGCCAAGAGCGCACGCGGCGCCACGGCACTGACCGACGTTCGCGCGGCCTGCATTTACGCCGCGCCGGTCGACCGCCTGCTGCTGCGCTTCAAGTTCCATCACGACCTCGCCGCCGGCGCGTTGCTGGCGCAACTGATGGCGCGCTCGCTGGCCCGGGCAGCGCGCCCCGATGCCGTGGTGCCGGTACCGCTGCACGGCGCGCGCCTGCGCCGTCGCGGTTACGACCAAGCGCTGGAATTGGCGCGGCCGCTGGCGCGCTCGCTCGGGGTGCCACTGCTCGATGGCGTACTCCGTCGGGTCCGCGCGACCACCGCGCAATCGCAACTCAACGCTGCCCAACGCCGCAGCAATCTCAAGGATGCGTTCGCGTTGCCTGCCGGCGCAGCGCTGCCGGCGCACGTGGCGCTGATCGATGACGTCATGACTACCGGCGCCACCCTGAAGGCTGCCGCGCTCACCCTGCGTCGCGCCGGCGTCGTGCGGGTCGATGCGTGGGTGTGCGCGCGTGTGGTGTGAGGGGTCCGAGAGCCTGCTGGTTCGAGGCTACAGACAACCCCCGGCGCCACTGCGCAGTTGCTCGCATAGTCGGGCTCCCACCGGTCTTCTCTCCAGAGGGGAGCCGCGAGCTTTTTGTTTGAGGCAACCGCCAACCGGCGCTACTGCACAGTTGCTCGCATCGGTGGGCTCCGACCGGTCTTCTCCCGAGTAAGCACTCGCGCCTCGTGAGCCCGGTTGGAAATCCCGGCCCTTCCAGCGCAGCAGAACGCATCTGGTACCGCGCTCTTTCGGACGGGGCGGCCGGAGAGCCAATCGGGTAGCCGTGCTGCGGCACTGGCTTCCGCCGACCTGGGGCTGGGGGCAGCCATCGTCCCGCAAAGCGTCTCAGGCAGGGAGGGGGTAAAAATCCGCACCCCCGGGCCTCCGGGGGCCGGGGGTTTCGCCCCCGCTTTACCAGGCTTACGGACTAGGCTTCGGCACCGGGATGTCCGCGCGGGGCGCGCGGCCCGAGCCAATGATCGCCTCGGCGCGAAGCTCCATCGGCGCGCCCTCCGAGAACAACGCAGTGGTACCGACCGCGGTCCAGGCCGGGTAGTGGTTCTTGAAAAATTCGCGATGCACCTTGAACACCGGCTCCATCCCTGCGCGAAATTCCGCATGGTCGCGGGCGACGTGGAAGCTGCTCAGCTCGACCACGTCAGCCAGCGAGGCGCCGGCGCTTTCCAAATGCGCCTTGAGCTGCTCGAACGCCCAGCGCACCTTGGCCTCATCGCTGTCGCCGCGAATCGCCGGGATGCCCGAAACAATCACCCGGTCGCCGACTTTTACCACTGGCGTGTAGTGCAGGCCGTGGTACGAATCTTCCCAGCCGCTCGGCGCAAGGTGCTCGCGGCTCGGCGCGGCGGCCGGTGGCGCGGCTAGGCCGATCAACGGGAACGATAGCAACATGAGCGACAACAACGACTTGTGCATGGGGGACTCCGGCGAACGAGGGATGTCAGCCCAAGTGTCGGGCAAACCGCCGCGAACGCGCTAGGCCGGCGTGCGCAACCCATAGTCCAGCGCAAGCCCAGCGAACACCGCAGCGCCGACCCAATGGTTGTGCACGAACGCGCGGAAGCAGCCATCGCGGTCGCGGTCGCGCGCGATCCAGAACTCGTACGCGACCAGCGCCAGCGCCAGTGCCAGCCCGCGCCAGTACCACGTGCCCAGCCCCGCGCGTTGCCCGACCAGCGCCAGCGCGGCGAAGAACAATGCGTACAACACCGCTTGCGCGACGAGGTCGAGTTCGCCAAAAAGGATCGCGGTTGATTTCGCGCTCATGCGCAGGTCGTCGTCGCGGTCGACCATCGCGTACCAGGTGTCGTAGCCGGTCGCCCAGAGGATGTTGGCGCAGTACAGCAGCCACGCCACTGCGGGCACCTCTCCCTGCACGGCCGCAAACGCCATAGGGATGCCCCAGCCGAACGCGAGCCCGAGGTACACCTGCGGCAGGTAGGTGTAGCGCTTGAGGTACGGATAACTCGCCGCCAGCACCACGCCAACCGCGCTCATATAGATCGTCAGGCGATTGAGCGTGAGCACCAGTGCGAACGCGACCAGCATCAGCACCGCGAACACCAGCAAGGCCTCACGCCCACGCACCGCGCCGGTCGCAAGCGGTCGGTCCTGGGTGCGCTCCACAAAGGGATCGAGCCAGCGATCGGCGTAGTCGTTGATCACGCAACCGGCCGACCGCGTCAGCCAGACGCCAGCACTGAATACGACCAGCGTCCACAGCGGCGGGATGCCCTCGGCCGCCAGCCACAGCCCCCACCACGTCGGCCACAACAACAGCAGCCAACCGATCGGTCGGTCGCCGCGCACCAGTTGCCAGTACAGCGCCAGCTTCGCCTTCCAAGGCGGCAGGTACGGCAATTGGTAGCGTTCATAGCTCATCGCGGGGCGACCTGGCGGGGGAGCCGCCGACGGCGGGCAGGCCCGATGGTACGGGCTGCGTACCGCCCGACGCGACCCGCGTTACCGCGATGCGAAGCGCGGCGTGACCCGTCGCTGCTTCCAGCACGCCGCCGCGCGTTTGCCGCTAGAATGCCCACCCGCACGGCACGCTGCCGCGCGCGTTTTGCCCGGGCGCCTGTAGCTCAGCCGGATAGAGTAGTGGCTTCCGAAGCCATTGGTCGGGGGTTCGAATCCCTCCAGGCGCACCAACTGCAATGTCGCAAGAGCCCGGGTCGGGCATCCGATGGGCAAGCGATCTCAACGGGACAATTCGGTGGCAGCGGCGCGCCCGATCCATCGTCCCCGCCCCAGCCCGCCCGGCACCTTGGCGCCCGACGGGCGATGCCTGCCAAGTCATTCTCTCCGGCAAGCTTTGCGCTCACTCGTACCGCAGCGCCTCGATCGGGTCGAGCCCCGCCGCTTTCGACGCCGGCATGATCCCGAACACCACGCCGACCAGCGCCGAGAAACCGGCCGCGGCGAGCACCACCCACACCGGCACGTGCGCAGGCGGGAAGCCGGGGATCAGCGCGGCGATGCCGATGCCGGTGGCGAAGCCGAGCACGATGCCGATCAAGCCGCCGAGTAGCGCCAGCAAACCGGCCTCCAGCAGGAACTGCACGAGGATGTCGTGGCGGGTCGCGCCGAGCGCCTTGAGGATGCCGATCTCGCGGGTACGTTCGGTCACCGACACCAGCATGATGTTCATGATGCCGATGCCGCCGACCAGCAGCGAAATTCCGACGATGCCGGCGAGCACCGCGGTGGCCATCGCGGTGATCTTGTTGAACTGTTTGACGAACGAGTCGGCCGCCTCGACCTTGAAATTGTCGTCCTTGCCCGGCGCGATCCGCCGCGACACGCGCATCGCGCGCTTGACCCGCTCGCGCACGCTTTCGACTTGCTCCAGGTTCGCCACCGTGAAGTGGGCGAGCAGCATCGGCTGATTGGCGTTGCCCATCATCGCGCGGCCGACCGCGAACGGAATCACCGCATAGTTGTCCTGGCTCATGCCGAAGATCTCGCCCTGCTTGGGCATCACGCCGATGACCTTGAACCATTCATTCCCGATCTGGAAATACTCGCCGACCGGATTGCTCGGCATCTTCAGGTCATCGCGCAACTTGGTGCCGATCACCGCGACGCGGCGGCGGCCGTCGTCGTCACTGTCGACGATGTAGCGGCCGTGCTGCGGGTACTCGTTGCGCACCTGCTGGTAGTCGGCGGTGGTGGCATGGATCTCGGGGTGGGCGTTGCGGCCGCGGTAGCTGGCCCCGGCGGCTTGCACCGCCATCAAGGGTGCCACCTGGTCGATCCCGGGCACGCGGTAGCGAAGCACGTCGATGTCGGCAAAGGTAATCGTGTTGATCTTGCCGGTGCGGTAGTTCTCGTTGTTGTTATCCGCGCGCAGGGTCAACGTGCTGCCGCCCATGTCGGCGAATTGGCTTTTAATCGAGTCCGACAAGCCCTGCACGAGCGACACCACTGCGATCACCGACGCGGTGCCGATCAGGATGCCCAGGGTGGTGAGGAAGCTGCGCATGCGATGCGCGAGCAGGCTGGTCAGGGCGGCGCGGAAGGCTTCGAGAAAGGCGGTCATGTCGGTTCAGCCCGTGACCGCCGCGGTTGCGGCGAGCGCTGGCAAGGGGATCGACGGCACGGTGGTGCTCGCGACGTCGCGGCGGTTGATCGTGTCTTCGACGATGCGGCCGTCGCTGACGCGCAGCGTGCGATGGCAATGCGCAGCGATGTCGGCTTCGTGGGTTACCACGATCACCGTCTGGCCTTGCGCGTGCAGGTCATCGAACAGCGCCATGATCTCGGTGGACGTTTTGGAGTCGAGATTGCCGGTGGGTTCGTCGGCGAGCAGGATCGACGGGTTGCCGACCAGCGCGCGCGCGATCGCGACGCGCTGGCGCTGGCCGCCGGACAGCTGGTTCGGGCGATGGCCCATGCGGTCGGCGAGACCTACCTGAGCCAGCGCGCGCGCGGCGCGTTCGCGGCGCTCATTGGCCGGCATGCCACGGTAGACCAGCGGCTGCATCACGTTGTGCAGCACGCTCAGGCGCGGCAACAGATGAAAGCTCTGGAAGATGAAACCAATTTCCTGATTGCGTACCTGCGCGAGCTCGTTGTCGTTCATGGTCGAGGTGTCGCGGCCGTTGAGCGTGTAGCTGCCCTCGGTCGGCGTGTCGAGGCAGCCGAGCAGGTTCATCAGCGTCGACTTGCCCGAACCCGACGGCCCGATCAGCGCCACGTACTCGTTGCGGTCGATGAACAAGTCCACGCCAGCGAGCGCCAACACCGTTTCTTCGCCCATCGCGTAGCGCTTGACGATGCCGCTCAGCACGATCATTTCGCGTCGTCCTGGTCTTCATTGTCTATTTTTCCGTCCGCGACCTGGTCGTCGCCTTCGTCCAGACCGGCCTTGTCCTTCGCACTGCGCGCGACCACGCGGTCGCCCGCGTGCAGCGTGCGCAACACCTTGCCCGGGCCGACGATCACGCTATCGCCGCGCGCGACGCCGGCGGTGATCGACTCCCAGCGGTCGTCCGACACGCCGGTGCGCACCTGGACTTTCCTGGCGCTGCCGTTGCGCTGCAGCCAGACGTAGCGACTGACCTTGTCGTCTTCACCGGTCTCGCTGACCACGGCTTCCACCGGGACCGCGAGGCGCTTCTTGCCGTCGCTGAGGAAGATGTCGGCGCGCGCGCTCATGCCCGAGCGCAGGTGCAGCGTCGGTGGCGTGATCATGCGCACGGTGACCTTGTACGCGCGGCCCTGGCCCTCGATCGTCGGCGCGAGCGCAATCTGGTCGACCACGCCCTTGAGCGGCTGGTCCGGGTACGCCGCCGGGTACAGGTCCACCTGCTGGCCGATCGCGACCTTGGCGATGTCGGCCTCGTCGACCTTGAGTTCGGCCTGGATCGCCGAGGTGTCGGCAATCTTCATCAGCTGCGCACCGGCCAGCGACGACGACGACGGGATCGCGGTCTCGCCGACCTTGATCGGCAGCGCCACGATCCGGCCCGCGATCGGCGAGCGGATCTCGGTCTTGGCGCGCTGTTCGTGCGCCTCGCCGACCACGGCCGCGGAACGACGCAGGGCTTCCTCGCTGCTGCGCAGGTCGGCGCGCGCCATCTCGAGCTGGTTGCGGTCCTCGTCGAAGCGGTTGCGGTCGATGATCTGCGCCGCCACCAGCTGCTGGCTGCGCGCGAACTGCTTCTCGCGCAGTGCCAGCGCCGCACGCTGGCGCTCGATGCTGATGCGGTTCTGGCGCAGGCCGGCCTCTTCGCGTTCGATCGCGTTGTTGTAGCTCTCAGGATCCAGCCGCATCAGCAGCTGGCCGGCCTCGACGGTGTCGCCTTCCTTGACCGCGATCATCGCGACCTTGGCCACCACCTCGGCGGTGAGGTTGACCTCATTGCGGTAGGCGAGCGTGCCCGATGCGAGGATCGTCGGACGCACGTCCTGCTCGGCGGCCACGGCCATATCGACCGGCGTACCGGTTGCGCCACGGCTTTTCTTCACCGCGATGGGCAGGGCGACGACCGCGATGACCAGTGCGCCGGCCAGCCACTTCTTGTTGAATTTCATGGGTTGGTGTCCGAAGAGAAAACGTGCGGCAAAACGTGGACGTCGATGCGCAGACCGGCATCGCGATTGGAGAGGAGCTACACCCCGGCGCTGAGCGCTTGGCGTTGTTCGTCATGGCGGCGAACAGACCGGGGTAGGCGCTGAGTTGCCGAATCGCCCTTCGCCGCTTACTTGCTTAGCGCCCACAGCGCCATCGCGCCGTAGATCACCAGGCTGGGCAGCACCGCGACCACGATTGCCTGGGTCCAGCTGGTCCGGCCCCACACACGCCAGCCGAGCGCAGTGAGGAACACCGCCCACAGATTGAGCAGGCTGAAGTTCTTGGCCAGCGTGCTCCAGCGATTGTCTGTGGGCAGCTGCACCAGCAACGGATCGACGTTGGTCAGCATCAGCGCTTCCATTGCGGTTTGAGGCGTCATCGTGAACACGCCGATCAATGCGACCACCGCGCCGAGCAACAACGGCATGCCGGCCCAACCGGTCAGGCTCAAGCCGTGCTTGAACGAGGTCGTGGCGCCGGTGATCTTGCCGGCCAGCATGAAATACAACGCGTACAGCGCCGCCATCACCGCGGTGCCGAGCAGCGCGCCGACCACGCCGAAGTAACCCATCGTGCGCGCGCCCGGCATCATCTCCTTGGCCTGCGCGAGCTCGCTGGCGCTCATTTCGCTGCCGCCGGCGGCTACCGTGTGGTCAACAAACCATTCTGGATCGACGTTGATCGAGTACAGCAGCATCATCGTCGCCGTCACCACCGCGGTCAGCAGCAGCGGCAGCAGGAACGTGGGCTTGGTTTTGAGCTCGGCGAACACCTTGCTCGGTTGCAGGTAAATATCCATCAGGTGCGTCATTGACTAAATCCTTCGCATAGGGAAAAGGTCGCAAGCGGCCATGCGGCGCTTACGACCGCCGAACAATTACAGACGGTGCCCAGGCGAAAAACGTGACAGCGTCCGCCGCCTCAGTCGCCGACGATCGCGTGCGGCACGAAGCGCGAGGTGTCCTGGGTGATGCGGGTGGTGTCCTCGCGGATGCCGATGCCGGCCGGTTGGTCGGCGACCACCCAGCTGCCGACGAGCGCGTAGTTACCGGCGTGCGCCGGCAGCGGGTGGTAGGCCTGCCGGATCATCGGCGCATCGTCATACGGGCCGTCGCTGCGCATCTGCTCACCATCGGCAGTGACGAGCTCGATGTTCGCGCCTTCGCGCGACAGCAGCGGCTTGCGCACCCAACCCGCGGGCAACGCGTCGGTTGGCGCATCGTCGAAAAACGCCGGCAGCAGATTCGGATGGCCCTCGTGCCGCTCCCACAGCAACGGCAATACGCCCTTGTTGCTGAGCACCGCCTTCCATGCCGGCTCGATCAGTTGCACCTGCGAGCCGGCGAGGTTAGGGCCGTACTGCTCGGTGAACATCCATTCCAGCGGATACAGCTTGAACAGGGTGCGGATCACGCGATCGTCGCTGTCGGTGAAATAGCCCTCGCGGCTCAGCCCGATTTGCTCGATTGCAATTTCGTACGTATCGATCCCGGCCTGTTCGGCGCAATCGCGCAGGTAGCGCACCGTGCCGCGGTCCTCGGCCGAGTCGGCGACGGCGGCGAAGTGCACCGGCGTGGCGATGCGGCCAGTGCTCGCCAGATGCGCGAACGTCTCGCACAGCAGTTCCTGGATGCGGTTGTACTGGTCCGCCGCGCGCGGCAACACGCCGGACTCGATTGCCTGCTCCAGCCACAGCCATTGGAAGTACGCGCTCTCGTATAGCGAGGTCGGGGTGTCGTAATTGAATTCGTACAACTTCGCTGGGCCGGGCTGGTCCGGATCCGGGCCGCCATAGGCCAGGTCCATGCGCCCGTACAGGTGCGGGTCGCGCTGCTGCCACGACGTGCGGATCCAGTCCCAGTACGCGGGCGGGATCGCCAGCCGCGTCAACAGCGCTTCGGACTGCACCACCTCGTCGACCAGCGCCATCGCCATGTCGTGCAGCTGCTGGGTCGGCGCCTCGATGTCGTCCTCGATTTGGCGCAAGCCGAACGCGTAGTACGCCGACTCGTCCCAGTAGGTCGCGCCGTCGATGGTGTGGAAATGGAAGCCGAGCGCGTCGGCTTGCGCGGTCCAGTCCGGCCGCGGGGTGATCGCGATGCGTTTCATCGTCGTCGCTCAGCCGCCGCGGCCGCCGCCGAACCCGCCGCGCGCCGACGCACTGGAGCCGAAGCCCGAGCGCGACACCGTCACCGCCCGCGTCGGCAATGCGGTGTTGCCGCGCTTGCCCGTGACCGTGCCGACGCGGTCGCCGACGTAGTCGCCGCCCGGCTTGTAGTAGCCGCCGCTGCGATCGCGGTACAGCGGCGCCGAGCCGCCCAGACCGTAACCACCGCGGCCGCCGAGCGCGTTGCCGATCAGATAACCCATCAGGAATCCGCCCATCGGCGGGTTGTAATGCGTGCGGCCGTTCTCCTCGACCGCGGTGCAGTCCTGGAATTGCTGGTCGCATTCGACCTTGTTCTCGAAGCGCGGCGCGAGCTTCTTGTGCTCGGCCACCGCCGCCTCGTAGGCAAGCTTGCACTGGTCGGGCGCGACTTCGGTCTGGGTGTTGCACTGGTCGGCGGAGGTGAGCACCTGGCCGGTCGGCTCGCGTTTGCACGCGACCAGCGCCAGCGGCACCGCGGCGGCCATCAACACCAGCTTGAGGTTCTGCGAACGTTTCATCGCGGCATGCTCCTGGCGGGGGCCATTACGGCGTCATCGCGGCGGCGTTGATCAGGCCGATGCTGATCGACACGCCCGCGGACAGGATGCCGGCGGCCATGCCGTTATCGGTGATGTGCTGCGACAACTTCGGCGACACCGCGCGGGTGAGCAGGTACGCGACGATCTGCACCGCCGCCGACACCGCGCCCCACAGCAACGCATCGAGCAGGCTGACCGAATGCGAGATCGCCGCGTGCAGCGGCAGCGCGAGGCCGACCAGGGTGCCGGCGAACGCGGTCGCCGCAGCGGTGTTGCCGGCGCGGATCAGGGTCACTTCGCGGTGCGGGGTGACCAGCGACACGATGACCGCGGCGACGACCAGCACGCCAAGGCCGGTGCCGAAATAGGCGAGAAAGGCGAGAAAACTCTGTGCGGTGATCGGGGCGTCCATGACGGATCCTTGGGGTTGATGTCGGGAGGAAGAACCTTGTGGGGCGAGCCCGGCAAATTGCCGGCTTTTTAGCTCGTCATTCCCGCGAACGCGGGACCAGCGCGGAGCGCGCAGATCGTTGCGGAGCAACGACCCGCAGGGCGAGCGCCGCGAGTAATCCAGCGACTTGAGTCATTGCAAGCAACGACACTGGATTCCCGCGTTCGCGGGAATGACGGTATGGGGCTTTGGGTCAGTGCTGGCGACATGTATTCACGGACCTGTATTCAAGTGATATCCAGATCGGCCGTGGTCAGGGCCAAACCGATCGCGTAAGTGACGCAGAATTCGTTCGGGCCGTAATCCTCGCCGGTGACCAGCAGGAACTCGTCGCGGTCCAGCTCCGGCACCGGGCGCCGATACAGCATCGCGTAGTGGGTGAGGTCGTCGTCCTTGCGCGGCGGGTCGTGGCGGTACAGCACTTCGTCATAGACCACGGCCGGCACGCGCGCGCCATCGTCGTCGCCGAATTCGCGCTGCCAGTGGCGGCCGGCGTACTCGATGCTGGGCGCGCCGAGATGTTCGTGGCCGGTGATGGTGCGCTGGAACTCGGCCTGGTTCGCCGGGTTCACGGTGTCGATGAACACGAACGCCTTGATGCCTTCGACCAACTCGCCGCAGGTGCTGACCTGCACGAACGCGTCGTCGTCGAGGTAGAAACGGTGCAACGCGTAGCCGCCGCCGAGGTCGATGTGGCCGTAACACGGGATGCCCTGGTGGCCTTCGGGCAACTGCGCGGTCAACGCCTCGGGGTGTGCGCGGAACACCAGTGTGTCGAGCGCGACGCGGCCGTTGATGCGGAAACCCAGCGGCAGTGCATGCGCGAACGCGCGTGGGGTTTCGATCTGCGGGGGTTTGCCGCGCAAGTTGTCGAGCCAGCCCATGCGCGCCTCAGCCGCTTGCCAGCGACGGCCAGGCAAAACCCCGGTCGTCGATACGCTGGTCGGCAAGGTAATACAGCAACGCGCCGCCGGGCACGCGCGCATCGTCCGCCGGGTTGAGCACGGGCGCGCCCGCATCGCGGTAGCCGATCCACAGTGCCGATTGCTGGCGGAACGCGGCGGCGAGTTTGCCCGCGTTGAGCGTGGGTACGTTGTTCGGCACCTGCAGGCTGAACTGGGTGGCGCCGCCCGTGCCGAGCCACTCGCTGGCGACCAGTGAGCTGCCGGCGTCCTGCGCCGCGCGCGCGATCACGTCGACGTGCAGCGGCCGCGTACATTCAACGTGCGGGTAGTGGCTTTGCACCAGCCGTGCGACGGCCTCGGTCTCGAAATGGGCGACCACATGCGGCCCGGCAATGGCTCCGTCCGCCGCATGCGCCATCACCGCGAACACCGCCGCCAGCGACTGATCGTCGTTGCCGGTGTGGACGATGATCCGCGCGGCGTTTGCCACAGCGGCGCGCTCGTAACCCTCGCAGTCCGCGTAGGACTCGATCGCGACAAAGCGGATCTGATCGGGCAACGGGTTTTCACTCACGCCCGCGGCGATCAGCACGATGCCTTCGTCGTCGGTGTTGCGATCGCTGAGCAGCAACTGCACCAGCTGCACGGATTCCCGTCCGCGCCAACCGATCAACACGGTGTGGCCCTGCATCCCGTCGTAATTCATCCTGCCCACCTGATGGCGTCTCCAGAAGTTCAGCAGCGTGGTGCTGGATTTGGCCAGCACCGAGGCGAACAGCGCGACCGCGCCCGGCATCACGAACAACGCGACCACGTAGCGGCCGGCGGTGGTGCCCGGCGTCAGGTCGCCGTAGCCGATCGTGGTCGCGGTGGTCATGTACCAATACGGAAACGCGTCCCACCCGACCAGCTTGGCTTCGCCGGCCGCGGCCAGCAGCAGCCAGGTGCCGCCCATGTGCAGGAGCAACGCGGCAAACACCACGCCCCAGCTGACCCGCCGCACCTGCAGGCGCAAGCTGCGGATCAGGCGTCGGAGCACGAACATCGCCGCGTACCCTTCGCTTCAGTCAGGTGTGCTTGCTGGGTTCGGTTTCGGTCTGCTCGACGATCACGCCGGTCAGCGTCAGCGGCTCGTGGCCAAGCTGCTGTGCGGGCTTCTCGCGGAAGCGCTCGAGGATGTTGTCGACGCTGCTCGACGACCCGAGCAGGCCGGCATTGGCCAGGCGAGCATTGAGGTCGCCGTCGCCGCTCTCGTTTTCGAGCTGCTGCGCCGCGGTCATGCGCGCGCCGCGTTCGGCCTGGCGTGCCTGGATGCGTTCGAGCGAATCCAGGGCGGTGCTGACCTTGCCGTTCGCGCCGGAGTGCCGCGCCGCGACCGCGCCCTGCGCGCGCTGCACCGCTTCGGTGGCCTTGACCGTGTCGATCTGCTGCTTGACCCGGGTGAGCTTGCGCTCGGTTTCGATGATCGCGGTCTTGAGGCTGCGGATGCTGCCGTCGTACTGGGCAATGGTCTGCTCATCGGACTTAAGGTCGGTCTCGACCGCGGACAGGCGCTCGGCCACTTCGCGCGCGAGCGCTTCGTCACCCTTGCGCAGCGCGCCGGCGATGTAGGTCTCGTACTCGGCCTTTTTGCTGACACGGTCCTGGCTTTTGCCGGCGAGCAGCTGGCGTTGCGCCATCACCTTGGTCAGTTCTTCCTTGGAACGCACGAGCTCGTTACCGGCGTCGCGAATCTCTTGGTCGAGAATTTTGAGGGCGTTGGCGTCGACCACGGCCTGGCCGGCTTCGTGCGCGGTGCCGCGGAACAGGGTCAGGATTTTCTGCAGCAGGCTCATGCGGTCACCAGATAGGGCTTGAGGACTTCGATCGCGTCGATCGCGTTGTCGGCCAGGGTGCGGATCTCGAGTTCCAGCTGCTCGAGGGTGGAGTCGGGCGCGAGTTCGCCGAACACGATGTAGGTGTCGCGGCCGTTGATCGTGGTCAGGCCGAGGTTGGACAGCGGGTTGATCGGGTTCAGGCGCATGCAGGCCTCGTTGAACGCAGCGCGCTCGCGCACCTGTTCGGCCTCGACCAGCGGGGTCGACACGAACAGTTGGTGGTCGGTCAGGCCGATGGTGACGCTGAGGTCGCCCAGATCGGGCAACACGACCTGCACCGCGCCGTCGGCGGTCGGGATTTCCTCGACGTTGGCGGTGCCGAACGCGGCGGCCAGGCGGGTGGTCAAGTCTTGGGTGGTCCAGCGGGACATGGGGGTTCCTTGGCAGTGGCGGGCCCGGCCCGCGGTCGACGGTAGCGATCAGGCAGTATCGCCCTGGGCGCATCCGTGTCATCCGCAAGCGTGCACACGAAGGCTTGCGTTATAGAGACAGCGGCCGGCCCGGCGCAACCGGCGGAAGTCACTACCCTACACGCCCGCCGGCGCTGGAGCGGCCGCGGACCGGGCCGCAAGCGCCGGCGGCCCGGAGTGGGATAAACTGCCGGGCAGGGTTTCCGACGTGCGGTCGGCCCGCTCGACTGCCCTGGCGGCACGGCGTGCACCGCACCGGCACCACTGCTCCTCGGCCGCATCCGTTGCGGCCATTTGTTGAATGGCCATGCACGTCCGTCATGGCCGGGCGCGATAGATGTGATCACTAGGGTGGGTTTGTGCGCAATTACGACCTTGAGTTCCTGAAGAAATTCTCGTTGGTGATCGGTTTCCTGATGCTGGTTACGGTTGGCTTGATCGTGGGCGCGATGTATCTCGACAGCCAACTGCTGCAGGACCCCGATCCGAACGTGGCCAAGCGCACCCAGTCCCGCATCGCCCCGATCGGCGCGGTCTATGCCGGCGCGACCGGCGCCGCGTCGCAAGCAGCCGCTACCGCCGCCGCGGCTGCGGCCGCCGCCTCGCAGGTCGCTTACGGCGGCACGCTCGACGGCGCGGTGATCTTCGACAGTCTGTGCGCGGGCTGCCACAAGTCCGGCGCCGGTGGCGCGCCGACGATGCTCGCGGCGCAGTGGACTGCTCGCATTGCCCAGGGCAAGGACACGTTGAACCAGCACGCGATCGAAGGCTTCACCGGCGCTGCCGGAGTGATGCCGGCCAAGGGCGGTAACCCGGCCCTGACCAACGAGCAGGTGACCGCCACGGTCGACTGGATGCTCAGCAACCTCAAGTAAGTCCATCCATCTGGTGCAAGCAGCGCCGCCTCCGGGCGGCGTTTCCGTTTCTGACGTCGCTGCTTTAGCTGGCCGGAAGCGGCGCCGATCTGAGGGCGAATCTCCGCCCTGCGCCATGCCGGCTCCCTGCGGGGAGTACTTACCCAAACCGCCGACGGGGGTTGCGCGGAGCGCGCGTTTTCGCCGAGCCGGGCTCGCAGCGATCGCGCGTCGCTTCGGGAGGCGTGCGAAGCCGCGCTGACAGCGCGTTAACCCCGCCCCGTATCATGCGCGAATGACCATTCCCGCCTTCCCGCGCGACGACTCCGCGACCCTGATGCTACCCGGCCCCGTCGGCAGCCTGGAACTGATCGTCGACGCCCCCGAACCCGAGATCGCGCCGCGGCCGTTGGTGGCGATCGTGTGCCATCCACTGCCGACCGAGGGCGGGACGATGCACAACAAAGTCGTGACGATGGCCGCGCGCGCGCTGCGCGAATGCGGCGCGAGCACGGTGCGTTTCAACTTCCGCGGCGCCGGCGCGTCCACCGGCCGCTTCGACGATGGCAACGGCGAGGCCGATGACCTGCGCGCGGTCGTCGCGTGGGTGCGTGCGCAGCGCCCCGACGCCCAGGTGTGGCTGGCGGGTTTCAGCTTTGGCGCTTACGTGTCGCTGAAAGTGGCGGCCGATCTGCAGCCGGGCCTGCTGATTTCGATTGCGCCGCCGGCCGGGCGCAGCTGGGACTTCGACGCGATCGTGGCGCCGACATGCCCGTGGTTGGTGATCCAGGGCGAGGCCGACGAGATTGTCGACCCCTTGGCGGTCTACGCGTGGCTCGACAGCCTCGAGCAGCTGCGGCAGCCGCCCGAGCTGGTGAAAATGCCCGACACCAGCCATTTCTTCCACCGCCGCCTGATGGACCTGCGCGGCGCGATCAAGCAGGGCGTGCGGCATTACTTGCCGGGCGAATCCGCCCCATCAGCCCCATTCGCGACCCCGACGGCGTCATGAGCGAATCGATGGCGGTGATGCCGTCGGCCGCCTACGCCGCCGGCGTCGCGCGCGGCGACTGGAGCCTCGACGCGGCGCAGCAACCGGCGCTGGTGGAGCTCGATCGCCTGCACGCGGCCCTGCTCGACCCGCCCAAACGCGGGCTTCTGGACGGCCTGCTCAACAAGCCGGTGCCGACTCCGCGCGGGCTGTACTTGTGGGGTGGGGTCGGGCGCGGAAAAACCTTTCTGGTCGACTTGTTTTTCGACGGGCTGCCGTTCGAGGCCAAGCGCCGCACCCACTTCCACCGCTTCATGCGCGAGGTGCATGCGCAACTGCGCGCACACGCCGGCGAGCGCGACCCGCTGGTGGCGATCGCGCGCGCGTGGCGCAAGCAGTGGCGCGTGCTGGTGCTCGACGAGTTCTTCGTGATCGACATCGGTGATGCGATGTTGCTTGGACGGTTGCTCGAGCGTCTGTTCGCCGAAGGCGTCGCGCTCGTGACCAGCTCCAACACCGAGCCGCTCGCGCTGTACGCCGACGGCCTGCAGCGCGAGCGCTTCCTGCCGGCAATCCAGCTGTTGCAACAGCACTGCGCGATCGTGCACTTGGACGGCGCCACCGATTACCGGCTGCGGGCGTTGACACAAACGCCGGTCTACCGCGCACCGGAGGTAGCCGGTAGTGCCGACGAGGGCGCTGACACGTGGCTCACGTCGCGCTGGCAGGCCTTGACGGTCGGCTGCGCGCCGGAGCCGGGCCCGTTGCAGATCGACGGCCGCCTGATCCCCGTGCGTGCACTGGCCGAGGGCCACGCCTGGTTCGATTTCAGCGCTCTGTGCGAAGGCCCGCGCGCAGCCAGCGACTACATCGAAATCGCCACCGAGAACCACACCCTGCTACTCGGCGGCATCCCCCTGTTCGCTGGCGACAACGACGATGCCGCCCGGCGCTTCGTCACCCTGATCGACGAGTTGTACGACCGCCATGTCAACCTGGTGTGCACCGCCGCGGCCGCGCCCGCGGCGCTGTACAGCGGCGTCAAACTGACGGGCGCGTTCGAGCGAACCGCATCACGATTGATCGAAATGCAATCGGCCGATTACTTGGCGCTGGAGCACCGCGGTTAGACCCGCGCGTAAGACCTGAGCCGCTGGCGATGCTCCGATGCCGGCGGCAAGAGCTTGTGCCGTCGGCGGACATGCGCACCTGCGTGACTGCCAACCTGGTCCGCCTCCATGGAGCTTGCAAATCTTCGGCGTCAGCGCGGGGCCTCGACACCTCCGCGCCGGCGCCACGCCAACCCCGCGTACACCGCGACCAGCGCCGCCAGCGCCACGCCAATTGCCAGCCATTCCTTGCCGGTCAGGGTGGCGACGATCGTCGCCATGGCCATCACCGCCAGCAGCGGAATCAACGGCCCGCCGCGCAGCACGAACGGTTCGCCACGCTCGCGCAGGTCGCGCCGTTGAGCGCGCCACGCGGCGACGCTGACCAGGCCATACACCAGACAGATCGCGCCGCCGGAGATCAGCGCCAAGGTGTCGAAACTGCCGGCGATCGCCAGCAGCCACGCGATCACCGCATGCATCGCCAACGCGAGCAGAGGCACCCGATGGCTTGCGGTCACGGTGCCGAACACGCGCGGCAGATAGCCGTCGCGACCCAGCGCGAACACCAGCCGCGAGGTGCCGAACAGATTGCCCATCAGGAAGCCGGTCATCGACACGCACGCCGTCACCAGCAACAGCACGCGCCCGGGGCCCCACAACGCGCCGGCGGTATCGGCCACTGGCACGCCGCTTTGGCCCAACGCCGGACCGAGCACGCCTTGGCCGACGATCTGCAGGCCCAGGTACAGCAACACCACCAGCAAGATCGCGACCCCGGTGGCGCGCGGCACGTTGCGCGCGGGGTCGCGCAGCTCGCCCGACGGCACCAGCGCGGTTTCCATGCCGGAGTACGCGAACATCACCAGCACCATCGACGCACCCAGCGCGCCCAACGACGGCACCGCCGCGGGCGAGAAACTGATGTGGCTCCAGTCGACAAAGAACATGCCGATCACCGCCAGCGCGAACAGCGGCGTCAGCTTCAACGCCGCCAGCGCGGTGATCGCGCGCGCGCCGAGCTTGACGCCAAACATATTGAGCGCGAACAGCAAGCCGTAGACCGCGGTCAGCAACAGCGCCCGTGGCAACGGCGGCGCCAGCGCGGGCACCAAGCTGGCCACTTGTACCGACAACGCCGCGGCAACGCCCGCGCTGGAGGTGAAATTGCTGATCCACATCAACGCTCCGCCAACGAACCCGGCGAACGGCCCAAACGTCGCGCTCAGATAGCTGTACGGCCCACCCGTCGCCTGCACCCGGCTGCCGACCGCGGCGAAGCACAGCGCAACCGGAATGATCGCGAGCGCCCCGGCCACCAGCGCCAGCGGCGCCGCCGCGCCCATCTGCGCCGACAACGCCGACGGCATGCGGAAGATGCCGCCACCGACGATCACGTTGATCACCGCCGCAGTCAACGCGAACGTACCGACCGCGCGCACCAGCGCGGCGTCGCCGTACAGGGAGGTGGCAGAACGTGAAGCGTCGTTCATGGGGTGGGCCCGATCAGAGTTGCGGCAGCCTCGCACGCGGGCTCAGGTACCTCAACCATCACGGCGTGACGCCGACGGACTGGCAGTTGCTGATCGCGTGGCAGATAGCGACGCTCAAGGCGGATTGCACCGTTGGCCCGCGTGCGGTGTGCCCCGATCTCGACCCATGAAGGCGTGACGACCCCTTGCCACCGTCACTTATCGGTCCACGGTCCGTCCATCGACACCCAACACGAGTTTGGCCAGCAGCGGACACACCGACCGCAATGACATCGGACCCGTCGGCCGCGGGAACGGCGCAGCGAACGTCACCGGTGCGCTAGCATCGGCCATCACTTGCGGAGTCGTCCGATGCGCCTGCTGTCCCGACCGTCCACGATCCTGCCCGCCCTGCTTGCGCTGCTCGCGCCCCTCGCCCACGCGCAGACAGCGCCGCCTGCGGTCGAGCGTCCCGAAGTCCGTGCTGCGGCCAAGGCCGTGCAGGCGAAAGTGGTGGCCTGGCGCCGCGACTTCCACCAGCACCCGGAGTTGTCCAACCGCGAAGTGCGCACCGCCGCCAAGGTCGCCGAGCACCTGCGCGCGCTGGGCCTCAAGCCACTGACCGGTATCGCCCGCCACGGCGTGGTCGCGATCATTGAGGGCGGCAAGCCGGGCCGGAAGGTCGCGCTGCGCGCCGACATGGACGCGTTGCCGGTAACCGAACAGGTCGATCTGCCGTTCGCGTCCAAGGTCACGACCACGTTCAACAACCAGACCACCGGCGTGATGCACGCCTGCGGTCACGACGCCCACACCGGCATCCTGCTCGGCATCGCCGACGCGCTGGTGGCGATGCGCAAGGACCTGTCCGGACAGGTGATGCTGGTGTTCCAGCCCTCGGAGGAAGGCGCGCCGCTTGGCGAGGAGGGCGGTGCCGCGTTGATGCTCAAGGAAGGCTTGTTCAAGGACTTCAAGCCCGACGCGATGTTCGGCCTGCACGTGTTCTCGACCTTGCAGGCCGGGCAGATCGGCGTGCGCCAGGGGCCGCTGATGGCGGCGTCGGACCGCTTCACCATTACCGTCAAGGGCCGGCAGACGCACGGCTCGCGGCCGTGGGGTGGGATCGATCCGATCGTCGCCGCGGCCGACCTGATCGGCAGCGCGCAGACGATCGTCAGCCGCCGCACCGACATCGCCAAACTGCCGGCGGTGGTCAGCTTCGGCGCGATCCACGGCGGCATCCGCTACAACATCATTCCCGAGCAGGTCGAGTTGCTTGGCACCGTGCGCACGTTCGACGAGGGCATGCGGCAGAAGATCTTTGCCGACCTCAAGAACGTCGCCACGCACGTCAGCGCCGCGCACGGCGCCACCGCCGACGCCCAGGTGCCGGACAGCCCGGGCAATCCGGTCACAGTCAACGACCCGGCGCTGACCGCGCGCATGACCCCGAGCCTGGTCGCGGTCGCCGGCGCGGACAAAGTGGTCGAGCCGCCGCTGCAGATGGGCGCCGAAGATTTCTCCTATTACGCGCGCGAAGTGCCTGCGATGTTTTTCTTCGTCGGCGCGACCGCGCCTGGCATCGACCCGGCGACCGCGCCGGGCAACCATTCGCCGAAGTTCCAGCTCGACGAGTCCTCGCTCGACCTGGGTCTGCGCGCGTTGCTGCAGGTCACGCTGGATTACCTGCACGGGCCCTAGAACTTTCTCGTCCCGAAGGTGATGAGGAATCTGCAGCGGTTCTCGTCGTTCACTGCATGACTTGGTGCACTCAAGACGCGAGCATGTATTGACGCGCGGCGCGTCTCCGGCAGGCTAGCGCAGTTCGCGTGGAATGCAGCGAAGCTCGGGAAAGGCGTGCGCAAAGCCCCAGGGCAGCGCGCCGACAGGGCCTTCGGCGTCCCGGGTTTTGCGCTCCCGGCTCCATCCGGCCTCCGGCATTCGGGCTTTTGTCGTGCTTCCCGCGTCGAACCTACGGCAGCTCATTCGCGCTGTGCGGATCAATCGAGTACGGATGCATTTCCGCCAGGAACCCCGGCTGTGATTGCACCCGCTCGATCCATCGATGGAAATGCGCATACGGCTGCAATGACAACCCCGCCTCTTCGGCGCGGCTGGCGTAGGCGAACAGCGCGATGTCGGCGATGGTGTAGTCGGCGCCCGCGATAAACGGCCGCGTCGACAGCTCCCTGTCGAGAATGCGCAGCGCGCGAATCGACGCCGAGCGCTTCGATTCAACCAAAACCTGCGAGCGCTGCGTGAGTTTGCCGGTCATCGTCCAGTAGCGCAGCGAGCCGATCTGGCTTTCGACGTAGTTCTGCTCGAACGACAGCCACTGCAGCACCTTGGCGCGCGCGAACGTGGCGCCAGGCCAGTACGCCGTGTCGTCGGCGAGGTACGCCAGGATCGCGTTGGATTCGGCGAGCACGCGGCCGTCGTCGAGCATGAGCGCGGGCACCGCGCCGGTCGGATTGATCTGTCTGTAGGCGTCCGTCTGGCCATGGCCCTCAAAAATGCTGATGGCCTCGCTGCGGTACGGCCGTTGCAGGTGCTGCAACAGGCAGCGCACTTTCCAGCCGTTCTGCGACGGCAGATAGTCATACAGGGTGAGCATGGGACGGGCTCGTTAGTCGGGAAGCGCAGTGTCAACGCCGGCGTTGGGCGCGCGCTATCCGATTGTTGCGATTGCGTGCCGCCCCGAGCGGGAACCGCCGCGCGTGCCCGGGTAACATCACGCCATGACTTCCGATTCCATCGCGCACGACAGCCTGCTCGGCCGCCACGTCGACTACCCGCGTCACTACGATGCCGGATTGTTGTTCCCGATCGCGCGCACGCTCGGTCGCACCCCACTGGGCTTAGACGCCGACGCGCTGCCGTTTGTCGGCAGCGACCGCTGGCACGCGTACGAGTTGAGCTGGCTGGACAACCGCGGCAAGCCGCGTGTGGCCACGGCCACGATCAGCGTGCCCGCGCAGTCACCGAACCTGGTCGAGTCCAAGTCGCTGAAGCTGTACCTCAACTCGTTCAATGCCTCGCGCTTCGACAGCGATACAGCGGTGCTGGCGTGCGTCGTGCGCGACCTGACGCACGCGGCTGGGGCGCAGGTCGCGGGCGCGTTCGGCTTGCCGGTGGTTGAGGACGCACCGTCGGGCACGTCGCTGGACGAGCTCGAACTCGACATGGATCACTACGGACCACCGCGTCCAGAGTTTCTTGCGGCCGACGCGTCCAAGCTGGTCGAAGAAACGCTTACCAGCGCGCTGCTGAAATCGAACTGCCCGGTCACTGGCCAGCCCGACTGGGCACGCGTGAGCATCAGCTATCGCGGCCCGCGGATCGATCACGAAGGCCTGTTGCGCTACTTGGTGTCGTTCCGCGATCACGCGGAATTTCATGAGCAATGCGTCGAACGCATCTTCATCGATCTGCTACACCAAACCCGCCCGGAGACGCTATCGGTGGAGGCGCGTTACACCCGTCGCGGGGGCCTGGACATCAATCCGTGGCGCGCCACACTCGGGCATGCGGCGCCCGCGGCCGCGCGCGACGAGCGGCAATAGCCGGCGCGTTATCACCGACAGCGGCCCCAATTCAGGGTTTCACGGCGACGCGATGCTGCCTTAACAACTTGCATGTCATGGTGCCCCCGCCATCACGGCAGGAGCCCGAATTCCATGACTACCAAGAAACCCGATTTTTCCGACGTGCGCAGCAGCGGCAGCACCGTGCAGGGTGGCGGTGGCACGGGACGGGCCGATTTTTCCGATGTCCGTACCGGCAGCAGCACCGTGCAGGGTGGGGGCGGCTCAGGCGTCCAGAGCTATACCGTCGAGAGCGGCGACACCCTGTCGCAGATCGCCAAGCAATGCTACGGCAAGGCCAGCAAGTGGCAGGCGATCTTCGCCGCCAACCGCGACCAGCTAGACGATCCGGACCTGATCCAACCGGGCCAGATTCTCAAGATTCCCGCCCTAGACAATTCCGACGACTGAGTGGCGACTGCCGCCTCGCGTCCATCCCACTTTCCCAAGGAGAAGCCCATGATTCGTAACCGCATGCATTACGCCGTTGCCGCTGCACTCGTCGCCACATTGGCCCTGGCCGGCTGCAAGAAGAAAGACGAAGCCATCGTCACGCCGCCGATCGCGTCGGAACCCGCGCCGCTGCCGCCGGTGGATCCGATGCCGACTCCAGCCGCCGCCGTCAGCGTGGTGTCGGTCGATCTAGGCAATGCCGTGGGCGCCGATAACAAGGTCAGCGCGCCGCTGAGCACGTTCGGCACGAAGGACACCATCTACACCGTGGTCACCACCGACGGCACCGCCAACAACGCGCCGTTGATGGTGAAGTGGACGTTCCAGGACGGCCAGGAAGTGGGCAGCGAAACCAAGATGCTCAACAGTGCCGGCCCGCAGACCACCGAGTTCCACGCGAGCAAGCCCAGCGGCTGGCCGACCGGCAAGTACAAGGCCGAAGTCATGCTCAACGGCACCGTCGTGCAGAGCCGCGATTTCGAAGTCAAGTAAGCCTCTCTCCACCCGCCTTCATCGGCGGGGCAAGTCTGGCGCGACGGCAACGTCGCGCTTTTTTTGTGCGCGACTTTTTGTGCGCTATCCGCGGACCTCAACACCCCCAAAGCCAACGCGATCAGCGGGGCAGAACCTCGCCATCTAGGTAATACCAACGGCCTTGCTCACGCAGGAAGCGGCTGACTTCATGCAGGCGCGTTGCCGACTCGCCGCCGAGCCGGTAGCGGGCGACGAATTCGACCGTGGCGGCATCCGGCCCGGTTAGGCCATGCCGCCGCACTTCCAAGCCCAACCAGCGCGCTGCCGCTGCGTCGGCGAACTCCAAGGCGGCCGGACGAGTGCTCGCATGCCAGGTCGCGAGCAGGTAACCCGCGTCCGCCCTTACATAGGCGCTGTAGCGCGAACGCATCAAGGCCTCAGCGCTCGCCGCCCACGTCGTGCCCGCATGCAGCGGACCGCAGCATTGCGCATAGCGTACGGCAGGGTTGCAGGGGCAGGCGGTCATGGTTGGAGGCGCAGGCAAGGGCATCAAGCGTAGCGCGCCGGACTTGTGCCGATCGCGACGCTGGCACTTGGCCGACCCCTCCCCCCGCCGCTGTGGCTCCCCTCCAACGCTGCGCCACGGCCAGCGGCGGGTGCTCTGTGGTGTCGACGAGCGTGAATCACCGGTCCATGCAGCGCATTGCGGGCGGGACCATTACCCTAGTCACCCGCGACCCCTCGGCTGTTCCCATGAAAGTGCCCGCTTACCTCAACGACGACCAGATCGAACGCCTCGCCAACCTGCTGGATCAGCGCGCGGTGCCGTTCAAGGGCTTCAACCTTGAGGCGCTGGACGGCTATCTGACCGCGCTCGCTGTCGGCCCGGACACGGTGCCGCCGGAGGAATGGCAACCGCCGGTTTGGGGCAGCACCCCGCGCTGGGCCGACGAGGCCGAACGCGGCCAGGTCGAGGCCTTGCTGCTCGGCCACTTCAACATGGCCTCGCAGCGTGTGCGCTTTGGGGACGACGACCTGCCCGATCACCTCGCGCCGCTGCTGTGGCTGCCAGAGGATCCAGAAGACGAGCAGGAGGACGAGCTCGACGTCGGCCGCGACTGGACGCTCGGGTTCTTCTCCGGCGTGCAACTGCGCGAGGCAGCCTGGGACAAGTGGCTCGACGACAACGGCTGGATCGAGGAGATCTTCTCGCTGTTCGACCAGCTCGCCAGTGGTGAAGTATTGGCCGAGGACCCGACCGCGGCGTCGACCCCGATCAGCTACCGCGAGCGTCTGGAGATCATCGCCAGCCTGCCCGGCATGCTCGCTGACCTACACCACCACCGCATCGAGGCGCTGACCCCGCGCGAACCGCTCAAACGCGCCGACACGCCCGACCGTAACGAGGCGTGTCCGTGCGGCAGCGGCAAGAAATACAAGAAGTGCTGCGGCGCGGGGTAGGCACAACCACACTGCGTGGTAGCTCGGGAAGCGCGCAGCGAAACCCGGGGGGCCTAACCTCGCCACCGAGCGTCTGGGCTGCAGCCCAGAAAAGGCCGAGCGCCGACGCTAGCTCTTGACCGCGTCGATGAAGATTCGCGCCAACGCTGACGGAGTCGTGCGCAAGAGCGTGGGATTCACCTGCATCGGGAACGTGCCGGTGTCGGGGTGCCCGCTGGAAAGGATGACCCCACGCTTTAGAACGCGCGCACTCAGCACATCGGGCGCGATACCGGCCGCCGTCAGAAAAAACCGGCTCGTGCCGTCGGCCACCCTGCTCGCCTTGAAGCGACCATCGGCGTGCAGCAGTGCAATGAATTGCTCCGCGCTTGCCCAGGCCTTGGCGTAGTCGTCCTGATAGCGATCGGCGTATTGCGGGACCACGGCGACTTGCGGCCACGCCTGTGGCATCGACCCGCCGAACATGCGGCGCATATGGAACAGATCGTCGATGAACTTGGCGTCGCCTGCGAGGATGGCGCCGGCCGCACCGTTGAAGTGTTTCGACAGCGACACGTAGACGCTATCGAACAACGCGGCAACCTCACGCACGCTCTTGCCCGAGTGCAGGGGCAGGTTGAACATGCGCGCGCCGTCCAGGTGCAGGCGAATGCCCTGCTCGTGGGCGTAGCGACTGACGCGCTCCAGCTCGGCAAACTCGACCATCTGATGATCCATGCGCCGTACCGGGCTCTCGATCGAGATCACGCCCACCTTGGTTTCGACCCGGCCGCCGGCGGAGCGCTCGACCCAGCGTTGGACTTCGGCCAGCTCGATCGTGCTGCCGCCCGGGGCGAGTGGGATCAGGTTCAAACCGCTCAGCGTCTCGGCACAATCGCCACTGTCGTTGTAGAAGTGGCTCTCGGCCTGCAGCAACACGCGGCGGTCATCGCCCGCGAGTTTTCTGATGGCGAGGTGGTTGGCCAAGGTGCCCGTCGGCACGAACATCGCGGCGTCCTTGCCCAGCAGTTGCGCAAACTTCTGCTCAAGCTCCGCGATGAATCCGCCGTTGGAGTAGGCGTCCGCCTCCAGCGTTTTTGTCAGGGTGACATCGCGCAGCACCGCGGCGTACTCGCGGGGATCGAGCCCCAGGCCATCGGACCGAAAATTGATCTGCTTGAACAAGCCCGGGGAAGCGCCAGAGCGGGCGAGCGTTCCGCCGGTTTTGGCGAGCACCGGCGTGACTGCGGCCAATCCCCCTACGGCTAGAAACTGGCGCCGATCCATACGTACCCTCCGTAGTTGTTTGTCTTTGCACCGAACCGCGCTGGTGAAGGCGAGGGTACCGGGTGGTGGCACCGGCTTTCCATTGGATGATGTTCAATACGCAATGCGACCGAACCAAGGGCCGCAGAACGAATCGCAATGCGAGGTAGTCGATCGCATCCGCTGAGGTACACATTTCCACGTTGCGCCCCAACAGGGATACGCATACGCGACTGACGCTCACGGCGATTTACGCACTATCGAGAACGACCGGCTGCAACAAGCCGGAGTAGCAGAACACTTGGCCGAGCAGCGGCAACGAAAACCCGACATGGAACCGGTACTGGCCTGCTTCGATCCTTTTGTAGGCGGTCGCTTTCGGCAGCAGCCATAGCGGCACGCGCAGGCCATGCAGGCGCACGCGCGTGACGCGCCAGTACCAGCCGCCGTCGATGACATCGACCGTCAGTCTCACCTCCAGCGGTCCGGTGGTCTCGATCCAATGGCCGTGCGGCCAGTGACCATGCGGACGAAAGATCGAGCGCAACGGGAAAGTGTGGTCAAAGCAGCGGTGCCACCACAGCGTGCTCGCGTCGTGGCCGATGTCGACGTCGAGGTGGTGCGGGCCGGCGACATCGGGGATGCCGAGCCCGCGCGCCAGGCGTCGCCCCAGCATGCCGGCCAGGCCGATGCCGAACTGCAGCGTCGCCGGGCCGCTAAGCCGCCCCGGCTCGCGATGCAAGGCCTGCAGCAGTGGATGCAGCTGAGCGAAACCGTCGCCAAACCACGCCGTGACGGCATTGCCGAGCGCCCCCTCCGTGGGCTGCGATAGCGGCGCGCTCTGCCCGGCTACTTCTACGTCGCACGCGAGCGGCCGCGTAGAGCCTCGCTCTCGCGGCGGCATCTGCGAGCGCGATTTGGGGGTCATGTCGGCAGTGACCGCGACTTCGACACGCTAAGTTCCGTCGTCCTGAGATTGTCGATATACGCAATCCCGAGCAGCTTGAGTACGACGTTGCGCACGGCCTTGCCGAGCGGATAGAACAACCGCGCGCGCCGCGTGCCGCCGAAGAAGCCGGCGGTGATCCGGTTGAACAGCCCTGATCCCGTGCTGAGCAGCGTCAATACGCGGATCGCATCGGGGCCGTAGTACAGGACGTCATTGAACTTGAGGACCATGCCCTGATCGATGTCGAGCCCTGCAGCGGTGATCTCATCCATCAGCGCGCTGGGCTGGCGCGCGTCAACCAAGTGCAGTTGACCGACGGCGTCGCGCACGCGGGCGTACTGACAGTAGGCATTGCACAGTGGGCACTGGCCGTCGTAGACCAGCCAGACCTCGCCGCGTTCGTCATTGGGCTTGTTCATTGTCGACTCCAGGATTGCAGGATAGAAATGTTGCCGTTGATGCGATATCCTAAGTCCTAATTAACTAATTAGCTAATTGTTTGTATGAAGATCGACAACGTTTTTGAAGCCCTCGCCTCGACCCCGCGCCGCAAGATCCTGGCGCTGCTGTCGGAGACCTCGCTGACCGCAGGCGAGATCGCCGAGCGCTTCGAGATGAGCAAGCCAGCCTTGTCCAAGCACCTCAAGATTCTGGAGAACGCCGGCCTGGTCCGCAGCGAGAAGAAGGGCCAGTTCGTCCATTACCGCGTCGCCGACCAGAACCTGTTGGCGACCCTCCACTCTTTTCTGACCACGTTCTGCCCGGTAGGTGGGCCGTTGAAACGCGAAAGCGCTGCGCTCGCCAAGGCCAAGCGTAAGCCGGCATAGGCGGCCGAACGCGCTTAATACGCTACGTCGAGGGGCGCAGTTTTTGGCACCCGTTGGGCGCGGCGTTTTGGATGCCCAGTCACGTCATACAAGGATCCCCATGCCGACGATTGACAACGCGATCTACGACCACATCCCGGCGACGTGGTGGGAGCAGGACGGCTTCATGGCCTTGCTGCGCACGTCGGTCAATCCACCGCGGTTCGACTACTTCCGCGGGGTGCTGATCGATCGATTGCGTCTGGATCCACGCGCTCTGCGCGTGCTCGATGTCGGCTGCGGTGGCGGCCTGCTGTCGGAAGCGTTTGCCGCGCTGGGCTGCCGCGTGACCGGAATCGACCGCTCGGCGCCGACATTAGGCGCGGCGCGCGCGCACGCTGTGACTTCTGGCCTGGACATTGCCTATCTGGAGGCCAGCGCCGAGTCGTTGCCGTTCGACGCGCAGCAGTTCGATGTCGTCTGCTGTTGCGACGTGCTCGAGCACGTTGATGATCTCGACAAGGTCGTCGCCGAAATTGCCCGCGTGCTCGAACCCGGCGGCGTGTTCTTTTTCGACACGATCAACCGCACGCTGCGCAGCAAGCTGGTCGCGATCAAGCTGGCCCAGGACTGGCGGCTGACTCGCCTGATCCCGCGCGACGTCCATGTCTGGGAGCAGTTCGTGCGACCCGACGAACTCGCCGCGCTGCTGGAACTTCACGGCGTGCCGAGCTGCGAGGCAGTGGGGCTTTCGCCGGCCGTCAACCCACTGAAGGCGCTGAGCGCCCTGGTGCAGAACAAGCTTGGTCGGATGAGTTTCGCCGACCTCGGCGCGCGACTGAAACTCAAGCAGAGCACCGACCTGTCGATCGCCTACATGGGCTTCGCGGTGCGGACGTTACGGCCCTGAGTCCAAGCACGGCGCGTGGTTGCCACCCGTGCTACCCCGACGGCGCGGTAGCAACGCCCGACGTCTATTCGGCGCATGCGGCCAGGGTGCGTCTCGCCGTTGCCTATACTCTTCACCACTTTGCATCGGTGCCCGCTCATGTCCGCACACCTGTCGCTGGTGTTGATCCGATTGCTCATGGCGATGGCGCTCTTTGCCATGGCTGCGGGCGTCACTGCGAACGCAGCGGCGACTACCGGCGAAACCTCGCTGCTTGGCGCGTGGCGGCTCGACAACGGCCGGGTTCTGACGATCGCGCCGAGCGCCGGCGGCACCTGGCGTTACCGCTTGCTCGATAGCGGCCGCTCGGGCCGGCTGCATCCGATCGGCAGCGGGTGGCAGGCCGGGCCGGGTTTTGAGGATCGGGATCCGGCGCAGGTCACCTTCACACCACTGGCAGCCGACACGGCGCAGTGGCGCGATGGCAGCCAGCAGCAGCGGGCGCGCCGGGTTGCGGTGAGGGAGCGCGAGGTGCGCTTTCGCGCCGAAGACGGCACCGCGCTGGTCGGCCGCTTGGTGCTGCCGCAGTCGGGCTCGCCCGTGCCCGTGGTGGTCCTGGTCCATGGCTCGGAGCGCACGGCCGCGGTCGGCCAATGGCACGAACCGTATCTGCTGGCCGCGCATGGTATCGGCGCGTTCGTGTACGACAAGCGCGGCACCGGCGCCTCGGCTGGCGCATTCACGATGGCGTTTGCGACCTTGGCTGCGGATGCGGCGGCGGCGCACGATGCCGCGGCACGTCAGCCCGGCGTCGATGCGCGCCGGATGGGGTTCGAGGGCCACAGCCAAGGCGGTTGGGTGGCCCCACTGGCGGCGTCGCTGCGGCCGGATGTGGATGCGGTGTTGGTTGCGTACGGCAGCGCGTCTTCGCCGTTCGACGAGGACCGCTTCCAGTGCCTGCTCGACGTCCCTGCGCCCGATCATGCCGCCGCCAATGCGCTGGTCGACACGTCTCACGCGCTGGTGCGCAGTGGCCTGAAGGACGGCTGGGATGCTTACCAAGCCGCGGTCACCGCGGTTAAGCAGCGCCCTTGGTTTTCAGGCTTGGGCAATTGCCTCGGCGGTCAGCTGCATCAGTATCCGGCGTGGCTGACCAAGCGCTTCGCGCCGTCGCGTCTGCCGCCGCAGCTGGACTGGGATTACGACGCAGGGCGCGTGCTGGCGGCGTTGGATCGACCGATGCTGTGGCTGATCGCCGCCGCCGATCGGGAAGCGCCCGCCGCCGATACCGCGGCCCGCATCCAGGCCTTGGCCCAGGCCGGTAAACCCTATCGATCATGCGTGTTCGCCGACGCCGACCACGGCATGGTGCTGCTGGACCGCGCTCAGAAAACGCGCGTTGTCACCGGGTATGCGCCCGGCTACTTCGGCGCGGTGGTTCGCTACTGGCAGCAGCAGTTTTTGCTGCCGCCGTCGCTGGATCTGGCGTCCCCCTGCGGCTCGAAGTAACACCGCGCGCCGGCGAGATGCCGCTCGGTTTCCCACGTCTGCGTGAGTGAACGCACCCAGTGCGAAGCGGCGCCGATAAAAGCCGAGCTGGTTCGCGGAATCGCCGAGAAAACGTGGGCGCGCCCACCATCGACACATTGGCTTGGGTGCGCCCAGCGTTACATCAGCGCCGCACGCGGCCGCCCCTGCCTTTGCCGCCGTCGCCGTGAACCGCGACAATGCGCGGTCGGATTTGCGCTGCCCCTGCTCAATCCGTAGCCACCCCGTTCGCCACGCGCACGCCGCGCGACCCCCAATGGAGATATCGATGGCCGCTGCCCCCAGCGCATTCACCCCGACGCCGCCCGCCAGCGGTGCCCGGATCAGCAAGACCCCGGCCGGCTTGCACGTGCCGGACCGTCCGATCATTCCGTTTATCGAAGGCGACGGCACCGGTCCCGACATCTGGCGCGCGTCCGTGCGCGTGCTCGACGCGGCCGTGGCTAAGGCCTATGGCGGCACCCGCCAGATCGAGTGGATGGAAGTGCTGGCCGGCGAGAAGGCGTTCAACGCCACCGGCAGCTGGCTGCCCGACAACACGGTCGACGCCTGCCGCGATTACCTGGTGAGCATCAAGGGCCCGCTAACCACGCCGGTCGGCGGTGGCATCCGCTCGCTCAACGTCGCGTTGCGGCAGATGCTCGACCTGTTCGTATGCCTGCGCCCGGTGCGCTGGTTCGAGGGCGTGCCCTCGCCGGTGAAGAAGCCCGGCGACGTAGACATGGTGATCTTCCGCGAGAACACCGAGGACATCTACGCCGGCATCGAGTTCGAGCCCGGTTCGGCCGACGCGAAGAAGGTGCTGGATTTCCTCCAGCAGAATTTTCCGCAGCCGTTCGACAAGATCCGCTTCGGCACCCAGGCCAAGAACGACGAGTGGCTGGCCAAGCTCGAAGCGATCGGTGCGCCGCATCGCACGCTGCCGGTGCAGGTCGGCGTCGGCGTCAAGCCGGTGTCGTACCTGGGCACCGAGCGCCTGGTGCACAGCGCGATCAGCTACGCGATCGAGAACAAGCGCAAGTCGGTCACGCTGGTGCACAAGGGCAACATCATGAAGTACACCGAGGGCGCGTTCCGCGACTTCGGCTACCAGGTTGCGCGCGAATTCTTCGGCGCGGTCGAACTCGACGGCGGTCCGTGGCACATCATCCCGGAAGGCAAGCCCGGCGCCGGCCTGATCATCAAGGACGCGATCGCCGATGCGTTCCTGCAGCAGATCCTGCTGCGTCCGCGCGAGTACGACGTGTCGGCCACGCTCAACCTCAACGGCGATTACCTGTCAGATGCGCTCGCCGCGCAGGTTGGCGGCATCGGTATCGCGCCGGGGGCGAACATCAACTACATCACCGGCCACGCCGTGTTCGAGGCGACCCACGGCACCGCGCCGAAGTATGCCGACCTCGACAAGGTCAACCCGGGCTCGCTGATCCTGTCGGGCGAGATGATGCTGCGCTACCTCGGCTGGACCGAAGCGGCCGATGCGATCATCGCGGCGATGGACAAAGCGATCGCGAGCAAGCACGTGACCTACGACTTCGCCCGCCAGATGGACGGCGCGACCGAGGTCAAGTGCAGCGAGTTCGCCGATAAGTTGATTGAAGTGATGTAAAGCGCCACACGCAGCGCTCAATGCAAGACGAAGGCCCGGCATTGTCCGGGCCTTCTTTTTTCCGCCGACGGGGATTGTCATCGAGGGCGGCGATTGCGCAACCTAATGTGTCTAGGCGGCACGGTCGTAACGGGCCATCTCGCGGAGCGTCGCGCGCGCGCCTTGGAATTCACCGAGGAACAGCGGGGCGAGGTTCGGGACGACGGGGTTTGCCACCGTGGGCGGTGACGCGACGTCGCGGCCATAACGCGGGCCGTACGTCGGTCTTCGATAGCTCGGCGCCGCGGCACGGCGGCTGGACTCTTGCAACCAGGGACTTTCGAACAAGCGCATGACGGAACTCCATGGGGGGGTGGGAGCTGCCGTCCTGGCAGTCAAACTCGTCCTTGAGCGTTGCGCACGTTAGTCGCCTTGCATGACGGTGCCCGGGCCGGGCGTTTGCAGTTTTGTGTCGGCGCCCGCTCACCGTGGAATGCGGCTTGGTTGGAGGCGCGACTAGACTGCGGTCATGGCGCCGCTCCCCTTGCCACCGTTCGCCCCCGTCGATGCCGCGCAACGCGCCGCGGCCTTGATCCACGACGCGTTCGAGGACTACAACGCGCGCTTCTCCGACATCACCCGGCGCGCGCGTCGGCGATTCGAACGCCGCGACTGGCGTTACGCGCAGACGGACGCGGTGGCGCGGATCGACCTCTACGAGGTCTGCATCCGCGAGACGCTGGGCCGGCTGGAAGCGCTGCTGGACGATCGCGTGCGCTCGCGGCCGCTGTGGTCGTCGATCCGGCGCGCGTTCGCCGCGCGCATTGCGCCGTTGCCAGACCGTGAGCTTTACAAGACATTCTTCAACTCGCTGTCGCGGCGCTTCTTCCGGGTCAGTGGCGTAGCGCCCGAGCTTGAGTTCCTCGCGCTCGACATCGAGCCCGCCGGCGACCCAGCCTGCCTGGGCGATCTGGTCAGGTATTCCGCCAATACCGACCCACCCTTGCTGTGGCAGACCATCCTGCGCGATTACCCGTTCGCCAACGGCTACGCCGAGCTGCCCGGTGATGCCGCGGCGATCGCGCATACGCTCGACACCCGCGTCGCTAGCGAGGGCGATGCGGTGGTCGCCATCGAACTGATGCGCACCGTGTTCTACCGCGAACGCCGCGCCTACTTGGTCGGACGCGTGCTCGGGGCGCAGCGCCCGTGGCCGCTGGTGGTGGCTCTGCTCAGCGATGCCGGCGGCGTGCGCGTGGATGCGGTGCTGACTCAGATCGACCACCTTTCGACGTTGTTCGGTTATGCGCGCAGCTACTTCCACGCCGATCTGTCCCGGGTCAGCGACGCCGCCGCGTTCCTGAATTCGTTGCTGCCGCGCAAACCGCTGGATGAGCTGTACACCGTGGTCGGCCGCGCGAAGCAAGGCAAGACCGAGCGCTACCGCCGCGTGTTTCATCATCTGGCCGCGCATCCGGAGGAACGTCTCGTGTACGCCGACGGTGAACGCGGCATGGTCATGGCCGTGTTCACGCCGCGCGACTGTCCGGTGGTGTTCAAGCTGATCCGTGACCGCTTCGCCTACCCGAAGAACATCGAGCGCCGCGAGGTCGAGGAGAAGTACCGGCTGGTGTTCCGCCGCGATCGCGTTGGCCGTCTCGTCGACGCGCAAGAATTCCATCGCCTGCGCTTCGAGCAGCGACAGTTCGCCCCGGACGTGCTCGACGAGTTGTTGAGCGATTGCGCGCAGACAGTCCGACTCGACGGTGACGACGTGGTGGTCTCGCACTGCTACGTCGAACGCCGTTTGCGCCCGCTCGATCTGTACGCGCGCGAAGCCCCGGCCCCAGATGCGCAACGCGCAGTGCTCGACTACGGCCAGGCGATCAAAGACATGGCGCGCAGCAACATCTTCGCCGGCGACCTGCTGCTGAAAAACTTCGGAGTCTCCGGTAACGGCCGCGCGTTGTTCTACGACTACGACGAGCTGTGCCTGCTCGAGCAATGCCATTTTCGCAAGGTGCCGGCCATGCGCGAGGAGGACGAAATGCGGCCGCTCGACGAATGGCTGTATGCCGCCCGCGACGATGTGTTTCCGGAACTGTTTCCGCAGTTCCTCGGCCTGCCTCCGCCCCTGCGCGACGCGCTGTTGCGCGAGCACGGCGAGATCTTCGATCCGGTCTGGTGGCGACAGATTCAGGCCCGCCTGCGCGCGGGCGAATACCTGGATGTGCCGCCGTATCCCGACAGCGCGCGACTGGCCTAAGGCGCGGCGCGACGTGCGGCGTGTCCCTGCCCGGGCGAACCCTCGAACGGTGTCGGCAAGCTGCGGGGCGGGGCGCGAAGCCCGCCTTTGCGTCGCCGCCAGCTTCGGGATGGGGTCAATGTCTCGGACGCTGCTTCCAACGGAACCGCTGGCCGCGCGCACTCACCTTGCGTCGTCCCGCTTCGCGACGCGGCCGTTGTCCGGGTATGCCCGAGCGGCGCGAACTCCGGGGTGGCGCGACCTGAGCGACGTAGCTGCGAGCGTAACCGGACCTCGAAGCCAGCATCGGCATCGCGCGGATTGTTCGATGGCCCCACGGCCGCGTCACTGGCGTGCGGTAGGCTGAGCGCCCCTAGTCCGAGGTTGCCGCATGAACCGCCTGCTGATCGCCGCCCTGCTCCCGACCCTGCTCGCCGCGTGCGTAAGCTCGCCCTCGGTACCGCCCGCAGCCGACGACGGCCGCACGGCTGCCCATGCCTCGACCATGACGTTGAACAACGCCGTAGCGGGCGATTGGCGCACCCCCGCCAACGTCGTGCGCGACCGCTACCGCCACCCGCGCGAGACACTAGCTTTCTTCGGGGCGATGCCGGATCAGACCATCATCGAAATCACCCCCGGTGCGGGCTGGTACAGCGAAATTTTGGCGCCGTTCCTGCGCGACCATGGCCAGTACGTCGCCGCGGTCACCGACGACGCGATCACCGGCCTGCCGAAGTACACCTATGCCAACAACGCTACCCTGCGTGGCAAGTTCACCGGCAATCCAGCGGTGTACGGCACGCCGCAGGTGCGCGGCTTCGATCCGAAAGCACCCAACTTCGGTCCGGCCGCCTCGGCCGATGTGGTGCTGACATTCCGCAACGCCCACAACTGGGTCGCCGCGGGCACCGCCGACGCATATTTCGCGGCGTTCTTCGCCGTGCTCAAGCCCGGCGGCACGCTGGGCGTGGTCGACCACCGCGCCAAGCCCGGCACCGACCTCGAAAAGATGAAGAAATCCGGCTACCTCACCGAGCAGCTTGTCATCGAGCGCGCCCAGGCCGCCGGCTTCGTCCTCGACGCAAAGAGCGAGGTCAACGCCAACCCCCGCGACAGCGCCGACCACCCCAACGGCGTGTGGACGCTGCCGCCCGTAAACCGCCATGACGCCGCGGACGATGCCAAGTACCAGGCGATCGGCGAGAGCGACCGGATGACACTGCGGTTCAAGAAGCCGGGCTGATCGTGCGCGGTGCCGATAGGCGCACCGCAATCAGGTGATCTTCTCCCTCGGCCGGGGTTCCGCGTTCTGTGCGGGGGCGACGGTGACTCGTCGTCCCTGGCTATCGCCTCCGTTGCCGTTGATGCCTGATCGACGCTCTCCCGGCGGATCTCTCGCTCGAAGGCGGGCGCGCGTATCCCATGCGCGTCGCGCTCCCCCGAGCGATGAGGTCGCGACGCGGCGGCGACTTTCTTGACTTGAGTCGGGGAACGTTCTTGCTTCAGGTTGGGCAGCAACGAAAGGTTGGCCTGCTCCCCTGAGAACGTCGCTGATCCTATTGGCCTAACCCATGGCAGCGCCCGCTAGAGCACCCCGCACGCACCATCACCCATGCTGATCGCCTTCAACAAACCCTACGGCGTGCTCTGCCAGTTCACCGATCGCAGCACCCCGCCCCGGCCCACGCTGGCCGGCTTTGACCTGCCGCCGGGCGTGTACGCCGCTGGCCGGCTGGACTTCGATAGCGAAGGGCTGTTGCTGCTGACCGACGATGGCCGGCTGCAGGCGCGGATCGCCGATCCCAAATTCAAGCTGGCGAAGACCTATCTGGTGCAGGTCGAAGGCGAGATCAACGACGCCGCGCTGGTCGCGCTGCGGCGCGGGGTGGTGCTCAAGGACGGACTGACCGCGCTGGCGCAGGCCGAGCGCATCGACGATCCGGCAATGTGGCCGCGCGACCCACCGGTGCGCTTCCGCAAGAGCGTGGCGGACGGCTGGATCCGCCTCACCATCCGCGAAGGCCGCAACCGCCAGGTGCGGCGAATGACCGCGGCGGTCGGCCACCCGACGCTGCGGCTGGTGCGCTGGCAGATCGGCG
>JAYSZI010000102.1:0-55311 GCA_043738095.1 Lysobacter sp.
AGGGATGGCGCGCGGATCACTTCCTGCGAGCGGCTGATGACGGCATCGATGCCAGCGCCCGCCAGTTGCATCTTGGCCGGAAGCGGATTCAAGGTGCCCAGGATGTAGAGCTCGTTGCTGCCCTTGCGCACCAGCCACAGGCCGGGGCCGGGCTGCTCGCCGGTGACCACGACGGTGGCTTCGGTGCGGATGCCGTCGTCGGGCAGGTCGAGAGGCTGCGTCAGGGGTGCTTGCTGTTGCGGAACCTGCGCCTGTTGCGCAAGCACGGGCGTACACAGCATCAGCCCAATCACCCCGGCAAGCATGAACTTCCGCATCCCGCACTCCAATGATCGACGCCACCGTCGCAGCGCAGTGTGACCGACTGCACGCCGTGAAGTCCCACTGAGCACTGAACGCACACAGCTAAACGCCCGGCGTGCCGGGCGTTGCGTCGATCGAAATTGGTCGGGGCGGCCGGATTTGAACCGACGACCCTCTGCCCCCCAGGCAGATGCGCTACCAGGCTGCGCTACGCCCCGACGAGTTGCAAAGTACGTGTTGCGATCCCGCCACGAGAGCGGACGGCAAGTATAACGGTTGCCATCCGCCGAGCGAAGCGATCGCCTGAATCTCCCCGGCGCGCGGTTGCCGTAGCCCGGATAAAACAGGGCAAGCCACGGCTACTGAACTAGCGTCAGCGCCGGAGCAGCTGCAGGACTTCTTCCAGCTCCATGCGGACCTGCCGCATGATCTGCGAGCTCAATGCCGACTCGTCCTTGGCGTCGGCGCCTTCCAAGCGCAGACGGGCACCACCGATGGTGTAGCCCTGCTCATACAGCAGGCCGCGGATCTGCCGCACCATCAGCACTTCATGGCGCTGGTAGTAGCGACGGTTGCCGCGGCGCTTGACTGGATTGAGCGTCGGGAATTCCGTCTCCCAATAGCGCAGCACGTGCGGCTTGACGTCGCACAGCTCGCTGACCTCACCAATGGTGAAGTAGCGCTTGGCCGGGATCGGCGGCAGTTCGCGATTGCTGCCCGGATCAAGCATGGGCCGCTCCGGCGTAGGCCTCCACGCGCTCCTTGAGTTTCTGACCCGGTCGGAAGGTCACGACCGTGCGCGCGGATATCGGGATCTCTTCGCCGGTCTTGGGGTTGCGGCCCGGGCGCTGGCTCTTGCGGCGCAGATCGAAATTGCCGAATCCCGACAGCTTGACCTGACGGCCGCGCTCGAGCGCCTCGCGCAGCGCGTCAAAAAACGAATCGACGAACTCCTTCGCCTCGCGCTTGTTCAGGCCAACTTCGTCGAACAAGCGTTCGGCCATCTCTGCTTTGGTCAATGCCATTCCTGCGTCCCCTTGAACCCGGGTCGATCGACCTCAGGCGCGAATCATTGCGCCGTGGTCGCGTTGCAGGGTCGCCATCACCGCGACCACCACCGCCTCCACGTCAGCGTCGGTGAGCGTGCGGGATTCTTCCTGCAGAATCAAGCCAATAGCGAGACTCTTGAATCCCGTTTCCACACCCTTGCCCTGGTATCGATCGAACAGGACAAGATCACGCAAAAGCCGGCCCGCGGCGGCGCGCACGCTGGCAGCGACGGCACTCCAAGGCGCCGAATCGGGGACGAGAAACGCGAGGTCGCGACGGACGGACGGGTACTTGGACTGACCGACGGCCTTGGGCAAGGGCCTGACCAGCAGCGGCGTCAGGTCTAGTTCCATCGCAACCACGTCAGTTTCCAGATCGAGCGTGCGCTGAAGACGCGGATGCAGTTGTCCTAACCAGCCCAGTTTTACCGCCTCGCCATTCTCATCGATGCGATAAACGTTGGCCGAGCGCCCCGGATGGGCCCACGCAGCCTCGGACGGCCGGTAGTCGAGGGTGGCGCGCGCGGTGGCCGCGAGGCTGTCGAGGTCGCCCTTGAGATCATGGAACCCGACCGCACGCGCGGTCGTGCCCCATTGCTCGCTGGCGACGTAGCCACAGGCCACAGCGGCCACGCGCGGCGTCTGCAGCGGCGCATCGTCGGCTCGCGCGGTGAACACGTTGCCCAGTTCGAACAAGCGCACGCGCGATTGCTGGCGCGCGACGTTGCGCGCGAGCGCAGCGACGAGGCCCGGCAACAACGCGGTACGCATCACGCCCAGTTCGGCGCTTAGAGGATTCGCCAGCGTCACCGCGCCTACTGCGCCGCTCCATTGCTGCAATAGCCCGGCGTCGACGAACGCATAGTTGATCGCCTCCAGATAATCGCGTGCCACCAACTGACTGCGCACGGTGTTCTGATCGACCCGCGCCTCGCTCGGTGCCACCAGTCGTGATGCACCCGCGGGCAGTGTGGTGGGAATCGCGTCGTAGCCATGAATGCGCGCGACCTCCTCGATCAGATCCTCCTCGATCGCCAGGTCGAAGCGGCGACTGGGTGGTGTTACGCGCCAGCCATCGTCGCTGCGTTCCACCGCCAAGCCCAGCGCGCCCAGGATGCGTTCAACCTGCGCATCGGCGACCGACAAGCCCAGCAAGCGCGTAAGCCGCGTGCGTCGCAGGACGATCGGCTGGGGCTGCGACAGGTGTTGCGCCAGCGCGGCTTCGATCACCGGGCCTGGCTTGCCGCCGGCGACGTCGAGCAGAAGTTGTGTGGCGTACTCCAGCGCGACGCGCGGCAAGGCCGGATCGACCCCGCGCTCGAACCGATGCGCGGCATCGGTGTGCAAGCCGAGTTTGCGGCCGCGGCCGATGATCGCTTCGGGAGCGAAATGCGCGGCCTCGAGAAACACGTTGCGCGTGGTCTGCGTAACGCGCGTATCGAAACCGCCCATCACGCCAGCCAGGGCGATCACGCGATCGGCATCGGTGATCGCGAGGAACTGCTCGTCGAGCACGACGTCGCGGCCGTCGAGCAGCTTGACGCCCTCGCCCGCCCGCGCGCGCCGTACCCCGATCGGGCCAGTAAGGGTGTCGCGGTCGAACGCATGCATCGGCTGGCCGAGTTCCAGCATCACGTACTGGGTCACATCGACCAGCAGCGACAGCGGCCGCACGCCGCTGCGGCGCAGGCGCTCGGCCATCCATGCGGGTGTCGATTGCGTGGCGTCGATGTTCTCGATCACGCGACCGCAGTAGCGCGGTGAATCGGCGCCGGCGTCGAGTTCGATAGCGAGGCTGGCATCGCACTGCGCTGCCACCGGGGCGACTTCAAACGCGGCGACTTCGCTGTTCGATGCGGCGGCGACATCGAACGCGATGCCACGCACGCTGAAGCAATCGGCGCGGTTCGGGGTCAGCTTGATTTCGATGCTGGCGTCGGGCAAACCGAGGTATTCGGCCAGCGGCGCGCCGACGGCTGCGTCGGCAGGCAATTCCAGCAGGCCCGAGGCATCCGCATCGACGCCGAGCTCCTTGGCCGAGCACAACATGCCCGCCGATTCGACCCCACGCAGGGTCGCGGCCTTGATCGCCAGGCCGCCGGGCAATGTCGCGCCGACGGTGGCCAGCGGCGCCTTCAATCCCGCGCGCGCGTTCGGCGCGCCACAGACGATCTGCACGATGTCGCCGTTGCCGACATCGACCTGGCAGACCTGCAGGCGATCGGCTTCGGGATGTTTCTCGGTGCTGAGGATCTGCGCGACGAAGACGCCGTCGAGCGATTCGCCCAATGCCGTGACCTCCTCGACTTCCAGACCGATCGCGGTCAGCGTCGCCACGAGCTGCTCGCGGGTCGCGTTGGTCGGGACGTGGCTGCGCAGCCAGTTTTCGGAGAATTTCATGCCGCGGACACCTTGATTGCCGTGATCCCGAGCGTTACCGCCATCCCGGGCAAAGCGAGGCTACTGTCATCCCGATTGAAGCGAGGGAGCCGTTTTAGCCCACACCCCGAAGCAAGCAGATTTCGTACTGCGTATCGGAATGACAGGCGATTTGTTTGCTGGTGTTACGCGAACTGTTTCAAGAAACGCACGTCGTTTTCAAAGAAGCTGCGCAAGTCATCAACACCGTAGCGCAGCATCGCAAAACGCTCGACGCCCAGGCCAAATGCGTAACCCGTATAGCGCTCCGGATCGATGCCGACGTTGCGCAGCACGGTCGGATGGACCATGCCGCAGCCGAGCACTTCGAGCCACCGCGTCGAGCCGTCGGGTTGCTGCCATGCGATGTCGACTTCGGCCGACGGCTCGGTGAACGGGAAATAGCTCGGCCGGAACCGCATCTCGAAATCGCGCTCGAAGAACGCGCGTACGAACTCGGCGAGCGTGCCCTTGAGATCGGCAAAACTCGCGTGCTCGTCGACCAGCAGGCCTTCGACCTGATGGAACATCGGGGTGTGGGTCTGGTCGCTGTCGCTGCGGTACACCTTGCCGGCCGCGATCATGCGCAGCGGCGGCTGGTGCTCGCCCATGTAACGCACCTGCACGCCCGAGGTGTGCGTACGCAGCAGGCGGCCATCGCCAAAATAGAAGGTGTCGTGCATCGCGCGCGCGGGATGGTGCGGTGGGAAGTTCAGCGCCTCGAAGTTGTGCCAGTCGTCTTCGATCTCCGGGCCGTCGGCGAGCTCGAAACCCAGCCGCCCGAAGATGTCGGCGATGCGCTCCAGCGTGCGGCTGACCGGATGCAGGCCACCGCGCGCGGCGTTGATGCCAGGCAACGTGACATCGATCGACTCGCCATCCAGACGCGCGTCGAGCGCAGCATCGTCGAGCGCGGCCTTGCGCTGGGCCAGCGCTGCAGTCAGCACGTCGCGCGCCTTGTTGATGGCCTCGCCAGCAGTCTTGCGCTGCTCCGGCGGCAACGCGCCGAGTTGCTTGAGCTGCGCAGTGACACTGCCGTGCTTGCCGAGCAATGCCACCCGCAAGGCCTCGATCGAATCGGGCGATTGCGCCGCGTCGATGTCGGCCAGCGCTTGGCTGCTCAATGATTCGATTCCACTCATCGCCTATCGAACCTCGCCTACGAACATCAAGCTTCCATGCCGTCATTCCAGCGAACGCTGGCGTCCATTTTGAATTTGCTTTTGCTTTTGCTTTTGCTTTTGCTTTTGCTTTTGCTTTTGCTTTTGCTTTTGCTTTTGCTTTTGCTTTTGCTTTTGCTTTTGCTTTTGCTTTTCCGGGGGTTCTGGTAACCGGTAATGGCAAAGTCAGGAACAAGATCTAGATCAACATCGGTTCCGGCGCGAGCGTATCTCGGCCTGGCTCGAGCCCTTGAAGGGCTGGAAGGACGAAACGCCATCGCCAAAAACGAACATGGGGAAGGACTTGCGCCCTTCCCCATGCGTGTACTTCGTTGTGCAGTCGGCGCCGCCTGCACTTGCAGGCGTCATAACCGATCGACAAACTTACGCTGCGAGCGCGCTCTTCGCCTTTTCGGCCAGCGCGGCAAAACCCACCGCGTCGTGCACGGCGATGTCCGCCAGCACTTTACGGTCGAGGGTGATGCCCGACTTCAGCATGCCGTTGATGAAACGGCTGTAGCTCAGGCCGTTGATGCGGGCTGCCGCATTGATGCGGGTGATCCACAGCGAACGGAAATTGCGCTTCTTCTGCTTACGGCCGATGTAAGCGTACTGCAGTGCCTTGGTGACCGCCTGCTTGGCGACGCGGAAGACTTTGCGGCGGGCGTGGTAGTAGCCCTTGGCTTGCTTCAGGATTTTCTTGTGGCGACGGCGCGCCTGTACACCACGTTTGACTCGTGCCATTTCTCAATCTCCTCAGGCGTACGGCAGCATGCGGGCGATACGGCCGGCATCCGCGGGGCGGGCATGGTTGGTCTGCCGCAGGCCGCGTTTCCGCTTCGTCGACTTCTTGGTGAGGATGTGGCTACGGTTGGCGTGGCCGCACTTGAACTTGCCGCTAGCGGTCTTGCGGAAGCGCTTGGCCGCGCCCCGGTGGGTCTTGATCTTGATCTTGGGCATTGCGATGTCCTTTCGGGTTTTGTCACTGACCTGGGCGGTGGCCGATGCGTATTGAACGCAGCCACACTTTCCGTCCTGCCCCGTGTCGGCTTGTAAGTCGTTGATCCAAAAGGAATCAGCAACAGGTCCTGGGTCTTGCAAAAACAACCCCGGCGAACCGGGCCGCACATTATGCCGGGACTGGGAACCCTATGCAAATCAGCGCGTTATGGTGTGACTTCCGTGCCGCCTCGGGCGGGGTCTGCTGCCGGAACCAGCGGGGCTGGGGCACTCGAAAGGTGCTGCGAGACTCTCTCAACCAGCTGCGCCAATGCCGCGGTCACCGCGCCGTCTGCCGCGACGTTCCATTGCTCCCTGATTTCGGGCTTGGCCTTCGCCATCGGCGGGTACGCCAGATCGAACGGCGCGATCGCCCGGGCATGAACGGGCTGCCCATCGATCCACACGTCGATGGCGACAATCAGCGGAACCTTGCCTTGCTCAACTTCACCGGCAACATAGCCACCGCGAACATCGTCGGCCGCGCACCCCACCTTTTTCCGATCGTTCATCAAACCCGGAATCAAGCCGCTGTACATGCTGCCGACATCCTGGCGAAGTCCGGCCGCGTTGTTAAGGTGGACGGTGAAGTTCTTCAACACGACCTCGCGCCCATCAAGCTCGTGAGGGAGTTTTTCGCTCAACGCGGTAGTGAGCAGCACGGCCAGATCCGGGGCGATGTCGCGACTGCCAACCCGCAGCGAGCCATAGGCGCAGTTGGTGATCATCAGGGACTCGAATCCCGACTTCAGCTGCTGAGGCGGTCGTTCATCCTTGAATGCATAGGTGGGGGCCACCAGGGTCGCAGGCATTTTCAACGTCGTCGGATAGCGCCACGCAGTCAGCCCGACAAGGCACAGCAAAACCATTACGGCGCGTTTACAAAAACCGGCCAACACCCTTCCCCAAAGGTCAAAGAAAAGGCCGCTTCGAGGCGGCCCTTTCTATCTTGTTCAGCTCTTCTTCTTCGGCGCGATCATCATCACCATCTGCCGCCCTTCCAGGCGCGGGCGCGATTCGATCACGATGTCTTCGCCGAGATCGACCTCGATGCGCGCGGCCATCTCGCGACCAAGCTCCTGGTGGCTCATTTCGCGGCCACGGAAGCGGATGTTGACCTTGATCTTGTCGCCCTCTTCCAGGAAGCGGCGCATGTTGCGCAGCTTGATCTGGTAGTCGCCCTCGTCAGTGACGGGGCGGAACTTCATTTCCTTGATCTCGACCTGCTTCTGCTTCTTCTTGGCCGCGTTGGCCTTCTTCTGCGCCTCGAACTTGAACTTGCCGAAGTCCATGACGCGGCAGACGGGCGGATCAGCGTTGGGTTGGATCTCGACGAGGTCCATCCCGTCTTCCAGGGCCAGTGCCAGCGCTTCGTCGCGCGTGAGCACGCCGACCATCTCGCCATCGCTGCCGATCACGCGTACGCGCGGCACACGGATTTCCTGGTTCTTTCGATTCGGCTTTTCGGGAGTACTGATTGTTGCTATCTCCGGTGTGGATCGTGCCGGCCCGAAGCACGTTCGGGCCGGAATTCTGTGCAGGCTGTGCGCTGTTACGCGCCCTCGTTACGTAAGCGCTCGGCGAACTCGGCGACAGTCATTGTCCCCGCGTCTTCCCCGCCTTGCGTACGCACCGCGACCATGCCGTTTTCCTTTTCGCGGTCACCGACCACGAGCAGGTACGGCACGCGCTGCAGCGTGTGCTCGCGAATCTTATAGCCGATCTTTTCGTTCCGCAAATCGGCCTGAACGCGGAATCCTTGATTTGCAAGGGATTTCCGCACTTCGCCGGCATAATCGGCCTGGGCGTCGGTGATATTCATCAATACCGCCTGGACCGGGGCGAGCCAGGCCGGGAAGTGCCCGGCGTGGTGCTCGATCAGGATGCCGATGAAGCGCTCCATCGAGCCGACGATGGCCCGGTGCAGCATGACTGGGTTGCGCTTCTGGCTGGCCTCGTCGACGTATTCGGCGCCCAGGCGCCCCGGCATCATGAAGTCGACCTGCATCGTGCCCAGCTGCCAGGTGCGGCCGATCGCGTCCTTGAGGTGGTATTCGATCTTCGGGCCGTAGAACG
This sequence comes from Lysobacter sp., assembly GCA_043738095.1. GTDB lineage: Bacteria > Pseudomonadota > Gammaproteobacteria > Xanthomonadales > Xanthomonadaceae > Lysobacter_K. The sequence continues at coordinate 8,006 of JAYSZI010000102.1, forward strand.
CGCCCTCGCCCGGCAATTCCTCCCACTCCACGCCGGCACTGCGCAGGGCGGACCGCAGCGCGTCCTCGGCCTTGTCCCAGGTCGCGTCGTCGCCCAGGCGGGGCTCCGGCCGCAGCGCGATCTTGAGCTGGACGTCGCTGAAGCCGAACGCGGCATAGACGGCCATCGCCTGCTGGTGGAACGCGGTGACCTCGGCCTCGATCTGGCTCTCCATGCAGAAGATGTGGCCGTCGTCCTGGGTGAAGCCGCGCACGCGCAGGATCCCGTGCAGCGCGCCGGAGGGCTCGTTGCGGTGGCAGGCGCCGAACTCGCCGTAGCGGATCGGCAGGTCGCGGTAGCTGTGCAGGCCGTGGTTGAACACCTGCACATGGCCCGGGCAGTTCATCGGCTTGAGCGCATAGGTGCGCTTTTCCGACTCGGTGAAGAACATGTTGTCTTTGTAGTTGTCCCAGTGCCCGGACTTCTTCCACAGCGACACGTCGAGGATCTGCGGGCAGCGCACTTCCTGGTAGCCGCTGTCGCGGTAAACCTTGCGCATGTACTGCTCGACGACCTGCCAGATGGACCAGCCTTTCGGGTGCCAGAAGATCAGGCCAGGGGCTTCTTCCTGCAGGTGGAATAGATCCTGCTGGCGGGCGATCTTGCGGTGGTCGCGCTTCTCGGCTTCCTCGATCTGGGTCAGATGGGCCTTGAGGTCCTTGTCGTTGAGCCAGGCGGTGCCGTAGATGCGGCTGAGCATCTGGTTGTTATGGTCACCGCGCCAGTACGCACCGGCGACCTTCATCAACTTGAATGCGCGCAGCTTGTCGGTGCTGGGCACGTGCGGGCCGCGGCACAGGTCGGTGAACTCACCCTGGGTGTAGAGCGACAGGTCCTGATCGGCCGGAATGCCCTCGATGATCTCGGCCTTGAAGTGCTCGCCGATGCCGTTGAAGAAGCTGACCGCCTCGTCGCGCGACTTCACGCTGCGCGCGACCGGCTGACCCTCCTTGACGATCTTGGCCATCTCGGCCTCGATTGCGGGCAGGTCTTCGGGCGTGAACGGGCGTTCGTAGGCGAAGTCGTAGTAGAAGCCGTTGTCGATGACCGGGCCAATCGTGACCTGCGCGCCCGGAAACAGGCGCTGCACGGCTTGAGCGAGCAGGTGCGCGGTGGAGTGGCGCAGCACGTCGAGCGCGTCGGGGTGCTTCTCGGTGACGATCTCCAGCGCGACGTCGCGGTCGATGCGGAAACCAGTGTCGACCAGGGCGCCGTCGACCTTGCCCGCAAGGGCGGCCTTGGCCAGGCCGGGGCCGATCGACGTGGCGATTTCGGCGACGCTGACGGGGTGTTCGAACTCGCGGCGGCTGCCGTCGGGGAGAGTGATCGCGATCATGGGGTCGTCTGGCTATCGATTAGCGCGCGCAAGGGCGCGGCAGGGCGGAAATGCGGGCAGGAGCAGCGGAAAGTAAAACGGCGCCTCAGCGCCGTCGTGGTCGAAGGCGTCGGCGTGTCAGCGATGGCGGACGGTAGTGCTCATGTCGCACGCTCGGCCGGCGGTTTGCCGCGGGCCACCCTTCGGCTGGGGCTGCGGCGGATGCCGCAACAGAGGTAATAGTTGCGACGGCGGGCGGACAAGTCAACGCCAGCAAGCGCCGAACCTCGCAGCACTATCCGGGGTCGCCTCGAAACGGCGCCCGCCACAAACAAAAACGGCCGGGGCAAGCCCGGCCGTTTCGTCACCATTTGGTGGGCGGTGAGGGTTTCGAACCCCCGACCCCTACCATGTCAAGGTAGTGCTCTACCACTGAGCTAACCGCCCGTTCGCCAGCCTTTTTACACCCGGCGAGGGGCGCGCAGTGTAGCCCAGCGCGCGCCCGCGAACAACAACGGCGCGCCGGTTCAGCCTTGTGCGGGAATGCGCAGCACCTGGCCCGGGTAGATCTTGTCGGGGTCCTTGAGCATCGGCTGGTTGGCCTCGAAGATCTTGTTGTACTTGCCAGCGTCGCCGTACACCTTCTTGGCAATTTCCGACAAAGTGTCGCCGGATTCCACCGTATAGGTCTTGGACGACCAGCCGTCGTTGCTGCCCGGCGAGCTGTGGGCAACGGTCGTTCCCGCGCCCGCTGGCGACGTCCCCGCGACCGTGCTGCTGCCAGACCTGACGTCGCCAAAATCCGCGCCCGGCTGCGCGACCCGCAAGCGATCGTCGACCCGCTCGACGCCGTCGACGTTGCCAACGATCAATACCGCCTTTTCGCGCGTGTCCTGGTCGCGCACCGTGCCGGCCATCACTACGGTATCGCCATTGACCGTGAATTGGATGCCGGTCGGATCGATGCCATGCTCGCGCAGGTGCGTGCTGAGCGGCTTGGTCCGGTCTACCTGGTTATCGTCTTTGCCGAAGATCTTGTCACCGGCATTCTTGATGAAATCGAACACGCCCATCGTCGCAATCTCCATGTTAGGGACTGCACGATCACACGCTCACGGTGAGGGCCCTGTCGAGGCGTTCCCCAGCAGGCTTGCTTCCCTCAATTGGTGCAACTGGTCGCGGACGCTGGCGGCCTCCTCGAACTCAAGGTCCCTCGCGTGTTGGTACATCTGCTGTTCCAGCGTCTTGATCCGGGCGGCCAGCTGCGGCGGCGTGAGCGCTCGGTAGTCGTCGCGGTCGTCGGCCACCCTGCGGCCCTTGCCGCGGCCCTTGACGGCATCCGGGTCCTCGCGCGCGCCTTCGAACACATCGACCATCGTGCGCACGATCGACACCGGCGTGATGCCGTGCAGGGCGTTGTAGTCGACCTGCTTCTGTCGACGGCGATCGGTCTCCTCGATCGCGCGCTGCATCGAGTTCGTGACGCGATCGGCATACAGGATCGCCTTGCCGCGGACGTTGCGCGCGGCGCGGCCGATGGTCTGGATCAACGAGCCAGTGGAGCGCAGAAACCCCTCCTTGTCGGCATCGAGGATCGCCACCAGCGATACCTCGGGCATGTCCAGGCCTTCGCGCAGCAGGTTGATGCCGACCAGCACATCGAACTTACCCAGGCGCAGGTCGCGGATGATCTCGATGCGCTCAACCGTCTCGATGTCCGAGTGCAGGTAGCGCACGCGCACGTTGTGCTCGCCGAGGTATTCGGTCAGGTTCTCGGCCATGCGTTTGGTCAGTACGGTGATCAGGACGCGGTCGCCCATCGCCACGCGCAGATTGATCTCCCCAAGCACGTCGTCGACCTGGGTCGCGACCGGGCGGATCTCGACTTCCGGATCGACCAGGCCAGTCGGCCGCACCACCAGTTCGACCACCTGCCCTTCCGACTTCTGCAGCTCGTAGTCACGCGGGGTAGCCGAGACGAAAATCGCGCGTGGCGAACGGCCCTCCCACTCCTCAAACTTCAACGGCCGGTTGTCGAGCGCCGACGGCAGCCGGAAGCCGAACTCCACCAGCGTCTCCTTGCGCGAACGGTCGCCTTTGTACATCGCGCCGATCTGCGGCACGGTCACGTGCGATTCGTCGATCACCAGCAACGCATCGGGCGGCAAGTAATCGAACAGACATGGCGGCGGTTCACCCGGCATGTGGCCGGTCAGGTGCCGCGAGTAGTTCTCGATGCCATTGCAGTAGCCAACCTCGGCCATCATCTCCAGATCGAATTGGGTGCGTTGCGACAAGCGCTGCGCTTCGACCAGCTTGTTCTGCGCGTACAGCTGCTCGAGGCGCTCGCGCATCTCGTCCTTGATCGCATTGATCGCATCGAGCACGGTGCGGCGCGTGGTGACGTAGTGCGACTTCGGGTAGATCGTGTAGCGCGGAATCTTGCGCAGGGTTTCGCCGGTGAGGGGATCGAACATGGTCAGGTTCTCGATCTCGCCATCGAACAATTCGATCCGCAGCGCCTCCATTTCCGACTCGGCCGGGTGCACGTCGATCACTTCGCCGCGCACGCGGTAGGTTCCGCGGCGCAGCTCGACGTCGTTACGGGCGTACTGGATCTCGGTGAGGCGACGGATCAACTCGCGCTGGTCGATGCGCTCGCCGCGCACCATGTGCAGCACCATGCGGAAGTATTCGTTAGGGTCGCCAAGACCATAGATCGCCGACACCGAGCACACGATGATCGCGTCGCGTCGTTCCAGCAACGCCTTGGTCGCCGATAAACGCATCTGCTCGATGTGTTCGTTGATCGAGCTGTCCTTGTCGATGAATGTGTCCGACGACGGGATGTAGGCCTCGGGTTGGTAGTAGTCGTAATAGCTGACGAAATACTCGACCGCGTTGTTCGGAAAGAACGCCTTGAACTCGCCGTACAGCTGCGCGGCCAGGGTCTTGTTCGGCGCCATCACCAGCGTGGGTTTCTGCACCGCCTGGATCACATTGGCGATGGTGTAGGTCTTGCCTGACCCGGTGACGCCGAGCAGCGTCTGGTGCGCGAGGCCGTTCTCGAACCCCTCGATCAGGCGCGCAATCGCGGGCGGCTGGTCGCCGGCCGGGGAATACGGGGCGACGAGGTGGAAGCCGCTTTCGGCGGACGGAGTGGGTCGATTCACGCGGGCGCTCATCACAGTAGCTACGTCGAATGGGAAGTCTAGCTCGCCCTACATGACGGCAGCCGCGGCGTTTTCCTACCCCGTCAAGCGACGTGAGCCGAAGGACGAGGCCCCCGCCCCTGCCTAACCTGCACGCACCAATACCAGGAGGATGGTCATGCACAGGGATCGCGGCTTTACATTGATCGAGCTAATGGTAGTCATCGCCGCGATGGCGATTTTGCTGCTGATCGCCGTGCCAGCCTGGAGCCATGCGCGCGCCGCGGCCTATTCCGGCGCCGCGAAATCCGCGCTTGCTGCCACGGTGCTGGATGCGGTCCGCCACGCTGCAAACACCGGCGCGGAAGTCGTGGTGTGCCCGAGTTCGGATGGGGCGACCTGCGCGGACAGCGTCGACTGGAGCGGTGGCTGGCTGGCGTTCGCCGATCTGGACGGCGATCGAGCGCGCGGCGAGTACGAAACCATCGTGAGGCGGCAGTCCGCGCTCACCAGCGGCGTGCATCTGCGTTCCACCAAGGGTCGGAAACAGCTTGTCTTTCAACCCAATGGCGGCAACGCCGGTTCCAATGTCACGTTCACGCTTTGCGACGCCCGTGGATCGGCTTATGCGACGACCCTGGTGTTGTCGAATAGCGGCAACCTGCGGCAAGGCAGGCCCACTGCGGCGGCCGCGCAGGGCTGCGTTTCCGGCTTTTGAGCCACATTGGCGACGCAGGCGTCTGCTATAACGGCCCAACAAAAAGGCCCGCCAACTGGCAGGCCTTTTTGCTCTATCTGGCGCCCGAAGTTGGACTCGAACCAACGACCCCCTGATTAACAGTCAAGTGCTCTAACCGGCTGAGCTATTCGGGCGGGGCCGCATATGATGCAGCCCCGACGCAAAGGCGTCAACCGCTCGGGGCCCTGTTACGGAGCATCCCAAGGCTTGTTCCAAGCAGTCACGGTGATGGAATTGCCGTTCTTGTCGGTCGTGCATGAGGCGATGGTCGCCGTAGCAGTCCCTTCCAACGTGAATCCAATCGTCGCCACCGCATTTGTTGGGATGGAAATAAAAGTTACCAGGGTGGACTCGGTGCGTTTTGTCGAGTTGAGAACCGTACCGAATGAGCCGTTGGGGCCTCCCAACGACATCGACGCACTGGTGACCCCAAGATTTGCGAAGGTCGGGAACGCCACGCTGCCAGTTGCGGCTTTGGCTACGCCGTTGTAAGTGCAAATTGAGGAGGACGTGTTAGCCGACACGGTGTATTCGCGGCCGTAGTTGCTGACCAGCACGGACCCTGGGCCCCCGAGCGTCCCATCTGTTGCACAGACATAGTCGTTCGGATTGAGGTCCCTGCCCGGATTGGTGGCCTTGACCGTCGCATTACAGTTGCCACTGCTTCCGGTCAATGTGAGGCTCCATGCCACTGACGGGTCATTGGTGGTGCTGGTGTCGGACACCTGCACAAGGTCCGCTCCGGACAGACGCGCGAAGAACTTCTCACCAACTGGCGGGGTTACGGGCGCAGCCACGACGAACTGCTGGCGATCGGTCGCCGCAACTTCATCGTCGGTGTCGACGCCAGCAGATACCGCCACGCCAGCATTGGACCGACCGATCTCGATCGCCGAGAACGCCACATCCCCATCGGTGGCGGACGCCAACGCATTGGTGCGGCCGCGGGTGGGCGCCAAGGGATCGAAGATCAGGGCACTGCCTGACGCAACGGAAATCACGTTCGTCGAAACCGTGGCATCAAGCTTCTGTGCCTCCCAAAAGCCCAACTCGGTGATATTGATCGTGGTAAACGGCAGATACGGCAATATGCACTCGGTTACGTCGGTCCCGACTGGGCACTTGGCACGAGCGGACTTGATCTTGTCGCGCGCGGCCTTCTCCAGGTAATCCACATACAAGCCGCGGCCGTGCAGATAGCGCTCGTCCGCCGGTGCAGGGCGAGCGATGGAAATCGACGCGGGTTCGTTCAATTGCCTGGCCGGTTGCGCGAACAGCGTGTCGGCGTTTGCAGGCGCCGTGGCCACCAGCCCGGTGTAGCTGGTCAGGTAGTCCTTGACGAACACCTGATAGGACGCCGCCGCAGCGGTGCTGGGCACACCGGTCTTGGCGGGCTTTGTCTGTACCGTCTCGGTGGCCAACAGGCCCATGTGACGTGAATACAGGTCCGCTGCCGTGCGCCAGAAGCCATCCACACGGATCACGCGGCATGCTTCCTCGTACTCCGAATTGATGGTGTTCGGTGCCACGACCAGGTCGCCCTGGTTATCGGTCATAAAATGCTGGTGCGCTTGCGCGCCCGTAATCACACGCTCTGGGTCGAATTTCGCCACCGTAGTGCTCGGCGCGTCATGATGGTCGCGGCAGCATTCCTGGCACAAATCACTCTGTTCGACAGACGACACCAAACCGGACTTGGCCGCCGTGCCCGGGGCGTCTGCGACCGGCTTGGGCACGAAAACGTCGTAGCGTTCCCCAGTCCAGATTGCGGGCCATTGGGCTTTCCGATAAATCTCAGGCAGGTTTAAACCGCCCGCTCCGTACTTGCACGTGCACTTGATGGCCTGGGTTTCGATCCGGCGCTGGATTACCGCTGCGCCGGTGAGGCCCTGATAAGTGATGACCTCAAACTTGGTGCCGACCACGGCCTGATTATTGCGCGCACCAATGATTTCCGGACGCGGGTTGGATGCCGCCGTGGCGTTGTCGCCACCGATGGCAATCGGCACCACGCCCGCCGTCACAGGACTGTCGGTGCGCACTACCGCCTGCCCCTTCGGGGTGCCTGCGCCGGGCGGCGGCGGCAGCAATGCGTCACGCAGCGCAAGCGCGCTTAGCTCCGAACTCATCGCCAAGCGATGGGTTTCATTGGAAGCGTCCGTCCAGGTAGCCGTCAGCGTCACGCGCTTGAACTCAGGCTCGCCTGGCTCAACTGGAGCCCGACCTTCGGTAAACGTCGTTGCCCCCACGGCGCTGGACCACGTGGTCACCTGTTGCGACGTTGTAATTGCTCCCAAGCCAGCCTCTGTGCAGAAGGTGGGGGGCACCCAATCAACGCCCACCCCAAGATCCGCTGCACAACTGTCGTCGGCCAACGTCGCCGCACCGATGTACTGGTTGGCCCGCAATTGCTCCATTCGGGTGCTCAACAGGGCAGCCACGCGCCCACGCACTTTGGCTTCGCCGGAAGCGCGCGCCAAACTGCCCTGGAGTGCCGCGAGGGCCAGCAAGCCTGTCGCCAAAACGACCACCGCAATCATGACTTCGATCAGGCTGAAGCCGGAGTGGAACGTGGGCGTGCGGTAGATACGTTTCATCGCCATTCTCCGACTCAGTACGAGATGCTGTCGTTCCACGCTCCCGGAAGCGTGGCGTACCGGTTGTTGTTGGGGTTGTCGCCAATTGCCGCGAGCACTTTGCCGTCGAACACGATGGCGGCAGTACCGTTGGCCTTGTCGACTTTGCCGTGCACGACCAATGCACCGTAGATAATCGCGCCGGCATTCATGTCGAGGGTGGCGGAGCCGCCAGCGGCGACCTCGGCAGCGGTCATCGTATAGCCCGCTACGGGGGTCAACGTCCCGCCGCCAGCCTTGCTGCGGATAAACACCATGCCGAACACGCGACCCTGAATTTTAGCCGAGCCGTCAATGACCACGATGACGGGCTTGAGGGGCGTGCCAAGTTGCGTGTTGGAGCCGATGTCGCAATTGGATTGACACCAGATCAAACCAGCCAAGGCGGCGCTGGGATAACCCGCCGTCGGCACCTGTTCGGGGCTGCGCAACGGTAACCCTGCCACGGTGGGGTTGATGATCGCCACGGCGTTTGCGTAGAGAAATGCCTCGTCCGCACCTATGGTCACCTCGGCTCCGGTGTTCGGATTGAGGAACTGCGACATCACCTTCTTCTCTGCAAAACAGTCAGCGTCCATGTCCTCCCACGCCGCCACACCGAAGATGTGCGCAAAAACATCGGGCGGAAATTCACAGACTGGATAAGACAGCGAATCGCTGCGGACGTTGTAGTTTGTGCCGGTCCCACGATCCGTCGAAGTGCCCTCGACGTCCAAAATGTCCATGCCTTCGTCGACGGCGTTGCCGGACTTGTCAAACGACAATGTCTTGTCATTCGTGCATTGGCAATCGTCACACACGATGGTGTTGCCGAGCAGTGTGGGAGGAGCGTTGTTCTGGGCCCCATAGCGGAAGAATTCGTCCGCGTAGCAGGTGTTGGGGGTACCCGTTTTGTCGACATTCTTGCGCGTCCAAACCGACACAGGCACGCCGTTGCCGCCCCCGTTGGGATTGGTGACGACCTGGAGCCCACCCGTCACATTGACGGACCCTGACGAGATGATCGGCGGCTTGCCTATGGGGTTGTCGATCAGGGCGAAGCGACCAACCGTCTGGGTCAAAGTGGTTCTCGCCGCTTCCCCCGGCATCTGCGCCACACTGACAAACGTGGCGATGCGACGCGTGGTAGCGGCGTCGGGGCCCGGCGCGCAGCGGATCGGGCTGCTCGCACTTTCCCCCGGTAGGCGCGCAGCGACATAGCAGACGACCGGAGCAACGCCATATGCAACCGGGAATCCACCCGCGCCAACGGTCGTCAGTTTATTCGGCAGCGTCAACATCGCCGCATTCATTTCAGCAGCAAAATTGGCGTCCGTATGTCCGGAGTTGATCAGGCGAAACATTGTCGAACGCCGCGACACCGGCGCGGTGGCTGCCAAGCCGTCATGGTCATAGACATCAGCCGTGACCGCTCCACACGGAAAGGATGTGTCCGCCGTCGTACAGGCAACCCATAACGTGTCGTCTTCCATCAGCGCCGCCTGCTGCCGCATCAGGTACTCAAACCCCTGGGACAATCCGGCCTCGGCTACCTCATTGACGAGCTTGGCGCGAATGTCGTTGCCGGTGCTTCGGGCTTCGAATGCCCCGACCTTCAGGGCGAGCAGGGTAATGACGCTGGCAAGCAACAGCAGCACCACTCCGACCAGGAGCGCCGCACCACGTTGCACAGCCGACGATGCGCTGGGGGTCTTTTTCATGAGATGCAGTTCTCGGTTCATTAACTTCCGGCCACGGAACGAACGAACACCATTTGCGAAAATTTCCGTTTGATCGTCGGGTCCTTTACCAGGGACCCCTCTAACACCACATCAATCCGGCGCCCGGTGACGGTGAATCCCAAGGCATCCACGTTGACGAAAGAAGAACTCAACTGCTCCCCGCCTGCGCACGTCGCAGTTGCCAGCGTCGTGCCCGTGTCGATGAACACGGCACCGTTGCGCAGGCTCACAGCATGGAAGTTTTCACCACCCGCCGCGTTGGCGTAGCCGTACCGCAGGCACGTGCCCGTCGAGGTAATGGTGGCAAACGGATTCAGGGGCTTGCCGGCATTGGCGGTCGCTACGGTCATTGGGTCGATCACGCCGCCCGCGCGTTTGATGTCGTTCGTGACGACTGCCGCCGTCGCGCGCAACTCCTGGGTTAGTCGTGTCGCCTGAATCGTCTGATTGTTGGACTGGATGATCGACAAGACCAGCCCCAGCACCGCACCGATCACGATCAGCCCGATCAACATGGCGATCATTAATTCGACGAGGGTGAAGCCCCTGACGTGGCGTGGCCCTTTTGCCGATCTCATCAACATGACGGCACCCCCGAGATGTCCGGCTTACCGGCTGGGACGCAGAGATTGGACTGACCCAAAGGACTGACATTGACTTGAAGGTTGTATTTACCGGTCGGGGAAGTGAACGTTGCCGAATGGTTGGCCAACGGAATGACTAGCCCCAGCCGATTGTCGAATGCAAAGTTTTTAGCGAGCGTGGCAGCAGCGACGGTCACGCCTGGATGGGCATTCACTGCGACGGATAGCACCTCGCCGTCTAACATCGGATTACATGTGCCGCCCGCGCAATCGCAATCCGCGGCATTGCCGATCTGCGCGCCCGCAGCTGGCACGGGGGCCGGGCTGGCTGCGACGCACCACGCCGCGCTGGTGCCGCCAAAATCGATCCGGACATTGCGCCCGCTCTTGACGGCTTCGGCACGCGCCTCGGAAATGACGCTGACCACATCGTTGGCAGCCCCGCGCACGCGGTATTTGTCAAAAAACTCGTTGAATGATGGCGTTGCGATGGCCACTAGGATGGCAAGCACCGCAATGCTGACCATGAGCTCGATCAGAGTGAACCCAGTGACAGTCGGTTTTGTTGGGGTTCCCACGCTGCGCCCTTAGCTCTTCCGTTGAGCGACTGTAGGGCGGGCAGTTGGTTGTGAACAAGCGGTACTGGACAGACGGTCACGATTCGGCGATGGACGCTGCGCCCCCCGCCAAACGGACAGCGAGCCCGGTGATAACATCCGTTCCAGACTCAATGAGGCCAGCCAGCATGAGCAAGTACAGGGGTTTCACGCTGATCGAACTGATGATCGTGGTCGCGGTCATTGCAATCCTGGCCGCTATCGTCATCCCGAGTTATACGGAGTACGTGCGGAAAAGTCGGCGCGCCGAGGCGGCCAGATTCGTCGGTGAGATGCAGCTCAACCTGGAGAAATGGCGCGCGGAGAACCCGTCGTATGAAAATTGTGGCGTTGGGTGCGGTTCTGGCACGTATCCCGCTTTCCCGGCCGCATCAGTTTCAGCCTACTACGAGCTCGACCTGCCGGTGCTTAGCGCAGTCACCTATCAGATTAGGGCGAAGCGCAGGGCGGGCACGGCCCAGGCTGACGATCGCTGCGGGAACCTGACGCTCACCAAATCAGGCAAGCCGACCTGGGCGAACGCTGACTGCAACTAACTGATTCCGTGGCGTCTAATTTCACGCGCCGTCGATTGGACCGTTCTTTTCCGTCGCGTACAAAAGGCCCGGTCGCGTCCGCATTGCCGAAATGCCCTTGATGCGCCAGTCGATCAAGGGCAAGCCGGTAGGGCGATATCCCTTGGACGCGCTCTGGCAACCTGCCGCGGTGAGGTGGGTTGCCGTTACAGGCCTCGCCATCGCTGCAGCGCTGGCGCTGGCCCCGGGCATCAGCAGCAATCGGTTCACGTATTTTGGTCTGACCCTACTGGTCATCCAGTGGATCGCCGTGCTCACCCTGGGCGCGTTGTATGTGGCGCGAAAAAATTTGGAACGGCGTCCCGCACCGCAGGTTGCTTATGTATCGGTGCTGCTTTTGTTTGTTTCTACCTGGTTAGTGGGGAGTTGCGCGTGGTTTTTGATGCAGGGTGTATGGCCCGAGGGGAATGAAGGATGGGCATCGTTGCTGCTTCGATTGTCTGGCATCGCGGGGGCGGTAAGCGTCCTTGCGCTTGCCGCATTCCGCAACCACTGGAGTGCCAGACAATCGGCAATTCGAGCGAGCCAAGCTGAGCTGGAGTCACTGCAGGCGCGCATTCACCCCCATTTTCTATTCAACACGCTCAATACTGCAGTCGCGCTGGTACACCGCCGCCCCGAAGAGGTCGAACGGTTGCTGTTGGATCTGGCCGACTTGTTCCGGGCCGCGCTGGCGGGGCCGCGGCAGATCTCACTTGAGGACGAGCTGGCCTTGGCGCGCCGGTATCTTGAAATCGAGGCGCTCCGATTTGGCGAACGACTCACCGTGGTCTGGAAGTTACCGGCCGTCATCCCGGCAGTGACCGTTCCTGCGCTGTCGATCCAACCGCTAGTCGAAAACGCCATCCGCCACGGAGTCGAGCGCCTCCCAGGGGGCGGTGATGTCGAGATCGCCGTGTCGGCCACGGCCGGCAATGTGGTGGTGCGCATCAGCAATCCGGTTCCGCGCGCGGAAACGCAGGCTAGCCAAGGCCATAACGTCGGCCTGAACGCCTCCCAGGTCCGGATCGAAGCGTTGACCGATGGCCGCGGCAGCGTGCAGACCCACGTCGACGGCAACCGCTACTTCGCGACGGTGCGGCTGCCGATCGATTGATTGGGCACATCGCTACGACCGGAACGGACTGGATTCTTTCGTACTCCTGCGGCCACCCACCGAAGTGGCAGTGAGAGGGCAGGCTACACAACACGAGCGCCCCCAGATCTTCGACGGCAGCTCTATCCCGACGAGCAGGTCAGCCGATGGGTGCCGCACCGGCGGGCTCGAATCGACATGGGCCGGGTGACCGACTTTTAGTCGCGTGGTTGGGAACTGACATGGCCCATGTCCGACGCCGCCCTAGCGAAGGGTCTTAAGCAAGGCAAAGCCCGGCCTTCGAGTTTTCGCAGGCCGTTGATTCCGTTCATGGTTCGACAAGCTCACCACGAACGGAATCAACTTGTCTGACGTTCCCTAGAACGGGCCGCCCACGCGAACGTCTTGCCGGACCCCTAGCGCGGACATCAGCTCAGCCAATCACGCGGTAGCACGGCTTGTATTCCCCGGCGATCTTCATCCGCCGCTGCGCCACGAACGCGCGCAACAACGCATCCAGCGACTGCATCATGTCTGGGTCGCCATGGATCTCGAACGGGCCGTGCTGTTCGATCCGGCGCATGCCGTCCTCCTTGACGTTGCCGGCAACGATGCCGGAGAACGCGCGGCGCAGATCGGCGGCCAGTTCGTGTGGCTTGCGGCCGTGATGCAGGTCCAGGGCGGCCATCGCTGCGTGCGTGGGCACGAACGGTTGCTGGAACGCGAGCGGCACTGCGATCGACCAGTTGAAATAGAACGAGTCTTTCTGCGCGATGCGGTGTTCCCGCACCTTGCGTACGCCCAGCGACATGTGTTTGGCCACGGCTGAGGGGTCGCCGATGATGATCTCGTAACGCGAGGTCGCTGCCTCGCCTAGGGTCAGGCGTATAAAACGGTCGATCTGTTCGAAGTACGGCGCCGACGCGGTTGGCCCGGTCAAGATCAACGGAAATGGCAGGTGGGCGTTCTCCTCCCGCAACAGGATGCCGAGCAAATATAGGATCTCTTCCGCCGTACCGACGCCGCCCGGAAACACGATGATGCCGTGGCCGATACGGACGAACGCTTCAAGCCGCTTCTCGATGTCCGGCATGATTACCAGGTGGTTCACGATCGGGTTCGGCGACTCCGCGGCGATGATGCCCGGCTCGGTTACGCCGATGTAGCGTGTGGTGCGGCGACGCTGCTTGGCATGGGCGATGGTGGCGCCCTTCATGGGGCCTTTCATCGCGCCCGGGCCGCAACCGGTGCAGATATCGAGCCCGCGCAGGCCCAACTCATAGCCGACCTGCTTGGTGTAGACATACTCGTCGCGGTTGATGGAATGTCCGCCCCAGCAGACCACCAGATTCGGCTCGGTCGGGTGCAGGATACGGGCGTTGCGCAACAGCCCGAACACCGCATCGGTGATGCCCTCGCTGCTGTCCAGATCGCGACCGCTTTTGGGGTCGAGCTCTATCGCGGTGTAAGCCAGATCGCGCACCACCGCGAACAACAATTCGGCGACGCCGCGGATGATCTCGCCGTCGACGAACGCCATCGCCGGGGCATCGCGCAGGTCGATGCGCACTCCACGGTCCTGCTGCAGCACCTGAATGTCGAAGTCGGGATACAGTTCGCGCGCCGCGCGCGGGTCGTCCGCGGTGCTGCCGCTGGTCAGCACGGCCAGGGCGCAACGGCGCAGCAGATCGTGCATGCCGCCGCTGGAGGCGTCGCGCAGGCGCGCGACTTCGGCGCGGGAGAGGACGTCAAGGCCGCCGCTCGGGTAGATGTGGGCGTTTACGGTGGGCAGGCTGGTGTCGATCATTGCGGTCATCGGTTCGCTTTCTTTTTGTCGTATTGGTCTGATTGCGACTCTAGCGCAGGCGCGCGCACAAAAGAAAACGGCCGGGTTTCCCCGGCCGTTCTCCTGGAGCATCAATTACGAATCAGAACTTGTACTGCAGGGTCAACTGGGCCGCCCACTGCGACTCGGCACGCTCCTGGCGGGTAACGAAATCCTCTTCGTTGCCGACGATGTACTCGTAACGACCCTGCGCATCCACGCCGCCGTACCAGACGAAACTGCGATTCGACGGGAAGCCGATCTCATCGATGCGGCCCCATTCCTTGTTCAACAGGTTGCCGACGTTGAGCACGTCCAGCGTCACGATGAACTTGTTGTCGTTGAAGAAGCCCGGGAACTCTTGGCTGACGCGCACGTCGAACTGGTTCACCCAAGGCGCGAACGCCTCGTTGCGCTCGACCACGCCGCCGATGTGGCTACGCAGCTCCGGGTTGGCATTGACGATGTCCCAGAACCTGGCGGCTTCGTCAGCCGAGCCGTTAGCGTTGAGGTCGCGGAACACGACGTTCGTGGCATTCGGGTCGGGAATGTACATCAAGTCGTTGCCGCCGATGCCGTCGCCGTTGAGATCGTTGATGTAGGTCCAGCTGTAAGGCTTGCCCTTGCGGCCCTCGTAGAACATGCCGAACGACGTCTTGTTGTCGCCGAAGAACTTGTGCTGCCACTGCAGCGCACCGACGAACCTGTCGCGGATCACGTAATTGGAGCGCGAGGCGACCTCTTCGTTCGGGTCGAAGATCATCCGACCGTTCCAGTTGGAATTCGACGTCGATGAAGTCAGCGGGTTGACCTCGGTGGCTTCGGTGTAGCTGTAGGCCAGCGACCATGACCAGTCGTCGATCATCGGACGCTGCAACGAAAGCACGAGATTGTCGCCACGGCCCTTGTTGGTGTTGGTCGCGAGGAGGGCGTTGTTGAAAGCAGCGTTGCTGTTAGAGCGCGAACGCACTGCGTTGGCACCGCTGCAGACGCCGCCGATAACGGTGGCCCCGACATTCGAGAAGCAGCGTCGGTCGTAGCCGCCCTGGGTCCAGAACATCGGACGGCCATCAACGCCAACCCCGGTGGCGCTGCCAAGATTCAGGAACTGGTAGTAAATGCCATCGTTCACTTGGGTCCGGATGTACTCGGCGCCGGCCACGACGTTCCACCAGGGCAGTTCGTGTTCGAACGCGAGGTTCGCCTTCCACACCGACGGCTGACGCAGGTCGGTGCTGATGAAGTCGATGTTGGCCGCGGGGGTCGTGCCGGCTGGACGTGGCTGTTTATCAGGGTCGGCGCTGAAGATCGGAACGGCGCCGCACGGAGCAAACGAGCCGCCGCAGCCGAAGATGCGGGTAGCGATGCCGGTATTGGAGTACGGGTTGGACAGCCATACGTTGGCTGCGGCGCCCTGGAACAACCCGAAACCACCGCGCAGCTGGGTCGGACGGTCGCTGTCGAAGGTGTAGTTGAAGCCAAAGCGCGGTTGCACCAGCTCCTTGCCATCGACGGTGACGCGATTGTCGTAGCCAAAGCCACCGGTCTGACGGCCGAAACGACCGGTGCCGGGAACGACCGCACCCGCGGCAACCGCGTTGTATGTCGGTTCCTCGCCCACCATCGGCATGTCGACGCGGACGCCGTAGGTCAGGGTCAGGTTGTTGTTGACCGTCCAGGTGTCCTGCACGAACAGGCCAACATTCTTAAGCGACCACTCGGCCGCACCGTCTTCGACTGAAAAGCCGGGCGCACCCTGCTGCGATTGGTAGCTGGCCGGAATGCCGGCGCTGAAGTTGGCCAGGCTGGTGAAGGAGTACTGGCCGAGGGTGTCCTGCAGAAACGCATTGAAGATGTCGTTACGCTCATAGTCCGCACCGAACTTCAGCGTGTGGTCACCGATGTACCAGTTGGCGCCGACATAGGCGTTGAGGGTGTCGGTTTCCAGCACGTTGAAATGACGGCTACGCTCGGTGCCAGAGACCAAGCTGATGGTGCCGGTAGCAACGCCCGGGGGGGCGGTGGGCTTCTGGAACTGCACCGTGATCTGCGGCAGGCGAGACGCGTTGAGCGGCTGGCTCTCGTAGGTGCGATGGGAGACTTTGGCTTCGGTGGAGAAGTTCTCATTCCAATCGGCGAACCATTCGCCAACCCAGGTTTCGAACTCCTTGGCCTGGTTGTACCAATGCGACGACAGCGAAAGGCTGCGCGTGCCGAAGCTCGGAAGGAACGGTTCCGTCTGCTCTGTCTTGTTCCAGCGCACGCTGGCGCGATGGTTTTCGTTGATGTTCCAGTCGACCTTGAACATCGCGTCTTTGACCTGCGTTTCCGCGCCGCTCGGGATGTCCAGCGTGCCGAGGTTGATGCCATAACGGGCCTGTGCCGTCGCCCGCACGGCATCGATCTCGGCCTGGGTCAGCGCAACCTGCGTGCCGTTGGAACTGCCGATAGGGCCGAAGTCCGGAAGGGTCTTGGTCGCCGTGAACTCTTCGTACGCACCGAAGAAGAACAAGCGATCCTTGATGATCGGGCCGCCGACAGTGACGCCCCAGGTCTTCTCCTCGAAGGGACCGAACTCGGAGTACGTGTTGTTGGTGCGGTTGAAGCGCTTACCCAGCGCGCTCTCGTCGCGGTAGACATAGGTAGCGGTGCCGTGGAACTCGTTTGTACCGGACTTGGTGACAGCGTTGATGTTGGCGCCGGTGTAGCCCTTCTGGGTGACGTCGTAGTTGGCGATATTGACGTTTACTTCCTGGATCGCGTCGATCGAGATCGGCTGTTTCGCAGTCGGCAGGTTGTTGGCTTCTAGGCCAAACGTGTCCGACGTGGTCACGCCATCGATCGTGATCGAGTTGAATCGGGTGTTCTGGCCACCGGCGGAGATCTCGCCGCGCTCCTTGTCTGTCTGCGAGATGCGCGGGTCAAGACGCGCGTAATCCTGCAGGTCGCGCTTGATCGAGGCGAAGCTGTCGAGTTGGTCGCGGGTGATGTTGCTACCTGCGCCCATCTTGTCGGCACTGAACAGATCTGAGCCCGCTTGGGCGACGACCTGCATGGTTTCCAGCGTGGTCACGTCGTTGTTCAACGCAACATCGACCTGGTTGACCTTGTCCAGGTTGAGGAACACGCCATCGCGGCTGTTGCTGCCGGCACCCGCCTTGTTGATGGTGATGCTGTACGGGCCACCGACGCGCAGACCGCGGGCGTTGTAGCGGCCATCCGGGCCGGTCACCGCGCGGCTAACAGTGCCGGACTCGGTGTGGACGATCGTGACTTCGGCGCCCGCGACGGGCTGGCCATCAGCGCTGACGACGCGACCGCCGACACCAGCGGACGTGCTTTGCGCAAAGGCGGGAGCGGCGGCAAGTACGGCGAGCAGGCCCAGCGTGAGCTTGGACATGCGGACGCGGTTCGGATGGGTCATGGGAAGGCCTCGGTGCGAAATTGCTGACATATCGGGCCGACCGATGTCGGTCCCACGCGTATAAAAAGTAGTTACCCCAGAACCCGGGCGACATCTCCCGCCGGGTTAACGGCAGTTTAACAGGCTAGATCGAATGTGTTGCAGTCCCGTGACGCATGTAACCTGAACAGGATGTGCTTGCGCAAGGACGCCGGGACCATGGTTTACGGCGATGCAGTCCGCAGATAATTGCCCAATCCGTCGAGAAACATCTGCACGGAGATGGCCACCAGCAGCATGCCCATCAACCGCTCGATCGCGGTCAGGGCGCGGATCCCCATCCATTTGTAGAGCAGCGTGGCGGAAAACAGGATCGCTGCGGTCGCGCCCCAAGCGATCAGCAACGCCAGGCTCCAGTCGGCAAGCCGCGAGGGTTCGTTGCTGCCCATCAGCATCACCGCGGCCATGCCCGAGGGCCCGGCGACCAGCGGGATCGCCATCGGCACGATGAACGGTTCGCCGTCCGGGATCTCCCCCATGAGGCCTTCCGGTGGCGGGAAGATCATGCGGATGCCGATCAGGAACAGGACGATGCCGCCGGCGATCGACACCGATTCCTGGCGCAGATGCATCAACTCGAGCGCGTACTTGCCACCCCACAGAAACATCATCAACACGCCCAGCGCGATCAGCAGTTCGCGCGCGAGCACGATGCGCTGGCGCTGCGGTGGCAGCTTGCGCAGCAGGCTCAGGAACACCGGGATATTGCCGAGCGGATCCAGGATCAGGAACAGCAGCAACGCGGCCGACGCGATGGTCATGCAGCCACGTTCCAGATCTGGCCGCGGTGCGCGGCGCCGGCGGCGGACAGCAACGCGACGCAAGCTGATGCGTACGCTGACGGATCGCGGGCACCACGATCATTTTCTTCGACGAAGGCTTTGGCTCGCAGCGGCGTGCGCATCGGACCGGGTCGCAGGCCGGACACGCGGACCGTGGAGTTGGCCCACTCCGCGTGCAGCATTCCGACCAGCGATGCGAGTCCGTGCTGGGCGACCCCATAACCACCCCAATACGCGTTGCCGACGCGTGCCGGGTCATCGAGCGCGAATACCAATGCAGCGTCTGCCGACTTCACCAAAAGCGGCATGCAAGCCTGCGACAGCCACCATGGCGCCGTGAGGTTGACGTGGATCGCGCGCGCGAACGCGGCCGGGTCGGTATGCAGTAGCGGCGTCAGCCCGGTGAAGTCCGCCGCGCAATGCAGCACACCGTCGAGGCGACCGAGTTCGGCGTCGATGCGCGTGGCCATCTCGGTGTAGTCGTCGGGCGCTGCGCCTTCAAGGTCCAGCGGATACAGCAGTGGCTCGGGGCCTTGCACCGCGAGCGTGTCGTACAGGCGATTCAACTTAGGCAACTTGCGGCCAAGCAACACCACCGTCGCGCCCGCTTGCGCGCAAGCCAATGCCGCCGCACTGCCGAGACCGCCGTGCGCGCCGGTGATCAACACGACGCGGTCAGCAAGCGCGGTTGGTGCTGCCTCGGAACTCACTGCCGCTGCGTTTCGCTGATCATGCGCGCGAGTTCGCCCGACTCGAACAATTCCATGGTGATGTCGCAACCGCCGATCAACTCGCCGTGGATGAAGAGCTGGGGGAACGTGGGCCAGTTGGAATAGCGCGGCAGATTGGCGCGAATGTCCGGGTCTTCGAGCACATTGACCGTGTGCAGCTGGGTGGCGCCGGCGGCCTTTAGCGCCTGCACCGAACGGCTTGAGAAGCCGCACATCGGGAACTGCGCGGTCCCCTTCATGAACAAAACGATCGGATGACCTTCGACTTCGGCCTGGATCCGTTCAAGAACAGACATCGAACAACTCCTGCATTGGGATCGCGGGCCGTGACAGCCCGGCAACAAGACGTGGGGATACAATGCCCATTGTAAGCCTTCGACCCCGCCGCCGACGCGGCCGCCCTGCGGCCAAGCACATCGCGGCACCCCAACTACGCCCGCCCCCGAGGAGCCCTGTCCATGGCCATTGAACTGCCTGCCCTGCCCTACGACCGCACTGCACTGGAGCCGCACATCTCCGCCGAAACGATCGATTTCCATTACGGCAAGCACCACAAGACCTACGTCGACAATCTCAACAAGATGATCGAAGGCACCGAGTTCGCCGATCTGCCGCTAGAAGACATCATCCGCAAGGCGCAGGGCGCGATGTTCAACAACGCCGCGCAGATCTGGAACCACACGTTTTACTGGAACTGCCTGAAACCAGCCTCCGGCCCGAATGCAGGCGGTGGCGAACCCAGTGGCAAGCTGGCCGAAGCGATCAACAAGGCGTTCGGCGACTTCGCCAAGTTCAAGGAAGAATTCAGCAAGGTGTCGGTCGGTACGTTCGGATCCGGTTGGGGCTGGCTGGTGCAGCGCCCGGATGGTTCGCTGGCGCTGGTCAGCACCTCCAACGCCGCCACCCCGCTCACCGGCGACGACACCGCGCTGCTGACCTGCGACGTGTGGGAGCACGCGTACTACATCGACTACCGCAATGCGCGGCCGAAGTATGTCGAGTCTTTCTGGAACCTGGTCAACTGGGATTTCGTCGCGTCGAACATGAAGTAGCCTCGTCGCCAAAGCGCATACAAAACGGCCGGGGAAACCTGGCCGTTTTTTATTGTCGGGCAATTCGCGTCAGCTCACTTGCATTGCGAAGTGCGTCGAATCTGGCTTGGCTCTACGTTGCGGCGGTGATGCTTCGCTGCTCGGCTCATGCGCCGCGTAGGCGTGCGATTACCGGCGCGACTTGTACGTCGCGGCCTAGGGCAGTGCCCACTGTTTCCAGGGTATCGACCAAGGCAGCGGTGGTGTCCGCGCGCAACGTCGCATGCCCGACCTTGCGACCGTCGCGGGACGACTTGCCGTAATCGTGCCAATGGCCGCCAGCTTCGATCAGTACCGGCTTCGAATCGGGCATCGCGCCGATCCAGTTGAGCATGCAGGCGTGGCCGAGCATGCGGGTATCGCCGAGCGGCAGTCCGAGCACGGCGCGCAGGTGGTTCTGGAACTGCGAGGTTTCGGCGCCCTCGATGGTCCAGTGGCCGGAGTTGTGCACGCGCGGCGCAAGTTCATTGGCGAGTAGTTCGCCGTCCCTGCAAAACAACTCAAGCGCGAACACGCCGACGTAGTCCAACGCCTCGCCCAATTTCCGTGCGTAGGCAAACGCGGTGCCCAGCAGTGCCGAATCCACGGTCGCCGGTGCGAGGCTGGCCGATAGCACACCGTCGACGTGCCAGTTTTCGGTCAGCGGCCACGTGCGGAATTCGCCATCGCGACCGCGCACCGCGATGACGGACAACTCGCGCTCGAACGCGACGAACGCTTCGACGATCAACCCGACCGTGGTGGCTTGGGCGCCCAGTGCGTCCCATGCCGCATCGGCATCCGCCGGGGCTTTGATCCGGAACTGGCCCTTGCCGTCGTAACCCAGGCGGCGGGTCTTGAGAATGCACGGCGTGCCGATTGTCGCGATGGCGTCATCCAGGCCCGCGCGGGTATCGATGGCGGCGAAGTCGGGCACCGGGATGCCGAGCTGGCGAAACAAGGTCTTCTCCGCCAAGCGATCCTGCGCGGTCGCCAGCGCGCTGGGCGCCGGAAATACTGGAATGCGCTCGGCCAGCCACGCCGCGGCTTCGGACGGCACGTTTTCGAAATCAAATGTGGCGACATTGACCTTCGAGGCAAATTCGGCCAAGGCCACATCGTCGCGATAGTCGCCGACCACCATCGGAACGAACTGCCCGGCGCAGGCATCGGCCGCGGAATCCATCACCAGAAAGCGCAGACCTAACGGCGCGCCGGACAGCGCAAGCATGCGGGCCAGTTGACCGCCCCCGAGAATGCCAACCGTCGTCACGCCGCCTGCCCTGAGCCTGTGGGAGGGCGACGCGGGTCGTCATTGCTGAGCACGTCCTTGGTCTGCTGGGCGCGGAACGTCGCCAGCGCAGAGGCGATGGTCTCGTCCCCGTGCGCGAGCATTGCCGCGGCGAACAATGCGGCGTTCGCGGCGCCGGCATTGCCGATCGCAAACGTCGCCACCGGAATGCCCGCCGGCATCTGCACGATCGACAACAACGAATCCATGCCACTGAGCGCCTTGCTTTGCACCGGCACGCCCAGCACCGGCACCGCGGTCTTGGAAGCAAGCATGCCGGGCAGATGCGCCGCCCCGCCGGCACCGGCAATGATCGCGCGCAGGCCGCGGGCAGCCGCAGTAGCGGCGTAGTCGAACAACACATCCGGAGTGCGGTGCGCGGACACCACGCGGACCTCGTGCGGTACGCCGAGTGCCTCCAGCCGGGAAACCGCGTGCTGCATTGTCTCCCAGTCGGAGCGCGAACCCATCACAACGCCGACAAGGGCGATCGTTGCGTCGGCGCCGCGGAACGTCTGGCCTGAGCCAGTCGGCGCTGAGGCCGCGTGCCCTGAGTCGATGTTTTCGGGAACTGGCATGGTCGAGCCTTGGCGCAAAGCCGTATTCTAACGCCCTGTCCCACTGCACCGGCACCGCATCGTATGGACCGCAAACTGCTCGACCTCCTCGTCTGCCCCATCACGCGCCAGTCGCTGGCGCTACTCGACAGCCGCGGCCTGCAAGCACTAAACGATGCGATCCAGGCCGGCGGGGTGGTACGCGGCGATGGCGGCGCGCAGGCCGAGGCGGTGCGTGAAGCGCTGGTCACCCGCGACCGCAAGACCGTCTACCGGATCGACGACGGCATTCCGGTGTTGCTGGCCGAAGAGGCCATTGCCACAAACCAACTCGCAGCATTCCCTGCTGCATGAGCGAACGATTCGCGCCGCCGCCACGCGCGGCAATCGACGCCGATGTCGCTCAGGCATTGGCCGAGGACATCGGCGACGCCGATGTCACCGCCGCCCTGCTCCCAGACACGGCCGACAGCGCGTATTTGCTGTGCAAAGAAGACGCGGTGATCTGCGGGCGACCTTGGTTCGATGCCTGTCATCGCGCCCTGGGCGCCACTGTGCAGATCGATTGGCGGGTGGCCGAGGGGGAGCGCGTGCCCGCCGGCACGGTACTGGCGACGTTGCGCGGCCGCACGCGCGCCTTGGTGAGCGCCGAGCGCGCTTCGTTAAATTTCCTGCAGACGTTGTCAGCCACCGCCACCGTCACCGCCGCCTACGTCGAGGCCGTACGCGGTACTCGCGCCCGGATCCTCGACACCCGCAAGACCATTCCCGGGCTGCGCCTGGCGCAGAAGTACGCGGTGCGCGTAGGCGGCGGAATCAACCACCGGATCGGTTTGTTCGATGCGGTGATGCTGAAGGAAAACCATGTTCGTGCGGCCGGCTCGATTACCGCTGCGATTCACGCGGCGCGGGCGCTGCACCCGTCGTTGCCGTTGATCGTCGAAGTAGAAACCCTCGCCCAGCTCGAAGAAGCGTTGCTGGAGGGCTGCGATCGCATCCTGATCGACGACTTCGATGCGGTCACGCGTCGGGAGGCGGTCCGCATCGCCGTTAACGCCGACAAAAGGATCCCGCTCGAAGTGTCTGGCGGCGTCGATATCGCGGGCGTACGCGCCATTGCCGAGGACGGCGTCGACTACATCTCGATTGGCGCGCTAACCAAACACGTGCGCGCGATCGACCTGTCACTCAAGCTCGGCCCGCCGCCGGAATCGTCCTGATCGCAGCGCGGCCACGCCGCGGTCAGCGCATCAGCAGCACCGCAACGACGGACACTATCGTCGCGAGAATCAACCCTGCCGCCAGCCACCGCGTCCGGCCTGCTGCCGATCGTACCGGCACCTCGTCCGTCGGCGGCTCAGCCTGGTTCGAGGCGGTCAAGCGGAAACGGATGGTGTCAAAGCCGATCTCATCGCCCGCCCGCGCCACGCCGCGCACCACGCGCTTACCGTTGATATAGGTGCCATTGGTCGACCCCTGGTCTTCCAGTTGCACGCCGTCGTCCGTCGGAATCGCGCGCGCGTGCAGGCGCGACAAACCAGGTTCGTCGATTTGCAGATTGCATTCGGGTGCGCGGCCGATGCTAGTGGTGGCCAGCAGCGGGATATTGCGCCCGAATACCACTCCCGATACCCCGCGCAGCACGTACTTGGGCAGGATGGGACGGATCGCGGTAACGCCAGGTTCGTCGTTCGCCGGTCGCGGCATTGAGCCCGACTGGCCCATACGGTGCACTCCGGCTACGGACTCCATCGCCGCCAACCGCGCCTGCACCTGGTCAAAGGAAACCGTGTCGCCGGTGCGCAACGCAATCAGCCCGTCGACCTGCCGGCCGTTGACGCTGACGGTGGTGCCCGGAGGTACGTCGAGCATCACCCCGTTGGCCGTGACGTGGAGCTGGCAGTGTCGCGGCAGCACGCCGGGACGGTCGATGACGATGGTGGAATCCGGATCGGAGCCGACCTGGTTGACGCCCTGATCCAACAACACTTGCGGATGCTCACCGCCCGGAAAAACCAACTTCATATTCATGCATTCCCCTGCAATAGCTAGGCGTATGCCAGTGAGCTTGCCACATGCGTGTGGCGTCGCCACATTAGCGTCATGCCGACTCTAGTGATCCTGATGATACTAACCGCGACGGCCGTCTCGTATTGGAGCGCCGGTCGCGCCGCTGCGGAACGTGCTGAAGCCCTCGGGCGCGAAGCCTGCCGCGTCGCCAATGTGCAGTGGTTGGACCAGACCGTGCACGCCATTGGCCTGCGCCTGTGCCGTCACGACAACGGCTGGCTGGGGCTGGAGCGCACATTCCGCTTCGACTACTCGATCGACGGCGTGGATCGGCATGTCGGCCGACTGGTCTTGCGCGGGCTGCGGTTGGTCGCATTCAGCGGCCCAGTGACGCCATCTGATGCGCATTTGCAGTGACGATCAACCCCTGACTAGCACCTCGTGATGCTTACTTGACGACCCGCAAGTGTCCGCCCCGGCGAGGCGTCGGATGCGGAGGCAGATCGTCGTTATCGTCGCCATCTGACGGTTGGTGGGGGACTGCGCTCAATAGCACCGGGCCGGTTCCAGCGTCTGCGTAATCGGTTGCGTCCTCAGCCTCGCTGTCGTCGGCGTCGACTTCTTCGGGTAGCGCCATCCCCTGCCCGGTTTCACGAGCATAGATCGCCAGCACGGCGCTGACTGGCACCGACACCGCGTGGCTGACGCCACCGAAGCGCGCACTGAAGCGGATTACCTCGTTGCCCATCTCGAGCTGCTGGACCGCGCGCTCAGCCACGTTGAGCACGATCTTGCCGTCCTTGACCGCATGCAGCGGCACCTGCACGGCGGGGCGCGCGGCGTCCACCAGCAGGTGCGGGGTCATGCCGTTGTCGGCGATCCACTCGTAGAGCGCCCGCAGCAGGTAAGGGCGGTGACTGGTCATCGGGGTACTGTCTTCACTCATGCGCGCAGTTTAACGTTGCGTGGCGATGTATAGCCTTGTGCACCTCGAACCCGAACTCACCCGCCCGCCGAAATCCCAATGCTCGTGCGCAACTGGCTGCACGCGATGCAAGTCGTTCTCGTGCGGCCCCCATTACCAAGCGGACGACTCTCAAGCCGGCATGTCGCGCAGCTTGCGCTCCTGCTCGGTCAAGCTGCGGGTGAAGCCCGGATTGCGGAATATCCGGTTGCCGTAATCCTCGATCACCTTGCCGTCCTTCGGCAACGGCACACCCAATGCGGGCAAGCGCCAGATGATCGGCGCCATCGCGCAATCGGCGAGGCTCATCTCGGTATTGAGGAAAAATTTGTAGGCCTTGAACAGCGGCACCGACGCGGTCAACAGTTCCTTCAGCCGTTTGCGGCCCGCTTCGGCCTGAGCCTTGTTGCCGAGCTGGATCGCCTGCACCTGCGGCACCCAGTCGTGCTCCAGGCGCAACGTCGCCAGGCGCAGGCGTGCCCGCGACAACGGATCAACCGGCATCAGC
This sequence comes from Lysobacter sp., assembly GCA_043738095.1. Classification (GTDB taxonomy): domain Bacteria; phylum Pseudomonadota; class Gammaproteobacteria; order Xanthomonadales; family Xanthomonadaceae; genus Lysobacter_K. The sequence continues at coordinate 33,660 of JAYSZI010000102.1, forward strand.
GGCGGATGTGGGTAACGCTCGTCGAGGTATTCGCTGACCACGCTGGCGGCATACAGCACCAGATCACGCTCGACCAGCGTCGGGACCGAGTGGTACGGGTTGAGGTCGACAAGGTCTTCCGGGGGGTTCTGCGGGTCTACCGGGATCAGGTCGTAGGTGACGCCCTTGGCCGCGAGCACCAACCGCACGCGGTGGCACAGCACGCAATCGGTGGACGAAAACAACGTCAGGGCATTACGCATGCGTGGGCTCGCCGCCATCATCGACCTCTCAGGTAACCGGAACCGCCGGTCACAAGGCGCCACCCACCCCTTGTGGAGGGTCGCCACGGTCTCAAGCCAACGCTGCACGCCCACGCGGCACCGGGAATGGTCCCGGCGCTCGCGCCGCTCCCGCAATCCGTGCCGGGAGCCGGAGATTCACGTCGGTCAGTGCACGTCGCGCCAGTACTCAAGCTTGAGTAAATAGGCGAGGAACGTGAACATCGCCAGGAACAGGATCACCCAAACGCCCATGCTCTGGCGTTTGAGCGCGGCCGGTTCGCCGGCGTACTCGAGAAATGCAGTGATATCACGTGCGGCCTGGTCGAAGCCGGCGGCATCGAGCGTGCCCGGCTGAGTGACCTTGAGACCGGTGACGTGTCGCTCGCCGGTGGCCTTATCGGGCGCACCGAATTCAGCGTGCTGCAGGCCCTGCATCTGCCAAAGGGGGTTCGGCATCGATGCATTCGGGAACAACTGGTTGTTCCAGCCCAGCGGTCGCGACTCGTCCAGGTAAAACGATTTCAGGTAGGTGTAGATCCAGTCGCTGCCGCGCACGCGCGAAATCACGCTCAGATCCGGCGGCATCTTGCCGAACCACTTGGTGGCATCAACCGCGGTCATGCTGACCTGGATCTGCTCGCCGAACTTGGCGCCGGTGAAGTTGAGGTTCTGCATCACCTCGTCTTCGCTCAGGCCAAGGTCCTCGCCGATGCGTGAATAGCGCAGGTACTTGAGTGAGTGACAGCCCGAGCAGTAGTTCATGTACAGCGCGGCGCCGCGCTGGAGCGAAGCGCGATCGCCCAGATCGGTGCCCGATTGCTGCAAGTTGCCACCACCGGAGGCCAGCGCGCTGACCGACACCAGCAAACCGGCGGCAAAAGCGACAAACTTGCCGGCGAGAAACCCGGGCTGGCGCGAGGGTTTGGTCTTAGTCATGCGTCGTCACCCGTGCCGGCACCGGCTTGGTTTTGTCGAACTTGGTCCACAGCGGCATCGTGATGAAAAAAGCGAAGTAGAGGAAGGTCAGCACGCGGCCGACGATGGTCTCGACCGGATCGGTACCCGGGCCAGCGCCGATCTTGCCCAGCCAGACGAAGCAGATCGCGAAGACGCCCAGCGCGACCTTGGACAGCAGGCCGCGGTAGCGATACGACTTAACCTTGGAACGGTCCAGCCACGGCACCAGGAACAGCACGGCGATCGCAGCGAACATCACGATCACGCCGCTGAGCTTGTGCGGAATGACGCGCAACATCGCGTAGTACGGCGTGTAGTACCAGACCGGTTTGATGTGCTCAGGCGTGACCAAGCGATTGGCCTCGACGAAATTGTCGTGCTCTAGGAACCAGCCGCCGAACGCCGGCGCGAAGAAGATGATGAACGCGGCGATGATCAGGAAGAAGCCAACGCCGACCAGATCCTTGACCGTGTAATACGGATGGAACGGGATCGCATCGGTTGGCACTGAGGCACCCCAACGGCCACCCTTGGGACCGTACTTGACGTCAACGCCGTCGGGGTTGTTGGAACCGACCTCGTGCAGCGCGCCCAGGTGCAGCACTACCAGCAACAACAGCACCAGCGGCAGCGCGATCACGTGCAGCGCAAAGAAGCGTCCGAGGGTCGCATCACCAGGAAGGTAGTCGCCCATGATCCATTCGGTCAGGCCTTGGCCAATGACCGGAATCGCGCCGAACAGCGAGATGATCACCTTCGCGCCCCAGAACGACATCTGGCCCCACGGCAGCACGTAGCCCATAAACGCTTCGGCCATCAGCACCAGGTAGATCAGCATGCCCAAGATCCACACCAGCTCGCGCGGCTTCTGGTACGAGCCATACAACAGGCCGCGGAACATGTGCAGGTAAACGACGATGAAGAACAGCGACGCACCGGTGCTGTGCATGTAGCGGATCAGCCAGCCCCATTCGACGTCGCGCATGATGTATTCGACCGACGAAAACGCTTCCGCCGCGCTCGGCTTGAAGTGCATCGTCAGGAAGATGCCGGTGACAATCTGGTTAACCAGCACCAGCAGCGCGAGCGAGCCGAAGTAGTACCAGATATTGAAATTCTTGGGCGCGTAGTACTCGCTCATGTGCTTGCGGTACATCGGCATCATGCCGGGCGCGCGCGCGTTGACCCAATCCCAGGCGCCCAGCGCGCTGCGGGTAATGATATTGGCCATGGCTTACGCGGCTCCCTGGTTGGACGGGGGATCCAAGCCAATCACGATCGTGGTGTCGTTTTCGAAGTAGTGCGGGGGCACCAGAAGATTGGTCGGTGCCGGCACGCCCTGGTACACCCGGCCCGCCATGTCGAACTTGGACTTGTGGCAGGGGCAGAAATAACCGCCCTTCCATTTGGCGTCGAACGGTTCCGGCCGGATTTCGGCCTTCATCTCCGGCGAGCAGCCCAGGTGCGTGCATAAACCCACTAGCACCGAAATCTCGGGCTTGAACGAACGCAGATCACCTTTGATGTAGGCCGGCTGCTGCTCGATGTTCGTCGATTTTGGGTCGCGAAGCAGGCCGTCCAGCGTCGGCAACGCCTGCAGGATGGCCGGCGAGCGTTTAACGATCCAGATCGGCTGCCCGCGCCACTCCACCATCAGACGCTGACCTTCGGCTAGCGCGCTGATATCGGCGGTAATCGGCGCACCCGCTAACTTGGCGCGCGTGCTCGGATTCCACGACTTGATAAACGGTACCGCCACGAAGCCAGCGCCGACGGCACCGACCACGGCAGTGGTGGCTGTCAAAAACCGGCGACGGCCCGAATTGACGGGCTCGTAGGCAGGTTCATGGATAGGATCATCGATCCCTTGGTTGGCCATCCGGCACTCCGCAAAACTGGCTGTAACAAAGTTTCGTCGCACCGCGCGCGCTATGAGCGACGGCGGGCGACTCAAAAGACGGGGAAGTGTAACGGAACGGTTAAGGGCCCGACAATCCGCGGCATCGCGAAAGACGGGCAAAGGCCCTCCCACCGCCGGCGTCGACGCCGCTGTGCGGGCCTGAGGGGGACTACGGCGTAGCGCGGTAACGGTCGGCGAGCTGCCCGACACGCACCACGTAGCGCTGGGTCTCGCTATAGGGCGGCACGCCCTTGTACTTGTCGACCGCGCCTTCGCCGGCGTTGTAACCGGCGGCAGCCAGAGTCAGGTTGCCGTTGAAGCGCTTCAGCAGCCAGGCCAGGTACTTCACCCCGCCGCGGATGTTCTGGCTGGCGTCGAAGGCGTTGCTTACGCCGAACCGGCGCGCCGTTCCTGGCATCAGTTGCATCAACCCCTGTGCGCCGACCCGCGACAACGCGTTCGGGTTGTACGCCGACTCGGCGTGGATGATCGCGCGCACGATGGCTTCGTCGACACCGAAATCACGCGCAGCCGCCGCGATCTCGCTGCTGTAGGCGGCCTTATTGAGCCGGACCGAACCGAAGTTAACCCCAGGCTTCGCTCCGCAGGCAAAGCAGGTTTCCATGAAGCTGTAGCGGATCGTGCGAACGGCATTGGCGCTGGCCACGCCTTTCGGGCGCTTACTCGAGTAGTGGCGGACGCCGTCCTTTATGTAGGAGTAGACCTGCCCTTGGACCAATCGCGGCGCCTGGTAGCCCTGCTTGGGGGGCGCGGAGGCAACCGCAGGCGCGGATGTCATGAACGTTGCCGGCGCGCCGGTATTGATCGCCGCCGGCGACCCGGCCACGGCATGGATCGGCGTGGCACTGCCGGCTGCTGACGGGTTTGGCGCGGGGGCGCGGGAGGGAGACTGGTAGCGGCCGGCCTTGTACTGGCTGACCGGGGTGCACTGGGCGCCGGCAACGCGCTTGCTTGCATAACTGCGACCGCCATCGGCGGTTTGGCAGCGGTAGACCGTACCTGCCACCGCCGGCACAGCGGCCAGCAAACAGACGATCCCCAGTAGAAGTGATTTCCCCGTCATGATCCCGAGTCTCTACCGTCCGGTGGGCTGCGGCAAGTCCTTGGTCTCAAAAACGAGACGACCGTCGAAGGGGGGACACGGCTACAATTCAGGCCCTTCCGGCGCGGATTAACCGCCGCCCATCCCGGACATTGCCCCATGACCGACACCCTGCCCGCCCGCGGCAAGCTCTTCATAGAGACCCACGGTTGCCAGATGAACGAGTACGACTCGGCGAAGATGGCCGACGTATTGGCTGCCAGCGACGGCCTCGAGTTGACCGATAACGCCGAAGATGCCGACGTAATCCTGATCAATACGTGCTCGATACGCGAAAAAGCCCAAGAGAAGGTGTTCAGCCGACTGGGCCGCTGGAAGGCCCATAAGCACGGCGACCGCCCGGTGCTAATCGGGGTCGGCGGCTGCGTCGCGTCGCAGGAAGGCGCGGCGATCGTCAAGCGCGCGCCGTACGTGGACCTGGTGTTCGGGCCGCAGACGCTGCACCGCCTACCTGAACTGATCGCCGCCCGGCGCGCCACCGGGCAGCCGCAGGTGGACATCAGCTTTCCCGAGATCGAGAAGTTCGACCGCCTGCCCGAGCCGCGCGCCGACGGGCCGAGCGCGTTCGTGTCGATCATGGAAGGCTGCTCGAAGTACTGCTCGTTCTGTGTTGTGCCCTACACGCGCGGCGAAGAAGTCAGCCGACCGTTTGAAGACGTGCTGGTGGAAGTGGCACAACTGGCCGCTCAAGGCGTGCGCGAGGTCAACCTGCTCGGCCAGAACGTCAATGCGTACCGCGGGCCTTATGCATCGAATGAAAGCGCCGGCACGGATGTTCCGAAGGAAACCCACTTCGCCGACCTCGGTTTGCTGATCCGCACCATCGCCCAGATCGAGGGCATCGGCCGCATTCGCTTTACCACCTCGCACCCGCTGGAATTCAGCGACTCGCTCGTCGAGGCGTATCGCGACGTGCCGCAATTGGCCAACTACCTGCATCTGCCGGTGCAGTCGGGCAGCGACCGCGTGCTGACGGCGATGAAGCGCGGCTACACCGCGTTGGAGTTCAAGCAAAAAATACGCAAGCTGCGCAGCGTCCGCCCGGATATATCGGTGTCGTCGGATTTCATCATCGGGTTCCCGGGCGAGACCGACGCCGACTTCGACAAAACTATGAAACTGATTGCGGACGTCGGTTTCGACCAGTCGTTCTCGTTCGTGTATTCGCGCCGTCCCGGCACCCCCGCGGCGGACCTGTCGGACGACACCAGCGAGGCCGATAAGCATGCGCGGCTGCTGCGCCTGCAGGCGGCGATCAATGCCAACTCGAAGCAGATTTCCGAATCGATGGTCGGCAGCGTGCAGCGCGTGCTGGTCGAGAAGACCTCGAAGAAGGACGCGAACGAATTGACGGGCCGCACGGAAAACATGCGCTTTGTGAACTTCCCCGGCCACCCGCGCCTGATCGGGCAGTTTGTCGACGTGGTGATCACCGAAGTGATGTCCAATTCTCTGCGGGGACGCATTCACTGCCTCGATGAGCAAGCGGCCTGAATCGGGCATCCCGCCGTCCGCCCAAGGCGCGATCCTCAGGCTGCAAACATTTCTCCCTCATTGCTAAGGCCCAGGGATTCGCTGCGCTCGACCTAGGCAATGGCGCAGCGATGCGCGCTGGGTGGAGAACGTAGGAGCGGCGTGAGCTGCAATCATTCCGCCGCTGGCGAATCGGCAATCAATCCAGCCGCTTGCGGAATCGCAAGATTGCCAGCGCCATCATCACCGTAGTGAACCCGAGCAGCGCGAGCACGTCGGGCCACAGCTCCCACAATCTGGCGCCACGCAGCATCACGCCGCGGATCAGGCGTAGGAAGTGCGTCAGCGGCAACCCTTCGGCCAACCACTGCGCGGCCTTCGGCATGCCCGCGTACGGAAACATGAAGCCCGACAGCAGGATCGACGGCAGCAGCACGAAGAACGTCATCTGCATCGCCTGGAACTGCGACTGCGCCTTGGTCGAGATCAACAGGCCGAGGGTGAGATTGGCGAGGATCAGCAACATCGCGGCGAGGTAAGCGTCCAGTACGCTGCCGCGAATCGGCACGTCGAACAGTATCGTCCCGAGCGCCAGCACGACCGTCGTCTGCACGAGGCCAATGGCGGCGTAGGGCAGCACCTTGCCAATCATCAATTCGCTGCGACTGACCGGCGTGGCCATCAACAGCTCCATATTGCCGCGCTCGCGTTCGCGCACGATCGCCACGCTGGTGAACATCACCATGGTCATGGTCAGGATCACGCCGATCAGGCCGGGCACGATGTTCACCGACGAGCGTCGCTCGGGGTTGTAGAACGCCACCACGCTGACGGCTGGTGGTGCGTGTTGCCCACTTGGCTTGCTGCTGTCCAGCGGCGTCTGCGTGAGTTGCATCGCCGCGCTCTGCACCACGGTGTCGCTGCCGTCGACCAGTACTTGCACCGCCTCGCGGCCGTCGATGCGACGACGCTCGAAATCGGCAGGAATCACCACGCCCATGCTGATCTGTCCACGCCGCAGCATCGTCATCAACTGTTGCGGTGAGGTCGCGCTGGCGACTGGCATGATTACACCGGTTGCCACCATGTCCATCACCAGCGCGCGCGATCCGGCGGTGTTGGCTTGATCGGCGACGCCCGCGGTGAGGTTGCGGGGATTGAAATTGATCGCATAGCCGAACAGCACCAGCTGGATCACCGGGATGCCGACGATCATTGCCAAGGTGACGCGGTCGCGGCGCATCTGCCGCAACTCCTTGACCACGACCGCTAGCAGCCGGCGCCAGTTCACGCGGCACGTTCCGACCGGCTCGGCACCGCATTCCGACCGCTGGTTGCTGCGACGAACACATCCTCGAGGTTGGGCGGCGATGCGACCACCTCAGCCTGCAAGCCGGCGGCGCGCAGCGCGGCATCAATGCGCTCGCCGACGTTGCCAGAGCTGGCCGCCAACACGCGCAGACTGTTGCCAACCTGGGCCACGCTCAAGACGTCGGGCACCTGGGCCAAAGTGCTCTTGGCCTGCCGCGGCTGTGCGGCTAGGACTTCGACGGTGCGCCCCTGCAGCGCGCTGGTGAGCGCGGCCGGGCTGTCGTCGGCGACCAACACCCCTTGATCCAGGATGGCGAGGCGATGGCAGCGCTCCGCCTCATCCATGAGGTGGGTCGACACCAGAATCGTGGTGCCGGCGTCCGCCAGCTCGAACAACTTATCCCAGAAGGCGCGCCGCGATTCGGGATCGACCGCGCTGGTGGGCTCGTCCAGGAAGAGGAGTTCCGGCGCGTGAATCACTGCGCCCGATAGTGCCAGTCGCTGCTTCTGACCGCCGCTGAGGGTGCCGGCGAGTTGCTCCTGCCGATCCCCGAACTGGTACGACTCGACCAGCTGATCGATGCGCTGCTTGGCCTGCGGCTTCGGAATATCCTGCACCGCGGCGAGGAACTCGAGGTTTTCGCGCACGGTGAGGTCCTCGTACAACGAGAATTTCTGGGTCATGTAGCCAATGCGTCGGCGCAGGGCTTCGGCCTGCTCCGGGATGCGCAGGCCGAGGACTTCGATATCGCCGGCACTGGGCGTGAGCAGGCCGCACAGCATTCGGATCGTGGTCGACTTGCCCGAGCCGTTCGGGCCGAGGAAGCCGTAAACGTGCGCGTGTGGAACGCTCAAATCGACGCCATCCACAGCCTGCAGCGCGCCGAAGCGCTTGCTCAGACCGCGTGCACGGATCGCGACGTTCGATCCGGGCGCGATCATCGCGTTGCGGTCCAGGCCGATGCCATGGATACGGTGAAGGCGGCGTTCCCTAGGTATCGACGTCGCTCCGCATCGCAGGGAAGAAAAGCGACCGGCATGGGACCGCCTCCGCCGCAGCGATGACTAGTACGCGCAACAGCGGCGTCGCCCGTGGTCACTGCGCGCTGCCCGTAACGAACTCGACCCGCACCGGCAGGCCGGCCGGCAGCGTCGTGGCCTGCTGGTCGGTCAACTCGACTTCGGCCAAGTAGCTCAAGCGCGCCGCGTCCTTGCCGATCAGGGCGTAATAAGGCGTAAAGCTGGGCTCGCTGCGGATCATGCGGATCTTGCCGTTCAACGCGCCATCGCGGCCGTCGACGAACACGCGCACCGGGGCGCCGATGTCCACATTCGCGCGCAGCGGCTCTGGCACGTAGATGCGCGCATACGGCGCATCGCCGACCAGCAGGATGGCCAATGGCGCGCCGACCGGGGCCTGGTCGCCGAGCTTGTACGGCAGGCTGTCGATACGGCCGGCGCGCGGCGCGATCACGCGCAGTTTTTCCAGCGTGACCTGCTGCACGGCGGCGTGCGCCGCGGCCGCGCGCGCCGCCGATGCGCCCTGGGCGAGGCGTTCGGAACGGGTGCCATGTTCGAGTTCGGCCAGCGCGGCGCGAGCGGAAACCACCTGCGCGTCGGCGTTGCCGGCGGCCGCACGCGCGCGGTCGAGGTCGGCCGCGGCCACCAGTCGTTGTCGGGCGAGCGGCTGCAGTCGCGCGTAGTACGCACGCGCCTCACGCGCCTGTGCGTGCGCCGAGGCGAGTTGCGCGCGCGCTTGTGCGATCGGCTCGCTGCGCGGGCCGGCTTCGAGCTCGGTCAGCGCCTCGCGCTGACGCTGCGCCTCGGCCTGGGCGGCATCGGTGGCCGATTGCGTACGGGTGGCTTCCAGCTGCAGCAGCGATTGCCCGACGACCACGCGTTGGCCCTCGCGCACATCGATGGCGACGATGCGCTCGGCTGCTGGCGCCGGCAGGGTGATGCGGTCGTACTCGAGCGTGCCCAGCGCCTGGGGCGGCTGCGCCGTGCAGGCGGCCAGAACACCGACAAGGGTCAGCGCAAGCGCGGGAACGCGGAGGCCAGCCGGTTTCATACGGGCGGTCCGCGGCCGGGGACTTGGCATTCAAAAGACAGCCAGGCACCGCCCCCGTGGGTGACGTCGCGTTGAACGCCCGTCGCACGCACCGTGGGGATCGACGGCCCGGCGCGCCGGGGCGGCAGCCCGGGCCAGCACACACCCGGTAGGTCCTTTGCGTCCTCGGAATATCGGTCGATGCCTTCGGCTTTCATGTCGTGGTCCTTCTTAAAACGCTATCAACCAGCACCCAGGCCGCGATCGAGCAAAGCAATGGTGTGATCGCGCAGCACATCGGCATCGATCCCGTCGGTGTCGAACACCCGCCCCCACACGGGCGCACTGGCGGCCGGAAACATCGTCAGGCCGACCAGCGACACCACCAGCAGGCGGGGGTCGAGGTCCGGATTGAGCGCGCCAGCGCGCTGTGCGGCCGCGAAGCGCTGCGCCAGGTACTGCGGTATCTGCGGACCGACGCGATCGACCAGCAGGTCGCGTAGCGCGCCGCCTTCGCACAGCACCTCGCGCACCCACAGCGATGGCAACCACGGATGCCGTGCCACCGCCTCGCCAATGCCGCGCACGAAGCCGGCGACCAGCCCCGCGATGTCGTCGCCAGCGCCCCGCAGCGAGGCACCCACACTGCCGATCGCGGGCATCACCCGCTCCTCGATCACCGCCTGCTGCAGCTGGGCTTTGTCGCCGAAGTAATAGTGGAGCAACGCCGGATTGACGCCCGCTTCGGTGGCGATCGCCCGCAGCGGCGTGGCGGCGATGCCTTGGCGCGAGAAGCACACCAGCGCCGCCTCCAGCAGACGCTCGCGCAGGTCGGGGCTGTCTCCGCCGGGCCGACCCGGGGCACGGCGGCGGGCGACTTTGACCGGGCGGGGTTTGGGTTGCGGACGGGTCATTGGGTTTATTTAATTCAATAACTAATTAGTTGCAAGTTCGCGCCGACGAACGGCGTTGGCGCTTCCAGCGCAAGTCCGAGGTCGCGTGTAGTGACAGTGTCGCGATAGGAGAACGCAGCCCTATCCACGGCTTGCAGCAGTTTCCATCCATAGCTGACTTCCGGTGAGCCAGTGGCCCACCGTCGATCCATGATTGCGACACAGATGTGGGGGCAGGTCGCCAAACTGCGTCATCGCCCGCCTCGCTCGCAGCCGCGCGGCCACCTAGTCCCGTATTCAGACATTTGGAGGGCGCCGGCCGTCTTTGCGAAACCGTCTCGGCCAGTGCAAGCTGGAACGCCCGCGCTGCAGCGCGCGCGCCAGGAAGACAGCCCCCGATGCCTTCAAGCACCTCATCCGAATTTGCTCTGGATCCGCCCGAGGCCGAACGCCTCGCGAACCTGACCGGCCCGTTCGACGGCCACCTACGCATGATCGAGCTGCGCTTGGGCGTGGAAATCGCCAACCGTGGCAACGTATTCCGCGTCGTCGGCCCGCCCCCTGCGGTGAACCGTACCGAAGCGCTGCTACGCGGCCTGTGGCACGACGCCGCCGAGGAAACCCTCGACGCGCCCGCGATCCACCTGCGCCTGAGCGAAGCCAACGCCGACCAGCTGGTCAATGCCGACATCGAGCCGCAGGAAGTCGCCATCCGGGTCAAGCGCGGCACCATCCGCGGCCGCGGCCTCAACCAGGCCAAGTACCTGCATGCGATCGCCACCCATGACATCAACTTCGGGATCGGCCCGGCCGGCACCGGCAAAACTTTCCTCGCCGTCGCCAGCGCGGTCGAGGCGCTGAACGAGTCTCGCGTTCAGCGCCTGATCCTGGTGCGGCCGGCCGTTGAAGCCGGGGAAAAGCTCGGCTTCCTCCCCGGCGACCTCGCCCAGAAGGTGGACCCGTACCTGCGACCGCTGTACGACGCCCTGTACGAGATGTTCGGGGTCGAGAAAGTGGTCAAGCTGCTCGAAAAAAACGTGATCGAAATCGCGCCACTGGCCTACATGCGCGGACGCACGCTTAACGATGCTTATGTGATCCTCGACGAGGCCCAGAACACCACGATCGAGCAGATGAAGATGTTCCTGACGCGCATCGGTTATGGCAGCACCGCCGTGGTCACCGGCGACCTGACCCAGATCGACCTGCCTAAACACCAGAAGTCCGGACTGCGCGACGCGCTTGATGTGTTGCGCAACGTCGATGGCATGAGCTTCACGTTTTTCGACTCACGCGACGTTGTCCGCCACCCCTTGGTGGCGCGCATTGTCGACGCCTATGAAGCGCGCGATGCCATCGACAGCCAGGGCCTGGGCGGCCGCCCCCTCACAGGCAATTTCTAGCCTGCCAACGAGCATCGCCTCATGATGGATACGCCATGACCGTGGGCCCGGTACACCTCGATGTCAGCATCAACTACGCCGTGCCCCGGATCGGGGTGCCTGCGGCGGCAAGTTTCCGCAAGTGGGTCGCGGCGGCGCTCGACAGTCGCATCCGCGATGCCGATCTTGCGATCCGCATCGTTGGCGACAAGGAAGGTCGATCGCTCAATCACCATTACCGAGGCAAGGACTACGCGACCAATGTCCTCAGCTTTCCGGCCGAGCGTCCGGAAGGCCTGCCAGAGGGCGTAAAGCTGCCGCTGCTCGGGGACCTCGTGATCTGCGCCCCCGTGGTCGCGCGCGAGGCACGCGAGCAGAAAAAATCGCTGACCGCCCACTACGCGCACCTGACCGTTCACGGCGCGCTGCACCTGCTGGGCTGGGACCACGACGACGACCGCGACGCCGAGTGCATGGAGCAACTCGAGCGCGAGATCCTCGCCGGACTCGGCATCGCCGATCCGTACTGAGCAGACCCCACCGCCCCGAGCGCGCGCCGTCTTCACGCACGCGTCAACGGGTTCGCGCCCGGTCGAAGTGCTAACCCCCCCGCATCGCGGCATCGCAACACCCATCCGCGCTAGACTCGCCCCGCCGCCAACCCCGGGGCGCCGCCACGCAAAACGCAAAGACCGCAATGTCCGAGGACGACAGTAGTACCCCCACTCCAGAGCGCCGCTCCTGGCTCGATCGCATCAGTTCCGCGCTGTCCGGTGAACCCACCACCCGCGAAGATCTGGTCGAGTTACTGCGCGACGCGCAGGCCGACGGATTGATCGCTGCCGACACGTTACGGATGATGGAAGGCGCGATCGCCGTGTCCGACCTCACTGTCGGCGACGTCATGATCCCGCGTGCGCAGATGGTCGCGTTGCCGGCCGAGGCGCGGTTTATCGACCTGATGAAGATGGTGGTCGAGTCCGGCCATTCGCGCTTCCCGGTGCACGGCGACGACAAGGACGACATCCTCGGCATCCTGCTGGCCAAGGACCTGCTGCGCGGCGTGGTCGCCGATCACGGCCCCGGCAACGTGCACGAACTGCTGCGGCCGGCCGTACTGATCCCCGAATCCAAGCGCCTGGACGTGCTGCTGCGCGAGTTCCGCCAATCGCGCAATCACATGGCGATCGTGATCGACGAGCACGGCGGTGTTGCCGGATTGTTGACCATCGAAGACGTGCTCGAGCAGATCGTCGGCGAGATCGACGATGAGCATGACGATGCGCAGGACCCGAATGCATTGATCGCGGCGCAGGCCGACGGCCAGTTCGTGGTCGACGCGCTGACGCCGATCGAAGACTTCAACGAGCGCTTCGGCGCCCACTTCGACGAAGACGAATACGACACCATCGGCGGCTTGATCACCGCCGCGATCGGCCACCTGCCCGAGGCTGGCGAAGAGCTGACGCTGGGCCGCTACGTGTTCCGCGTGTCCAGCGCCGACGTGCGCCGCGTGCACGCGTTCCACGTCGGCGTACTGGGCGATGCATAGCGCGCAGGGTTCGATCCACACCGCGGGCAGCAAGGGTTCGTCGGTGAATCCGATTCCCTCACCTCAAGCCAACTCATCGACTCGCTTCATGGGTGGAACGTGATCCGTCGCTGCGTGCTGTTACTGGCGCTGTTGCTGCTGTGCGCATCAGCGTTCGCCGCGCCCCGCATCGGCATGGTCACGATGCAGCCGGGCGAGATCTTCTGGGAGCGCTTCGGCCACGACGCGATCCTGGTGGTCGATCCGCTGGCCGACACTGCTACCTCCTACAACTTCGGATTCTTTGACCCCAGCGAGCCGGATTTCATCGCCCGCTTCGTGCGTGGCGAGATGCGTTACATGCTCGCCGCCCTGCCGTTCGAGCAAGACCTTGGCACTTACCGATTTGCGGGCCGGGGGGTTAGCGTGCAATGGCTAGATCTCGATGACGCCCAAGCGCAGTCGCTGGCCGACGCGCTCGCGCACAACGCGCAGCCCGAGCACGCGCACTACCGCTACGACTACTTCCTCGACAACTGTTCCACCCGCGTGCGCGACGCGATCGACCGCGCGCTGGGTGGCAGCCTGCGACCGCAACTGCAGGGGCGCTCGCAAGGCAACACGTTCCGCAGCGAGGCCCTGCGCCTGGTATCCCCGGCGCCGTGGATGTGGGTGGGCTTCGACCTCGCGCTCGGTCCCGATGCTGACGTTGCGCAGGCGGTCTGGGCGGACGCGTTCGCGCCGATGCGGCTGGCGGCGGCACTGCGCGAATCGCGTAACTCCCACGGCCGTCCGCTGGTACGCGAGGAGCAAATCGTACTGCCGCACCGGCTAGCGCCCACGCCGGAGGAAGCGCCTACGCCGTGGTGGCCGTGGGCATCGGCCGGGATTGCGATCGGGCTCGCGCTGATTTGGTTGGGGCGGCATCGGCCGCGTGCACTGGCCGCTCTCGCACTGCCGTTCTGGATGCTGAGCGGACTGCTCGGCGCGGTGCTGCTGTACGCCTGGTTGTTCACCGAGCACCGCATCATGTGGGGCAACCACAACTTGCTGCTGCTGCATCCGTTGTGCTGGCTGCTGATACCCGGCTGTTGGAGGGTGTTGCGCGGGCGTCCACCCGGGACCTGGTTCCATTACGCATTGATCGCACCTGTGGCGCTGGCCGCGCTGGCGTTGTTCGTGCACTGGTTGCCGCTGCTGCCGCAGCGTAACGCGCACTGGATCGCGCTGATGTTGCCGCTGCATCTGGGCATGCTGGTCGGCTTCCACCGCCGCTGAAGCCGGTACGGGCCAGCAGCATTGATGGGCTGAACGTGGCCACGGTTCCCTACATTGGCAAGCGGTGCAGCAGCGATAAATCGAGCACGGCACTCCTGTCGCGCGCCGAGCCGCGGCAAGGTCGCCCGGTGGGGGTGTAGCTTGCCGGCTGCTGGCTGCGCGGGCACGATGCCGGGATGGAAAATACCAGCGTCATACCGTGCGAACTCCCCCACTGCGTCGTCAACTGCGCGGCCTACAGCAGTGACGGCGCGCGCCGCGACATCAGCCTTGACGCCATCAGTGACGTGCTCGCGGTGGATGACGGCACCTTCGTCTGGGTCGGCCTGTACGAGCCGGGCGAGGACATTCTCGACAAGTTGCAGGAGGAATTCGGCCTGCACGACCTAGCGGTCGAAGACGCACACAACGCGCACCAGCGGCCCAAGGTCGAGGCCTATGGAAACTCGCTGTTCATCGCCATCCATACCGCGCAGACGGTCGACAGCCACATCCGTTTTGGCGAGACCCACCTGTTTGTCGGCCCGCGCTATCTGGTCACCGTGCGTCATGGCGCATCGAGCAGCTACGCCCCGGCGCGCGCGCGCATGGAACGCGAACCCGACTTGTTGCAGCACGGCCCCGGCGCGGCGCTGTACGCGGTGCTGGACATGGTGGTCGACAACTTCACGCCGATCGTCGATGAGTTCAGCCTGGGCCTCAACGCGCTGGAGCAGCACATCTTTGCCGAAGACTTTCGCAAGGACACCGTGCAGAAGCTGTACGACCTCAAGCGCGAACTGACCCGTCTGCGGATGGCGGTAACGCCGCTGCAGGACATCCTTGGCCAACTCGCACGCACGCGCGGCGGGCTGATCGACGAAGAGATCCAGTTGTACTTCCGCGACGTGCTCGACCACGCGGTGCGCATCAACGAGACGACGGACACCCTGCGCGAAATGCTGACCGCGGCCATGAGCGTCAACCTGTCGCTGGTGACAATCCGCCAAGGCGAGGTGGTCAAGCGTCTGGCCGGCTGGGCTGCGCTGCTGGCCGCGCCGACGCTTATCGCGAGCTGGTACGGCATGAACTTCGTGCACATGCCGGAACTTCCCGGGCGCTATAGCTACTACACCCTGATCGCCATCACATTCGTGGTTTGCGCCGTGCTGTTCCGGCGGCTCAAGCGGGCGAAGTGGCTGTAGCAATCAAGCGGCAGCGCGAGCCGCTAGGCGCTTCGATGCGCGGGGGTCTTTCCGCGGATCTCCCGCCGCTCCCTTCGCAAGAATGCGAGCTGACCGACTGCAGCAGAGCAAAGTTCGGGCGTAGGCGTCGCAAGCGCGGTGCGGGCTGCGAATTAGCTGCATAGCTGTATAGCTGTATAGCTGCCTGGCTGCCTGGCTGCCTGGCTGCATGGCTGCCTGGCTGCCTGGCTGCATGGGTGCATGGGTGCATAGGTGCATAGTGCGTAGCGCCGAGGTCTGCTTGGCTGCTGCCGGGCAACTGAGAGCCTGCTTGGAGCTATATCCGCGTCGCTGCCGCGTGCCGCACCAAGCTCGAATGCCGATCCGCGGCGGCTTAGAGCCCCACTCTCCGCGTCGCGAAGGCGCAACGCATCGATGCCGCACTGCGCATTGACCGATCGCGACTCGCGGGCGACGCTGCCGCATCGGTTTTGGAGCACCACATGAAAAGTCTGGCATGGATGGGATGGGTTGCGCTCGCGCTGCTGGCGACGTTCTCGCTCGGCACCGTCGCGTTGCACCGTGGTGAGACCATCAGCGCGATCTGGTTGGTGGCCGCGGCGGTATCGGTGTTCAGCCTCGCCTACCGCTTCTACGGGCGCCATATCGCCCAACGCGCGCTCGGCATCGATCCCACCCGCGCAACACCGGCATGGCGGCGCAACGACGGTCTCGACTACGTCCCGACCGAACGCAGCGTGCTGTTCGGCCACCACTTTGCCGCCATTGCCGGTGCCGGCCCGCTGGTTGGCCCGGTGCTGGCCGCGCAGATGGGGTATCTGCCCGGCACGCTGTGGATCCTGTTTGGCGTGGTGCTTGCCGGCGCAGTGCAGGACATGCTGGTGCTGTTCTTCTCCACGCGTCGGGACGGTCGTTCGCTTGGCGACATGATCCGCGCCGAGATGGGTCCGGCTGCTGGCGTAATCGCGATGATCGGCATCCTGATGATCATGGTGATCCTGCTCGCGGTGCTGGCGCTGGTGGTGGTCAAGGCGCTCGCGCAAAGCCCGTGGGGCACATTTACGGTGGCGATGACGATTCCGATCGCAGTGTTGATGGGCGTGTACCTGCGCTATTTCCGCCCCGGCCGCATCCTAGAAGTGTCGGTGATGGGATTTGCTTTGCTGCTGTTGTCGATCTGGCTGGGTGGCATGGTCGCGGCCGATCCAGCGTGGGCGGCGATGTTCACCCTGGAGGCGCCCACGCTGGCGTGGCTGATGATCGGCTACGGCTTCGTTGCTGCGGTGTTGCCGGTGTGGCTGTTGCTGGCGCCGCGCGATTACCTGTCGACGTTCCTCAAGATCGGCACGGTGCTGGTGCTCGCGCTGGCGATTCTGGTCGCGATGCCGGACCTGCAGATGCCGGCGATGACCCAATTCGTCGACGGCAGCGGGCCCGTCTTCTCGGGCAAGTTGTTCCCATTCCTGTTCATCACCATCGCCTGTGGCGCGGTGTCAGGTTTCCACTCGTTGATCAGCTCCGGTACGACGCCGAAGATGCTCGCCAGCGAGGCGCATATTCCGCTGATCGGCTACGGCGGGATGCTGATGGAAGCGTTCGTCGCGATCATGGCGTTGATCGCCGCGTGCGTGCTGGACCCGGGCGTGTACTTCGCGATGAACGCGCCTGCGGCGTTGATCGGCACCACCATTGAATCCGCGGCCACGGCAATATCGAGTTGGGGCTTCGTGCTCACGCCCGAAGTGCTCACCATGACCGCGCGCGACATCGGCGAGACCACGATCCTGTCGCGCACCGGCGGCGCGCCGACACTCGCCGTCGGCATGGCGCAGATCCTGCACGGGCTGGTCGGCGGCGCCGGCATGATGGCGTTCTGGTACCACTACGCGATCCTGTTCGAGGCGTTGTTCATCCTGACCACGATCGACGCCGGCACGCGCGTCGCGCGCTTCATGATCCAGGAGTTGTTGGGCCTGGCCTACGCGCCGTTCCAGCGCACCGACAGTTGGGGCGCGAACATCGCCTGCACGCTGCTCGCGGTCTCCGGCTGGGGCTGGTTTCTGTATCAGGGTGTGGTCGATCCGCTCGGCGGCATCAACACGCTGTGGCCGCTGTTTGGCATCGCCAACCAGATGCTCGCCGGTATGGCGTTGGTGTTCTGCTGCGTGGTGATGGTCCGGATGAAGCGCGAGAAATACCTGTGGATCCCGCTACTGCCGACGGCGTGGCTGTTGGTGTGCACGCTGACCGCGGGCTGGCAGAAGTTGTTCCATGCCGACCCCAAGATCGGCTTCCTCGCCAACGCGCGCCGCTTCGGCGATGCCGCCGCGCGCGGCGAGGTGCTTGCGCCGGCGAAGTCGATCGCGGAAATGCAGCGCGTGGCGCTTAACAACACCATCGATGCCGGCTTGACCGCGCTGTTCGTCGCGGTGCTGTTGGCGACGGTGGTCTTCGGACTGCGCGCGGCGCTCGCGGCACGCCGCAGCCAGGCACCGACGGCCCGGGAGAATGCGTATGTCGCGCTTGAATCGATTGCGCGCTAGCACGCGGCGCTGGGCTGCGTGGCCGCTGCGGTTGTGGCGGATCACGGTTGCGTTGGGGTCGCACTGGTGGAGCGCCGCGGCGCGGACCGCGCGACTGGCGATCGGCATCCCGGACTACGACAACTATGTTGAGCACGTCCGTCGCCACCATCCCGAACTCGCAGCGATGAGCCGCGACGCGTTCTTTGTCGAGCGCATGCACGCGCGCTATGGCAAGGGGCGCAGTCGCTGCTGTTAGACCGAGCAACGAGCCTCCGGTTCTTCGCCGCAGCGCCCGTATGTGGCGGCTGCGCAGTCGCGCGAAAGCTGCAACACACCGATCCGCTACACGCCTGTGCTGGAGAGAGCCGAGCGCCTAGAGTGATGTCACGCGCAGGACTTCTCTGACATCCCAACGACGGCGTTGCAACGACAGCGGATGCCCGCCCGTTACTCCGGCGACGGCGTAAATCCAGTTGACTTGAGTCGTGGCAAAGGAACCACTGGATCCCGCCTTCGCAGGAACGACGGGCGAACGGTGATTTGCCGCTACCTCACAAATCGCAATGGAGTTTGCAATGTGGAATGACAACGACGTCACCCGACGCCTTAACTTGCGCTACCCGATCGTGCAGGGGCCGTTCGGTGGTGGCTTGTCCTCCGTCGACTTGCTTGTCGCTGTGTCGGAAGCCGGCGGACTCGGTTCGTTCGGCGTCCACCACCTCGCGCCGCAGCAGATCCGCGACCTTGATGCGAGCATCCGTGCCCGCACGCGGCAGCCATACGCGCTGAACCTCTGGGTGTCGAACTCGGACCCTGGAGGCGACGCGCTGAGCGCCCAGCATTTCGAGGCGGGCATTGCGCGATTTCGCCCCTACTACGATGAACTCGGCATCGCGCCACCGCCCGCACCGCACCGCTACGGCGAAAGCTTCGACGAACAGATCGAGGCCTTGCTTGATGCGCGTCCGCCCGTCTTCAGCTTCGTGTTCGGCATTCCGTCGGCCGACATTCTCGAGCAGTGCCGACGGCGCGGCATCGTCACCATAGGCACGGTCACCACCATCGACGAAGCCGTGGCGATGGACGACGCCGGCGTCGATGCCATCGTCGCCACCGGGTTCGAAGCCGGCGGCCACCGCGTGTCGTTCCTGCGCTCGGCCGAAGACTCGCTGACCGGCACGTTCGCCTTGATTCCGCAAATCGTCGATCGCGTGCGCGTGCCAGTGATCGCCGCCGGCGGCATTGCCGACGGGCGTGGCATCGCCGCGGCGATGATGCTGGGCGCACAGGGCGTGCAGATCGGTACCGCGTTCCTCGCGTGCGAGGAGTCCAACGCCAGCGCGATCCACCGCGCCGCGTTGTTCAGTGACCAGGCCAAGTACACGGCGTTGACGCGGGCGTTCAGCGGTCGCCTCGCACGCGGGATCCGTAACCGCTACCTCGAGGACATGGCGACGCGCAGCGCGGAACTGTTGCCGTACCCGATCCAGAGCTGGTTCACGGGCAGCTTCAAACCCGCAGCGATTGCCCAGGGCCGCAGTGATTTGATCTCGTTGTGGGCGGGCCAGGCGGCACCGTTGCTCAAGCACCACCGAGCGGCCGAATTGTTCGATGGCCTGCTTCGGGAAACGACGGCAGCGCTCTCGCAGGCGGAGCGTCTCGCGTAGCACTGGCACGAGAACCCGCTGCGGCGAAATCACCCGACCCCAAGATTGCCGTGGTGGTCAATGCCTGCTGCGACAACAAAAAGCCCCGCATCGCGGGGCTTTTCATCGACGCAAGGCCAAAATCGCTATTTGCTCAGGTGCTGCCGCAACCACCCATTGACCGTGTCGTGCCACTGCACGCTGTTCTGCGGCTTCAGCACCCAATGGTTTTCGTCCGGGAAGTACAGAAATTTCGATTCGATCCCACGACGCTGCAACGCCGTAAACGTAGCGATGCCCTGCTCGGCCGGGATGCGGAAATCCTGTTGGCCCTGTACCACCAGCATCGGCACCCGCCACTCCTTGACGTGGTTGACCGGATTGAACTTCTCGTAGTTCTTCGGCACGTCATACGGCGTGCCGCCGTGTTCCCACTCGGTGAACCACAATTCCTCGGTGGCATAGCCCATCGCACGCTGGTCGAACACGCCGTCGTGGTTGACCAGGCATTTCCACTGTCCCGATGCCGGCGTGTGCCAGTTGCCTGCGATCCAGTTGACCATGTAGCCGCCGTACGACGCGCCGAGCGCGCAGGCGTTGTCGCCGTCGAGAAACGCGTACTGCTTCTGCGCCGCAGCCCAGCCCTTCTGCAGGTCTTCGAGCGGTCGATCGCCCCAATGCTGGCTGATCGCGTCGGTAAACGCCTGGCCGTAACCGGTGGAGCCGTGGAAGTCGATCATCACCACCGCGTAGCCCTGCCCCGCATAGGTCTGCGGGTTCCAGCGGTAGCTCCAGCCATTGCCGAAGCTGCCCTGCGGACCGCCGTGGATCAGGAACGCGACCGGGTATTGCTTGCCTTCCTCGTAATTCCAAGGCTTGACCACATAGCCGTGCACGGTGTCGCCATTCCAGCCCTTAAATTTGAATTGCTCGTAGTCACCGAACGCGACGTCATTGAGCATTTCCCCGGCACTGGGTGTGATCGCGCGCACTGGCGCGCCGTCAAGCCCGCCGACGAACAGCTGGTCGCCGCTCTTGAGTGACGCGCGAGCGAACGCGAGCGTCGCGCCGCCCTGCCCTTGTCCCGCAATCTCGAATGCCGAAACGCTACCGTCGCCGATCAGCTTGGTGACGCCGCCGCTGGCGATGTCGACCGCAAACAACGGGTGCTGCCCGAGGTCCTGCGCGGTGGTGTAGATCGTCTTGCCGTCCCCCGACAGCGTGATCCCGTCCGCCGAACGGTCCCACTCCGGGGCGATTTCGCGACGGTTGCCCGTGGCCAGGTCCATCGCGATCAGGGCGAAGCGATCGGCCTCGAAACCCGGACGCTGCATTGCGCGGTAGTACAGCGTCTTGCCGTCGGCGCCGAAGGTCGCGCCGGTGTCCCACGCCGGATTGCCGGCGGTGAGGTTTTTCGCCGTGCCCGAACCATCGGCGCTGACCTGGTAAAGATCGAAATTAGTTGACCACGGCTCACTGCGATCGGCCTTGCGTGCGCTCACGACGAGCGTTTTGCCGTCGGGCGCCCACGCATACTCGGTGCTGTCGCCAAATGGCTTGGACGGCACGTCGGCGAGGATGTCCGCGCCTACGAGTGTCGCGCTACTGACCTTGCCGCTGGCGGGCAGGCCAGCCACGAACAGGCGGTTGAGGCGGCCGTCGTTCCACGCATCCCAGTGGCGGATGAACATGCGATCGAAAACGACACCGGTGCTTTTCTTCGCACCGGTCGCGTCGAGGCGCTTTTTGTTGCAGGCGAAGTCGGATTTGCAATCGGCGAATGCCTCGGCGGACAACGCGACGCGCTTGCCATCGGGCGACACCTTGTAGCCGCCGACATCGCCGGCGATGTCGGTCAGTGGTCGCGGCGCGCCGCCCGCCACCGGAATCGAATAGAGCTGCTGCGTGCCGGACTTGGCGCTGAGGAAATACACCGACTTGCCATCCGTCGAGAACGCCGGCGAATTGACGTTCCAGCCTGTGGGCGTCAAACGGACGGGTGGCGCCGCATCGCGTGCAACCAGGTCTTCGCTCCACAAGCCGCTGCTGGCCTTGTTCGCATCGAAATCGACCTGCCGCACCGCGAACACCACTTTGCGTCCATCCGGCGACAAGGCCGGTGACGACACGCGCTCG
>JAYSZI010000103.1:0-11946 GCA_043738095.1 Lysobacter sp.
GTCTGGTCCGAGTCCTCCGGTACGCCGAAGTCGCGCTTGAACCGCTTGCCCCGCCTGGGTGTGCCATCCGGATGCCGCGGCTTGCGCTCGTCGCCCTCATGCCGCCCACGCGCCGCATCGGCCTGGCGCTGCTGCGCCTCCAGGCGCGCCTTCGCCGCTTCGATCGCAGCCAGCCGCTGCTCGCGCCGAGCTATCTCGGCCGGCAAATCGTGCTCGGGCTCGTTCGACTCCGCGGCATCGGTGGCGCGGGCGCGTTCCAACAAGGCCGCGATCTGCTGCTTTAACTCGGCCTCGGCCTGCTCCATCCGCCCGTAGCTCATCGCCTTGTGGCGCGACGCGTTGGCTTTCACCTTGGTGCCGTCTACCGCGATCATGCCCAGCTTCACCAGACCGCACTCGCGCGCCAGCTTCACCACCTGCACGAACAACCCCGACAGCTCCGCCAGATGCAGAGCGCGGAAATCGCTCAGCGTCCGATGCGCCGGAAAGTTGCCGGCGGCCAGAACCCGCAACGCTACGTCCTCGTGCAGCCGCTTGGCCAGCTTGCGCGAAGAGAACACCCCGGTCGCGTAGCCGTACAGCAATACCTTCACCATCATCGTTGGGTGAAACGGTTGGTTGCGCGGCCCGCCCTTGGCGTACCGCGCGTGAAACGCAGACAGGTCGAGCGACTCCACCGTATCAGCGATGAAGTAGGCCAGATGGCCCTCCGCAAGCCAGTCCGCCGCCGACACCGGCAGTAGGTGGGCTTGATCGGGGTAGTAGGGCTGGTATGAGGTCGTCATGCGGCGATTGTCGCTCAATCGTTCCGTCAGTTAGCTTCTGCCGCGCAGGCTCCTAGCAGCGATTGTCCGGCGGAGAGCACGGACAAGGCCTCGAGGATGCGCACCATCGGCTCCGGAGCGCACAGGTGGCGCAGGTCCAGCTCAACCAGGTCGGCTGTGTCGTTGAAACCAGCGGTCGAACGATTGGAAGCCATGCGGGCATTGAAGCTGCTGCTGCAGTTATTCGCCCTGACACAGGTCAAGTCGAGGTGATCAGCGCCGAACTGGTACTGTCTTGATCCTGATCAGTTCCGCGCGCAGCCAGTTCCGGCAAGCGTGCAACATGCCTCATGTTCTCCCAAGCATCCAATCCGCGATCAGCCCACAACTGACGGACGAGTCGCGAGCCTGCGCCGAAACGCCGATGCGCGAACTGCGCCTGCCTGGTTTTCCGAACATCCGCTTCTTGCTCAAGGACGAATCCGTTCACCCTACTGGCAGCCTGAAGCATCGGCTGGCACGTTCACTGTTCCTATATGGGCTGTGCAGCGGACGTCTGCGCGAAGGGCAGTCCGCTATCGACGCATCCTCTGGCAGCACGGCGATTTCCGAAGCCTGGTTCGCGCAGCGATTAGGCTTGCCATTCATTGCCGTGATGCCGCGCAGCACGTCCATCGCCAAGCAGCGCGAGATCACTGCGCTGGGTGGTCGTTGCGAACTGGTAGAATCGAGCGCCGATCCGGCAGCGCGAGCACTGGTATTGGCGCATGAGCTGGGTGCCTGTTACCTCGATCAGTTCGGCCTGGCCGGCGGCGCTACGGACTGGCGCGGCAACAACAACATTGCCGAGTCGATACTGCAACAATGTGGCGAACTGGGTGCCGGCGATCCGGAATGGATTGTCTGCGGCGCCGGCACGGGCGGCACATCAGCCACGATCGGGCGCTACCTTCGCTACGTGGGGAGCCTCTGCAGGCTGTGTATCGCCGAACCGGAAGGCGCCGCTTTTGCACAAGGCTGGCGCCAGAACGATCGTGACGCGCGAGCTACACGGTCGACCTGCATCGAAGGCATTGGTCGATCGCGTGTCGAGCCATGTTTTGCTTTTGAACTTGCAGACGAAGTCATTGAAGTTTCCGACGCGGCATCCATTGCCGGCGCCTGGTTTCTGGAACAACGCATTGGGCGCCCTTACGGCGGATCGTCCGGAACTAATCTCGTTGCCGCGTTGCGTCTCGCCGAGACTATGCAGCACCGCGGCGAACGGGGCAGCGTGGTGCTGCTGCTGTGCGATCGTGGCGATCGCTACGCGGACACTTTGTACGACCCAGCTTGGTCTGTGGCCAAGGGATATGACTGCGCGTCGTCGCTGCGAGCGCTGAGTCATGCGGCACTGACTGGCACGATGCTGACGCAGGCGGAAGTGGCACGCCCCATCATGGCGCCGTAGCGTCACCTTCCTCGTGAGCTTGCCGTTACCCGATCAAATTTGCGAAGACCCGGACGGGGATCTTGACAGTCGCTTCCGGCTGTCGCGTACGTCCACCTCGATAGTGATGTTCAAGCCGGCACTTTCCGCGGCCGGCAGAGAGAAACCGTCCCGTCGGGGGCGTTGACCTGCGAATGCCTCGAAAGCGACGCGCGGAATTTGCAGCGAGCATGTTTCACCGTCGACGGCAATCCCGCCCATCGTGGAGGGAACCAGGATGACCAAACGCTGCCAACGACCCAGTGGCCCAAAATCAGTCACATCGCAGCATCGACCTGTCACGAACAACGACTCGAGTTCATCCTCCGTCAGGCGAACGCGTACTGACTGACCTTGCACCTGCAGCTTCATTCAGGCGTGCGCCTCGCCGCGGACCATTGCCAAAGCATGTGCAAGCAGCGGGGAGAGGATAACCATGCCCTGCTCCACCGCCTTCGGACTGCCGGGCAGACAGATAACCAGGAGGTCGCCTTCGACCAATGCGGCGTCGGACCTGCTTAGCCAAGCTAGCGGAGTGTTCGCACTGCTGGCGGAGCGGAATAGTTCGGCCAGGCCGGGCACATGCCGGGTTGCCACGGCGGCAAGCGCTTCGGGGGCAAGGTCACGCGCTCCGAGGCCAGTTCCTCCCGTGCAGATCGCCAGTCGCACCCCATCACGTGACAATCCACGTAATGCGTTGCTCATCTCGGCTATCCCATCCGGCAATAAGAGGCTACGCACGTCGGCACCAAGCGCAGCCAGCGCCTCAACAGCAACCGGGCCAGAGCGATCCTCGTAGACGCCGGCATGTGCGCGGTCGCTCAGCGTGACTACCGCCGCGGCAATCCCGTCGAGTCGGGAGATGGCGTACGGGCGGTAGTGCGCGCGCTCGGTTTCGTCTAACCCCTCTGGATGGATCCACAGCCCATTCTTTCCACCTTCCTTGAATAGCAACCGGATGCCGCCGATCGCCAGTGCCGGTTCGACCGACTTGGTCAAGTCGTACAATGTGAGCAACGCCGCGCTGGCACCTGCAAGCGCCTCCATTTCGACCCCCGTACGGGCGTTCGCTGCCACTTCGCAGTAAACCCGAATGGCCCCGCGTCCCGCCACTGGGACACAACGCACGTCCACGAACTCAAGGTTTATGGGGTGGCATAGTGGCATCAGCAGGGCGGCCTGTTTTGCACCATGGATTCCGGCGACCTCGGCCATCAGCATCGCGTCGCCCTTGGGCAACCGGCGTTGGCTCAGGGCCTCGAAAGCAACGAAACCTGCCGACAATTCGCCGACGGCCACTGCGCGCCGCGATGTGACCCACTTGCGGCGGACATCAGCCATGTGGAAACCCTGGCCATGTGGACTCGACATTCAACCTCCCCTTGTTGCCGCTGGTTCTGGGTGGCCTTGCCAAGGAACCGGCCGATCCACGAAGTAGCCTTGCGCGTAGTCGACACCAATCAGACGAAGTTCCCGCATGATGTTCTCGCCTTCCACAAACTCGGCGATCGTACTCAGCCCCACTGACCGGCGAGCAATCGCACCTGTTGCGGCTGCTGGACTGCGACGACATGCAAGGCTACTGCTCAGCATGCCAGTACAGAGAAAAGTCTTCGAAGCAAACGTCCCGTCACCGTCCGCAGACACTTCGTCGATGCGGGGATCAAATGGCATAGAGCAGCACCGCGAAAAAATGGCAGGTCGTGCCGGCGAGCACGAACAGGTGCCAGATGAAATGGCTGTAACGGAACTTCCCGTCGAGCACGTAGAAGATCACCCCGACGCTGTAAGCCATGCCGCCGGCCAGCAACGAGGCCAATCCGGGCAGGAGCCATGTGCAACCACAAGGGACGGATCGCGATCACCGCGACCCAACCCATTGCAAGGTAGAGGAAGGTGGACGCGCGCGGAAATCGCATACCGGCCAGGGCCTTGAATATCAGCCCTGCCAGTGCCAGTGTCCAAATCGTTCCCAGCATCGCCCAGCCCCAGCTGCCGTGCAGCACGCCCAGTGCGATCGGGGTGTAGGTCCCGGCGATCAGCAGGTAGATCACAGCGTGATCGAGCAGTCGGAGGATGGCCTTGATCCGCGGGTGCCCGATGGCGTGATACAGCGTCGAAGCCAGATAGAGCAGGATCGCACTGACGCCGAAGATCGCCGCGCCGACGACCGCCGAGACGTCGCCTGCGCGTTGGGCAATTAGGGTCAGGATCGGCAGCCCGGCAATCGCCAGCACCAAGCCGAGCCCGTGGCTGAGGCTGTTGGCGATTTCTTCGCCGCGCGTCGGATACTTTGCGAAGGCCGCGGAGGATGCTGATGGCATGCGAATCCAATTCTCGTTGTCGTTGCGGGAAATGCCGTTTTTCAAGCAAAGCACAGATCCCCGTCGCAGCTACACCTTTGCAAATACTAGGCTTGCATTGGTGCCGCCAAACCCGAAGCTGTTCGACATCACCGTGCGTAGCGATGCATCGCGGCTTTCACGCACGATCGGGAAACCCCTGGCACGCGGATCGAGTTCGCCGATATTGGCCGAACCGGCCATGAAATCGTCCTTGAGCATCAGCAGGCTGTAGATCGCCTCGTGCACGCTCGCCGCGCCGAGCGAGTGCCCGGTGAGGGATTTGGTCGAGGACAGTTGCGGCACGTCCGCGCCGAAAACTTCGCGCACTGCCTGCAATTCCACGACATCGCCGAGCGGCGTCGCGGTGCCATGGGTGTTGAGGTAGTCGACCGGCCCGACGACGCTGTTCAGCGCCATCCGCATGCAGCGCACCGCGCCTTCGCCTGACGGGGCCACCATGTCGCCGCCGTCGGAGGTCACGCCGTAGCCGACCAGTTCGGCATGAATGCACGCGCCGCGCCGGATCGCGTGCTCATAGTCTTCTAGCACCAGCATCCCTCCGCCGCCGCCAATGACGAAACCGTCGCGCCCGGTGTCGTACGGCCGCGACGCGGTATGCGGCGCCTCGTTGTAATGGCTGGACAGGGCGCCCATCGCATCGAACTGCGCGGTCATGCCCCAGTGCAATTCCTCGCCGCCGCCGGCGAACATCACGTCTTGCGCACCGTGTCGGATCAGGTCGGCGGCAGCGCCAATGCAATGCGCCGATGTCGCGCAGGCCGCCGCGATCGAATAGCTCAAGCCGAGGATGCCGAATGCGGTTGCCAGCGTGGCCGACACCGTCGAGCACATCGTGCGCGGCACCATGTACGGCCCGACCTTGCGCACGCCCTTCTCGCGCAGCACGTCGCCGGTTTCGATCTGCCATTGCGCCGAACCGCCGCCGGAACCGGCGATCACGCCGCTGCGCGGATGGCAAACCTGTTCGATCGCCAGGCCTGCATCGGCGATCGCCTCGCGCATCGCCACATAGGTGTAAGCGGCGGCGTCGCCCATGAAGCGCTTGAGCTTGCGGTCGATCGCCGCCGCGAGGTCGATCTGCGGCATCCCGGCGATCTGGCTGCGCAGACCACGCGCGGCGTATTCGGGCATCGTGCGAATGCCACTGATGCCTTCGCGCAAAGCGCGCGACACGTTGTTCGCGGCGTCGCCCAAGCACGAGACGATACCCACCCCGGTGACCACGACACGGCGCATCTCAGAACCCCTCGGTTGACTGGAACAGGCCGACCCGCAGGTCGGCGGCGCTGTAGATCTCGCGGTCGTCGACATAGGTGCGGCCATCGGCGATCACCAATTCGAGTTTTCCACGCAACACCCGGCGCACATCGACTTCATAGCGCACCAGGCGCGCGCTAGGCAGCACCTGCCCAGTGAACCGGACCTTGCCGACGCCTAGCGCGCGCCCGCGTCCGGTTCCACCCAACCACGGCAGGAAGAATCCAGCAAGCTGCCACAACGCATCCAGCCCGAGACAACCCGGCATCACTGGATCACCGGCAAAATGGCAGTCGAAGAACCACAAGTCCGGGCGGACATCCAGTTCAGCACGCAACACGCCCTTGGCGTACTTCCCGCCGGTGGCATCGACGTGCGTGATGCGGTCGAACATCAGCATCGAAGGCGAAGGCAGGCGCGCGTTGCCGTCGCCGAACAGCTCACCGCGGGCGCAGGCGAGCAGTTGTTCGTGATCGAAGGAGCAAGGGAGGTTCATGGGGATGTCGGAGGTCGAGGCGACGGAGTCTGGGTGGCCCTGCGCGAAACTTCCCTGACCTGAGTCAAGCCGGCACGACCATCCGCAGGCGTAGGGAAGACCGGCCCTCCGAAGCGTCGTCACAATGGAGCGCGCCGAGGCTCGGCGCGCTCCAGCGCGACTTCCAGTAGGCGATGGGCGAGTCTCGCCTGCCGGCCGATTTCTCCCCATGACCTGCAATCCTGCAGCGCTAGGCTTAGCGCCCCGCCCTCCTGCACCGTTTGCGTCCCGAAACGTGTCGGCGCGTTTTACTTCACACACGGAAACCCCGGAACCTCTAATGCTGGGGGCGAGCGACGAACACGGAGTCCGGCCGGGCACGGAAAACGTTGCATCGATTGTGGGCCTTGGTACCGCATGTGCGATTGTGTCCGGCGACCTTGAGCAAACGGCAAAACGTCAATTTGAACTGCGCGAACGCTTGTGTGAGCGACTTTCATCGGCGATTCCAGGGCTAGCGCTTGTCGGCCATAACCCCCATCGGCTGCCAAACACTCTCAATAGTCGCTTTCCCGGCGTGGCGGGTGACTTGGTGCTCGCCGGCGCACCGAAGCCGCTGCTACCACGGGGTCGGCGTGTCATTCGGGTCACGCCCGAGCCCTCTGCCGTTCTTCTGGCGACGGGCATCACGCCGCGGCAAGCCACCGACCCTGCCCGATTGACGCTTGGCAGAGACACCCGAAGCGAGGATGTCGATCGCGCATCGGTTGCCTCGGCGCAAAGCTGGAACGCCGCTGCAAAAGGTCGTTGAATGGCTGACACGGAGCACCCGAGGCCCCCCTGAAGCATTCGGGCTTCAGCGGGGGTTTCAGTGGCGCTAGGAGCCTGCGCTGCAATACGCCCCCCGCAAGCGGCGGCGGGATCTCACATGCTGACACGACATCGAGCCGGGACAGCATGGCTTCGATGGCCTGTGATCGTGCTGCATTGGCGGGCCGCCGTTTCGGCCGTCTGGCGCCTATCAAATTCTTCCGCGAGTTCGGTACGTGCCGCCAGAAGGTCTGCCCGCAGCGATTCGCCTGCGAGTTGTGCGTGGGCCTAGCATGCCTGCATGGGTCTCAAGATCACGGGCAATCGGCTGCTGCGCCTGAAGTTCCGCTTCAAGCCGGCGAAGTTGCGTGCGGAGCTCGCGCAAGTCTTTGACCTGGCGGTATGTTCACTAAGGCGCACGTTTTCGCGATTGAGCTGCAACAGCTCGTGGTTCTTTCCGGTGAGGTTGTCGCATACCTCGCGCTGGTCGACCAGCAGTTGCTGGACCAGCTGTTCGTGCCGACGCGAATCTGGTCGCGTTGTTCCTTGATTGAAGCCCGGAGGTGTTCTAGCGCCTTGCGGGGGTGAGTGTACTTCCGCTCGAGGGACTACACGTGCCTTTCGTGCTCGCTCAAGCGCTGTGAGGCCGACGATGGGTTCATCCAGCTGGCGAATCGTAGTGGTGGCCGCCGTCAAGCTGGCCTGGCCGGCACTGTGCTCGGCCTGCTGGGGTCTGCAGCGCGTCCTCGATGCGGTGCAGTTGCTCGGTCTCGGTCGTTGGCGTTAGCATTGTTTAATGCCAATCATTCTCGTTCCCATTTGCACGGGACGTTCCTTTCTACTTGTACTTGGAGTCCACTGCATGCCGCACCTCCACAAGCCGGTCCGCCCGGCATCGCTGTCCCGCGCGGTTCGCCTCGCGCTCCACGGTTTGCCGCTGCTTGCCGGCCTGCTGGCCTATAGCCCGATCGCCTTAGCTGCGGAACGACAAGACGACACCAAGACACTCGACGAGGTCGTGGTCATTGGCGAGCGTGAGACCTACCAGATACAGCGCACGTCTACCGCGACCAAGACGGATACTCCGTTGCAGGATGTTCCGCAGTCGATCACCGTGATCACCGAAGGCCTGATCGACGACCAGGCGATGCAGAGCATGGGCGACGTGATGCGCTACGTACCCGGCGTACAGATGGCACAGGGCGAAGGCCACCGCGACGCGCCCATCCTGCGCGGCAACACGTCTACCGCCGACTTC
This sequence comes from Lysobacter sp., assembly GCA_043738095.1. GTDB lineage: Bacteria > Pseudomonadota > Gammaproteobacteria > Xanthomonadales > Xanthomonadaceae > Lysobacter_K. Next base: position 8,399 of record JAYSZI010000103.1, read on the forward strand.
TTCGTCAACGGTATGCGCGACGACGTGCAGTATTTCCGCGACCTCTACAACGTCGAGCGGGTCGAGGTGCTTAAGGGGCCCAGCGGCATGATTTTCGGTCGCGGCGGTTCAGGCGGCCTGATCAACCGCGTCACCAAGCAGGCGGACGGGTCGGATAGCAAGGAGCTGAGCGTGACCATGGGCTCATGGGACAACCGGCGCCTCATCGGCGACTACGACCATGCCATGAGCGACACGGCGGCCTTCCGCATCACGGGGCTGTACGAGGACTCGAACAGCTACCGCGAGTACGGCCAGGTGGAACGCTGGGCGGTGAATCCGACGCTGACCTTCCGGGCCGGCGACGCCACCACCTTCTCTTTCGCCTACGAGCATTTCGAGGATGACCGCACGGTTGATCGCGGCGTACCGTCGTTCCAGGGCAAGCCGCTCCCGACCGACGAATCCACCTTCTTCGGCCAGGCGGACAGCAGTTACGCCAACGCCCTCCTGGATTCCTTAACCGCCACGGTAACCCATGCGTTTGGTAACGGCGCCGAGCTGGTCAACCAGACCCACTACGCCGACTACGAAAAGTTCTACCAGAACGTCTTTCCGGGCGCCTATACGGCAGCGACCAACCAGGTTGCCATCACGGCCTACAACAACCTGACCAAGCGCAAGAACCTGCTGAACCAGACAGATCTCACCTTCTCGGCCCAGACCGGCCGCGTCGGCCATGAGTTCCTGATCGGCACGGAGCTCAACCGCCAGGAGACGGACAACTTCCGACAGACCGGCTTCTTCCCCAATGTCGGCGCGAATGCGACTTCCGATGTGGTGACGCTGGTGAACACGCTCTACAGCGGCCCGGTGGTGTTTCGGCAGAGCGCCACGGACGCGGACAACCACAGCGTCGCCAAGACCGCGGCACTCTATGTGCAGGACCAGATCGAGTTCTCACCGCATTGGCAGGCGATCCTGGGCGTCCGCTATGACCATTTCGATGTGGACCTGCTTAACCATCGCAACGGCGCCCCGTTGTCGAGCGCCGACGACCTTGTTTCACCGCGGGCCGGCCTGATCTACAGGCCGCAGGAAGTCGTCTCGCTGTACGCGAGCTACACCATCGCCTACGTGCCGCGAGCTGGCGAGCAGCTGGCGTCCTTGACCACGAGCAACCGGACCCTGGGTCCGGAGAAGTTCACCAATCGGGAAATGGGCCTGAAGTGGGACCTCAATGAGTGGCTGTCGGCCACCGCCGCGGTCTACCGTCTGGACCGGACCAATGTCGCCATCACCGATCCCAATAATCCAGCGCAGTCGTTGCTGGTCGACGGTCAGGGCGTCCAGGGTGTGGAGTTGGGGTTGGCGGGCCAAGTGACCGACGCCTGGCAGGTGATGGCTGGTTATGCCCACCAGGACAGCGAGGTCCAGACGCCGGGCGCGCAGAACGGTAATGTGCTGGGTCAGGTGCCGAAGAACTCCTTCTCGATGTGGAATCGCTACGACTTCACGTCGCAATGGGGCATCGGCGTGGGTGTGATCTATCAGGACGAGGTGTATGTGTCCACCGACAACGCCGTGGTCCTGCCCAGCTTTACTCGCTTCGATGCCGCGGTCTATTTCACGGTCAATCAGAGCATGCGGCTGCAGTTGAACGTGGAGAACTTGTTCGACGAGGCGTACTTCGCCTCAGCCCACAGCAACAACAACCTCCTGCCGGGTTCGCCGCGTGCGGTCCGTTTGGGGTTGAACTTCCGCTTCTGACATGGGATACCCGTGGCTCGGTCAAGGATCTGCCCGGTGGCGCGTAGAAAGATCAGCTGGGCAGCAAGGCCAGCTTTGCGCTCTGCAATTCGAATTTGAGGCCCGCGCTGGAACCTCGAGTGAATTTCTTCTACGTCGTGCGAGGAGAGCTTGAAGTAGATGCCGACGTCCAAATCCGAGATGTTTCGAGGCAGTCGATCTGCCCCCACATACCGCGTTAGATAGCTCGACACACCCGATCTCCCATGCGAAAGCGGGCAAGCACTTTACCGCCGTGCTCAAAAGGTAGCCAGCCGAGCGTGGGACGAGTAGCTGCTAGCCATCCCCTCCACGAGTGGGAAATCCGCTACAAATTGCATGCGAAACAAGTGTGCGCAAGAAGCGACTAGCATATTTACCGTTGATTCTATTTATGTTTTTGTCGACAAGCGCTACAAAATGCGCCGAAAACAAAACCACCCCGGAACGGCGCTCCATCGTCGGGTATGTGCGGACGGTTGAGTTCGCCGCTACGGCCTAGCGTGCGTTCACGGCGAAAGCCAAGACTCACCCAACTTTTCTATCGGGTCGCCGAGAGGCTGGAGTCGGGACGCCAGGTAGTCACTCGGCGATCGGGCGCCCAGGAAGGACGCCACCCCGAGTTCCGCAGCGACGAGCAACACGAAGGCGGTGCAGCCAGCAGCCAAGCGGGCCAGGCGTCCCAACGGTGCATTGCGGCGGGCCAGGTATCGCGATGACCAGAGGATGACGAGCAACATGACCGGGGCTTCAATGAGCTCGGCTGTGCGGACGCCAAAGCGTGGCACCAGGAACGGGATCCTGATGAGCGCGAGCGCGAAACCGGCGCCAAACACCATCAAGAAGTATACGAATCCGGCTCGCAAGATACGCATAAGTTTGCCTCAGCGCCCTGACGTTCGAGTTGACCTGCCCGCGCAGGCAGGTGCTGCAAGCTCGGGCTGCCATGATGCACCCTGTGCCGCAGAGTGGGCTTGCAGCGCTTGCGGTAGCGGGTCAGGTTCAACGACGGGTTGGAACGCGCCAGGCTTGGCGGAGCACGGTTATTGGACAAAGCCTTGCTCCTTGTAGCTTGCGTAGGCTGCCTTGGTGAGCGTGGCAAGTTCTCTGAACAGTGCAGGTTCGAGCGCGGCGAAGTTGAAACATGACTTGCCTTGCATGCGTGCCTTGAGTTCAGGTGATGTAGAAGCCAGCAGTTCTGGCTTCAGGTAGACCGGCATGAGGTGGAAGCTGACGTACGACTTCTTGATTTGAACGGCACCGAAGAACAGCGGCTTCTTGTTGTTCTGGATGTGCCGCGTGTCGACGTAGAGTTGTTGATCGTCGTCTCGGATGGCAGCGAGCTTGCCCGCGTAGGGCGCCATGATCTTGCGTAGCTCTGCAAAGACGGGGCTAAGGTCTGGCATGCGAACTCCTTGGGCGGTGGGAGTAGAAATGACGTGGATTGCGCGGCCTGACGCTTGAGTCAAGCCGGGCCGCGAATCGGCATCCGCTTGAATTGTCAGGCCGGCGCGCCGCTCATTGCAGCCACCCGGAATCGTACCTGCGACCAGCGCTTGAAGTGAGCACGGCTCGCGTGTGCAAACAATAGCCATCCTTGTCCCAGGGCGCCGGAGTGGCGTAGAGAATCATGGACGATAGGTCACCATCGGAAAATCCGTGCTTTGCAAGAATCGCCTTGGCAGTGGACTGAAGGGAAGCTAGCGCAAAACGCAGAGGTTGAAGCTCGGCGGCTTTCGGCGGATAGGGGACCTGAGCCAAGAGATCAATTTCCGTGGTCT
>JAYSZI010000104.1:0-52964 GCA_043738095.1 Lysobacter sp.
CCAGGCGGAGGCATAGGGATGCGCGCGATGGGCGCCGCTCACCGCGATCAGCTTGCGCAAGCGCGCGGGATGGCGCGCCGCGAGCTGCAAGCCGACCAATGCGCCATACGAATAACCGACGAAGGCATGCAGCCGCTCGATCTTCAACGCATCCAGCAGCTGCACGATGGCATCGGCCTGGTCGGCGGTTTCCAGCGGCACGTCCAGCTTGCCGTCGGCACCGACATAGTCGATCGCCAATAGCCGACGGCGTGTGGGATCAAGAGCCCGCCCCTTTTGCGCGAGCGCATTGGCCCAGCCGTTTTCGGGAAAAGTTTCGCTGGCCACCACGTGGCGGTGCGCTGAAATTCCGCCGGCGACGAACACGACCGGCAGTCCCGCCTCGCCCAGCAACTCGTAACGTAGAGTCACCTGACGGATCCCGGCGTGGCGCAAATCGAGTGACAGGCTGATTTCACCACGCGCTTCGCGCGTGGTTTCGGTCGACGGCTCATAGACCGGCAACGAATGCGGGGAAGGAACGGCATGCAGGGCGGCGTTGACGAAGCTCATGGCGGTATCCAGTGGAGGAACAGTGGACTACAACCATCGAGCTTCGCGGAGCTCGGCGTTCGCCCTGCACCAGGCAGGATCGAACCATCTTCCGGTAGACGCAGAGGTCTCCGCAGGATTTGGCACCTGGGCGGCGCTTGCGCGTCGCCTGGCTGCCCCGGCTTCAAAGGGCCTGTCCCTCTGCCGGTCTCGATGGTGGGGCGTAGTCTGCCTGCGACTATTCGGATCTGTCAATCGCTTTATCCGCATTAAGCGATAAATATACGTAGCACCCGAAACCCCGCGCCCGCCATCGCGCGCCCGGCCCCAGCCGAATACACTTCGGTGATGACCCCCCGATTCCTGAACACGGCGCTCTTCGCACTGCTGCTGAGCGCCTGCGCCACCACGCCCGCGCCGGACCAGGCCGCACCCGCGGCGGTGCCCATGCCCTCCGGCGCGCCGCCAACGTTGACCGTGCCCGAGCGCTATGTGTCCGACGACAGCGCGCAGGACGAGCTGGATTCGCTCGCGACCTGGACCACCGAGGAGGGCCGCACTTGGCTGATCGCGAGCGCCAAGTCGACGCATCAGCTAGTGGTGTTCGATGCCGACAGCGGGCAGCGCGTGCGTACCTTCGGTAGCGAAGGCGACGGCGCTGGACAGTTCGACCGCCCTAACGGCGTGGCGGTTCACGGCGATCACCTGTTCGTGGTCGAACGCGACAACCACAGGGTGCAGGTGTTGTCGCTGCCGGACTTTGCCGTGGTCGGCACGTTCGGCGCCGCCGAATTGCGCGCCCCATACGGCCTCTGGCTGACCGAAACGGAACCCGGCGAGCTGGAGGTCTACGTCACCGACAGCTTCATGTACGGCAAGAAGTTCGACCAGGTGCCGGCGTTGTCCGAGCTCGACCAGCGCGTACGCCGTTACCGCGTGCAGTTCGATCAGGACGGGCGCCTGATGACCAACTACGCCGGCTCGTTCGGCGACGTCAGCCCATCCGGCGCGCTGCGCATCGTCGAATCGATTGCCGGCGATCCTGCCAACGATCGTCTGCTGGTCGCCGACGAGAGCACGAGCCGTGACGGCGACCCCCACGCATCGACATTGCGCGAATACACCTTCAGTGGCCGCTACACCCGCCGCAGCCTGCCGCAGGACAGCTTCAGCGCGCAGGCCGAGGGCGTGGCCCTGTGGTCGTGCCCGAACGGTGCGGGGTATTGGATCGCGGTAGACCAACTCGCGCCGCTGACCATCTTTCACTTGTTTGATCGAGTGACATTGGCGCCGCGGGGCAGCTTCCGCGGCGCCGTCACCGCGCACACCGATGGCGTGGCGTTGCACGCAGCCGCCACACCGAGCTTCCCCGGTGGTGCGTTGTTCGCGGTGCATGACGACAAGGCCGTCACCGCGTTCGATCTGCGCGAGGTGACCCGCATCCTCGGACTGGCCCCAGGCTGCACCGAGTAGGTTATGACCGCGTCTCGCACCGTCGTGTCGTTGTTGCTGGGGCTAACCCTGATCGGCACCACCATGGTCGCGGGCGCCGCCAAGATCTACCGCTGGACCGACCGCAACGGCGTCACCCACTACGGCGACCGCGCGCCCGACGCGTCGGCGGCAAAGGTCAAGATCATCCGGGCGCAGCCCATGCCGTCATCGATCGTGCGCCTGCGGATGCAGAACGATGGCGCCCGCAATCTGGCCTGGGCCGACAACACGCTGGCCGGACCGATCGAAGTGCGCCTGCGTTCCTCCAGTAGCGCGATCCGCAGCGAGCCGGCGCTGCCTGCGCGCGCGACCGTGCCCGCCCGCGGCAGCGTCGTGGTCGCGATGCTCGATGCCACGCAAGCGGGTGAATTGTGGTTGGACGCGCTGCCGGGAGACCCGAACGCGAAGCCGCGCGATGTCGTCTACTCCCTACCCCTGCGCCAAAACGCATTCCGCATCGAGCAAGGCTACGGCGGCAGTTTCAGTCACGTCGATCCGGAGAACCGCTTCGCGGTCGACTTCGCCGCAAGCATCGGCACGCCGGTGCTCGCTGCACGCGATGGCGTGGTGATGCAGGTCGAGTCGGATTTCGACAAAGCCGGTCTCAAGGTGGAAAAGTACGGCGGCCGCGCGAACCTGATCCGCATCGTGCATGACGACGGCACGATGTCGGTCTACGCACACCTCAAGACCGAAGGCGTACTGGTACGCGTGGGCCAACGCGTGCGCTCGGGCCAGCAGATCGGCCTGTCGGGCAACACCGGGTTCACCACCGGTCCGCACTTGCACTTCGCGGTGCAGGTCAACCGCGGCATGCGCCTGGAATCGCTGCCGTTCCGCATGTCCGGGCCGGGCGGGCCGCTGCGGATCAGCAACGGCCGGTAAAACCAGCCAATCCGCTGCCCGCAAGCCCCAACGGCGTCCAGCCCTTATAATCGCGGCCCTTCCCCTCTGTCCGACGCGCTTGCGCGCGCCGTTGCCATGTCCGACGTTTCCGTCCAAGCCCGCCGCCGCCGCACGTTCGCGATCATCTCGCACCCCGACGCCGGCAAGACCACGCTGACCGAAAAGCTGCTGCTGTTCGGCGGCGCGATCCAGATGGCCGGCTCGGTCAAGGGCCGCAAGGCCGCACGCCATGCGACCTCGGACTGGATGGCGCTGGAAAAAGAGCGCGGGATCTCGGTGACCAGCTCGGTGATGCAGTTCCCGTACGAAGGCTGCATCGTCAACCTGCTCGATACGCCGGGCCACGCCGACTTCGGCGAGGACACCTACCGCGTGCTGACCGCGGTCGACTCGGCGCTGATGGTGATCGACGTCGCCAAGGGCGTCGAGGAGCGCACGATCAAGCTGATGGAAGTCTGCCGCCTGCGCGACACGCCGATCATGACCTTCATCAACAAGCTCGACCGCGAAGGCAAGAACCCGATCGATCTGCTCGACGAGGTCGAGAGCGTACTCGGCATCCAGTGCGCGCCGATCACCTGGCCGATCGGCATGGGCCAGCGCCTCAAGGGCGTGGTCCATCTGGTCAGCGGCGAAGTGCATCTGTACGAGCAGGGCCGCAATTTCACTCGCCAAGACTCGACGATCTTCGCCTCGCTCGATGATCCCGCGCTTGAGGCCCGCATCGGCAGCGAGGCGCTGCGCGAGGTGCGCGATGAGCTCGAACTGGTGCAAGGCGCTTCGCATCCGTTCGACATGGACGCGTACCTCGCCGGCCGCCAGACCCCGGTGTTTTTCGGCTCGGCGGTCAACAACTTCGGCGTGCAGATCCTGCTGGACTTCTTCGTCGAGCACGCACCTTCGCCGCGCCCACGCGAGACCACCACGCGCTTTGTGCAACCTGACGAAGCCACCCTCAGCGGCTTCGTGTTCAAGATCCAGGCCAACATGGACCCGCAGCATCGCGACCGCGTCGCGTTCATGCGCATTTGTTCCGGCAAGTTCAGCGCCGGCATGAAGGCGTTCCACGTGCGCACCGGCAAGGAGGTCAAGCTCGCCAACGCACTGACGTTCATGGCGTCGGATCGCGAGATCGCCGAAACCGCCTACCCCGGCGATGTGCTCGGCCTGCACAACCACGGCACGATCTCGATTGGCGACAGTTTCAGCGAAGGCGACGCGCTGTCGTTCACCGGCATCCCGAACTTTGCCCCGGAATTATTCCGCCGCGCGCGCCTGCGCGATCCGCTCAAACTCAAGCAGCTACAGAAGGGCTTGGCGCAGCTGTCGGAAGAAGGCGCGACGCAGTTCTTCCGCCCGCTGATGAGCAACGACCTGATCCTCGGCGCGGTCGGCGTGCTGCAGTTCGAGGTGGTCGCGTACCGGCTTAAGGACGAATACAGCGTCGAGGCCAGCTTCGAGCAGGTCGCGGTCTCCACCGCGCGCTGGATCCGCTGCGACAACCCCAAGAAGCTCGAGGAGTTCCGCGACAAGAACGCGATGAACCTCGCGTTGGATGCCGCAGGCCACCTGGTGTACCTCGCCCCGACCCGGGTCAACCTGCAACTGGCCCAAGAACGCGCCCCGGACGTGCAGTTCCTGGCCACGCGCGAGCACGCGCATGCGGTGGAGCTGGATTGAGCAAGCCCTCGACCGCGATCGCGCCCCATGGCAATGGCCAAGTCCCGCGAAATATCGCAGTGACGACCCACCGCCTCTGGCGTGTGGAGAAACCATTGAAGGTGTGAGGCAGTCACCCCCGATGAAACCGATGTAACTGGTGTAGAAGGGCAGTTCGGACCAACCCGTACACCGACGCGACGCGCTATCGCGCGTGGCACGGCGGTCGCCACACACACCCCTTTCGTCCGCTGGCCATCCGAAAAGGGCAATTCCCAGTGAACCGCAACAATCCAGACACCTACACAGAGCCCGCCCACGGCCAACCGTCTGCTGCCACGCCTATTGCCCTCGCGCACGCCCGAGAAGAACTTGCCAACGCCCTAACCCACGGTCTCGGTGCGCTCGCGGCACTCGTCGGCAGTGGCGTGATGGTGGCGCTGGTGGCGCGATACGGCGACGGGTGGCAACTCACCGGAGCGATCGTCTTCGGCCTGACCCTGGTGGCGTTGTATGTGGCCTCGACCTGGTACCACGCACTGCGCGACCCGCATGCCAAGGCGCGAGTCAAAGTGTTCGACCATTGCGCGATCTATTTGCTGATCGCCGGCACCTACACGCCGTTCACCCTGGTCGGCCTGCGCGGTCCGTGGGGCTGGGGGCTGTTCACCGCGATCTGGACGCTGGCCATGGCCGGGGTGGTGTTCAAGCTGTTCTATACCGGACGCTTCAAGCTGCTGTCGACGTCGATCTACATCGCCATGGGCTGGCTGGTAATCGTTGCTATCCGCCCGTTATGGGCAGCACTGGACGCCTGGACCTTGGGTTGGTTGTTGGCGGGGGGCCTGTGCTACACGCTTGGCACGGTGTTCTACCACCGGCCATCGCTGCGGTATTCGCATGCGATCTGGCACTTGTTCGTGCTGGCCGGCAGCGTATGCCACTACATCGCGGTGATGGCGCAGGTGCTCACGCGCTGAACGTTGCGCAACGTGTTCACCCTGGCTTGACCGTTCGCTGACGATGGTGACCGAAAGCCCTGCCGGACTCATCCATGCACTTACTGGTCATGCACTTTCACGTTCCGCGCCCCCGCATCATTGCGATATCGCCATCGCCGCCTGACGCCGGTGCCGTGCACAGGCGCGCGCGATCCGCCTCGTCACGCGCCACGGTTTGACCATGACTTCGCGCCCAACCAGCAGCGAATCCGAATCCACGGATTCGGCCTCCGGGTCATCGTCGTTGGACCGCGGTAGCGACGACGCCGCTTCAGACACCACCGTTCGACGCGTCTCTCGCCATCCTTGGCTTATCGCGTTCGGCCTGGTGGTGTTGGCCTTGGTCGTGCTTGTGCTGCTGTGGGACTGGAACTGGTTCAAGGGCCCGATTGAGCGTCAGGTCGAGCGGCGTACCGGGCGCGAGTTCGACATCGGCGGAAACCTCGACGTCGACCTCGGCTGGGTCCCCACGATCCGCGCCGAGCAGGTCCGCTTCGGCAATGCGGCATGGTCAAAACAACCGACGATGGCTTCTGCGGAACGCGTCGAATTTGAGATCGAACTCAAGCCGCTGTTCCGCAGCTCCGTACGCATTCCGAGTCTGCGACTGATCAAGCCCGTGCTGAACCTCGAAAAGGGCCGGGACCGCGTGGGCAACTGGACGTTCGGCAAGCCCGGGGGAATGCAGCCGCAGTTCCGCCGGCTCTGGGTCGACGACGGCAAATTTGCGTACCTCGACGCCGTCGAGAAAACCGACATCAAAGTCGATGTCGCCAGCCAGACGCGCAAAGGCGCCGAAACCACGGCGCCGATTTCGGCTAAGGGCGGCGGCCGGTGGCAGGGCAACGCCTTCACCGTGCAGGGGCGCGCGGATTCGCCACTGGCACTACGCGATACCGAAAGCCCCTATCGCATCAACGCGCGCGCGACCGCTGGCCCAACCCGCTTTCACGCGCGCGGGACGCTGCTCGATCCACTGCGGATGCGCGACTTCGATCTCAAGCTCGCCGTCAGCGGCCAAAACCTGGACGACCTCTACCCGCTGTTCGGCCTCGCCCTGCCGCCGTCACCGCCGTATTCACTCGACGGTCGCCTGACCCGCGACATCAAGGAAGGCAAGGGCGGGCGACGCGTCGTCTGGCACTACGACAAGTTCGGTGGCAAGGTGGGAGACAGCGACCTGGCCGGCAATCTCAGCGTCGAGAGCGGCGGCAAGCGCCCTTACCTGCGGGCGAACCTGACGTCGCGCAGGCTGGACTTCGACGATCTTGCCGGTTTCATCGGCGGCGCGCCCAAAGCCGGTGGAGGGGAATCGACCAACCCCGAATTGGCCGCGCTGGCCGCTCGCGAGCAGGCCCGCACCCGGGTGTTGCCCGATACGCCGTACAAGCTTGAGCGCCTGCGTGCGATGGACGCCGACGTGCGCTGGAAGGCGCAGCGCATTACCGCACCAAAACTACCGCTGGACGACATGGACGCGCACCTCAAGCTCGAGGGCGGTCTGCTGAAGCTGGACCCGTTGAACTTCGGCGTGGCTGGCGGCGACATCCGTTCGGTGATCCGCATGGACGCGCGCGAAGCGACGATCCGCACGCGCGCCCAGATCGCTGCGCGCGGGTTGAATCTGGCCAAGCTGCTGCCGGACGTGAAACTCGCGCAGGATGCGATCGGCAAGGTCGGCGGCACTATGGCGGTGACGGGTAGCGGTAACTCGATTGCGAAAATGCTGGGGACGTCGGACGGCGATATCGCCATCGGCATGGGTCGCGGCCAGATCAGCAACCTGCTGATGGAGTGGGCTGGGCTGGATATCGCCGAAGTCTTGAAGTTCATGGTTACCAAGGACCGGACTATCCCGGTGCGCTGCGCTTTTGGCGATTTCACTGTGCGCGACGGGGTCATGACCACGCGCGCGCTTGCCTTCGACACGACCGACACGATTATCGTCGGCGAGGGAAGCATCAGCCTGCGCGACGAGACGCTGGACTTGCGCCTGCGCCCGCGCCCGAAAGATCGCAGCCTGTTCGTGTTGCGATCGCCATTGATCGCGAGCGGCACATTCAAGGACCCGAGCTTCCGGCCGGACCTCAAGCGCGTCGGTCTGCGCGGCGCGATCGCGCTCGCGCTGGGCAGCATCGCGCCGCCAGTGGCGCTGCTGGCCTTGATCGAAACCGGTCCGGGCAAGGACTCCAATTGCGGCGGGCGTTACGCCAAGTAACAGGCAAACGCGTGGTCGACCCGGGTGCTCCAGCTCAGCTGGCGATGTAACGCTGCAACTGCTCGAGTTCGAGTTGCTGATCCTCGATCACGGCTTTGACCAAGTCGCCGATTGACACCACGCCGAGCAGCTGATCGCCTTCCAGCACCGGCAAATGGCGGATGCGGCGGTTGGTCACCAGCTTCATGCAATGGTCGGCGGTGTCGCCCAATCGCACGCTGACCACGTCGCCGGTCATGATCGCGCGCACCGGCGTGTCAGCCGAAGAACGCCCTTGCAGCACGATCTTGCGGGCGTAATCGCGTTCCGAAAGGATACCGACCAAGCGGCCATGCTCCATCACCAGCACCGCGCCGACGCGTTTTTCCGCCATCAACCGGATCGCGTCGATCACCGGCGCATCGGGCCCGATCGAATGGACCTCAGGCGCTTTGGCTTCGAGCAGTTGTCGCACGTTGCGCATGGCTGTCTCCTACAGGCGGGTCCTGTCGCGAGGATACTCCCGAAGCCGGCTGCCACACATCGATGAGGTACAGCGGCCGCTGCTTGGACTCCTCGTACAGGCGCCCCAGGTATTCGCCGATCAGCCCGAGCGCGATCAACTGCACGCCGCCGAGGAACAAGATTACCGCCATCATCGTCGGCCAGCCGGCCACCGCGTCGCCCCACAACAGCGCCTTGGCGATTACCCAGATGCCGTAGACAAACGCGACCGCAGCAGTTGCTAGTCCGAGGTAGGTGGCCAAGCGCAATGGTGCCGTCGAGAAACTGGTGATGCCTTCCAGTGCCAGGTTCCACAAACGCCAGAAATTGAATTTGCTCGCGCCCGCCACGCGCGCATCGCGGTGGTAGGGGATCGCCACCCGGTTGTAGCCAACCCAGCCGAACAGGCCCTTCATGAAGCGGTGGCGCTCGCGCAGCTGTTGCAGGCCGCTCAAGGCGCGCGGCGACAGTAGGCGAAAATCCCCGGTATCGGCCGGGATTGGCGTCTTCGACAACCAACCAATCACCCGGTAGAACGCATGCGCCGTCGTGCGCTTGAGCCAGCCCTCGCCATCGCGCTCCAGGCGTGTGCCGTAGACGTCATCGAAGCCCTCGCGCCACTTCGCGACGAACTGCGCGATCAACTCGGGCGGATCCTGACCATCGGCGTCGAGGATCAGGGCGGCGCCGTCGTGGATCTGATCGAGCCCTGCGGTCAAGGCCAGTTCCTTGCCGAAATTGCGTGACAGCCGCAGCAGCGCCACCCGCGGCTCGTGCGCGGCGATCTGCTGCAACACGGTCCAGGTCGCATCGCAGCTGCCGTCATCGATGTACAGCACGCGGCCGTGGACATCGGGCAATGCGTCCAGGCTGGCGACGATGCGCGGGTGCAGCAACGGCAGGCTGTCGGCCTCGTTGTAAGCGGCGACGACGACGGTCAGGCGGTCTGGACTCATGGTGCAAATAGTACCGGTGCCGTTGGGGTCGGCCGCATTCGTTCGTTATTTGCACACATTTCCTTGTCGCAGGACCCGTCAGTCGGCCTCTTCGGCCGAATGCCGCTAAAGGCCAAAACCCGGGCAGCCATCTTTCCTATTGACATGATTCGATATTTCCGGAAATATCGAATAATGAATAACGAACAAGCCCTTGATGCGCTCAGCGCCCTCGGCCAGCCGCACCGGCTCACCGCATTCCGCGCGCTGGTGGTGGCCGGTCCGGCCGGCTTGGCCGTCGGCGAGCTGCGCGAACGCGTGGGCATTCCACCCGCAACGCTGAGCGCTCACCTCAATGTGCTGCGCAATGCAGGCCTGGTTGCGGATCAACGCGAAGGCCGGGTGATCCGCGTGCGCGCCGATTTTTTGCGAATGAATGCCCTGATCGCCTACCTCACCGAAAACTGCTGCGCGGGCGCCGGCTGCGGCGCCATGGCCTGCGAACCGCTTACCGACCGGAGTTGCTGAAATGCCCGCCACCACCCAAACGCGGTTCCATGTCCACATCCACGTCGCCGACCTAGACCGGAATGTGAGCTTCTACTCGCAGCTGTTCGGGGCCGCCCCGAGCGTGCAGAAGCATGACTACGCCAAGTGGATGCTCGAGGATCCGCGGCTCAACTTCGCGATCTCGACGGGGAAAGCCGGCGAACTCGGTATCGCCCACCTCGGTCTACAGGCCGGCGATGCCGACGCACTGGCCGCCGTCGGCAGTCGCCTGATTGCGGCCGACGCCATCACCCTGGCCGAGGCTGGCACCACCTGCTGCTACGCACAGTCGGACAAGTTCTGGGCAGAAGATCCGCAAGGTGTGCGCTGGGAAACCTTCCACACCCACGGCGACGCCACTACCTACTATGCCGATCCCGCGGGCACGCCGGTTGAGCGCGACAGCTGCTGCGGCCCAGAGACCTCAGCACCGCGGTCGTCATCCAGCTGCAAGCCCGCCTGTACCGTGCCCCCAGCGATGCAGGTCCCCTCCCCTTCGACGTCGGCCTGTTGCGGCTGAGCCAACGAGATCGTTCCCATGAGCAAACGTGTGCTGTTCGTCTGTGTCGAAAATTCCAACCGCAGCCAGATGGCCGAAGCCTTCGCCCGCGCCACAGGCGGTGACGATGTGGAAGCCTTCAGTGCCGGATCGCGACCGTCGGGCGTGATTAATCCCAAGGCGATCCGCTTCATGGACGAGCTCGGCCTCGATCTACGCACACATGCGTCCAAATCACTGGACGACATCGCCGGCATCGACTTTGATGCGGTAATCACCATGGGGTGCGGCGACAACTGCCCGTGGGTCCCCGCGCTGCGCCGAGAAGATTGGGCGCTGCCGGATCCTCGCGACATGGATGACGAGGGCTACCGTGCAGTGCGCGACGAGATCGGCTCCCGAGTGCGCGATCTGCTGGCGTCGCTGGCATGAGCCTCGCTGCCAAACGAAACGCAACGGCGACGCGCACGTCCGTGCTCGCCGCCGAGTTCCTTGGCACGCTGTTGTTGCTAGCGATCGTCGTGGGCAGCGGCATCATGGGCCAGCGCTTGGCCGCGGGAAACGACGGCATCGCGCTGCTTGCGAATGCGGGCGCGACCGCAGGTGGCTTGTACGTGCTGATCGTGCTGCTCGGGCCAATCTCCGGTGCCCATTTCAACCCGGCGGTGACGTTGGCGATGCGCGTGCGCGGCGAACCCTTGCCGGCGCCGTGGCCGCTGTATCTGCTGGCGCAACTCCTCGGCGCGGTGCTCGGTGTGTGGCTCGCGCATGCGATGTTCGAGTTGCCGCTGTGGCAGCCCGGCACGCGCGTGCGCACCGGCCCCGCGCAGGGCTTGAGCGAAGGCGTGGCCACCTTCGGCTTGCTGCTGACGATCCTGCTCGGCGCGCGCTTCCGCCCGGCCGCGCTGCCGGTGCTGGTCGCGAGTTGGATCTTCGCCGCGTACTGGTTTACCGCCAGTACTTCGTTCGCCAATCCGGCGGTGACGTTGGCACGGGCGCTGACCCAGAGTTTCGCCGGCATTCGCGGCATCGATGTTGCGGGTTTTGTCGTGGCGCAACTGGCCGGCGCGGCGTTGGCGTTGCTGGTGGTGCGGGTGCTGTTTCCGCTACCGGTCGTGGTTCCCGATCCGGCTAATGGGGTCTGAGCACCGCAACCAGCGCGCATTCGTCACCCCGCGCACGAGGGACCACAAGCGCAATGAGGTCTCGAATAGTCCCGCTCGTCATTCCTGCGAACGCAGGAATCCAGCCTTTGCTTTCGGGTTTGAAGCACTGCCCCTCGCTTTCGACCGAAGGAAATCCGGCCGGACGTTAGAGGTGACTTTGGAGAACCCTCAGCCCCGGGGGCTCGATGGCAAAATGTCGAGGCCGAAGCCCCATAGAGATGCCTAAAACTCGACGCCATTTTGAATCTGCTTGGCTGGGGTTCGCCGCCCCTCGTTTTCTAATCCAGCGAACTCAAATACCCACTGCCACCGATCTGACGCATCTGCCGCTGGATCGCGTTGCTGCGCCGCTGCACGTACGGGCCCGGGCGCGAAATGCTGTAACGCTTGGGATTGGGCAGAACCGCGGCCATGCGCGCCGCTTCGGCCGCGCCCAGGCGCTTGGCATCCTTGCGCCAGTAGGTGCGTGCCGCGGCCTGCGCGCCGTACACGCCGTCGCCGAACTCGACGATGTTCGCGTACACCTCGATGATCCTGCGCTTGGGCCATAAGGTCTCGATCAACACCGTGTACCAGGCCTCGACGCCCTTACGCACCCAGCTGCGGCCGCTCCACAAGAACAGGTTTTTTGCCGTCTGCTGGCTGATCGTGCTGCCGCCACGAACCTTGCGGCCGCGGGCGTTGTTCTTGCGCGCCTTCTCGATCGCCTTGAGGTCGAAGCCGTAGTGCTCGGCGAAACTCTGGTCCTCGGACGCGACCAGTGCCACGGGCACGTTGGACGAGATCTCGCTCAGGTCACGCCAATCGTAGGCGACGCGAAAATCCCAGTCGCGCTGCCCCCAGGCCTCGAACTGGCGAATCGCCATGAACGTGCTGAACCACGGATCGACGAACCGCAGCGCCGCCACCTGCAGCACCGTTGCCAGCAGCAACAGGAACGGCAACGCCAGCAACCAACGCCCCCAGCGACGGCGCCTACGCGGCGGGCCCGTTCTCACACGTTCATCCACGTCTTGCACCCATCGCCCCCTGTCCCCATCTTCGTCGTCTCGCCCTTCACTGGGTCTGGTCGCATTATCCGTGATGCGTCCACCGCCGCACGAGTTCCCGCCGATGACCGACCTACCGACGACCGATCCCGTTGCCGATCGCGATCACCTGACGCGCTTTCTGATCGCTGGCGCGGGCGTGCGCGGCGTGCGCGTACATCTCGACGACGCGTGGCAACAGATCCGCTCACGTGCGACCGGTAGCAGTCACGAGGCCCCGCCCCCGGCTGCGGTCGAACTGCTCGGCGAAGCCACCGCTGCCGCGGCGCTGTTCACGGGCCACGCCAAGATCGACGGCCGCCTGTCCATCCAGCTGCGCGGCGATGGGGCTCTGCGCACCCTGTTCGCCGAGTGCACTGCTGCCGGAACCTTGCGCGGCATCGTGCAACTGGGCGATGACGGCGAGGTGTCGCGTGACCTGCGTGTGCTCGGCCCCGATGCGGTGCTCGCGATCACGATCGAGAACCCCTCCACCGGCGGCCGGGAGCCGATGCGCTATCAGGGCATGGTCGCGCTGGAATCCGACTCCCTCGCAGGCGCGTTCGAGGACTACTTCCGGCAGTCCGAGCAGCTACCCACGCGGCTGCTGCTAGTGGCCGACGGCGAGCGCGCCGCGGGCCTGATGCTGCAAAAGCTGCCAGGTGACGGAGGCGACGACGACGGCTGGGCCCGCGCGGGCGCCCTGTTCGATACCCTGCGCCCGCAGGAACTACTCGACTGGCCCGGCGACACCATGCTCGCGCGGCTGTTCCACGAAGACGGCGTCCAGGTGATGGGCAGCAAGGCGCTGCGCTTTGCCTGCTCGTGCTCGCGCGAGCGGGTGGAGGCGATGCTGGTGTCGTTGGGCGCGGACGAGGCGCAAGCAGCAGTGGCCGAGGGGTTGGCGCAGGTCCGTTGCGAGTTCTGTGGGGAGCGTTATCTTTTCAACCAAGGGGAGGTCGATACCATGCTGACGGTAGCCGCCCAGGAAATGACCGCACCGGACCGCCTTCAATAGCAGCCCTCACACTACCTTTATTGTTAAATAAACATAAATATCCTATAGTTTGCGCCATTCGATTTTGGGGAACTTCGCCGGCCCACGCCGGTCGTACACGAGCCATGAACAACCGCCTGCTTCGACTGCCAGTAGCCTTGCTCCTCGCCCTTGGCGTGGCTGCGGGCGCGCACGCGCAATCGACCAAGGCCCGCACTGACGCCACCGTCCTGCCGATCCTCAACCAGACCAGCGGCAAGCTCGAAGCTGTGTTGCTGCTCGAACCCACGGGCACGCCCACGGCCGGCGCGCGCTGGCGGGTCGGCGATACGTCGCTTGATGCCGCGTTCGGCCTGGATGCAGGCGACACCCTGGGCCTGGTTTGCGACCGCAAGACCGGCTTGGCCGGCGCGATCGGCAACCTCGCCAACCATTGCATGCTCGCCGCGCTTGAGCAGGACACGGGCGGCAGTCGCCACACCAGCGCCGGCGCCAGCGTTTCCCGGGCCGGCGGAAAAGTCGGCCTGGTCGTGGGCAACGCCCGCGACACCCTCCCCGCGTGGCTTAGCCCGAACAGCAAGGCGAGCAAGGCCGACCAGAACACGCTGACCGTCTACGGCCAAAAGAACATCGGCCGCGAGGCAACCGTATCCATCGGTGGCAGCTTGGCGCGCGCGCGCCTGATCCCCGCTGGCGACGTGCCCGGCCTGGCCGACCGCTGGAACACCAAGAGCCTCAGCATCGGTGCCGGCGTCGGGAACTTCGATGCCAGCATCATTGGCCGCGTGGTCGAAACCCCCAACCGCGTCGGTCGCTGGGAGGGCCTGGATGTTGGCGTCACTTGGCGCACGCCATGGAGCGGCCAACTCACCGTCGGCGCCGAAAACGTCGTGACCCGCGGCAAAAACCCGTTCTCGACGGGTCCAGCGGACAAGGACGAGGGCACCGTGCCTTACGTCCGGTACGAGCAAGACCTCTAGCGACGAAGGTCGACTGTTGCGCGGCCATCTTGGCCGGCCCCTGCTCCGATTCCTGTACTTTAGCTCGCGTCTGCGAGGCTAAAAGTCGACTTTTTGGCCATTCTGCCAACCTCAAGGCGGAATTGCGGGGTAGTTGTTAACAGCGGGCTAATGCGATTCCATGCCCACGCGCCCCGGCCTCGGTGCAGCCCTGCCGCCTGCTTGGCGGTGAATTGCACCAGACGTAGCCGCCGCGGGCATATCTGCTCAATGTTGCGGCTCACTGCGGCCGCCGAGGTCCTGTTCGGCATGCGTGAAGGGCTAGTTAAAAAATTAGTCGCTTAACGACACTTTAATTACTGGCGGAACGTGGTTACTATCGCCTCGGCCTTGCCGGATTTGGCGTCTCCCTTGACTCCACCAGCGAGGTTTCCCTTGGGAAACAACCTCAAGACCGACTTGGAGAGAGAGATGACTTTGAAGACCACCCAGCTCCGCGACGCGATCAAGTTTGCGCTCGCCGTGGGCGCAACCACCGTCGTGGGCATGGGCTCCGCCCTTGCACAGGACGCCGCACCTGCCCAAGACCCGACCACGTTGGACCGCGTCGAAGTCACCGGCTCGCGCATCAAGCGCACCGAAATCGAAACCTCGGCGCCGGTTTTCTCGCTCAACCGCGAAGAAATCCAGGCCCAGGGCTTGACCTCCGTCGGCGACGTGATCCAGAACCTGACCGCCAACGGCTCGACGTTGAACAGCACGTTCAACAATGGCGGCAACGGCGAAACCCGCGTCAGCCTGCGTAACCTCGGCTCCAACCGCACCCTGGTGCTGGTCAACGGCCGGCGTTGGGTCGGTGGCACCGGTCTCGGTGGCGCGGTCGACCTCAACACCATCCCGTCCGCAGCGGTCGAGCGCATCGAAGTCCTGAAGGCCGGCGCTTCGTCGATCTACGGCTCCGACGCGATCGCCGGCGTGGTCAACGTCATCCTGCGCTCCGATTACCAGGGCGCGGAAGCCAATGCGTTCGTTGGTATGTACGACAAAGGCGACGGCTTCAAGCAGTCCTATGACCTGACCATCGGCACCACCGACGAGCGCTTCAGCGCGATGTTCGGCGTCGGCTACGTCAAGGAAGAGCCGGTTGGCGCCGGCGACCGTACGATCTCCGCGGAGCCCACGTTCCGCACCGGCGTATCGTTCGGCAGCTCCACCACGCCGTTCGGCCGTTTCGCACTCTGCCGCCCGCCCGGCGTCATCAATGCCACAACCGGGCAATGCCGTAACGCCGCCGGCACCGCCGGCTCGCCTGAAACACGTCCTAATGGCTCTACCGGCCAGTTCACCTACAATGAGGGTGGCAGCGGCGCCAATGGTGTCCGCAACTTCTCCATCCCGGCTGACCTGTACAACTTCGCGCCGGACAACTACCTGATCACGCCGCAGGAGCGCAAGTCGCTGTTCGGCCGCGCCACCGTGGCGCTGACCGACGATGTGTCGGCCTTCATCACCGGCACCTACAACAACCGCCGCTCCGAGCAGTTGCTCGCCGCGATGCCGATCGTCCTCGGCAGCGGCCCGGGCGCTGGTGTGCAGGCGCGCACCATCTCCATCAGCCCGTTCAGCATCTACAATCCGTTCGGCGCCCCGGTGTCGCGCATCCAGCGCCGCGCCGTGGAAACCGGCGGTCGCTCGTTCAATCAGAACGTTGACACCTTTGCGTTCAGCGGCGGCCTTGAAGGCAGCTTCGAGCGTTGGGACCGTTACTTCACCTGGGACGCGGGCATGGTGTACGGTCGCAACGACCAGAACGACACCACCAATGGCCTGTTCAACGTGCCAGCGCTGCGCCAGGCGCTGGGCCCGTCGATGATCTCCAACGGCACGCCGATCTGCGTCACCACGCCGGGCAATGCCGCCACGATCATCGCCGGTTGCGTGCCGCTGAACCTGCTGGGTGCCCCGGGCTCGATCACCCCGGAAATGCTGGCGTTCTCCAGCTTCGTCGCCCACGACGAGTTTGGCTACAAGATGAAGCAGTACTTCGCCAACATCACCGGCGAAATCGCCGAGCTGCCGGGTGGCATGCTCGCAATTGCAGCGGGCCTTGAGCGCCGTACGGAAAGCGGCTTCGACCAGCCCGATGCGCTGATCAACTCCGGCAACACCACCGGCAACGCGCGTACCGCTACCGCTGGTAGTTACAGCGTTCAAGAGGCTTACGTCGAGTTGGCTATCCCGCTGTTGAAGGACCTGCCGTTCGCCAATCTGCTGGAGTTCAACCTGGCGTCGCGCGTCTCCGACTACAGCAACTTCGGCGACACCACCAACTCGAGCTTCGGCTTCAAGTGGCGTCCGATCGAAGACGTGCTGGTCCGTGGTAACTGGGCCGAGGGTTTCCGTGCGCCGGCCATCGGCGAGTTGTTCGCCGGCGTGGCCGACAACTTCCCGCAGTTGGCCGATGCGTGTTCCACCACGTTTGGTGGCGGCTACAACGGCCTGACCGCGGAGCAGAAGGCACGCTGCACGGCCCAAGGCGTGCCGGTTGGCGGCTACGACCAGGGCAATTCGCAGATCCGCATCAGCGTTGGCGGCAACACGGAACTTAAGCCGGAAACCTCGACCACCAAGACGTTGGGCGTGGTCTGGAGCCCGAGCTTCATCGAAGGCTTCGACGTTTCGCTTGACTGGTGGGAGATCGAGCTGGGCGATACCGTCACGCAGTTCGGCGGTCGCTTCATCATCGACCAATGCATCAAAGAAGGCATCCAGGCGTTCTGCGACCAGTACAACCGTTCCCCGGGCGGTGCGATCAACACCCTTTTGTCGCGCCCGATCAACATCGGCTCGCAGAATGTTGAAGGTTACGACCTGACGATGAACTATCGCTTGCCGGAAACGAGCTGGGGCAAGCTGTCGTTCTCCTGGGATACCACCTATCTGGCGCTTAATGAGTCCGACGCGAACAACGACGGAACCATCGATGCAGATGACGGCGGCAGCGTGGTGGGCGAGTACTCCGACCGCAACAACAACTGGCGTATCCGCAGCAACCTCATGACCCGTTGGGAAATGGGTGATGTCGGCGCCACCTTGTTCACGCGCTACTACTCGCGTCAGGAAGAAGACTGCCCGTTTGGTTACAACGATTACGGCTTCGGCGAGCTCTGCACCGACGTCACGACCCGCGCCAACGGCTCGATCATCTTTGACGACCCGAACATCAAAGCCACCAATAAGATCGGCGGCACCACCTACCACGACATCTCCATGTACTGGAAGGCTCCGTGGAACGCTAAGGTCACGCTCGGCGTCAACAACGTGTTCGACAAGCAGCCGCCGGTCACGTTCTCGGCGTTTGCGAACAGCTTCGACCCGCAGTACGAAATCCCGGGCCAGTTCTTCTACCTGCAGTACAACCAGAAGTTCTGATCGAGCCTGATCAACTGGTACTTCTACGGCCCCGCAAGGGGCCGTAGTTTTTTGTGCCCTTGAACTCCGATCGCTGCGGATGACACCATCGCGTGATGACCAAGACCTTGCCCGTGCTGCCACCCATCAGCGAGATCACGCCGGTGTTTGCTGTGCCGTTCGCGCAGGCTTTGCACCCGCAGGCTTCCTCGCTCAACGCAGAACTGCGGATCTTGTTGCTATCGCGGGAGGGCGATGCGCGCTACGCGAATCCGCACCCCTCGCTGGCACAGCAAAAGGGCGTTTTCGAAAGTGACTTCAACTTGTTCACCTGGCCGGAAGCCTGCGTCCAGCGCCTGCGGGAGTTCTGCTGGACCGAACTCGGCCGCACCATCCAGAATCTCAACAACTACACCGCCGCAGACATGCGACGGTTGCAGATCTTTTCCCACACCTGGTTCCATGTCACGCGATCCGAAGGGTTCGTGATCACGCACTCCCATCCGATGGCGTCCTGGTCCGGGGTCTATTGCGTCGCACCGGGGGCAGTACCCGCGGACCGGCCCGAGTCAGGCGTGTTGCGCTTCCACAACCCGCATCACTACAGCAACACGTTCCTCGACGCGGGCAATCTGAAACTGCGCCCGCCGTTCCATCACGGCACATGGAGCATCCAGTTCCAGCCGGGGCAGCTGATCCTGTTTCCGTCGTGGCTGCCCCATGAAGTGCTGCCGTTCTATGGCGACGACGAGCGCATTACCATCGCCTTCAACTGCTGGTTCGGGATGGCCGACGCCTGATCAGACCAATGTGTTGGCGCGGGCCTCATAGGCTGGCGCGAGCGTGGTGCGCAACGTCTGGAGGTGCGCTTCGTAAGGTTGCCAAGCCCGACCGCGATCGCGGCGAAAACCCTCCCTGGCGACGCTGGCGCTTGGGGTCGCCACCGTACCGCTTGCGCGCCCGATGTCGACCATGCCCGTTTCAAAAGCGATGCCGCAATGGGCTGCGACGCGTTCAGCCATTGCCGCGGGGGCACGTACCAGTTCGTCGTAAGAGATGTCGAGCACGCGTCCGGGCAGGACCGCACGCCAGTGCTCCATCATTCGTTGGTATTGCAGGAAGAACCCACCCAGCTCCGCTTGGTTGTACGAATACAACGCTGTCCCCGAGAACAACGTACGCAGGTTGGAAAAGCACGTATCCATCGGGTCGCGCACCAGGTGCAGGAAACGCGCTTGGGGCATCGCCTTGGCAATGAAGCCTACGTTGAAAAAGTTCGGTGGGAGCTTTTCCGTAAAAAACGGATTGCCTCGCGACAGCCAGACGGCGGTCTGGGCATAGTTACGCGCGATGGCATCGAAGTCCGCGCCCGCAACCTGTTGGACGAACGCGGCGTCCATTCCGGTAGGCGCAGCACGGTCCGTGGCACGTTCAAGTTGCGCATGGAACGCCGACGTTTCGCCGGCGTCACCCACTTGCGAATGACCCGCCAGCATCCGCTCCAGCAACGTCGTTCCCGAACGGTGCATGCCCACGATGAAAATCGGCACCCGCGGCTGGTTGACGGAGCTTGCGGCGCTCACGAAGTCGGGCGTGCAAACGTGCGCAAGGCTGTCGACCAATTCCACGTGTTCCCCTAGGGCATAGGGCGACTGCCGCCGCTTGGCCGCGCATCCGCGCTCCAGTGCCTGCCAAGCCTCGTCGTACCGCTCCAGGTCGTGGAGCTCCTTGTGCAACGCGTAGGCCAGATACACCTCGCCCGTGCCGCGCGGCTTGGCCTGCACCAGTTGTCGCTTCAGGCGCTCGACATGGTTCTTTTCGGGAGTCTGAGTGCGGGCGCCAGCCAGCATCCATGAGTTCTGGAACAGCAGCGGGTCGGACCGAAGGGACGACTCGTAGCTCTGCTCGGCCTTGTCGACATCACCTTGGAACAAGTGGAAGTTGCCACGCACGTGCAATGCCGCGGCGTTGTTGGGGTCGCGCCGCAGCGCCTTGTCGGCGAGTTGGGCAGCGGCATCGTGCGCGCCGACCGAACTCAACATCACCGATGCCTTGGCCAGGATGTCTGCGGGTGCTTCAAGCGCCAGACGGGGCCCTGCCAAACAATCCACCAATCTCTCGAACTCGTGAAAATATCGCAGCCGCTGCGCCACTGCGTAGACCAGCGGGGCTGCGGATGGCCGCTGCGCATAGGCCGACAGCGCCGCTGCACGCGCCTCGCGGTGGGAACCTCGTCGACTGAGCACAGCCGACAGTCCTATCAAAGAGGGCACATGATCGCCCTGCCCGTCCAATGCGCGCCTGAAGAGTTGCTCAGCCCGAGCAAAATCCCTGCGCTCCACAGCCGCCTCTGCCCCCTCCCACAACTGGTTGGCAGACGGCGTCGCGTTTGGGCCTGGGCGGCTCCCTTCCAAAACCATGCGCGACACTCCGCTTTTCGCCTTGGCCACAAAGGCGGCTGAAACAGGCCGGCAATGCTTAAAAATGCAGCGCCGCTAGACGCTGAGGGCGCGAACGATCCGCTGCTGCTCATCCTTCAACGCCCGCGGCATGCGCGAACCAAACTCGTCGAGAAACTCGCCGATACTCGCAAGTTCCTTCTGCCAGCCCGGCTGGTCGAAGGCGAACAATTTGGCCTTGGCGTCCTCCGACAGCGACACGCCTTCGAGGTTGAGGTCAGACACGGTCGGCAAGTGGCCTATCGGTGTCGCAACCGCCCCGGCCTCGCCCTTGACCCGGCCGATCATCCACTCGAGCACGCGCAGGTTGTCGCCGAATCCGGGCCACAGGAACTTGCCGTCGTCGCCCTTGCGGAACCAGTTGACGTGGAAGATCTTCGGCAGCTTGGCACCGGCTTGATCGAACGACAGCCAGTGGCTGAAGTAGTCGGCAAAGTTGTAGCCACAGAAGGGCTTCATCGCCATCGGGTCGCGGCGCATCACCCCGACCGCGCCGGTCGCGGCGGCGGTGGTTTCTGAGCCCATCGCGGCACCGACCAGCACGCCGTGGGTCCAGTCGCGTGCTTCAAACACCAGCGGCACCAGGGCGGCGCGGCGGCCACCGAATACGATCGCGGAGATCGGCACGCCATTCGGGTTCTCGGCCTGTGTCGAGTAGCTCGGGCACTGCTTGGCCGAGACCGTGAATCGCGAGTTCGGGTGCGCGGCCGGCCGTTTGTCGGCGTCGTAGGGTTCGCCACGCCAGTCCAGCGCGGGGGCCAAACCGTTGTCGATGCCTTCCCACCACGGTTGGTTGTCGGCGGTCACCCCGACATTGGTGAAGATCGTGTCGCGCTGGACCGACTTGAGCGCGTTCGGGTTCGACTTGGCCGAGGTGCCGGGCGCGACGCCGAAGAAGCCGGCTTCCGGATTGATCGCGTACAGGCGGCCGTCGCTGCCCGGGCGCATCCAGCAGATGTCGTCGCCGACCGTCCACACCTTCCAGCCTTGTGCGCGGTAGCCCTCGGGCGGAATCAGCATCGCCAGGTTGGTTTTGCCGCAGGCCGACGGGAACGCCGCGGCGACATAGTGAGTCTCGCCTTGAGGGTTCTCCAGGCCGAGGATCAGCATGTGTTCGGCCAGCCAGCCTTCGGATTTGGCCTGATGGCTGGCGATGCGCAGCGCGTGGCACTTCTTGCCGAGCAGCGCGTTGCCGCCGTAGCCGGAACCGAACGACTTGATCGTCAGTTCTTCGGGGAAATGCATGATGAAGCGGCGCTCCGGGTCGAGCTCGCCGATCGAGTGCAGGCCTTTCACGAACGACGCTTCGCGCTCGATCCGCGCCAGTGCCGGTGCGCCCATGCGGGTCATGATGCGCATGTTCGCTACCACGTACGGCGAGTCGGTGAGCTCGACGCCGCAGCGCGACAATGGCGAGTCGATCGGGCCCATGCAATACGGCACCACATACATGGTGCGGCCCTGCATGCAGCCGGCGAATAGCCCATCCATCTGTGCATGACCCTCCGCCGGGGGCATCCAATGATTGTTCGGGCCGGCGTCGTCCTGTTCGGACGTGCACACGAAAGTCAGATGTTCGACCCGAGCGACGTCGTCGGGGTGCGAGCGGTGCAGCCAGCTGTCCGGGTGGGTCTGCTGGTTGAGCGGCAGCAGGGTGCCGTCAGCCTGCATCTGCGCAATCAGCGCGGTGTTCTCGGTGTCGCTGCCGTCGCACCAGTGGATCGCGTCGGGCCTCGTCAGCGCAGCGACATCAGCCACCCATGCATTGAGTGCGGCCAACTGGCTGCCGTCGCTTCCGGTGGCGACGGCGCGTTGCATTGCAGCGTTGGAAATATCGTTCACAGCAAAAGTCCTTCCAGCCCGGGCTGGTTCAATCATGAGGTTGGGATCAGCGTAGCCGCGAGGTGCTCAACGTAGGCCTCGAATTCATCGTGCTGCAAGCGCGCCTGCTGCAGCTGCAAATTGAGCTGCAGGAAGCCGACATAGGCCGCATACGTCAGGCGCGCGCGATGTTGGGCGTCGGTGCGGCTGAGGCCGGCCTGGCGGAACGATGCGATGAGATAGTCCATGCGTCGCTGCGAGACCCGACCGATCACCGGCTGCACCGCCGGGTGGTCGAGCGCTTTAAGCAACTCGGAATAGATGATGTGCGACTTGAACTCATGCGCGACCAGATTGAACAGCGCCCGCAGGCGCTGGCTGGGGTCGGCGATGGCCTCGAGCTTGCCGAACACCGTCTCCTGCTCGACCTTTTCCCAGCGCTCTAGCGCGGCCACCAGCAACGCATCGCGCGAGGGAAAGTGCCAGTAGAAGCTGCCCTTGGTCACGCCGAGGCGACGAGCAAGCGGTTCCACGGCGACGGCGGCGACGCCTAGTTCGGCGATCAGATCGAGGGCGGCCTGCGCCCAGTCCTCCGCGCTCAGGCGGCCATTGCGTTCTTGCTTGGTGGGAGCTTGCTTGGTCGGAGCGGATGCGGTCATAGGGGCAATTCTAACCATACGCCTGCGTTGGGAAAAGTACGTACCTCGAAAACGTGCGATTTTTGGTTGACAGGGGCTTAAGGACCTTACCATACTCTTGCGTATGTTAAGCCTCTGCGTGACACGGACGCGGTGCCATTAGCAACCAATCGCGCCAACACTTGTTTTATTCGTCATCCGTCTGTTGCGGGCCGCCGTGTCCGCTGGAGCGCCACCATGAGTTCCATGCTCGCCAATGCCGCCCCGCTCCTCATCGTCGTGGTGATCGCCGCCATTGCCGCCTACCACCGCCTGCGCCTGCCGGTGTGGGTCGCGTTGACCGCCACCGCGCTGGTGGCGTGCGCGTTGCTCGGCGCCAATGCCACCGTGACCACGGTTGCGGCAGTGCTGGTGGCCTTGATCGCGGTACCGCTGCTGCTGCCGGCACTGCGCCTGCCGCTGATCACTAAACCGTTGCTCGGCTTCTACACCAAGATCCTGCCGCCGCTGACCGAGACCGAACGCGTCGCGCTGGAAGCCGGCACGGTCGGCTTCGAGGGCGAGCTCTTCTCCGGCAAGCCCGACTGGCAGATCCTGCTGGATCAGCCCAAGCCGATGCTGACCGCAGAGGAGCAGGCATTCCTCGACGGGCCGGTGGATGAGTTGTGCCGGATGACCGACGACTGGGAGATCAACCACGTCCATGCCGACCTGCAACCGGAGCTATGGGAGTTCATCAAGAAGAACAAATTCTTCGGGATGATCGTGCCCAAGCAGTACGGCGGCCTCGGCTTCAGCGCGCTGGCCAACCACAAGGTGATCCAGAAGCTCAGTTCGATCTCGACCGTGGTCAGTTCCACCGTTGGCGTGCCGAACTCGCTCGGCCCCGCCGAACTGCTGATGCATTACGGCACCACCGAACAAAAGGACTACTACCTGCCGCGCCTGGCCGATGGCCGCGAAGTCCCGTGCTTCGGGCTGACCGGGCCGTGGGCCGGTTCCGATGCGACGTCGATCCCTGACTTCGGCCTCGTGACCATGGGCGACTGGAACGGCGCGCGCGTGGTCGGCGTCAAGCTCACGTTCGACAAGCGCTACATCACCTTGGCGCCGGTCGCGACGTTGATCGGGCTCGCGTTCCGCATGTATGACCCGGATGGGTTGATCGGCGACAAACGCGACATCGGCATCACCCTGGCACTGCTGCCGGCCGACACCGCCGGCATCGAGATCGGCCGGCGCCATTGGCCGTTGAACAGCGCGTTCCAGAACGGGCCGATTCTCGGCCGCGAGGTGTTCATCCCGCTGAGCCAACTGATCGGCGGCGAAGCCTACGCCGGCAAGGGCTGGCAGATGCTGGTCGAGTGCCTGTCGATCGGTCGCTCGATCACCCTGCCCTCCACCGCGAGCGGCGGCGCCAAGATCGGTGCGCTTGTGACCGGCGCGTACGCGCGCATCCGCAAGCAGTTTGGTCTGTCGATCGGGCGCTTCGAGGGCGTGGAAGAGGCGCTCGCGCGCATCGCCGGCAATGCCTACACGATCAGTGCGCTGGCCGAAGCGTCGGCCGCGGCGGTCGCGCGCGGCGAGTTGCCCGCGGTGCCGTCGACGATCTCCAAGTACCACTGCACCGAGATGGCGCGCCAACTGATCAGCGACGCGATGGACGTGCACGGTGGCAAAGGCATCATCCTCGGGCCCAAGAACTACCTCGGCCGCGCGTGGCAGGCCAGCCCGATCAGCATCACGGTCGAGGGTGCGAACATCATGACGCGCACGCTGATGATCTTCGGCCAGGGCGCCATCCTGTGCCATCCGTGGGTTCTCAAGGAAATGAAAGCGGCGGGGCTGGCGGACCCGGATGAGCGTCTGCGCGAGTTCGACAAGAACCTGTTCGGCCATATTGGATTCGCGATCTCCAACGCAGTGCGCGCACTCTGGTTTGGCATCACCGGCGCCACGCTCGGTGCAGCGCCCGGCGATGCCTACACCCGACGCTACTACCGCAAGCTCAATCGCTATTCGGCGGCGTTGGCGTTGATGGCCGACACCTCGATGCTGCTGCTGGGCGGCAAGCTGAAGTTCAAGGAGTCGCTGTCGGGCCGGTTGGGCGATGTGCTCAGCCAGCTCTACATCGGCAGCGCGTTGCTCAAGCGCTATCAGGATGACGGCAGCCCGATCGCCGACCAGCCGCTGCTGGCGTGGTCATTTCACAATGCGGTGCACAAGATCGAAGTCGCGTTGTCGGGCGCGCTGCGCAACTTCCCGATCCGCCCGGTCGGTTGGCTGTTGTGGCTGCTGGTGTTCCCGTGGGGCCGTCGCGCGCAGCCGCCGAGCGACCGTCTCGGCCACCGCGCCGCGTCGTTGCTGCTGTCGCCGAACGAAGCCCGCGACCGCCTCGGCGCCGGAATCTTCCTCGCCCCGACCGCGAATCATCCGGCCGGCCGCATCAACAGCTACCTGCAAGCGGTGATCCTGGCCGAGCCGGTCGAGCGCAAATTCCTTAAGGCGCTCAAGACCGCGGACATCGAGTCCCTCGACTTCGCCAGCCAACTCACCGAGGGCGTGCGCGAAGGTTGGATCACCGCCGACGAACGCCAGCAACTCGAGGAGCTGCGCGAAATGACCATCGATGCGATCAGCGTCGACGATTTCGATGCGGCTGAATTGCGCTCGGCGGGCTATCGCCGCGACCACCGCGACCACCGCGCTGCGGCCTGATCCCGTTTGCTGAGCGAATCGGATTACCTACGACGGCGGGCACTGCCCCGCCGTCTTTTTGTCTGAAGTCGACGGAGACGCACGTGAGCGCATCGGTTCTGTCGCTGTATCGCCGCATGAGTCGCTGGCCCGCGGGCCACTGGCTGTTCGCGCGCGCGGTGTGCTGGAAAGCCCCGTACTTCGCCACCATCGCGCCGCGCTTCGTGGCGCTGGCCCCGGGCCGCTGCGAAGTCGCGATCCGCGATCGTCGCCCAGTCCACAATCACATCGGCAGCGTGCACGCGATCGCCTTGTGCAATCTGGCCGAGCTGGCGGCCGGGGTGATGACGGATGCGACGATCCCGCCGACCATGCGCTGGATCCCGAAGGGCATGACGGTCGAGTATCTGAAAAAAGCCGCGGGCACCATGCACGCCGTCGCCACGCCGGACATTGATGTAGTCGCCGCCGAGAGTGGCTACGAACTGCCGGTGACCGTTCTGGTGACCGATCCGACCGGCGAGGCCGTGTTCCGCGCGCGGATCACGATGTGGGTGTCGCCGAGGCCTCCACGCCGTTGAGGTGCGCGCCCCGCGCAGACCCGACAGCGATCTAATTCAGCGCCTGCGGTGTGTTTGCATTGAAACTGCCACACCCTCAGCTCAGTCCTGCGCCCAAGTCATCGCGCCGGTTCTCACGGAACGTTGGCACGGCTTCATCGATAGTCCGATGCCTCCGGAACAGGCCTATCGCATGACCACCGCTCCTCCCAGCAACGCCTGGCGCTCGCGCATCCGTCAACACCTGCAAGAGCTCGCGATCGACGCCGACGACCACCTCGATGTGGCGCAGCGGCGGTTCAACGCGAAGTTCGGCCGCGGCCGTCCGCGCCACATTGCCGCCTATTGCGGCTACGGCGATGCAACCGGCGTGGACCTCATCGGTCGGGTGCTGGCCGAGGAGCCGCTCGGCGGTCCACAGGATGACGATGGCTGGTGGGACAACCTGCTCAACATCTACCGTCGCTTCGAGAGCGACGAGGTGCCGGGGGTAGCGCTCAAGGTCGCATACGGCGGCGCCCAATTCGACGCGCTCAGCGATCACGAGGGCTACTACACCGCGTCATTCGCGCCCACAACCAGTCCCGGCGACGACCTGTGGGAGAACGCCATGGTATCGCTAGCCGACGGCAGCGTGGCGACACAGCAGCCAGTGATGCAGGTGCTGCCGCAGGCGAGATTCGGCATCATTTCTGACATCGACGACACCGTGCTGCACAGCGGCATCACCGACTGGAAGACCGCGGCGCAGCTGACCTTCCTGCACAACGCGCGCACGCGCAAACCGCTGCAGGGCGTGGCCAAGTTGTACCAGGCGCTGCAGGCCGGGCCGGACGCAGGTCCGGCACTGAATCCGATTTTCTATGTGTCCAGTTCGCCGTGGAATCTCTACGACCTGCTGGAGGACTTCATGGAGCTCAACGCGATCCCGCCCGGTCCGATCTTCCTGCGCGACCTCGGCCTGGACGACGGCAAGTTCCTCAAGACTCCCGGCCACGGTCACAAGCTGGACCGCGCCCGGATGCTGATCGAGCGCTTTCCGCAGCTGCGCTGGGTAATGCTCGGCGACTCGGGCCAGGCGGACGCGGAGTTGTACGCGCAGGCCGCGCACGAGTTCGGTAACCGCATCGCCGCAATCTACATCCGCGATGTCGACCCGGACACCGACTCGCTGTTCGACCGCGGCGTCGACGCGCATATCGAACGTGTCGCCGGCACGTCGGTGCCGATGCTGCGCGCCCGCGACAGCCTCGCCATGGCCGAGCACGCGGCGGGATTGGGATTTCTCGCCGCGGCCGCGCTCCCGGGCATCGCCGCCGAAGTGGTCCGCGACCAACAGCGCCCGAGCATGGGAGCCGCGGTGGCGGAAGAGATCGTCGAGAAAGCCGCCGAGAGCGTTACGCCTAAGACTTGAACGCGCCCGACATCAGGCATGTCGTCAGCTCAAACACACCGCACCGATCGCGAGCAGCGCCGGCAAGGCCTGCACGAAGAAGATGCGACGGTTCACAGTCGCCGCGCCGTAGAGCCCGGCTAGCACGACGCATCCCAAAAAGAACAACGCCACCTCGCGCTGCCCGGTCGCCGCCGCCCACAGCAGGCCGGCGGCGAGGAAACCGTTGTACAGGCCCTGATTGGCGGCGAGCACTTTTGTTTGCTCAGCTTGTTCGCGCGACTGGCGAAATACTTTGAGCCCCAATGGCTTGGTCCACAGGAACATCTCCAGCACCAGGAAGTACAGATGCAACAACGCGACGAGAACGATCAAGCCAAGAGCGAGGTTCGACACGTGCTTCTCCGTGGGACGGTGCGATGCAGCAGCTTACGCGGTGGTGGGGCGCGTGCGACAGCTGCGGCTACGGAACGCAGCGGCGCTTACCGCGTCAGACGAACCCCTTGCTTTGCGCCGAAGTCAGTGAGCGCGTCGTACTTGCGGCTCTCGGCGGCGTAGCGGCGTACCTCGCGCCTGGCGACGCGGTCGACGGCCCGTTCCAGGCTTCGACAATCGGGCTGCGTCGGAATCGCGCCGACCGCTGTGCGCACGGCTTCCGCCGCCTGCAGACCGTGCTGCCGGTGGACGGCTTCGTGCTCGCGCAGCTTCGCCATAAATCGGCTCCACTGAGCGGCCAGTGCCGACCGTCCCGGTCTGGTGCGCACCCACTCCGGCAACGTCGTCACGATAGTCACGCTGACGTTTAGCTCGCTGAGCCGGCACTTGCCTTCGTGCGTTTCGCGCGCGTGTTCCCAGACCACTTCCGAATCGGTGTATCCCGATGCGCGCTTGCCGGTCACGGAGCCTACGGGTCCGAGCAATTTCATCTGCGCCGCCAACTCATTCACTGTGCGCCCCTGGATCCGGTAGTACTCGACGCGCTCCTTTACCTCGATTGCTGGGGGCGAATAGGCCACGTCGTCCACACCGGCCGTGGCTAGCAGCGCGGCGACAAGTGACAAAACGTTCAACGACATCGTTCAATCCAGGAGATCTAACTTGGGTGTGCCTAAGCACTGGTAGGACGCGGGACGAGCCGGGTAGCGTCGACTGCACGGGCGACGATGGCGTGGAAGTGTATCGGCAAGATGCGGACTAGACGCCGAGCGTAGCTCCGGTCCCTTTAGCGATCGGGCGCGGCATCGACCCGCCTAGCCAATCGCCAACCAATGGCCGCCGCCGACAGCGCCGCCAGCGCACTCAGGCTGGCAAAGCCGGCGGTGACCACGCCGAGCGAGCGCAGCGCATTCATCCCCAACGCGATGGTGAGGTCGCCGAAACGCCAGACCACGGTGTCTACCGCGTTCTGACCCTTGTAGCGGACGCTGCGCGGGACCCGGGTAAACAAGCTGTGGCGCGCGGGTTCGGCCATGCCGTAGGCCAAACCTCGGCTGACGATCAGGGCAACGGCCACCGCTGGCATCGCGCCGATCAGCGGCGCATGCGGGTCGGCCGAGAAGACCACTACCGACAGCGTCGCTACGCTGACCAGCGCCCAGATCAGGATGAGCACGCCCGGCCCCTTGCGCGGCAGCAGCCAGCGCGTGAGCGTGAGCTGGACGACGGCGGTCAGCACATTGGCCGCAAGGTCGACGTTCGCGTGGAAGCGCGTGCGTGACACCGCGTCGGTAAAGGTCGCGCCGGAGTAGTCGGCCACCAAGGCGTAGTTGACCGTGCCGATACCGTCGGCCAGCAGCAGCAGCACCGCCATGCCGCGCATGAACGGGCTGGCGAAGATCTGCCGCAAGCCATCGAGCATGCCGCCGCCGATCGCGACTTCGTCGCCCACCTCGTGCCGGCGCGCGCCATGCGCGCGCGCCCATCGCCCCAGCAGCACCGCGCAGAACACCGCCACGCTCAGCAGCGAAGCCGACACTCCGAGCAACGGTGCGACACCGATCACGTCCACGAGTGCCCGTGTCAGCGCCGGCCCTGCGACGGCGCCGGCGGTACCGGCGACGGCGATGATCGGGAACAGCCGCCGCGCC
This sequence comes from Lysobacter sp., assembly GCA_043738095.1. Taxonomy (GTDB): domain Bacteria; phylum Pseudomonadota; class Gammaproteobacteria; order Xanthomonadales; family Xanthomonadaceae; genus Lysobacter_K. The sequence continues at coordinate 29,492 of JAYSZI010000104.1, forward strand.
TGCTCATCGCTCCAGATGTCGGTCATGAAGCTCCAGAACACCGACACCACAAATAAGTTGAACACGCTGACCCAGACGAAAAACACCGTGCCCAGGGCGCGCGGGCTGAGCATGCCGTGGCTGGTAAACAACGGCACGAACGCGAGCAGGCAGGCGATGAAAAAGCCGTAGACGATCGGCACCACCACCGGTCGTGGATAGCGCGCGACCAGCCAGGCAAACACCGGCGTCAGCAGCAAGGTGGCGACGAACGTGGCGGCGTAGAACCACGGCAACTGGGTGGAACCGATCGTCGCGGTGAGTTGCTCGCGTACAGGCCGCATCACGTAATACGCGGCAAGCACGCAGAAAAAGTAGACGAACGACAGCGCCACCGCGCGCCATTCGCCGGCGTGGATGCGGCGATGATCGGCAACGGTGCCGGCGGGGCCGGTGGTGGAAGCGTTCGATCCGGCGGGGCTGGCGGCCAACGTCGTGTTCCGCGGAGGGTGGCGGCACCGTAGCCGATGCGGGTGGTGCTCGCCAGCCTGGTGTTGCTCATGCCGCGGCGGGTCGAGGCATGGCTTGATCCGACGGGCCTCTCCGACGCGGGCGCTCTGTAGCCCAACGTCGCGCGACGAGCATTTGCTCTAGCCTCGCGGCATAGCGTCGGCGCTTCGCTGTTGCTGCACAGTGTCGGCCTCACCCGACTGGGGATATCGCGTTGTTCGACTACATCATCATTGGCGCCGGCTCGGCCGGCTGCGTGCTCGCCAACCGCCTGTCCGAAGACCCCAGCGTCAAGGTGCTCCTGCTCGAGGCCGGTCCGCGCGACTGGCACCCCTACATCCACATGCCCGCCGGGCTGGACAAGCTGGTCCGCAAGAAAAGCGTCTACTGGGACTACGCCACCGTACCGGAGCCGCAGCTCAACCAGCGCGCGTTGTGGTGGCCCCGCGGCCGCGTGCTGGGCGGATCGAGTTCGATCAATGCGATGTGTTACATCCGCGGCGTGCCTGGCGACTACGACGACTGGGCCGCCCACGGCGCGACCGGGTGGAACTGGGACGCGGTGCTGCCCTACTTCAAGCGCAGCGAGCACAACGAACGCGGCAGCGATGCCTGGCACGGCAACGACGGCCCGCTGTACGTGTCCGACCTGCGCCACAGCAACCCGCTGTCGCATGCCTTCATCAAGGCCGGCCAGCAGGCCGGTTACGCCGCCACCACCGACTTCAACGGACCGCAACAGCAAGGCTTCGGGCTGTACCAGGTCACGCAGAAGGACGGCGCGCGCTGCTCCAGCGCAGTCGCCTACCTCAACCCCGCGCGGGAGCGCAGCAACCTCACTGTCATCACTGGCGCGCACGTCAGCCGCATCACCTTCGACGCGCACGCCGCCGGGGGCCGCCGCGCGAACGGTGTGGTCTACACCGCGCAAGGCAAGGCATTTCACCAGCCCGCTGCGCGCGAGGTACTGCTCAGCGGTGGGGCGATCAACTCGCCGCAATTGCTGATGCTGTCGGGCATTGGTCCGGCGGCACAGCTGCGCAAGCACGGGATCGATGTGGTCGCCGATGCACAGCAGGTTGGCGAGAACCTGCAGGATCACCTCGACATCTGCACCCTGCGACATTCGACCCAGCCAATCACCTACGACCGTATCAACCAGCTCAAGGTCGCCGTCGACTATTACTTGCGTGGCCACAGCGGCGCCGGCAGCAGCAACATCGCCGAAGCCGGCGCATTCGTGCGCTCGCGCCACGCGCCCGACGAACGCGCCGACATTCAGATGCACTTTGTCCCTGCCATGCTCGACGACCACGGCCGCCAACGCCTCAAGGGCGACGGCTACACCGTGCACGCGTGCTTCCTGCGCCCGCGCAGCCGCGGCCGGGTCGGCCTGGTCAGCGCACAGGCGGCGGACAAGGCCCGGATCGAGGCGAACTACCTCAGCGACGCGGATGGCTTCGATCTCAAGATGATGGTTGAGTGCGCCAGGTTGGCACGTGAGGTGCTTGCACAAAAGGCGTTCGATGCGTTCCGGGGCGCGCCGATCTTCCCCGCGCGCGATGACCTCACCGACGCGGAGTTGGTGGAGTTCATCCGCGCCAAGGCGGAGACCATCTATCACCCGGTGGGCACCTGCCGCATGGGCAGTGATGACGCGTCGGTGGTCGACACACAATTGCGGGTGCGCGGCGTCGAGGGGCTGCGCGTGATCGATGCATCGGTGATCCCGACCCTGATCGGCGGCAACATCAATGCGCCCACGATGATGATTGCCGAGCGCGCAGCGGACCTGATTCGCGGGCACGGCTGACACAGTCGCGCGGTGCTGGCAAAAATGAATAGGGCACGATGAATGGCACCCCCGTTGCAACTGGCCTGCCGTCACAAAACACAGCAAAATCAGTCAGCTGAACGCCGTAGTTGCACAGCTTCAGTAGATCGGCGCTAGAATCAATTTCGATTCCGTAACTGCAGGCGCTGCGAGCGATGAACAACTCCGCGAACCGGCGTCCCCGCAAGGTCTGGCGCATTGCCACCCTCGCGTTTTTGCTCACGTTGACCCTCGGCTCTGGCGCCCAGACGTCTCTGCAGTGGCAGTCGCCCCGGTCAACGACCCCTGCCCTGCGCGCGCCCGTTGCGTCGGTCAACACGCCCAGCTATCGCCCGGTAGCCGGCTTGCCGTTGGCGCGGCCGCTCAACGTGCAGCAGTTTGAAGCCATGGCGCAGCAACTGGTCGCCAACCAACGCGTGCCCGGCTTGGCGATGGCGATCGTGCACAACGGCAAGATCCTTAGCGCGCGCGGATTCGGCATCACCGACGTGCGTGCCGCCGAGCCCGTGGATGGGCATACCGTGTTCCGCTTGGCGTCGTTGTCCAAGAGTTTTGCCGGCACCATGGCGGGGCTGCTCGTCAATGACGGCACCTTGCGTTGGGACAGCAAGGTTACCCAGTACCTGCCCAATTTCACCCTGCAGGATCCGTATGCGGCCCAACAGGTCACCGTCGCCGACGTGCTCAGCCATCGCGTCGGCCTGACCCACAACACCTACGACCGCGACCTCGAGGCCTATGTCGACTACCACACGCTGACGCAAAAGCTCGCGCAGGCGCCGCTGAAGTGCCAGCCGGGTAGCTGCTACGCCTACCAGAACATCGCTTTCAGCCTGATCGGCGATGTCGTGTTCGCCGCGACCGGCGACTTCTATAGCCAGGAAGTGCAGCGTCGCTTGTTGAAGCCGCTGGGCATGAACGACGCCAGCCTCGGCCTGGAGGGCATCCAAGCCAGCTCGCGTTGGGCGCGCCCGCACGTGCGTGGCCGCGGCGGCTGGGTTTCGGTGACGCCGAAGTCCACCTACTACCAAGTGCTGCCCGCCGCCGGCGTCAACGCCAGTGCGAGCGACATGGCGCAGTGGTTGCTTGCGCACACGGGCCATCGCCCCGACGTGCTGCCGGCGCCACTGCTGGCGACGCTGCATCAATCGCTGGTCAATACGCCAAGCGAGACACGCGGTTCGGCCTGGCGCCGACAACGCGTGAGCTCGGCCGGCTATGCGCTGGGCTGGCGTGTGTACGACTACGCGGGGAACCGGTTGGTATTCCATGGTGGCGCCGTGCAGGGCTACCGCGGCGTCGTGGCGATGTTGCCAGATCGCGACTTCGGCATCGCGCTGCTATGGAACAGCGAAAGCTCGCTGCCGACCGGCCTGCTGCCGACGATGCTTGATCGCGCCCTCGGTCTGCCCGAGCAGCGCTGGCTTGACGTCGATTTTGACGAGCCGTCGCTGTTCGTCGAGGCGGCCATGTCCGCCCACCCATCCGCCGGAACCACGACCAGCAAGTCGACCGCCGCACCGGAGTGAGGTCAGCGGCCGCGCACGTGCGAAGCCGCACTGGGCCAAAAAATTCGCTGTGGCCAAATCCGACCTAGATCGGATCAAGCCCTCCTATGGGCCGTAAAAGCGCCGCGGCGGGACCCTGCGCCACGTAGTACTGGCGGCCCCCTGTGCGATGTGGATGCACAAAAAAAAACTCTCCCCCCGCCTGGGCTGCGGGGAGAGAGCGGGTTACGGTCTTCGGGGCGTTTCTTATTAGATCATCGGTGCAGGAGTGGCAGGCATCGCCATCGGTTCCGACTTCTTCGACTTGCGTGCCTTCTTGGCAGCGGGCTTCTTTGCCGCAGCTTTCTTCGCCGCCGGCTTCTTCGCCGCCGACTTCTTGGCTACTTTCTTCGCCGCCTTCTTGGCGGTCTTCTTAGCGGCCGGCTTCCTGGCGGCGGACTTTTTCACTGCCTTCTTGGCGGTCTTCTTTGCCGCCTTCTTGGCAGTCTTCTTGGCAGTCTTCTTTACCGCTTTCTTCGCGGTCTTCTTGGCAGCCTTCTTAGCCGGCTTCCGCGCGGCGGACTTCTTCACTGCCTTCTTGGCGGTCTTCTTGCTCGCCTTCTTGGCGGTCTTCTTGGTCGCCGACTTCTTTACGGCCTTTTTTGCCGTCTTCTTCACGGTCTTCTTGGCTCCGGCCTTTTTCACCGCTTTTTTGGCGGCCTTCTTTACCGTTTTCTTGGCCGCCGACTTCTTGGCGACCTTCTTGGCTGCCGGCTTCTTGGCGGCGGACTTCTTCACTGCCTTCTTGGCAGCGGGCTTTTTCTTTGCAGCTTTCTTAACGGCCATGAGATGGCTCCTCGTCAGTGGTCTATCGGGGTACTACGGCCCAGTACTAAACAGTGCCGCGGGCGAACCGCGGCCAACCGTCGACGTGCAATGCACGCCGAAACGGATCGGGTCCTACCCCGCGCCGAAAGCAGGCGAAGGGCGGAAATATGGGGTGCATTTTCGGGCCGTGCGGAGCGGCCAGCGAACGTGCGGCAAACAAAAACCCGATCCGCCAAAAGCGAACCGGGTTGTGTTCGGGGAAGCATCTTGCTGTTCGCGCCGAACCTTTTCGCGGGGGACAGCCGTCCCGCGTCCACCATTTTGACTACCAAGGCGGAGGTCCGTTTTTCACTGCGCGTTGTCGCGATTATTTTTCTCACTCGCTTCCGCAGAAATGTCTGCTTTGGCGAAACGTAATCACGCTTTTTCGCAGTGTCAACAACCTTGCGCATTTTTTTTCGGCCCGGCACTGGCCGATGCGATGCGTCGCGCCGACGATTGCGAGCGCTACGGCACCACGCGAGCAATCACGCACGCATCAACGACAACCGATCGATGCGCTGAAAGCAAGCAATGGCGCGGCTTGCACGAAAACGATGACCGTCGCATGCGCAATGACGCGATGATTTCTTCAATCGCCCGGCCGCGCGGCTAATGCTTGACGACGACCTAACTACGGTTCGCTCACGCAGTGCGTAGTGCCGCGTAGTTTCGCGATGCACAACTTGAAATGCGCGAAATTGCGCGAACTTTTTCTGCGTCTACACCGCCTTGCCGCCACCGACGGCCACTGCAACTCGAACCTTTCGGTAACGATCGTCGACCATGAGCCGGAGATTTTTCGTGGCCGCTAGCGAAATCAGCTCAGCGCGAATGCCGCTTGACGTAGTTCAGTGGGGCTACCGCCGGTGTCGGCCGTCGATTTGTTTGGGAGGGCGCACCCAACAGCACATCCGGACGTCTCATCTGGGAGAGCGAGCGCCGACGGACACCAGCCGCGTGACTCGGTGTTGGCCAGCTGCGCCATTCCAAGGTCATACGGAGAGGCAAGTGGGGGCGTGCGGATGTCCCGTCCGGCCTGAAGCCGTGCCGTTCCGCTCGCGGGGTGCGATCAACGTGCCTGGCGCACTAACGCGTGCCGCGGGGAATGATCGCGTGCTGCCGCACGGAATAGGCCGAGCGCGTCGGGGACGCTGCTTGGCTGCGCTCGAGCATCCACCAATGAGCAGCTGGGCCGGGCGCCTGCCTCGTCGCGCGACTCATGACTCAAATCGCGACGCAGAAAACACACCGGCCGCACGTGGCGGCCGGGGAAACCCATCCATCGGGCATGCACCCGATGGGTCAGGGGTCAGTTGGTTCGCTGAATTTCAGTCCTGAAGAAGCACCCTCATCAATGGTCGTCGTCTTCCAGCAACTCGGCGTAGTCGTCGGGGGCAAGCAACTCGTTGAGCTGCTCCGGCTCCTCGATTTCTAGGGTGAAGATCCAACCCTCGCCGTACGCGTCTTCGTTGATCGTTTCCGGCTTGTCCGCGAGCTCGGTGTTGACCGCAGTTACGGTGCCTGTCACCGGCGCGTAGACGTCGGAAGCGGCCTTGACCGATTCCACAACGGCGCAGGCAGTGCCCGCCTCGAAGCGGTCGCCGACGGTCGGCAGTTCGACATAAACGAGATCGCCGAGCAGGCCTTGGGCATGGTCGGAGATGCCGACCGTGACCTTGCCGTCGCCTTCGACGCGGGCCCACTCATGGGATTTCAGAAACTTCAAGTCGCCGGGGATCTCACTCATGGGGGGCTCCGGTGCGGTGGTAGTGGAATGGGGCGTTAGTGTAACCAAGCGGTGGCGGGCGGTGCGTTCAACCGAGCACGCCGTCCTGCGCCTGACCGTCGCGCACGAACGGGAATTTCACCACGCGCACCGGCACTTCCTTGCCGCGGATGTCGACGCGGACGTTGCCGGCGCTGCCCAACGGAATCTCGCCCGCCGGTACGCGCGCAAACGCGATCGCCTTACCCAGCGTCGGCGAAAACGTACCCGACAGGATCTCGCCTTCGCCGTGCGAGGTCAGCACTTTCTGGCCGTGACGCAGCACGCCCTTGTCGTCCATCACCAGGCCGATCATCTGCCGCGCGGCACCGCTGGCTTTCTGCGCTTCAAGGTCCTCGCGACCGACAAAGGGCCGGCCGTCGTCGAGCGCGATGGTCCAGGCCAGTGCGGCCTCGTACGGTGACACGCTGTCGTCCATGTCCTGGCCGTAGAGGTTCATGCCCGCCTCCAGGCGCAGCGTGTCGCGCGCACCTAGGCCGGCCGGCTTCACGCCTGCGGTGAGCAGTGCGTTCCATAACGCGACGGCCCGATCTTCCGGCACCACGATCTCGAAGCCGTCCTCGCCGGTGTAGCCGGTGCGGGCGACGAACAGCGCAGTGCCGTCGGACGTGAGCGCATCGCCGGCGACGAACTTGCCGAGCTTGCCGATGCGCGTGCGATCTTCCTCGCGCAGCAGGCCCACCACCTTGGCCCGCGCGGTCGGGCCCTGGACCGCGATCATTGCGAAGTCGTTGCGCTCGTGGACCTGCACGCCAAACGGTTTGGCCCGCTCGCCGATCCAGGCCAGATCCTTTTCGCGGGTGGCGGCGTTGACCACGAGTCGGAAGAAATCCTCGGCCAGGAAATAGATGATGAGGTCGTCAATCACGCCGCCGCGCGGATTGAGCATCGCGGTGTACAGGGCTTTGCCGGGCTTCTGTAGTTTGTCGACGGAATTGGCCACGAGGTGGCGCAGGAACGCGCGCACCTGGTCGCCACGCAGGTCGACCACGGTCATGTGGCTGACGTCGAACATGCCCGCGTCCGTGCGTACCGCGTGGTGCTCGTCGATCTGCGAGCCGTAGTGGATCGGCATGTCCCAGCCGCCGAAATCGACCATCTTGGCGCCGAGCGCGCGGTGGGCTTCGTTGAGGATCGTCTTCTGGGTCATCGGCCGGGTCTGCGGTGGGAAGCCGGGAATTATCCCAGAACGTGACGCCCCGCCGTTACGCGGGTAAAAAAACGCTACTTGTTCGGCCCCAGGAGCTGAGCGCTGTTGGGCTGCGCTGCGCTCCCTGGGACGCCGGGCAGCGTCGGCGCTACGAAGCCAGCTCCACCCGCAAGGTCATGCCCTCGGTGCCGACGATGCGCACCGCGGTGCCCATCGGCAGATCGGGACCAGCCACATCCCAGTACGCGTCGGCGATCTGCACCCGGCCGATGCCGTTGACGATCTCTCGTTCCAGCGGCACCACGCGGCCAATCAGCTGCTCGGCACGGCGGTTCAACATGGGCTGATCGCTCTTGCGCTCGCGGCCACGGAACCAGTGACGGTAGACCTGAATCGAGATAAAGCTCAGCACCACGAACAGCGCCACCTGCAACAGCACCGACAGTCCGGGCACTGCCAGCACGATCAGGAACACTGCCGTTGCGGCCAGCCCGAGCCACAGCATGAAGGCACCGGGTGCAAGGGTTTCGGCCGCGAACAACAGTAGCGCCACCACGGCCCAGGTCACTATCTGCCAGTTCCATTGCATGACTCAGGCTCCGATGCGCGGCGGGATCGCGCCGGTTTTGCTCGGCGGTCGCTCGAGCGCTTCCTTGGCCAACTCGGCGATGCCGCCGAGCGTGCCGATCACACCGGCCGACTCCATCGGCATCATCACGAACTTCGCGTTCGGTGCCTCGGCCAGCGCCTTGAACGCTTCAATGTACTTCTGCGCGATGAAGTAGTTGATCGCCTGCACGCTGCCCTGCGCGATCGCTGTCGAGACCATTTCGGTCGCTTTGGCTTCGGCTTGGGCGAGACGTTCGCGCGCTTCGGCGTGACGGAATGCGGCTTCCTTCTCGCCCTCGGCCTCGAGGATCACCGATTGCTTGGCACCCTCGGCCTTGAGGATCGCGGCTTGACGAAAACCTTCAGCTTCGAGGATGTTCGCGCGCTTTTCGCGTTCGGCTTTCATCTGCCGCGCCATCGAGTCGACCAGGTCGCGTGGCGGCTGGATGTCTTTGAGTTCGATGCGGTTGACCTTCAGGCCCCAGGGATGGGTGGCTTGGTCGACAGCGACCAGCACTTTGGCGTTGATCTCATCGCGGCGCGACAGCGATTCGTCCAGGTCCATCGAACCGATCGAGGTACGGATGTTGGTCATCACCAGGTTGAGCGTGGCGATCTCCAGCTGCGCGACCTCGTAGGCGGCCTTGGCTGCGTCGAGCACCTGGAAGTAGACGACGCCGTCGACCTTGACCACCGCGTTGTCTTTGGTGATCACGTCCTGCGATGGGACGTCGAGCACCTGCTCCATCATGTTGATCTTGCGGCCGACCCCATACACCACCGGAAACAGGAAGTGCAGCCCGGGACTCATGGTGTGGGTGTATTTGCCAAACCGTTCGACGGTCCACTCGTAGCCTTGCGGCACCATCCGCACGGTCTTGAACAGGACCACCACGCCTGCGATTAGCAGCACCACTGCCAGAATCTCCATCGACGCACCTCCTGATTGACGATCGGAGTATAGGCGCGGCAGCCGCGCGATTTCCCCGGCCATCCGGCGACAGGTTCGCGAAGCGCCGAGTCAGGCCGACAGCCAGTGTGTCAGGGACAAGGTGCCCGAGCTCACGCGAGCCCGGAGAGAGCCAACCGTGCCCCGGTCGAAGGTCAATGGTGGTGGATTGAAACCCGTCCTACGCTACCGCGGCCTCCACCCGCTGCCAGTCGGTTTCGCTCCATGCCGGCCCGATGTCCAGCGCCTGCAGATTCTGCTGCAACTGGGCGACGCGGCTGGCGCCGAGGATCACGCTGGAAACGTGCGGGTTGCGCAGGCACCACGCGATGGCCAACGGCCCCGGGGCCACACCCAGTTCGGCCGCCACAGCGGTGAAACGTTGCGCGCGCGCCACCCGCCTATCGTCTGGGGTTCCGAGGACGCCGCGTTGCAACCACGCCGACTCCGCACGCCCCAGGCGCGTGTCGACGGGCACGCCGTCGTTGTACTTGCCGGTCAGCAGGCCCGACGCCAGCGGGGACCAGGTCGTCGTGCCCAGGCCGAGTTCGGCATACAGCGGCGCATATTCGAGCTCCACCCGTTCGCGGTGCAACAGGTTGTACTGCGGTTGCTCCATCGTCGGAGCGTGCAGGTGGTGGACGCGGGCAAGCTTGTGCGCCTCGCGGATCTGCGCGGCCGACCACTCCGACGTGCCCCAGTACAGCACCTTGCCCTGGCGGATCAGTACGTCCATCGCCGCCATGGTTTCCTCGATCGGCGTGTCTGGATCGGGGCGGTGGCAGTAATAGAGATCAAGGTAGTCAACGCGCAGGCGCTTGAGCGCATCGGTACAGGCATCGGTAACGTGCTTGCGCGAGAGCCCGCGCTGGGTCGGGCGGGGGTCCTGGGCGGCGCCAAACATCACCTTGCTCGACACGCAGTAACCGTCGCGCGGCAGGCGCAGATCGGCGATCACGTCGCCCATCAGCCGCTCGGCTTCGCCATTGCCGTAACCCTCGGCGTTGTCGAAGAAGTTGACTCCGTGGTCCCAAGCAGCGGCAATCAACTCGCGCGCGGTGGCACGTTCGACGCAGCCTCCGAACGTGACCCACGCGCCGAACGACAACGCGGACAACTGCAGGCCCGATGAGCCCAGGCGGCGGTACTGCATGACACGCTCCATGGCGATTCGCGGTGCTCGCATGCTACCTGCCGCGGATGTGCGTGTGTCCTGGCGGCGCTGGCGCTTCGCCGAGCCCCTGCTGCACAGCCGGCGATACGCGGCCGCGGCGCTGCGTTGGCTACCCGAGTCGCGGTGCGCGGCTGGCCGCTGGGAACTTGCCGTCTGGGGCCCGCGCGTTATGCTCGGCGCGGTCTTCGCTGGGCGTCGCAATGCACACAACACGCCGTAGGATTCAGGGGGTCGTCACCGCGCTGCTGTCGCGGCCCGACGAGATCCTGCTGGAGGTCGGCGCCGGCGGCGAGCTGCTGGCGGCGCGGGTGCGCGTGGCCATCGCGGCTGCGCTATTACTGCTACCCCTGGCCAATGCACTGACCGGCGCCAGCATCCAGGGGGCGCTGACCACGCTCGGCGCGACCGTATTGATCAACGGATTTGCGCAGCTGTGGTTGGCCCTGGCCCGACGCCAGCGCCGGTTTCGCTGGCTGTCGTTCGCCACTGCTGCGTTCGACGTCACCGCTACCAGCCTGGTGTTGCTGGTGCTCGCCATCGACCACCTGCCCGCGGGCCTCAACAGCGTGATCGTTTGGTCAGGCTATTCGCTCGCGATCGTGCTGACTGCGCTGCGTAGCGACGGCCGCGTCACCCTGTTTGCCGGCGCACTCGCGCTGTCACAGTACGGCCTGCTCGTGGCCGCTGCACTGGGCTTCGCGTCATCGCCAGAGCTCTTGATTTCCAGTGACTACGGCGCGGTGACGCTGAGCAACCAGATGCAACGTTTGGTGGTCCTGACCTTGGTCACCGGGGTCACGGCAATGCTTGTGTACCGGATGCAGCAACTGGTGGAGATGTCCGGTACCGACGGATTGACGCGCCTGCCGAACCGCAGCTGGCTCGCACACCGGATGCCACGGCTGTTCGATGCAGCGAGCGCCGATGGCGGCACCCTGACCCTGGCCTTGATCGACCTCGACCACTTCCGGCTGATCAACGACGAAGTGGGCCACCGCACCGGTGACCGTGCGTTGCGGCATTTCGTTTCGATGCTGCAGCAGATGGCCGAACCCGGCGAATGGCTGGTGCGCCTGGGCGGCGAAGAATTCGTGCTGCTTCTGCGAAAGCCGATGGGCACGGCCTGGGAACGCGTCGACAAAATGCGGCGGATGGTCGCGGAGCGGCCGTTCGAGCCCGACCACAACGCCGACCCGATCCGGCTGACCTTCAGCGCCGGACTGGCCAGCTACCCGCACGACGGCGCCGACCTGTCGCGCCTGCTGCAGCACGCCAATCAGCGCTTGCAGCAAGCCAAGCGCGATGGGCGCAATCGGGTGGCCGCGCGCGACGGCTGAGCCAGGGCCCGGCTAACCGACGATGGAGGTCTGCTTGCCGCTGCAAGCCGCCATGCCCTAGGCTGCGCGAACATTGATGCAGCCGGGACACGGCGCAGGGGATTATCTTTTGGACGCGATTGCACGGGTAGCTTTTGGCGTGTTCGGCTTGGTGGTGCTGATTGGCATCGCGTGGCTGTTCTCCAACAACAAGAAATCGGTCGACTGGAAACTTGTGGTCGTCGGGGTATCGCTGCAGATCGCTTTTGCCGCGCTGGTGCTGCTGGTGCCCGGCGGCAAGGACGTGTTCAACGCGCTCGGCAACGGCTTCGTCAAGGTGTTGAGCTTCGTCAACGCCGGTTCCGGTTTCATCTTCGGCGACCTGATGAGCATCCCGAAGTACGGCTTCATCTTCGCATTCCAGGTGTTGCCGACGATCATCTTCTTCGCCGCGCTGATGGGCGTGCTGTACCACCTGGGCGTGATGCAGGTGATCGTGCGCGCGATGGCCTGGGCCATCACCAAGGTGATGCGCGTATCCGGTGCTGAAACCACCAGCGTCTGCGCCAGCGTGTTCATCGGCCAGACCGAAGCGCCGCTGACGGTACGCCCGTACATCAGCAAGATGACCGAATCCGAATTGATCACGATGATGATCGGCGGCATGGCGCATATCGCCGGGGGCGTGCTGGCCGCGTACGTCGGGATGCTCGGCGCTGGCGACCCGGTGCAGCAGGCGTTCTACGCCAAGCACCTGTTGGCTGCGTCGATCATGGCTGCGCCGGCCACGATGGTCGTCGCCAAATTGCTGATCCCGGAAACCGGCACGCCGCTGACCAGCGGCACGGTCAAGATGGAAGTCGAGAAGACCACCAGCAACATCATCGATGCCGCCGCGGCCGGAGCTGCCGACGGCCTGCGCCTGGCGCTGAACATCGGCGCCATGTTGCTCGCCTTTATCGCCCTGATCGCGCTGCTGAACTGGCCCCTTACCTGGATTGGCGATGTAACCGGCCTGTCCGCAGTGCTCGGCAAGCCCACCGATATGGCCACCCTGCTCGGCTACGTCCTGTCGCCGATCGCGTGGCTGATTGGCGTGCCGTGGCAGGACGCAAACGTGGTGGGCGGCCTGATCGGTCAGAAGATCGTGCTCAATGAATTTGTCGCGTACCTGCAGCTGGCCGACATCGTCAACGGCAAGGTGCCAGGCGTGGTGCTGACCGATCAGGGCAAGTTGATCGCCACCTACGCCCTGTGCGGGTTTGCCAACTTCAGCTCGATCGCGATCCAGATCGGCGGCATCGGCGGGCTCGCCCCGGAGCGGCGTCAGGACCTTGCGCGCTTCGGTATGCGCGCGGTGCTGGGCGGCACCATCGCCACGCTGATGACGGCCACCATCGCCGGCGTGCTGACCTATCTGGGCACCCATTACGTCTTTGGGTTCTAGGATGGCGCAGGTTGTCGTCGTCGGTTCGTTCAACGTCGATCATGTGTGGACGGTGGCGGCGCTGCCGCGGCCGGGCGAAACACTCAGCGGTCAGTACCACACCGGCCCAGGCGGCAAGGGCTTCAACCAAGCCACCGCCGCGGTACGCGCCGGTGCGACCACGTGTTTTGTCTGCGCACTGGGCGATGACCTCGGCGGGCAGTTGGCGCGGGTGCTGGCCAACGCTGACGGCATCGATCTACACGATTGCGTCAGCGCCGCACCGACCGGCACCGCCGGCATCTATGTCGATGCCGATGGCCGCAACAGCATCGTGATCGGCCCCGGGGCGAACGCAACGTTGACCCCCACGTTCGTCGCCGACCAAGCCGCCACCATCGCGGCCGCCACAGTCGTGCTGAGCCAGCTGGAAACGCCCGTGACCGCGGTGATCGCGGCGTTCGAGCAGGCGCGCGCAAGCGGTGTGTTGACCATGCTCAATCCGGCCCCGGCCGATGCACTCGCGCCAGCAACTGTTCTGCTGTTGGCCGACCTCATCACACCGAATGAGACCGAATTCTGCGCGCAGCTGGCGCGCCATCACGACACGGCCCTGGCCGCGGAATCGCTCGTGGCCCTGGATGACGCGCGCCTGCACGAGTTATGTCGGCAACTGCTGGCGCACGGCACCGTGGTGATCACCCTCGGCGCCGCTGGCTGCTTTGTGTCCCATGCCCCGGCCGCTGCGCGCGGCGATGTTCAACCGTACTACCGCTTAGCAGCAGCCAAGGTGCACGCGGTCGATACCACGGGTGCCGGCGATGCATTCAATGGGGCGCTAGCGGCGGCGCTCGTGCATGCGCCGGACCGCCCCTTCATCGACCATGCCCGTTTCGCCAACCGCTATGCGTCGCTGTCGACCGAACGAGCAGGTGCCAGCGCCGCTATGCCGCGACGCGACGACGTGCTGATGCGTTTCGGGGCCTGACGCTCCCCGCGCACCGTTCGAGTCAGTCATATCTACGAGGCAGCGTTGACTGGCTGGCGCCAGCCCCTTCGCGCGCCCTGCTCGTTGGTGGAGGGCCCGCGACCACCTCGCCGCTACAATGACGACATGCCTACCGCCGTCCTCCAGATCGGTTCGCACGTCATATCACCGCGCGTCCTGCTCGCGCCGATGGCGGGCGTAACCGACAAGCCATTTCGGGTGCTGTGCAAGCGCCTGGGTGCCGGCTTGTGTGCGTCGGAGATGACCACCAGCGACCCACGCTTTTGGTCTACGGCAAAATCGCGCCACCGCATGGACCACGACGGCGAGCCCGCGCCGATCAGCGTGCAGATCGCCGGGACCGTGCCTGAAGTGATGGCCGATGCAGCGCGCTACAACGTCGACCACGGTGCGCAGGTGATCGACATCAACATGGGCTGCCCCGCCAAGAAAGTGTGTAACGCCTGGGCGGGTTCGGCCTTGATGCGAGACGAGGGCTTGGTGGGGCGGATCCTCGCCGCGGTGGTCAACGCGGTGGACGTGCCGGTGACGCTGAAGATCCGTACCGGCTGGGACCACGACCGACGCAACGCGCCGCTGATCGCGCACATTGCACAGGACAGCGGGATTAAAGCGCTCGCTGTGCACGGCCGCACCCGCGACCAGCAGTACAACGGCCGCGCTGAGTACGACACCATCGCCGCAATCAAGGCCGCGTTGGCAATTCCCGTGATAGCCAACGGCGACATCGATTCGCCGCACAAAGCCGAATACGTGCTGCGCTACACCGGCTGCGACGCGGTGATGGTCGGCCGCGGCGCGCAGGGCAGGCCGTGGATTTTTCGCGAGATCGCGCACTATCTTGCGACCGGCGAACTGCTGCCGGAGCCGAGCCTGACCGAAGTGCGCGACGTACTGCTCCGCCACCTTGAGCACCTGCATGTCTTCTACGGCGAACCAGCAGGCGTGCGCATCGCTCGCAAACACCTGGGCTGGTATGCGAAGGACCGGCCCGAGAATCACGCATTCCGCGCCGTGGTCAATCGCGCTGACAGCGCGCAGGCGCAGTCGCAACTCACTCGCGATTACTTTGACGCATTGATCGCAGGGGTTCCATCGGGCATGGGCGCCGTCGCGTAGCCGCTTCGAAGCCCAGTCTATGACGGCTCAAGAGATTGCCGACACGCTGACCTACCGGGTTTTCGTCGCTTTAGTAGGCGAAATTGCTCAACAGGCGCGCTGCGCCGCGTCCACAATCTTTCGCAACGAACGGTGTTTTTTGTGCAGGCCCGGGCACGGGTCTGTTGAGTTACTGCTCGGGTCACGCCTTCTGGCGGCATGGTGGGCCCACCATCCAATAACTGTGCCGGAAAATCGCGATTTGACGCTCGCATGGCATCAGTCATAGGGCGGATTGGCACTTCTTATCCTATGCGATTCGCGCAACCATCACCGCGCCGGAGCCACTTCAGTTTTCCCTCGCCGGCCTGCGCTTTGTGCAGCTACAGGTGCCATGGCAGGCCCGCCCGGAGAACATCATGAAAGCAAGAATCGTGCTACTCGCCGTAACAATGGCCGCCATGGCGCCTGCCTACGCTGGCGGTTCGATCGCCGATCTGGCCGACGCCACTGGCCTGACCGAACGCCAGGTCCTGATGCTCATCAGCAATCGCACACCCTATGTCGAGTACCGAACCAGCCACAGCTCGGCGCTCGCCCAATTCAAGAAAGCCCTAGGCAAAGAGCGTGCCGAAAGATTGCTCGCGGGTGAAACCATTTATTTGGAACGCCGCACCAATGGGCGGATCGCCTCGCTCACCGATCCCAACGCCAACCCGACGCCATGACTGCGAGTGCTTCCGGTCCGGGCTGATCCAATCGCGAGCTGGATTGCAACGTTTGAATGCAATCAATCCCGCTCGCGTTCGGTCGGTTTCAACCCCGGGGTGGTAAGGCTAGGACGGGTCCACATTGTCGGCTCGCGCCATATCCGCTCCCACATTGCGCCGAGTCGGCGTGAGGCTTGCCACGGCCATCGCAACTGCCGTGGCGGGATCTCGCGCCAGCCGGTGCCACGGCGTTCGGCAACGGCGAAGCGGAAGCTGTAGTCGGGTTCGGCGCCCATGCGCAGGTCGGACAGGACCAGTTCGCCATGGCGCTGTTCCGCTTTCAGAAAGCCCCGACTGAACCAATGCAGGCGCTCCACGCTCTGGTACTCCCGCACTGCGGCAAGCGCATGCGTGTCCGATCGGTAGCGACGCATGACCATGGGCCCGCGGTCGGCGACCAAAGAGCGTTCGCCCTCGACAAAACCGTCGGGCGTCATCGCGACCACACGCCACAACAGAATGGTGAAGGGCATCGGTACCGAGAAACGCGGCGCATCAGCTAGGCCGAGCACGGCGAACGCACGCTGCGCATCGCGTTCGACCAGCCCCTTTGCCCACAATGAACCGCCGAGGTACAACGCACTCAGTGCCAGCGCCGTCAGCAATGCCCGGTGCGCCAGCTGGCGCATTGGGGCAATCCACGCCACCACGCACGCCAGCAACGGCCAGATGGTGAGCATCGGGTCGATGATGAAAACACTCGACCACATCGCCGGCTGCAGCGGTAGCGGCCACCACAGCTGAGTGCCGTAAACCGTAAACGCGTCGACCAGCGGGTGCGCGAGCAGGGTCAGCATGAACACCCAGAACCAGCGCGCAGGAGCTTGCGCCACACGACCGCCGCGAGTGCGAAACCACGCCCACAGGCCGCAGGCGACGAACGGCAGCATCAGCAGCGAATGGGTCGCGCCGCGATGCCACGTCATTCGTACGATCGGGTCGTCGCTGAGCAGCAGGGGCAGGACGTCGATGTCGGGCAACGAATGCAGCAATGCGCCGGCCAACAATGCCGCGCGCCGATGCTGCGCTGGCGCTATCGCGGCGGCTATCGCGCCGCCAAGAAATAGGTGGGTCAGTGAATCCATGGCGCGATCCTAACCCGCGCCCTATCGCGCCCCACGCGCACGGGGCGTGCGGATGCGCCGCAGGCTCCGACGAAAGCTATTTCCGACGAAGTTCGTCTAGGTGGTCGAGAAGCAGGCGTCAGACAGCTACAGCGGTCGCAGCGCAAGCCACCGATAAAGTCCGCCAGCTCATCCATGTGGCAGAGCCTCGCGCCGAGGTGCATGACCCGAGATAAGCATCGCGGGCCTCCCGGGTGGAAGCGCGGCGGTGGCGGTCATGCCGCGACGCCGGCTAGCGCGCAACTTGCGGGAATGCGCCCGTGGGCAACAGATAGCGCTCGCGTTTACGCGGCCGCATCTGCTGCAGATCGATTTCGATCAGGCCGTCGACCGCGTCGTTGAACCCGGGGTCGACGCCAAACGCGAGAAAGCGCGCGCCACCGGGTTCGCACAACTCGGTGTATTGCTTGTAGAGCATCGGCAACGTAGCGCCGATCGCGTCGAGGTTGGCCCTGAGCACGCGGAACGCGGTGGCCGCATCCAGCGCGCCGAACTTCGGCGGCGCTGCACGGTATACGAACGGCTGTCGCGACAGCGCACTGGTCTGGGCGCAACCATGGAAGTGTTGGTAGTACGCAACGATCTGCTCGCGCGCCGCCGGCGGCAAGGCCGCGCTGATCGACACCGGTCCGTACAGGTAGCGCACGTTCGGATGGCGCGCGAGGTAGGCGCCGATGCCCTGCCACAGGTAGTCGATGCTGCGCCCGCCCCAGTAGTCCGGCGCGACAAAACTGCGGCCGAGTTCCATACCTTGAGCCAAGCGCGGGATCGCGTCGTCGCCGTAGCGGAACAACGATGCGGTGTAGAGCCCGGCGAGCCCGCGTTCGGCCAGCACCAGCGCGCCACGCGCCAGCCGGTAGGCGCCGGCAACCTTTGCCGCGTTGTCGTCCCACAGCACGATGTGCTCATACCAGCTGTCGTACAGGTCGACATCCAGCCGTCGGCCGGTGCCCTCGCCGACCGCGCGGAACGTCAACTCGCGCAGGCGCCCGATCTCGCGCAGCAACGGCGCGCCGGCCTGCAGCCGTCCGGCGCGGATCTGTTTGCCGTCGAAGGTGCGGCCCAGCAGCGCCAGTGTTTCGACCCCAGTGCGCACCGCACAGGGATCCACGGCCTCGATCAGTGGCTCCGGGCTGACAGCCGCGGAGACTTCAGACGGCGCGCTTTCGCGGCCCGTGCCGATCGCGTGTAGCTCGCGGCGCACGTCGCGCAGCAGTTGGTTCGGGTCGCCGTGGGTCGGTAGCGTCAACGGCCGGCCGATGCGCAACACGATCCGGCGCGCACGCCGGGCAAACATCTCGCGTGCGAGCAAGGCGGTACCGACCGGCTTGAACAGCGCGGACGCGCCATAGAACAACGCCGAATTGCGCGCCTCGATCCGCACCGGCAACACCGGCGCGCCGGTCGCGCGCGCGAACCGCAGGAAGCCGCGCCGCCACCGGCCGTCGGTAACGCCGCGCAACCCGAGCCGCGCCACTTCGCCGGCCGGAAACACGATCACGCATTGCTCGGCCTGAAGTGCCGCCTCGATCGCGCGCAGGCTGTCGGCGCCCGGTCGCCCTCCGAGGATGCGAATCGGCAGGAGCAAGCCGTCGAGGCCGTCCAGCGCCGACAACAGGTCGTTGGCGACGATGCGTACGTCTCGGCGCACGCGCCCGACCAAGTCCAGCAGCGCGAGTGCGTCGAGCGCGCCGGACGGGTGGTTGGCGACGATCAGGAGCCGGCCCGTGGGCGGAATCCGCAACGTCTCGACCGGGTCAGCGACATAGCCCGCCTGCAGGAACTCGAGTGCGGCCTCGACGAACGCGAACCCGCGCAGGTGCGCACTGGCCTGAATGAAGCCGTCGAGCGCGTCGAACTTCGACCAACGTCCGATCGTGCGCAGTAGCGGTCGGGCAATGGCGGCGCGGCGCCCACGGAACCACTGCGGGAAGCGCTCTTGCAAGCGGCGTTCAAGCTGGAGCATTGGCATCGCAGTGGCGGCAAATTTGCCGTTGCCGCGCAGCCTGACCGGGCCGCGCGACAGTGCTGTGGCGGTTTGGCGACGCTCACGTGACAGCGTGTAGCGCTACGCATTTGCTGGGGCTACCGACTGAACGGGCAGACGGGGCACAATGCGCCGGCCGCGCCGAGCCTGTACCATGCGCGTCCATCCTTTCATCCGAATCAAGGGATGTTTCCTCGCCGGAAGCCCGCTTCCGGTTACGACCCGAACCATGAGAGCCGCTCGATGACCAGCTATTTGTTCACCTCCGAATCCGTGTCCGAAGGCCATCCGGACAAGGTCGCCGACCAGATCTCCGATGCCGTGCTCGACGCGATCCTGACCCAGGACAAGCGCGCGCGCGTCGCCTGCGAAACCATGGTCAAGACCGGCGTGGCGATCGTCGCCGGCGAGATCACCACCTCGGCGTGGATCGACCTCGAAGCGCTGACGCGCAAGGTCATCGTCGACATCGGTTACGACAGCTCCGACGTCGGCTTTGATGGCGCGACCTGCGGCGTGCTCAACCTGATCGGCAAGCAGTCGCCCGATATCGCCGCCGGCGTCGACGGTTCGGCCAAGAAGCAGAAGAAGCCGGAAGAGCAAGGCGCGGGCGACCAGGGCCTGATGTTCGGCTACGCCTGCAACGAGGCGCCCGAGTTCATGCCCGCGCCGATCTACTACAGCCACCGCCTGGTCGAGCAGCAAGCCAAGGTGCGCAAGAACGGCAAGCTCAAGTGGCTGCGCCCGGACGCGAAGTCGCAGGTCACGCTGCGCTACGACCAGGCCCACCAGGTGATCGGCCTGGACGCCGTGGTGCTGTCGACCCAGCACGACCCGGGCATCAAGCACAAAGACCTCGTCGAAGGCGTGTACGAGCTGATCCTCAAGCCCGTGCTGCCCAAGGCAATGCTCGACAAGCTGCCGAAGAACAAGGTCCATATCAATCCGACCGGCATCTTCGTGATCGGCGGCCCGGTCGGCGATTGCGGCCTGACCGGCCGCAAGATCATCGTCGACACCTACGGCGGCATGGCCCGCCATGGCGGCGGCGCGTTCTCGGGCAAGGATCCGTCCAAGGTCGACCGTTCGGCCGCCTACGCCGCGCGCTACGTCGCCAAGAACCTCGTCGCCGCCGGCATTGCCGACCGCTGCGAAGTGCAGGTGTCGTACGCGATCGGCGTTGCCGAGCCGACGTCGATCTCGGTGACCACGTTTGGCACCGGCAAGATCAGCGACGACAAGATCGAGAAGCTGATCCGCAAGCATTTCGACCTGCGCCCGTACGGCATCGTGAAGATGCTCGACCTGATCCACCCGATGTACCAGGCGACCGCGGCGTACGGCCATTTCGGCCGCAAGCCGAAAGCGTTCAACTATGTCGACGGCGCCGGCAACAAGAACAGCGCGACCGCGTTTTCGTGGGAGAAGACCGACCGCGCCGACGAGTTGCGCAAGGATGCGGGCTTGAAATAAGCCGCGCTCCGCCGCGCCGATTGCAGTAGCACCGGAAACGGGCCGCCTCGCGGCCCGTTTTCTTTGTGCGGGATAATCGCCTCCTGGGGCCGACCCCCTCACACCGATACGGACCACGTTTTTGACGACCACGACGATGACCAGCAAGCCTGACACCGACCCGACCCTGCCCGATCGCCTGCGCGCCGCGCTGGAGTTGCTCGAATCCGTCGCGATCGACACGACCCTGCTCGACGTCCTCGACGTCAACGAGCGCAAGCGCCTGCACCAGGCCGTAGCGCGCGTCCACGACCCGGACCCCGGCATCCGCCGGCAGAAGCTTAAGGCGCGCGAACGCGAGCGCAATGCCGAAAACATCCGTCGCAGCGACGAACTGCTCAACCAGACCGGCATCCGCACGCTACGTCGGCGCCCGGTATTCACCACGCCGAATTATTTCGCCCCCAAGCAGCTCGGGCAGAACGAATCCGGCACGCACGCCCAGGCCGAGCCAGCCCCCGCGCCGCGTGACTCGCTCGAACAGACGCATTGCTACGTCTGCAAACGCACGCACTCGCTGATCCACCATTTCTACGACCAGATGTGCCCCGAGTGCGGCGACTTCAACTACGCCAAGCGCACCGAACTGGCCGACCTCACCGGCCGCGTCGCACTGCTAACTGGCGGCCGCGTAAAGATCGGCTTCCAGGCCGGGCTTAAGCTGCTGCGCGCGGGCGCCGAACTGATCGTGACCACGCGCTTCCCGCGCGATTCGGCCGCGCGTTACGCCCAGGAGCCGGACTTCGAGCAGTGGGGCCATCGCCTCGAAGTGTTCGGACTCGACCTGCGCCACACGCCCAGCGTCGAGGCGTTCTGCACTGAACTCGTCGCCACGCGTTCGCGCCTGGACTACATCATCAACAACGCCTGCCAGACCGTGCGCCGCCCGCCGGAGTTCTACGCCCACATGATGGCGGGCGAAACCGCGGCGTTGCGCGACACCCCCGAGGCCGTGCGCAAGCTGATCGGCAATTACGAAGGCTTGCGCAGCCATGACCTGCTGCCAGAAGCGACTGCGTCGGCGATGCAGCTGTCGCTCGGCCAGGACAGCAGCGAGGCCGCCGGCCTGACCCGCTCGGCCGAGTTGTCGCAGATCCCGCTGCTCGCCGATGAACTGCTCGGGCAGAAGCACCTGTTTCCCGAAGGCCGGCTGGACAAAGATCTGCAGCAGGTCGATCTGCGCGGACGCAATTCGTGGCGCCTGTTGATGCACGAAGTGCCGTCGGTGGAATTGCTCGAGACCCAGCTGGTCAACGCAATCGCGCCGTTCATCATCAACGCACGCTTGAAGCCGCTGATGTTGAAGACGGAAAACCAAGACAAACACATCGTCAACGTGTCCGCGGTCGAGGGGCAGTTCTACCGCAACTTCAAGACCACCCGTCACCCGCACACCAACATGGCCAAGGCTGCGCTCAATATGATGACGCGCACCGCCGCAGCCGATTACCACGGCGACGGCATCCACATGAACAGTGTCGACACCGGGTGGGTCACCGACGAGGATCCGCTCGAGATCGCGACCCGCAAGACGCTCGAGGAACGCTTCCACCCGCCGCTCGACATCGTCGATGGCGCCGCGCGCATCGTCGACCCGATCATTGCCGGTCTCAACACGGGCGAGCATGTGTGGGGGCAGTTTTTGAAGGACTACAAGCCGACGGATTGGTGAGCGGCGCCAACACGGTGGAGCAAAGGCCGTCTACCTCCCTTCACGCTGTTTGGCCTGCCTGGACGCCGGGGCTGGCAACGGGTTCCAGCCCAGCGCTGAATTCGCGCTGCCTCGGCCCCAATCATTAACGTCCGCGCCGCGTTGCCGCGATAGAATGACCGCCGGCCGAATCCGAAACGGATGCGCGCCACCACCCCGCCGAGGGGCGCTGCAAGCCCGGCCCGCCATGCGGGCAAGGGATCAGGCTCGGCGGGAGGCTCTCCCAACCGCGCCCGATTGCTGCGAGTTACTCGCAAGAGTCCGCCCACGTGCCGACTCTCTAAATCGGAGCTACACCATGAACGCTGTTGCCAAACCTGCTGAAACTAAGCAATTCTCGACCGAGGGTGATTACAAGGTCGCCGACATCTCGCTCGCCGATTTCGGCCGCAAGGAACTCGACATCGCCGAGCACGAGATGCCAGGCCTGATGTCGATCCGCAAGAAGCACGCGACCGCTAAGCCACTCGACGGCGTGCGCGTGACCGGCTCGCTGCACATGACGATCCAGACCGCGGTGCTGATCGAGACGCTGCGCGACCTCGGCGCCTCGGTGCGCTGGGCCTCGTGCAACATCTTCTCGACGCAGGACCATGCCGCTGCCGCTGTCGCTGTCGGCCCGACCGGCACCGTCGACGCACCCGCCGGTATCCCGGTTTTTGCCTGGAAGGGCGAGTCGCTCGAGGAGTACTGGTGGTGCACCGAGCAGGCGCTGATGTGGCCTGACGGCACGGGGCCAAACCTGATCCTCGATGACGGTGGCGACGCGACTCTGCTGGTACACAAGGGCAAGGAGTATTCGATCGCGGGCGGCGTACCGTCATTCGATCCCGAGAGTGAGCCCGAGGAGTGGGGCATCATCCTCGAGACGCTTCGTACGACGATCGCCAAAGATCCTGCGCGTTGGACCTCCGTTGCCGACGGGATTCGCGGTGTTTCCGAGGAGACGACGACCGGTGTGCACCGGCTGTACGAGATGCAGCGCGCCGGCGCCGTGCCGGCGTTCGACGAGGCAAAGGAGCCCGAGGAGTGGGGCGTCATCCTCGACCTGCTGCGCGTGCAGCTCACCGAGAACCCCGGCCGCTGGACGAAGATGGGCGCCGCGATCAAGGGCGTGAGCGAGGAGACGACCACGGGCGTGCACCGGCTGTACGAGATGATGAAGGCGGGCA
>JAYSZI010000105.1:0-49710 GCA_043738095.1 Lysobacter sp.
TCGCCGATCAACCGGCCCGGGCTGCGGGGCCGCGCAGTATGCCCATCCGACCCGAACTTGGGAAGACCCGGGACGCGGTTATTTCTGTTCGACGAGGCCCATTCAGACGGGGATGAGGCGAACCCGCGCAAACGTGCGTTTGCCGACCGCCAGTACGCCTTCGAACCCGGGTAAGAACAGCCGTTGTGCGTCTTCGATCACCTCGCCATCGATGCGCACCGCACGCTCCTTGAGCTTGCGGGTGGCTTCGGAGTTGCTGGGCGTCAGCCCCGCCGCGGTCAGCAGCGAGCCAATACGTAGGCCTTCGGCCGGCACGGCGACTTCAGTGATCGGCAAGGACGCCGTATCGCCTTCGCCGCGCACGGCCGCGTTCCAGCCGGCAACCGCGACGTCGGCAGCCTCGGAACTATGGAAGCGCGCCGCCAACTCCCGCGCCAGGCGCAGCTTGACGTCGCGCGGGTTCAGCGCGCCGGCGGCGATGTCGGCACGGAGCGTGGCGACCTCGGCCACCGAAATCTCAAAGCTCAGCAACTCGACCCAGCGCCACATCAGCACGTCGTCGATCTTCATGGTCTTGGTGACGATGTCGATCGCGGGCTCGTTGATGCCGATGGTGTTGCCGAGCGACTTGCTCATCTTGTTGACGCCGTCCAGGCCTTCCAGCAGCGGCATCGTCAAGACGATCTGCGGCGGCTGGCCGTGGCTTTCCTGCAGGCCGCGGCCCATCAACAGATTGAACTTCTGGTCGGTGCCGCCGAGCTCGACGTCGGCTTTCAGCGCGACCGAGTCGTAGCCCTGCACCAGCGGATACAGGAATTCGTGGATCGCGATCGGCTGCTGCGCCGCATAGCGTTTAGAAAAATCGTCGCGTTCGAGCATGCGCGCCACGGTGTGCTGCGCGGCGAGCCGGATCAGGTCGGCGGCTGCCATCGGGCCAAACCACTCGGAGTTGAACCGAACCTCGGTGCGCTCGCGGTCGAGCACCTTGAACACCTGGTCGGCGTAGGTCTGGGCGTTTGCGAGTACGTCGTCGCGCGTGAGCGGCTTTCGCGTCACGTTCTTGCCTGTCGGATCGCCGATCATTCCGGTGAAGTCGCCGATCAGGAAGATCACCTGATGGCCGAGGTCCTGGAACTGCCGCATCTTGTTGAGCAGCACGGTGTGGCCGATGTGCAGGTCGGGCGCGGTCGGATCGAAACCAGCTTTGATGCGCAGCGGGCGGCCGAGGCGCAGACGCGCTGCGAGTTCGTCGCGCTTGAGGATCTCTTCGGCACCACGACCGATCAGGGCCAGGGCGTCATCTACGGAGGCGGAAGCGCGGGTGGGCACGGTCGGCTCGCAGGCGGCCGATGCTGAATGCGACGGCCGTCAATGAATGGAGTTAAGGAGGCGTTAAAACCGGTTGAGAAATAAAAACTCTATCCAACTCAAGGGTTTGACGCAGGTTGCTGGCATGTCTATGGTACCTCCGTAACGCGGCCTACACATCTTGGCGCTGGGGGTTTTGCAATGACGACATCCGAAACGGCCACACGTTTCGCCGCTGCCCGCCGCGCGCGTCTCGACGCCCTGCGCGAAACCGTGTTGCAGCGCCCGGTGCATGCGCGCGGGATGGCCGACGGGTTCAACGGGCGCTGGTCGCGCCGGCAGTGGGTGCAGGCGAGCCTGTTCGCAACGATCGGCATGCTGGTGGCCGCGATCGTGCCGGGCTTCAGCGCGCCCCTGACCACGCCAATGCACACACCACGCCACTCGATGGCGCTGTCGTTGCCGCCGCTGCCGACGGCGCGCAGCCGCGGCGAACACGGTGACAGCTGGCAACTGGTGCGCGTGGAGCGTGGCCAGACCTTGGGCTCGATGTTCCAGGACTTGGACATCCCTGCGGCAACCATGCAGCGCATCCTCGCGCACCCCGGCAGCAAGGACGCGTTGACGCGGCTCAAGCCCGGCACCGAATTGGGCTTCGACCTGCCGGTGCGTGCTTCCGGGCAGGCCGTGCTGCGCACCTTCCGCTTCGATCGCGACGACCAGCATCGCGTTGAACTGACGCTAGCCGACGACACGATCACCGAGAAAGTGATCGTGCGCCCGACCCAGAGCCGGACCGTCGTCCTAAGCGGCAAGGTCGGCAAGTCGCTGTATGGCTCGGCGCGCAAGCTCGGGCTGACCGGCGCCCATATCGATACGCTGACCGACGACATCTTCAAGTACGACATCGACTTCAACGAAGACGTCGGTGCGAACGACCGTTTCAGCGTGGTGGTCGAGCAGATTTGGCGCGAAGGCGAGTTGCTCAAGACCGGTCCGGTCCTGGCAGCCACGTTCACCACCGGTGGCAAGCTGCACACGGGCTTCCGCTACGAGCGCAACGGCAAGCCCGAGTATTTCACCGGCGACGGCCGGCCGCTAAAGAAGAGCTTCATCCGCATGCCGATCCCGTATGCGCGCCTGACCTCGGGTTTCGGCACGCGCCGGCACCCGGTGCTGGGCCGTTCGCGCATGCACAAGGGCGTCGATTACGGCGCCGGCACTGGCACGCCGATCATGGCCGCAGGCGACGCGCGCGTGCAGTTTGTCGGCTGGAAGGGCGGCTACGGCCGCGCGGTGATCCTCGATCACGGCCGCGGCTACACCACGCTGTACGGGCATATGTCGCGTTTTGCCAACGCCAAGGCCGGCCAGCGCATCGGTCAGGGTACGGTGATCGGCTACGTCGGCAGCTCCGGCATGTCGACCGGCCCACACCTGCATTACGAATTCCGCGTCAATGGCGTGCACCGTAATCCACTGTCGATCACGATGCCGCCGCCCGAGCCGCTGGGCGGGACGGCGCTGGCGCAGTTCCGGACCCAGACGAGCACCGCGCTCGCGCGCATCCGCAAGGTCGAGAACATCATCTACGCCGACGTGTCGGCACCGGCGAAGAAGCTGGCGGTCGTGGCCAAGCCGTCGCGGCCGGGCAAGCGCGGCTGACGGTTGTTTCCAAGCCTCGAATGAGGCTTGCATCAGGCGTTACGGTGCCTGACGCCTTGTCGGCGCGCGTGGGGAACGCGATGCTGTCGATTCCCGCCCGGCGATTGCGCCCCTGGGCCGCTGCTACGGTCGATCGATGCCCCCACACTCCCTGTTCGTCGGCCTGATCTCGGGCACCAGCGCCGATGGCATCGATGCCGCGCTGGTGCGTTTCGGCGATGCCCACACGTCCGATTGCGAGTTGCTGCTCGGCCGCACCTACCCGTGGACGGCCGAGCTGCGCGAGCGGCTGGTCGCGCTCGGCCAGGGCGGCGAGGCACGCTCGCTCGAGGAACTGGGCACGCTCGATGTGCAGATCGCCGAGGCGTTCGCCGCCGCCGCGCTGCAACTGCTTGACGAGGCCAATACCGACCCGCGCGACGTGCGCGCGCTCGGGTCGCACGGCCAGACTGTGCGCCATCGACCGGCCGGTGCGCGTCATGACGGCGAGCACCCCTTCACGATGCAGCTCGGCGACGGCAACGTCATCGCCGAGCGCAGCGGCGTGACGACCGTGGCCGATTTCCGCCGCCGCGATATCGCCGCCGGTGGGCACGGCGCGCCGCTGGTGCCCGCGTTCCATGCCGCGCTGCTGCACGACGCCGACGAGGACCGCGCGGTCCTCAACCTCGGCGGCATCGCCAATTTCACCCTGCTGCCGGCGCGCGGCCCAGTCCGTGGTTTCGATACCGGGCCGGCCAATGCGCTGATGGACACGTGGTGCGAGCGCCACACCGGCGCCACATTCGATGCTGACGGCGCGTTCGCCGCGCAGGGCGAGGTCGATCCCACCCTGCTCGCGCGGCTGCTGGACGAGCCGTGGTTCGCGCTGCCGCCGCCCAAGAGCAGTGGCCGCGAGCAGTTTCATTTGGACTGGGTGCAAGCGCGCCTGAGCGGCGACGAGCTCCCGACGGACGTGCAGGCGACGTTGCTGGAACTCAGCGCCACCACCGTGGTCGACGCGCTGCGCGCGCAGCAACCGACAACCCGGCGGGTGCTGGTGTGCGGCGGCGGCGTACGCAACTCACGCTTGATCGGCCGCATTGGTGCGCTGTTGCCGGGCGTGGTGGTCGAATCGACATCGGCCCATGGGCTGGATCCTGACTACGTCGAAGCGATGGCATTCGCGTGGCTCGCGCGGCAGACCTTGGCGGGTCTGCCCGGCAACGTCCCTAGCGTCACCGGCGCGCGTGGTCCGCGGGTGCTTGGAGTGGTCTATCCGGCCTGACCACACCGGCACGGAGCCAGTAGGGTCCCCGCGAAGCTTAATGAATGAGTGGGAGCCCCAAGCCTAGGGCCGCGACTCACTGATTTCTTCCAGAACCGCCCAGGGGCCTTGCTTGCAAGGCCCAACGAGCAGAGACATAGGGCTGGAATATTTTTTGAGCAGGGAGTAGCGGGTCGTGGTGATCCTCACGTTCGCGCCCTCGGACTTGAACGTGGTGGCGGAGTAGGTGTTGAGGTCGCCGCGCGCCCGCGCCAGCGGCATGGCTGCACGCACAAGCGCTTTGTACTTATCTGCCGGAAATTGGAGGGTGCGCGTATTGCCGTCCGGGTATCGGCGCGTATTCCTGATCAGGGCCGTATCGCAGTACAGGTCCGCCGCAGCCGGGCTGAACGTCCGCTCAAGCATCTGATACTGGGCGAACACCCGCTTTCCCGCCGACGACGCTTCAGATGCGATTGCACAAGCGCTGGCGAGCAGCAACACGACAAGGAAGGAATGGAAAGGCTTGTACATGTAAACCTCGCACCGTGGGTTGGATGATTTGCGTCTCCTCCGGGCGTCAACCGGTGGCGTCGGACCGCCCGATCAGCGAAAACCCCGGATCGTCCGGAACATCCTGCAGTGCCGCGATCGCGGCTTGCAGCGCCTTGGTATCGCTGGCGTCGAAGCGCGCCGCCAACTCGCTCTCACACACAAACAGTCCGTGCTCGAGCAGGTGAACCATCGCGGCCTGTTGCTCCCATCCGTGGGCTTTGGCGAGGCGCTCGATGCGTTCGAGCAGCAGTGCACTGAGGTCGAGCGTGATGGCGTGGCTCATGGCAGCGGCGTGGCAGCGGCCGGGTCTGCGCCCTGCTCGACAATACGACCCCACAGCCACCACAGCAGCAGCAGGGTGGGAATCACGGTCAGCGCGCTCAGCAAGAAGAACGCGCTGTAGGACGTGGCTTCGACGATGTAACCCGACGCGCCGCCGACGAACTTGCCAGGCAGATTCGCCAGCGACACCAGCAACGCGAACTGAGTCGCGGTGAAGTTGCGGTCGGTCAGCGACGACATGAAAGCCACCAGCACCACGCCGGCAAAACCCTGAGACAGGTTGTCGGCGGTGATCGCGGCATAGAACGCCCAGATTTCCGACGGGTTCTGCGCCATCAGCAGGAACGCGAGGTTGGACAGCGCCACTGCCAGCGTGGCCACAAACAGCATCCGCCGATAGCCGAACGCGGCGACCGCGAACCCGCCCAGAAACGCCCCCGCAATCCCGGTCCACACGCCATACAACTTCGACACCGTGGCGATGTCGGCCTTGGTGTAGCCCGAGTCGAGGTAGAACGGCCCAGCCATTACTCCGATCACCTGGTCGGGGAACTTGAACAGACCGACGAACAGCAACAGCACTAGCCCGAGTGCTAGCCCATTGTTCGCGAAGAAACTCGAGAACGGCTGCCAGAACGCGCCGATGAAGTCGATCTTGCGCACCACCGTCAGCACCGGCACCTCCGGCTCGCGGCTCAGCAACGTTGCCACTATTGGCACCAGCATCAGCGCGGCCATCACGAGATACGCGGTCTGCCAGTCGCGGTATTCGGCCAGATACAGCGCGCCGGCGCCGGCAACGATCAGGGCGAGGCGGTAACCCAAGGTGTAGGTCGCAGCCAACGCGGCCTGCGCGGAAGGCGGAGCGATTTCAATGCGATAGGCGTCGACCACCGAGTCCTGGGTGGCGCCGGCAAACGAAGCCACCAGCACCCACGCGACCAACTCGCTGACGCCCATCTCCGGTCGCGTGTACGCGAGCGCGACCAGAGCCACGGTGACGACGACCTGCGCGACCAGCAGCCACGAGCGTCGACGGCCGAGGAACGCGGTAAGTGGAAACGCGAACCGATCGATCAACGGCGCCCACAGGAACTTCAGCAGATAGAAGAAGCTGGCCAGACTGATCAGGCCGATGCTGCCCAGATCGAGACCGACATCGCGCAGGCGCGTGGACAGCGTGGCCGAAGCGATCAGTAGAAACGGCAGCCCGCAGCCGAAGCCAAACAACAGCATCGTCAGCGCCGAGGGCGTCGCGAACGCGCGCCTGATACCGGCCCAACCCTTGTAGGACACCTGCGTGGTGGGGGTCGTGCTCGCAGTGCTGTTCATGCGCTCGCCTCGATTGCGTAGTCCACGGTAAACGGCGCGTGGTCGGAAAACCGCGGCTCTGAATGGATCGCGCACGCGCGCAGGCGCTCGCGCAGGCTGGGCGTCACCAACTGATAGTCGATGCGCCAACCGACGTTGTTCGCGCGCGCGGCGCCACGGTTGCTCCACCAGGTGTAGTCCTGGCCTTCGGCGTGGAGCGCGCGGTAGGCGTCGACCCAGCCGGCGGCCACGTCGGACGCGGGATCGGCGCACAGGCCGTTGAGCCAATCGCGCTCGGGTGGCAGGCAGCCGGAGTTTTTTTGGTTCGAGCTCCAGTTCTTGATGTCGAGCCGGCTGCGCACAATGTTCCAGTCGCCGCACAGCACGTAGTCGCGGCCGCTGGCGAGCCACTCGTCGAGTACCGGCTTGAGCCAGGCCATGACCTCGAACTTGAAGCCCTGGCGCAGCTCGCCCGACGAGCCCGACGGGATGTAGAACGACACCACGCTGAGATTGCCGAAGCGCGCCTCGATGTAGCGGCCTTCTTCGTCGAATGGCGCCCAGCCCATCGCGGTGCGGATTTCGTCGGGCTCGCGCCGGGCATAGATCGCCACGCCGCTGTAGCCCTTCTTGGTCGACGCGTCGCGGAACCAGGCACGGTAGCCGGCGGGCAGAAACGCCTTGTCGAGGTCGGCCGTACCGGCGAGCTGGTGTTCCTGCGCCTTGGTCTCCTGCACGCACAGCACATCGGCATCCTGGGCACGAAACCAGTCGAAGAAGCCCTTTTTGGCCGCGCTTCGCAGGCCGTTGGCATTGAAACTGATGATCCGCACTGGCGCTGACACTCTCTGGCTAATCTTGCCGCAGCCTAACGGATGGGCCGGGTGGCGCAAACCGATGCGGGAGCCGAAACTAGCGGCATGAGCGATCACCGTTCCCGCTTCCTTCAGTTGGCGCTGCGCGCTGAGGCCCTGCGCTTTGGCGAGTTCACCCTGAAGTCCGGGCGGCAGAGTCCGTATTTCTTCAATGCCGGCCGCTTCGATTCCGGCGCCGCGTTGGCCGAACTGGCTGGGTGCTATGCCGACGCGATCGATGACCACGGCGTAGCGTTCGACCTGCTGTTCGGGCCGGCCTACAAGGGCATCCCACTGGCGACCGCGCTGGCCTGCGAGTACGCACGCCGCGGCCGCGACCTGCCGGTCACGTTCAATCGCAAGGAAGCCAAGGCCCACGGCGAAGGCGGTAGCCTGATCGGCGCGCCGCTGGCTGGCCGCCGCGTGCTGATCGTCGACGACGTGATCACTGCCGGTACCGCGATCCGCGAGGCGTTGGGGATCATCGCCGCCGCCGGCGGCACCGTGGCCGGGATCGTGATCGCGCTCGACCGCCAGGAAGTCGCTGGCGATGTAGCAGTGGCGGCGACCGCGCCGCGACGCTCGGCGGCAGAAACTGTCGCGCACGAACACGCTCTGCCCGTGATCGCGGTCGCCAGCCTCGGCGATCTGCTCGCGTTTACCGGCGACGATCCGGCGCTGCAGTTCGAGCGGTCGCGCCTGCTCGCGTACCGGGAGGCTTACGGCAGCAGCGCGCACGATTGACAGGCGGGGGTCTGGTGCCAGGAGCGTGCGGGCCGCGCGCACCACCGGAGCGGCGGCCTGGTGCGAATGCTGATGCTGGCGCGACTTTTGCATGGTTCACAGCTAGTAGCAGGAATCCACCGCAAACCGACCGCACGGACCCAGTGCAGTAAGAGGCCACATGACCAAGATTCATCTACTCGCAGGTGCGTTGCTGCTGGCCCTGGCGCCGGCGGCACTGGCGCAGAAGACCGGCGGCTCAGCGAAAAAGCTGTACTGCTGGACCGAGAACGGCCGCAAGGTCTGCGGGGACGCCTTGCCGGCCAATGCGGTCGACAGCGCACGCACCGAAATCAGCGCCAAGAGTGGCTTGGCGACAGGCCGCGTCGACCGCGCGTTGAGCCCCGACGAGCGCGCCGTCATCGCCGCCCAGACTGAGGCCGAGCAGCAAGCCGCGCTCGCCGACGCCGCGCGCTTGCGCCGGGAGCTGGCCATGGTCGAGTCCTATGCCAGCGAGAGCGAACTGCGCCGCGCCTACGAACACCGGATCTCGCTCAGCGAAGGCAACGTCAAGGCGTCGCGCATGGGCATCGCCGGGCTGCGCCAAGGCCTGCTGACCCTGCTCAAACGCGCCGGCGAAGCCGAACTCGCCGGCAAGCCGGTCGCCAAACCGCTCGCTACCAACATCCACGACCAACACAGCATGCTGGTGCGGCAGCAGAACCTGCTGGTGCAACAGCAGCGCGAGGCCGGTCTGATCGAGGGCGAATTCGGCAACGCCCTGGCCCGCTACCGCACACTGAAAACGCCCGCGGCGACAGGGCCGGCGACTGCACCGGCCAACGGCGGCTAAATGTGGCGGCGCCGCCGCGGCGACCGAACGTGATCCGCAAATCGAAAGGGGCCTCGGCCCCTTTTTGCCTAGCGTGGCCGGCTGCGCGGGTGCCTAGAACGGAAGCTTGAGGTCGGGCTTCAACGCCAGCAGCTGCGCGCGGAACTCGGACTGGATCCGCGTGAGTGCATCGCGGCTGTCCGCATCGAAGCGCATCACCAACACCGGCGTGGTGTTGGACGCGCGCACCAGACCCCAGCCGTCATCGAAGTCCACGCGCAGGCCGTCGATCGTCGACTGCCGGCCGCCGTCGAACTTGGCCGCCGTGCGGAAGCGCTCGACGAAGCTGTGCGGGTCGCCGTCGGGCGCATCGACCTTGATCTCGGCCGTCGACACGCCGTCGGGCAGCGCGTTGAGGGTTTCGGTCGCGGAATTCGGCTGCGCGGCGAGGATCTCGAGCAAACGCGCGGCGGCGTAGATGCCGTCGTCGAAGCCGTACCAGCGCTCCTTGAAGAAGAAGTGGCCACTCATTTCGCCGGCCAGCTCGGCATCGGTCTCGCGCATCTTGGCCTTGATCAGCGAGTGCCCTGTCTTCCACATCAACGGGCTGCCGCCGTGGCGCAGGATGTACCCGGGCAGGCGGCCGGTGCATTTGACGTCGTAGATGATCATCGCGCCCGGGTTGCGCTCAAGCACGTCCGCGGCGAACAGCATCAGCAGGCGATCCGGGAAGATGATCTTGCCGTCGCGGGTGACCACGCCCAGGCGGTCGCCGTCGCCATCGAACGCGATGCCGAGGTCGGCGTCGAGGCGCTCGACCATCTGGATCAGGTCGACGAGGTTGTGCTCCTCACTTGGGTCTGGGTGGTGATGGGGGAAGGTGCCGTCGATCTCACAGTAAAGCGGCGTGACCTCGGCGCCAATCGCGGTGAGTACCCGCGGGCCGAGTTCCCCGGCTACCCCGTTGCCTGCGTCGACGACGATCTTCAGCGGGCGATCGAGCTGGACGTCCGCCGCCACGCGCTGCAGGTAATCCTGGTTGATGTCGCGCTGTTCCAGACCGCCAGCGCTGTCGGCGTTGTGCAGCCGGTCCTCGGCGATGCGCGCGTATAGATCGGTGACGGCGTCGCCGGACAACGTCTCGCCGCCCACCACCACCTTGAAGCCGTTGTAGTCCGGCGGATTGTGGCTGCCCGTGACCGACACGCACGAGCCCGCGCGCAGGTGAAATGCGCCGAAATACACCAATGGGGTCGGAGCCAGGCCGATATCGATCACGTTGCGACCGGCCTTGCGCAAGCCCACGATCAGGCCGTCGCTGAGGGTCGGGCCGGACAGGCGGCCGTCGCGGCCCACCACGATGTCGCGGTGGCCCTGCTCATGCATCAGCGAGCCAATCGCGTGGCCGATCAACTCGGCGACGCCCGCATCCAGCGTTTGTCCGACGATGCCCCGGATGTCGTAAGCGCGGAAAATGCTGCGGTCGACGCTACCGCCGGAGCCTACGATGGGCTCGGGCCGCGGACGGTTCTCCTTGATCTGCGGCGGAGCCGGGCGCGGCGGAAGCAGCGTCTCGGCCAGGGTCGGGGCCGGTGCGTCGTCTGCATCACCAGTCCCACCGCGCCGCCGCGCCAGTAGGGCCGGGCCGCGCCACGCGAGCAACGCCAGTAGCGCGAACAGGCCGGCGGCAATCGCGCAGGCGATGGCGCCCAGCCCGAGCGGACCACCGGCCACGTCCGGCACGGCCGCCGCAACCCGCAGGTCGCTTCCCGGGATCTTGGACGCCAGGGCCTCGGCCGTGCCCGCCAGGGCCTTGTCGCCGCGTTCCACCACGTTGGCGCTGCCCTGGCGCAATGCCAGGTAGGAGTCGTCCGGCACGCTGGCGCTATCGACACCGGCGCTGACGCGCTGCAGCGGCAACTGCGCGCTGGCCACGCCGACCAGCTTGCCCGCATGACGCACGGGCGCAGCGAGCACCAAGCGCGTGATCAGGCCATCTTTGACCAGCCAAGCCACAGAGGCATTGGCGGCTAGCGCGGCTTCCAGCGCCGCCAGGCGGCCATAGCCGCCGACCTTGGCGCCGGGTTTGGTCAGGGCGGCATAGCCCGATCCCAGATCCGGCGGCAACACCGCGCCGGCGGTCGCGTCGGTCCAACCCAGGGTCAGTTCCACGCCCGCCGCACGCAGGTCGCCGGCGGCCAGGGCGCGTTGCACCCCGGGGCTGGCCAGCTGCTGCGCGAAGCGCTGCTGCTCGGCAGCGAGTGCCGCCTGCGCCGTCTGCACTGCGGCATCGCGCGAGCGCTGCACCGTGTCGCGGCGGCTGCCCGCACGTTGCAGATCCCAGGCATTCCACGCAAACCACGCCGCCAACAATGTGGCCAGCACGATCGCCACGGTCAGCAACGGCTTGAGCTGCGCTGCGGAAAATTTCGGACGCCCCACTTTCAAATCGACCATGCCCTTCCCCTGTCAGCGCACGCCGGTATGGCCGAAGCCACCGGTCCCGCGCGCGCTGGTTTCAAATTCGTCCACGACCTGCAATGTAGCCCGCACGATCGGCAACAGCACCAATTGCGCGATTCGATCGCCCGGTTGCATCGTAAAAGCCTCGCGGCCGCGGTTCCACACGCTCAGCAACAATGGGCCCTGGTAGTCGGCGTCGATCAGGCCGGTGCCGTTGCCGAGCACGATGCCGTGTTTGTGACCCAGCCCGGAGCGCGGCAGGATCACCGCGCACAGGCCCGGGTCACCGAGATGGATCGCCAGGCCCGATGGCACCAGCGCGGTATCCCCGGGCTGTAGCACCAGCGGCGCATCGAGGGCCGCGCGCAGATCCAGCCCCGCGCTGGCCGCGGTCGCGTAGGCCGGCAGCGGCCATTGCGTACCGAAGCGGGCATCCAGCAGCTTCAATTCCAACACATGGTGCATTTAGGCCAATCGCTCCGCGATAAGGTCTAGCAGTTGTTCGGCCAGTTCGGTTTTGGGCGCCGGACCCAGCGCGCGTTGGCCGCCAGCCCAGAACACGGTCAGGGTGTTGCCGTCGCTTTCGAAGCCGCTGCCCTCGACACCGACGCGATTGGCCGCGATCAGATCGAGCTTTTTTCTCTCGAGTTTGCCGCGCGCGTAGCCTTCCACGTTCTCGGTCTCGGCCGCAAAGCCGACCACCAGCGATGGCCGCAACGCATGTGCGGCGACCTCGGCGAGGATGTCGCGGGTGCGCACCAGCTCCAGGGTGAGGTAGCCCTCGTGCTTCTTGATCTTGCCCGGCGCGACCTGGATCGGCGTGTAGTCCGCGACCGCGGCGGCGCCGACATAGATGTCCGCCGGCAACGTCGCGAGTACGGCGTCATGCATCTGCGCTGCGGAGCGTACGTCGACCCGGCGCACGCCCGCAGGCGTGGGCAACGCGACCGGGCCGGCGATCAACACCACGTCGGCACCACGCTGCGCCGCCGCGGCCGCGAGCGCAAAACCCATCTTGCCGCTGCTGCGGTTGCCGATGAAGCGCACCGGGTCGATGTCCTCGAACGTCGGGCCCGCGCTCACGACCACGCGCCGTCCCGCGAGCGCCGTGGATGAACTCATGCCGCGTCCCGCGCGAGCGCGGCCACGATGGCGTCGGGGGCGAGCAGGCGGCCTTCGCCGACCTCGCCGCAGGCCTGATCGCCCACTTCCGGACCCAGGATCGCCACCCCGCGCGAGCGCAACATGGCGACGTTTGCCTGGGTAGCCGCGTGCGCCCACATCAATCGGTTCATCGCTGGCGCGACCGCCAGCGGCGCGTCCGTGGCCAGGCACAGCGTGCTGACGAGGTCGTCGGCAAAGCCGTGCGCGAGTTTGGCCAGCATATTGGCGGTGGCGGGCGCGATCACGATCCGGGTCGGCCAGCGCGCCAGTTCGATATGGCCCATCGCCGCCTCGGCCGCTTCATCCCACAACGAGGTGCGCACCGGCCGGCCCGATAGCGCCTGGAAAGTCATCGCTCCGACGAAGCGCAGGGCGTTGTCGGTCATTGCCACTTGCACCTGCGCATCGGCGTCGCCGAGGCGGCGCACGAGTTCGGCCGCCTTGTACGCGGCGATGCCGCCGCACACGCACAGCACGATGCGTTGTCCTTGCAGAGGACCGGCCATGGCTCGGTAAATTCCTACGGCGGAAGCGGCGCTTAGCTTACCCGATGGGGCTGTGGTGGCTGATGGATTGCCGATGGTAGCGGCGCATAGGGTGGTGGCAGTCACGGAAGTGACAAGGAAGGCGAATGCAGCAGCGGAGTGGTCCCATCTGGGCCTCGACCTTCTTCAAGTTCGCGGCACCACCACAGCTTTCCCTTCTCCCGTCCTCTCCCGTCCCCTTCTCCCGTCCCCTTCTCTTTTCCCTGCCCGCGCCCAACATGCACATCCGAGACTGGCCCGCCGCAGAGCGTCCGCGCGAGAAGCTGCTCGCCCGCGGCGCTGCAGCTCTGTCCGACGCCGAACTACTGGCGATCTTCCTAGGCTCGGGCCTGCGTGGCCTGGATGCGGTCGCAACCGCGCGCGAGTTGTTGACCACACACGGACCGTTGCGCGTACTGCTCGAGCGCAGCGCCACACAACTGGCACAGCTGCCCGGCTTGGGTCCGGCCCGCAGCTGTGCGTTGGCGGCGGCGCTCGAACTCGGCCATCGCCATCTGTCGGCTGAACTCGAACGCGGCGCGGCGCTTGCTGACCCGCTCGCGGCCGGCCGCTATTTCGCCCAACGCCTGCGCGGCCTGCCGCATGAAGTGTTCGCGGTGTTGTTCCTCGACACGCGTCACCGCACGCTGGGGTTCGAGGAGCTGTTCCGCGGCACCGTCGATGGCGCCGAAGTGCACCCGCGCGAAGTGGTACGCCGCGCGCTCGCGGTCAACGCCGCAGCGGTGATCGTCGGCCACAATCACCCCAGCGGCAATCCCGAACCCAGCGCCGCGGATCGCGCGGTGACGGCCCGGCTCAAGCAAGCGCTGGCGCTGGTCGACATCCGTTTGCTCGACCACTTCGTGATCGCCGACGGGCCACCCGTATCGCTCGCAGCGCGCGGGTGGGTGTAAGGCGATGCTTGCCCGCTACGCTGGCACGTTTGAGCCAATCCGATGGCTTACTGAACGCGTCGACTTGGCGATGAGCGCCCATGCCCCCCTCGCGTACAATCGCCGCTCCCGCAATACCTCGCAGAACCCCCGTGAAATCCACTCTCCGCGCGCTGGTCGCGCAGGCCATCGATGCGTTGCGCGCCGCCGGCACCTTGCCGGCCGATGCGCCGACGCCCGAGTTCGTGATTGAACGCCCGAAGACCCGCGTCCAAGGCGATTTTTCCACCAACGCGGCGATGCTGCTGGCCAAACTTTCCCAACAAAACGGGGCTAAGGCCAACCCGCGCGCGACCGCGCAGGCGTTGGTCGATGCATTACCCGCCAATGCCGACATCGCCAAGGTCGAAATCGCAGGGCCGGGTTTCATCAATTTCCACGTCGCCGAGGCTGCCTGGCGCCGACAGCTCGGTGAGGTATTCGCGCAGGGCGCGCGTTACGGCCGTAACGATTGCGGCCGGGGCCATCGCGCCGGTGTCGAGTATGTGTCGGCCAACCCGACCGGGCCGCTGCATGTCGGCCACGGCCGCGCGGCGGTGATCGGCGACTGCATCGCGCGCGTGCTCGGCGCCAACGGCTGGGACGTGGCGCGCGAGTTCTATTACAACGACGCCGGGGCGCAGATCAACAACCTCGCGGTTTCGGTGCAGGCGCGCGCGCAGGGCCGCCAGCCCGACGACGCGGATTGGCCCGAGAACGGCTACCGCGGCGACTACATTCACGATGTCGCCCAGGCGTACCTGCGCGGCGACACGGTCGAGTTCGAGGACCATGTCGTGGTCGGCGGCCAGGATCCCGACGATCTCGACGCCATCCGCCGCTTCGCCGTGGCCTACCTGCGCAACGAGCAGAACGGCGACCTGGCCGCCTACGGCGTCGGCTTCGACGTGTACTTCCTCGAAAGCGCGCTGTACGAGCAAGGCAAGGTCGAGGAGACCGTGCGCGGACTGATCGCGCACGGCCACACCTACGAGGAAGGCGGCGCGCTGTGGCTGCGCAGCACCGACTTCGGCGACGACAAGGACCGCGTGATGCGCAAGTCCGACGGCACATACACGTACTTCGTGCCGGACGTCGCCTATCACCTCAGCAAGTGGCAGCGCGGCTACGAGCGCGCGATCACCGAGCTCGGCGCCGACCACCACGGCTCGCTCGCACGCGTGCGCGCCGGCCTGCAGGCGCTCGACGTCGGCATCCCGACGGGCTGGCCCGAGTACGTGCTGCACCAGATGGTCACGGTGATGCGCGGCGGCGAGGAAGTGAAACTGTCCAAGCGCGCCGGCAGTTATCTGACCCTGCGCGATCTGGTCGATGAAGCCGGCCGCGACGCCACGCGCTGGTTCCTGGTCGCGCGCAAGCCCGACTCGCAACTGACGTTCGACATCGACCTCGCGCGTTCGCAATCGCTCGACAACCCGGTCTATTACGTCCAGGTGTCGCACGCGCGCACTTGCGGTTTGATGCGCCAGCTCAAGGAACGCGGGCTGTCGTACGACCAGGGCAACGGTCTGGCCCAAACGCTCGACCTCGGCGACGAGGCCGCGCACGAGCTGGTGGTGACCCTACTGCGCTACCCCGACGTGGTGATCGCCGCCGGCGAGCATCTGGAACCGCACCAGATCGCCGCGTATCTGTTGGAACTGGCGCAGACGTTCCAGACCTACTACAACGATCACCAGTTCCTGGTCGACGACGCCAACGAGCGCGACGCGCGCCTCGCGCTCGCCGCGGCGACGCGTCAGGTGCTTGCGAACGGGCTCGAATTGCTGGGCGTCAGCGCCCCCGAGGTGATGTGATGGCAGCACGACGCAGCAAATCGCAGGCGCGACGCCACCCCGGCAGCGGCGGCCTGCCCGGCTGGGCGTGGGGGGTGATGGGTCTGCTGCTCGGCGTGGGCCTGTTCGTGGCCGGACCGAAGCTGCTCAAGTCCGATGGCGACGGTTTCTTCCGCCCGCAGCCCAACCCTGACGCACAACCGGCGCCGGTCGCTGGCGGCGAGGACGATGCGGTCGCCACCGACGGTGACACGCCCCTGCGCGAGGGCGCCGAGCGTGCGTCCAAGCGGGGCCCGAAGGCTGGCGTAGACGCAACTGACGAAAAACCCGAGTACGACTTCTACACGCTGCTTCCGGGCAAGGAAGTGCCGCTGAGCGATGCCGAACTGGCCGCTACCGAGCGCGCTGAGACCCAACGGGCGGCACAGCAAACACAGGTGGCCGCGGCGACGCCGGGCACCGCAACCACCGGCGCCGGCACGAGCACCGCCACGACGACCACGACGACCAATCCATTGCCACTGCCGGTTGCAACCGGTGGCGACCCCATGCCGCCGACCCCAAGCACCGCTGCCACACCGCCAGCAAAGCCACCGGCTACGACGGCCACCAACGCAGTGACCCAGACCCCACGCTACCTGCTGCAGGCCGGCGCCTTCCAGGCCTCCGGCCAAGCCGAGGGGCTCAAGGCCCGCATAGCGCTGCTCGGGCTCGGCGCGCGCGTCGAGTCGGCCAGCATCGGCGGCAAGACCGTGTACCGCGTGCGCATGGGGCCGTACGGCAGCGCCGGCGATTTGGCGGAAGCCAAACGCAAACTCGCCAGCGGCGGCTTGCCCGGCATGGCGATCCAGGTCAAATAACCCGGAACGCGTCGCTGTGCGCGGTTGCTGCGCTGCCGGCGTTGTTCGAGCACGCACGGGATATCGCGCCGCGTAGACGGCAAGCCCGGAGTGACACCGGGCGCCGCCAAAATGTCCGTGCGGCCGGCGCAAATGTCGGCGGATCGCATTGCTGGGCGGCGTGGGGGATCGCCTTTTGCGGTAGGGCAGTCTCGCCCCCCTCCGGACCCGCCACGATGACGCCCAATCGCGATCGCAACGTTGGACACGCGTGCCATCGGGGCGCGCCATACGGTGCCTGGCTCGGCAACCTGCTGAGCGAAGCTCCGGCCGCAAGGCAGCGCCCGCCGGCGCGCCCACCTGACCTCTGACGCTGATGCGATCGGACCAATTGCCACACCCGCCCGCATCGCCCACGATGCGGCCAACGCCCGCTGCGAAACCGCTGATGACCACGATCCCGAACTGGTTGCCATGGGCCTTGCTGTCGGCGCTGTTCGCCGCACTGACTGCGGTGTTCGCCAAGGCGGGGTTGCAGCAGGTCGACAGCGATCTGGCCACGTTGCTGCGCACGGCGATGGTGCTGGTACTGCTGACCGGCTTCGTCCTGATGGCCGGAAAATGGCAGAACCCGTTCGCATTGACCCCCGCAACCTGGGCTTGGCTGCTGGCGTCGGCAATGGCGACTGCCGCTTCGTGGGTGTGCTACTTCCGCGCGCTTAAGATCGGCGAGGCGTCCCAGGTCAACGCGGTCGACAAGCTCAGCGTGGTGCTGGTGGCTGTGTTCGCGTTCGTGTTTTTGCATGAACGCCTGAACAGCCGAGAATGGCTCGGCGTTGGCTTGGTCAGCGCCGGCGTGCTGTTGCTGGCGTTGAAGCGCTGAGTTCGACGGGATACAGACGGAACCGTGCGGAACCGCGCCGGGATTCCCCAGCCAACGCGTCAATCAGGTCACGTACCTGTCCGACTTAGCCGCCGCGTTTGAGCGTGATCAGCGCCGAGGTGTCGGCATCGCCCATTCCGCGCTCGACTAGTTCGGCGTAGTCCGCCAGCGCCTGCTCGATCACGCTAGTGCGCAAACCGCTGTCGCGCACGACGTGGTGGACGATCCGGAGGTCCTTGAGCATGTGCGCGCACTTGAAACCGGGGGCGAACTCGCCGCGCAGCATCGTTGCGCCGCGCTTGTCGAGGAACCAGTTGGAGGCCGCGCCCGCCATCAACGTCGGCAACAGAATCTCCGGATCCAGACCCAGCTTCTCGCCCAGCGCGAGGCCTTCGCACACTGCCTCGTTGATCCCGGCCACCAGGACCTGATTAACCGCCTTGGTGGCCTGACCGGCGCCGTGGTCGCCCATGTGACTGATGCGCGCGGCATAGGCTTCAAGCGCAGGGCGCGCGCGTTCGAGCACGTCCGAGTCACCCCCCGCCATCACCGACAGCTTGCCGTTGCGCGCGCCTTCGACGCCGCCCGACACCGGCGCATCGAGGAAGCCGATGTCGTGCACGGCCAGCATCGCCGCGGCGCGGCGCGCGGTGTCGACCGATACGGTCGAATGATCGACCACCACCGCGCCCGGGCGCAGCAGATTCGCGAGCCCTTCGACGTTTTCCAGCACGTCGGCGTCGAACGACACGCACAACACCACCACATCGCAGCCGGAAAAATTGTCGGTCGAACGCGCCGCACGCACGCCCAATTCTGCGGCGAGCGCGTCGGCCTTGGCCTGGGTGCGGTTGCCGACCACCGCGAGCAGACCGCGCGCGTGCAGGTGCCGCGCGATCGGCGCGCCCATCGCGCCCACGCCGATGACTCCAACGCGGAGGGGGTTGCTGCTAGTGCTTACCGTGGACATCGGTCAGGCGTTCCATTCGTAGACGGTGAGCAGCGAGGCACCGGTGGTGTGCAGCGGATCGGCCCCGACGATCGCGCGGGCAGCGTCGACGTGCTCAGCCAGCAGCACGTAAGCACCGCCGCTGCCATCGGAAAAACTGCCGGCCAATTCCAGCTGTCCTCCCGCGCGCAGCGCGTCGAGAAACTGCCGATGCGGCACAACGACGGCCGGGTCGAAACCCGGCGTGCGCATGGCCAGGATCAGGAAGCGCTTCATCCGGGGTCGTCCTTACGCCAGCGGCGCATCGTCGAGGTAGGTGTAGCCGGTCAATCCGGTTTCCAGCGCGGCATTGAGGCGCTCGGCTTCGGCGACCGGCAGGTTTGCTGCCGCGACCTTGCCGCGATACGCCTCGCGCAGCTCCGGCAACGAGTACCCGACGTAATCGAGCATCACGTCGGTGGTGTCCCCACGGCGCTGCTGGGTGAGCCGATAACCCTGCGCGTCGACCCGCACCTCCACCGCATCGGTGTCGCCGAACAGGTTGTGGATGTCGCCAAGAATTTCTTGATACGCACCGACCAGGAAGAAGCCGAGCCGGTAGCTTTCGCCGTGGTTGAGCGTGTGCAGCGGCAGCGAGGTGCTGAGCGTCTCGTTCTCGACGTAGGTATCGATCTTGCCGTCGGAGTCGCAGGTCATGTCGGCGATCACGCCGCGGCGCTGCGGCGCCTCGTTCAGGCGTTCGATCGGCACGATCGGGAACACCTGATCGATCGCCCACACGTCAGGCATCGACTCGAACACGCTGAAATTGACGAAGTACTTGTCGACCAGACGTTGGTTGAGTTCGTCGAGCACCGCCTGATGGCTCTTCTCGCCGGGGTTCAAACGCGCGCGCACCGCATGCGCGATCGCGTAGAACAAGTCGTCGATGCGCGCGCGGTGGGTCAGGTCGATCTGGCCGAGCGCATACGCGGACAGGCCTTCGTTGTGGTGGTGCACGGCTTCGTGGAACAGCTCGACCGCGGGGCGCGCATCGAGCTCGTCGTGGATCTCGCGCAAGTGGCGAATCGCCGCGGGCTCATCGCTGTGCACGTCGGGCACCCGACCCTCGGGCGCGGCCTCGACTTCGGACACGTTCGCGACCAGCACCGCGTGGTGCGCGGTCATCGCGCGACCGCACTCGGTGACGATGCGCGGCGGGGTCAGGCCGTGTTCGCTGCAGGCCTCGCTGAGCGGCTGCACGATGTTGAGCGCGTACTGGTGCACGCCGTAGTTGATCGAGCAGTAGCTGCGCGAGCGCGTGCCTTCGTAGTCGATGCCGAGGCCGCCGCCGACGTCCATGTAGCGCACGTTGGCGCCCAGCTTGGACAGCTCGATGAAATAGCGCGTCGCCTCGCGCATGCCGTTGGCGATGTCGCGCACGTTGGAGATCTGCGAGCCCATGTGGAAATGCAGCAGGCCCAGGCAATCGGCCATGCCGGCGTCGCGCAGCTGCTTCCACAGGTCCAGCACCTGGCGCGGGCTGAGACCGAA
This sequence comes from Lysobacter sp., assembly GCA_043738095.1. Taxonomy (GTDB): domain Bacteria; phylum Pseudomonadota; class Gammaproteobacteria; order Xanthomonadales; family Xanthomonadaceae; genus Lysobacter_K. The sequence goes on from JAYSZI010000105.1 coordinate 19,860, forward strand.
CTTGGCCTTGTCGCCGCCGCTGTTCTGCCACTTGCCGGCGCCGAGCGACGCCAACCGCATGCGCACGCCCAAGCCGGGCCTGACGCCTAGCGCGGCGGCCTCTTCCATTACCAGCGCGAGTTCGGACGGCTTCTCCACCACGATCCAGGTCTCGAGCCCGAGCTTGCGGCCGATCAGCGCCAGGCGGATGTACTCGCGGTCCTTGTAGCCGTTGCACACGATCATCCCGCCCGGCCGGCTCAGCGCGAGCACGGCCATCAGCTCGGGCTTGCTGCCGGCTTCGAGGCCGAAACCCTCACCGTGGTGGGAGGCCAGCTCGCCGGCGACGCCGCGATGCTGGTTGACCTTGATCGGATACACCGCGGTGTAGCCGCCGGCGTACTCGCACTCGTCCATGGCACCGGAGAACGCGCGCTGGAGCTTGCCTAACCGGTCGCCGAGGATGTCAGGGAAGCGCACCAGCATCGGCAGCTTCGCGCCATTGGCGCGCGCCTCATCGACGATCTGCGGCAACGCCACGGACGCCCCGGCGTCGCCGCGCGGGCTGACCATGATCCGGCCGGCCGCGTCAACGTCGAAGTAGCCTTCGCTCCAATGTGGGATCGAATAGGCCTTGCGGGCCTGGTCGGGCGACCAGTCGGACATGCGCGTGACACCGGTGGTATGGGGGACGCGCATTCTACCGCCGCCGCCCCGCGGCCACGTCGATGCCGCCGTCATGCCCACGTTCAACCGCGTTCGCTACAATCCGCGCCCGGCAACGCCGCCCCCGCGTTCGATAGATCTGTCTTTCGGTGGAACGCGCAGTCACGCCACATGGGGGCGAACGCGAGACGCTAAATGATCCGCTTCGCCGCTCAACGCTCGCCCGTTTTACCGCGGGATCACGATCAACACTTTAGGAAACCGCGATGACCGACACGACGTGGCACTACGAGAACTTTGAACCCGCCGGCTCGGCGATCGGCTACCGCATCACCCGCAAGCTCGATGAGGTGCAGTCCCCCTTCCAGAAGATCGAGATCTTCGAGAGCACCGACTGGGGCAACCTGATGCTGATCGATGGCGCGATGATGCTGACCACGCGCGACAATTTTTTCTACCACGAGATGATGTCGCACCCGGCGCTGTTCACCCACGCCGCGCCCAAGCGCGTGGTGATCATCGGCGGTGGGGATTGCGGCACGCTGCGCGAAGTGCTCAAGCACCCCGGCGTCGAGAGCGCCACCCAGTGCGATATCGACGAGCAGGTCACGCGCATGGCGGAAAAGTGGTTCCCCGAACTGTGCGATTCCAACCACGACCCGCGCGCGGAATTGCTGTTCGACGACGGCATCGCGTACATGGCGAACTGCGCGCCAGGCAGCGTCGATATCGTCATCGTCGATTCGACCGATCCGGTTGGGCCGGCCGAGGGATTGTTCAACAAGTCGTTCTACGACAGCTGCTTCCGTGCGCTCAAGGACGACGGCATTCTGGTGCAGCAATCCGAATCGCCGCTGGTGCTGCTGGAATTGATCAAGGAAATGCGCGCGGAAATGGGCAAGGCCGGTTTCACCACGTTCCAGACCCTGCCGTTTCCGCAGCCGTGCTATCCGACCGGCTGGTGGAGCTGCACGCTGGCGCGCAAGCACGCCGATAGCAACGCATTCGCGTTCCGCGAAGCCGATGCCCGCGCCAAGACGTTCAACAGCAAGTACTACAGCGCTGACATCCACAACGGCGCGGCGACGCTGCCACCGTTTGTGGCTGCCGCACTGGGCGAGTAAGGCGGCGGGTCGATCTCGTGCTACGTGCATCGAGGCGGCGGGGCAGTTCGCAAATTGATTGCCCCTTGACCCGTTTGCACGTAGTCGACTCGCGGATCGCAAGGTGCACACATCGCAGGCGCGACGTGGTCGACGAATGACCGTTGCGCGCCCCTACTCGATCGGGACGACGTCGACCGCGCGCTGGCGGTCATTGGCCCATACCGGCCGCAGCAGGCCTTCGGTAAGTGAGTCTCCGACACAGTCGACCAGCAGGTCGTAGAACGACTGCAGAAATGCCGAACCGCATTCGATCGCGTCAGCACTGCGTTGCTGCACGAACGCGGATTTCAGCGCGACCAAGTCCATGTCCGAGCAAGCGCCTTCCAGTGCGTCGACCATCCACGGATGCGCCCGAACACTCCCCAGAAAGCAGCGTTGATAGATCAGTTCGACGCTTGCGCGCCCTAATGTGGGCGTCAGCGCAAGGTCGACGTCTTGCAGGATGGAAACCAACGCGTCGGCGACCTCGACGGCATCCGCACCCTCGCCGGCTCTGGCCGGTAAGGTCGCTGCTAACCAGGTGTTCGACTCTTCCACAGCGGACACTATCCGATGGTGATGCGTAGGGACGAAGACAGGCTCGACGCGACCCCGCGTAAGGGGCAGCGTCGTCATAGGCGCGGATGGTTGTGACGGGCCCGCATGGAACCCCGAATCCCACAGTACTCGCCTGCCAGGGCCTGTAGTGGTTTCACCGCACAATGTGGCCGTTTGCGGCTTACTCGTTCAGCTAAAGCCCCTACAACGCATCTCCGTCCATCTCCCCGGTGCGAATCCGCACCACGCGTTCCATCTCCCAGACGAAGATCTTGCCGTCTCCGATCTTCCCGGTGCCGGCAGCCTTCATGATCGCCTCGACCACGGTATCGACCTGGTCGTCGGTGACGGCGACCTCGAGCTTGATCTTGGGAAGGAAGTCGACCACGTACTCCGCGCCGCGGTAGAGCTCGGTGTGGCCCTTCTGGCGCCCGAAGCCCTTGACCTCGGTCGCGGTGATACCGGCCACGCCCGCTTCGGCCAGCGCCTCGCGCACGTCGTCGAGTTTGAACGGCTTGATCACCGCCATGACCATCTTCATCCGGTGTTTTCCTGTTCTGTTTCGGCAATGCGCTGCCCGTGGCAGGATAACGCGAAGCTCGCCGAGCGAAACTCGCGCCGATCTGCAGCGGCGGTATCGCCGACCATTCGGATATTTCCGACCCCGCGCCGAGGCGTGCGCTGACAGCGCGTCATCGGGCGCTGGGACAAGCTAGCCGCACTGCCGGAGGACCTAACAATGATCGACCTCAACCACATCGACGACCTCGCCCGCCGCCTCAGCTCAATGGTGCCGCCGGGGATGAAAGAGGGCCGAGACGAGCTGCAACAGAACTTCAAGTCGGCACTGCAATCGGGCTTGGCCAAGCTTGAGCTGGTCACGCGTGAGGAGTTCGAAGTGCAGCGCGCGGTCCTGCTGCGCACCCGCGAGAAGCTCGAGGAGCTGCAGCGCGTTGTCAGCGAACTGGAATCGCAACTTGGCAGCACGGCGTCCGACCGCACGTCTCCGCCGCGTCACTGAACCGCGGTAATGAATCTGGCACTCGTGCACAGCCGTGCACGCTCCGGCGTACGCGCGCCTACGGTCCGAGTCGAGGTGTATCTCGCAGGCGGCCTGCCCGCGATGTCGATCGTCGGGCTGCCGGAGGCGGCTGTGCGGGAGGCCAAGGATCGCGTACGCGCCGCGATCCAGTGCGCGCAGTTCGAGTTCCCGACGCGGCGGATCACCATCAATCTTGCGCCGGCGGATCTGCCGAAGGATGGCGGCCGCTTCGATCTCGCGATCGCCCTTGGCATTCTTGCCGCGAGCGGACAAATCCCGCTCAGCGCGTTGCACGAATACGAATTTCTCGGCGAGCTCGGCCTGACCGGGGAACTGCGCGCGATCGATGGGGTGCTGCCGGCGGCGTTGGCCGTCGCTGACGCGGGTCGCAAGTTGATCGTGCCCGCGGGCAACGGCGCCGAGGCCGCGCTTGCCAGCCGGGTCGAGGCCTACACCGCGCGGACGTTGCTGGAAGTCTGCGCGATGCTCGAAGGCCGCAAGGCCTTGCCATCGGCACAGGCGTTGCCTTGCGTACGCATTCCGGGGCCCGACCTCGCCGATGTTCGCGGCCAAATGCACGCGCGTCGTGCCCTGGAGATCGCCGCGGCCGGCAACCACCACCTGCTGCTGATCGGCCCGCCGGGTTGCGGCAAGACGCTACTTGCCTCGCGCCTGTCCGGGCTGTTGCCCGAAGCGTCCGAGGACGAAGCCTTGGAAACCGCCGCGATCGCCTCGGTCAGCGGCCGCGGCCTGGACCCGGCGCGCTGGCGCGAGCGGCCGTTCCGATCGCCCCATCACACCGCCAGCGCCGTGGCTCTGGTCGGCGGCGGTGCCGAACCGCGCCCCGGCGAAATTTCCCTCGCGCACAACGGCGTGCTTTTCCTCGACGAACTGCCCGAGTGGGACCGGCGCGCGCTGGAAGTACTGCGCGAGCCGCTCGAATCGGGCGTGGTCACGGTGTCGCGCGCGGCGCGCAGCTCGGAGTTCCCCGCGCGATTCCAATTGGTGGCGGCGATGAACCCCTGTCCCTGCGGCTGGGCCGGTGATCCCAGCGGCCGCTGCCGCTGCGGGGGCGAAGCCATCCGCCGCTATCGCGCGCGCATCTCCGGGCCGCTGCTCGACCGCATCGACCTGCACATCGAGGTGCCGCGACTGCCACCCATGGAACTGCGCCCGGACGCGCCTGACGGCGAGTCCAGCACCGTGGTGCGCCATCGCGTGCTCCAAGCGCGGGCGCTGCAGCACGACCGCGCCGGCAAGCCGAACGCCCAACTCAGCCAAGCCGAAACCATGGCCTGCTGCCGGCTATTGACTGCGGATCAACTGTTACTGGAGCGTGCCATCGATAGGCTGCAGCTGTCGGCGCGCTCGATGCACAGGATCCTGCGCGTGGCGCGCACGATTGCTGACCTTGCCGACAGCACGCAGATCGGCACCACGCATCTGAGCGAGGCTATTGGGTACCGGCGAGTGGATCACGGGCACGCAGCGCAGGCCGCGTGACCCTAGTCGCTATTGACCGCAGCCCGGTGGCACGCAGATCTTCGGCCTGTCCATGAAGCCGCGCGCGCCTTCCCGTGCTTCGTCAATCTCTTGTTGCGTGCCGCAGCGGGTGACGTCCATCTTGCTGCCAGTCTTTCGCTCGCGCCAGCAAACGTTCTGATTTGCGCGCGCCGTATTGGTGTTGACCAATTGGGCATTGATCCGCTCCAGCGCGTTTTCAACGCGAACCTTTTCATCGATTGGCAACTGATCCAACGACGTCTTGCCTTCCACAATCCGGAAGAACTCGTCCTGGGCCTTGCGCATGATCCCCACTTGGCGCGGGGTGAGGTCCTTCGGACCTCGTTGCAACTCTGCGCGCAGGGCGGTCTGCTGCTTCACCAAGACCTGCAGAGACGAGGGTTCATCGCCCGCACCTGCTGCCATTGGCGCCAACAACAGCAGTGCTGTAGCAAGAAAATTCAGTGCGCTTCGCATGAGGTTTCTCCTTGTTGCGCCCCGGCCCAAGAATGTCTGCCAGTCCTAGCAGCATGCCCCCGTGCCCAACGGCGTGCAACGGCCTGGAGCCGCCGATGACCCAGGCCAATAGCGCATTCCTGCTGGCGGACGCTCAGTTCCCGCGAGTACCCAGGCCGTAACGGCTGATCTGATCGCGCGTCGCTTCGCGCTCTGCCCGGACCTGGGCAACGGTACGGCAAACGCGCTCCTTGTGGTTGCTGCCTAGTATCTTGCGCAATTCGCAGACCATCCGCTCGTCGCTAGCTTTACTAACGATGCGATCAATCGCTTCGAGCGCTGCGATCAACTGGCTACGCTCGGGCGCGCTCAGTTCTTCGGTGGTTTTCTTCCCTTTTATTAGTCCCATCACCACCGCTTGCTGAGCCAGCAACTGCTCGCGCGAATTTGCCGGCAAATCTCTATACGCGCCCTTACGGGCATCGAGACCTGCCTTGATTTGCGCTTGCTGGCCGCGGATCGTGTCCGTGTGGACCGGGGTCGTCGGCACCGCTGCAACCGCGGTCATGGATACTAGAGCCAGCGCTAACGCCGCTACAAAACTGAACCTGAGCATCTGGAATTCCAATGATGTGATGCTTGAACAATAGCCAACCGCTGGCGGCAGTGTCGACTGCCTAATGGCATATTTTTGCAAGTTTGATGACGTGCATTGCAGATATCACACTACTTCGCTCCCTCGTGGTGGGTTGTACCGCGGTCACGCCGCCGCCTTCTGCGGCTGGAACTGCTCCTCCTCAGTCGAGCCTGTGAGCGCAGTGGTCGATGACTGGCCGCTCTGGATGGTCTGGGTGACCGCATCGAAATACCCGGTACCGACTTCCCGCTGGTGCTTGACCGCAGTAAAGCCGCGGTCGGCGGCGGCAAATTCAGCTTCCTGAAGTTCGACGAACGCGCTCATCTGCCGGCGGGCGTAGCCGTGGGCGAGATTGAACATGCCGTAGTTGAGGCTGTGGAAGCCGGCCAGGGTGATGAACTGGAATTTGTAGCCCATCGCCGCGAGTTCGGTCTGGAACGTGGCGATCGTGGCGTCGTCGAGGTTCTTCTTCCAGTTGAAGCTCGGCGAGCAGTTGTAGGCCAGCAGCTTGCCGGGGAACCGGGCGTGGATCGCCGCGGCGAACTGGCGCGCGAACTCGAGGTCAGGCTTGCCGGTTTCGCACCACACCAGGTCGGCGTAGGGGGCATAGGCGAGGCCGCGGCTGATCGCCTGGTCCAGGCCGTTGCGGGTCTTGTAGAAGCCTTCGACGGTGCGCTCGCCGGTCACGAACGGCTGGTCGTTGGGATCGATGTCGGCAGTGAGCAGGTCGGCGGCTTCGGCGTCAGTGCGCGCGACGATCAGGGTCGGCACGCCCATCACGTCCGCGGCCAGACGCGCGGCGACGAGCTTCTCGACCGCCTCACGCGTGGGCACCAGCACCTTGCCGCCCATGTGGCCACACTTTTTCACCGAGGCGAGCTGGTCCTCGAAATGCACACCAGATGCGCCGGCCTCGATCATGCCTTTCATCAATTCGAACGCATTGAGCACGCCACCGAAACCGGCCTCGGCGTCGGCGACGATCGGCTGCAGGAAGTCGATCTCGCCCGAACCCTCGGCACACTGGATCTGATCGGCGCGCAGCAGGGTGTTGTTGATGCGCTTGACGACCGCCGGCACCGAGTCGGCCGGATACAGCGACTGGTCTGGGTACATCTGGCCGCCGAGGTTGGCGTCGGCCGCGACCTGCCAGCCCGACAGATAAATCGCCTTGAGCCCGGCCTTAACCTGCTGCATCGCCTGGTTGCCGGTCAGCGCGCCGAGCGCGTTGACGAAGTCCTCGGTGTGCAGCGACCGCCACAGCTTGTTGGCACCGAGCTTGGCCAGGGTGTGCTCGACGCCGACCGTGCCGCGCAGGCGCACCACATCAGCGGCCGAGTACGGCCGCTCGATGCCGGCCCAGCGCGGGTTGGTGGACCAGTCGTTCTGAAGTTGTTCGGCGGTCGGCAGGGCGGTGGTCATGAGCGTGGTCCTTGGCATTGGCCCGCCCGTTCGAGGCAGGGTGGTGGAAATGAGGTTGTTTGGTGATGCGACGGGGGAAGCCGCGCAGGCCCTCCCCTTGCAACGGATGAAGCAGTCGTCACTCCAGGCGCGCGTACGCCGGCAAAGTCAGGAAGTCTTCGAGCGTGTCGGCATGGGTCAGTTGGTCGAGCAAGGCGATCGCCTCGTCGATGCGGCGCGCCCCGGGCAGATGCATGCGCTCGGCGAGCTTGCTCGGCAGGCCGATCAGCGCGCGCTCGAGCAGGGCAAAATCGACCTCGGTGCCGTCGGCCAGATGCAAGCCGCCGGCATGCAGCCACTGCCACAATTGCGTGCGCGCAATCTCGGCGGTCGCGGCGTCTTCCATCAGCCAATGGATCGGCACGCAGCCGTTGCCGTCGAGCCACGCAGCCAGATAGCGCACGCAAACTTCGACATTGCCCTCGAATCCCGCGCGCGTGATCGTGCCGATCGGTGGCTTGATCAGCGCATCGCGCTGTTGCGCCGGCGTCAGCGCGAGCACGTCCTCGCGCAGCACGTGCTGCTGGTGCGGACCGGGCATGCCCTCGTCGAAGATCGCCTTGGCCAGCGGAATCAGCGCCGGGTGCGCGACCCAGGTGCCATCAAAACCGGCGCCGACCTCGCGCTGCTTGTCGGCACGCACCTTGGCCAGTGCGGCGTCGTTGGCGGCGTCGTCGCCGCTGATCGGGATCTGCGCCGCCATCCCGCCCATCGCGTGGGCGCCGCGCTTGTGGCAGGTGTGGATCAGCAGGTCGCAGTACGCGCGCAGGAACGGCTGCGTCATCAGCACCTGGCCGCGCTCGGGCAGCACCTTGTCGCGGTGCGCGCGGAACGTCTTGAGGTAGCTGAAGATGTAGTCCCAGCGACCGCAGTTGAGCCCGGCGATGCGCGTGCGCAGCGCATGCAGGATCTCGTCCATCTCGAACGCCGCCGGCAGGGTCTCGATCAGCACGGTGACCTTGAGCTGGCCCGGTGGCAGGCCCAGCGATGATTCGACATGATCGAGCACGTCGTTCCACAACTGCGCCTCCTCCATTGACTGCAGCTTGGGCAGGTAGAAATACGGTCCGCGATCCTTCGCAGCGAGCACATCCGAGTTGTGAAAAGCGAACAGGCCGAGGTCAAACAGACTGGCTGAGATCGCCGCGCCGTCGATGCGCACGTGTTTCTCATCGAGGTGCCAGCCGCGCGGGCGCACCATCAGCACCGCCTGCTGCGCGGCCGGCGCGAGCGTGTAGTGCTTGCTGCCGTCTGGCGCCATCCAGTCCAACGTGCCGGCGACGGCTTTTTTCAGCGCGCGCTGGCCGGTCAGCAGGTTGTTCCAGGTCGGCGCGGTGCTGTCCTCGAAATCGGCCATGAAGCAGTTCGCGCCGGAGTTCAGCGCGTTAATCACCATCTTCGGGTCGACCGGGCCGGTGATCTCAACACGGCGGTCGAGCAGCGCGGCCGGCAACGCGGCTACGCGCCAGTCGCCGGCGCGGACCGGGGCGGTGTCGGCGCGGAAGTCGGGCACGCCGCCGGCGTCGAAAAATGCCTGGCGCTCCCGCCGGGCCTGCAGCCGGGCTTGGCGCGCTGGCTCGAAGCGCGCGTGCAGCCCGCCCAGGAACACCAATGCGGCGGGGGTCAACAAATGTTCCTGCCCGGGCAGGTGGGCGAGCAGCTCGACCGCACCCTCCGGCCGCGAGTCCTGCTGCTGAAATACCACTGCCGCCATATCCATCCCCTCGCTGCCGTCTGTCATATGCGTTGGCGTAGACCATACGGGCGAGTCTGGTATTTGCAATCAAGTTATTTCAATGATTAGTATTTGCTGCATTTATATGTACTGAGACATATGCCCACCAAGCCTCCCGCACCACCCCGCTTTGCCTACAAGGGCGATCGCCTGAAGCCGTTGCGTGCGTTCTGCCAGACCGCACGCCTGGGCTCGGTATCGCGCGCGGCCGAGGCGCTGTTCCTGAGCCAACCGGCGGTGACGCTGCAATTGCAGGCGCTGGAACGCGACATGGGCGTGCGCCTGCTTGAGCGCAGCGGCCGCCGCCTGACCCTAACCCGCGAAGGCCAGGAGCTGTACGACCTCGCCCGGCCGTTGGTCGAGGGTGTGGACGGGCTCGATGGCGCGTTCCGCAACCGCGTGCGCGGACTCGACGCGGGCGAGCTGCACGTCGCCGCCGGCAGCTCGACCATCCTTTACCTGCTGCCGAAAATCGTCGAAGCGTTCCGTGCCGCGCAGCCCGAGGTGCGGCTGAGCCTGCACAACGTCACCGGTGCCGGCGGGCTGGACCTGTTGCGCTCGGACGCCGTCGACTTGGCGGTGGGGTCGATGCTGGACGTGCCGACGGACCTCAGCTACGCGCCGGTGTACAGCTTCGAGCCGATGCTGATCACGCCTCGCGACCATCCGCTGGCGTTGAAAGCCGACCTGAGCCTGGGCGACCTATCGCCATACGGGTTGATTCTGCCGCCGCAACGACTGACCACGTACCGCATGGTCGACCTGGTGTTCCAGCAGAATCGGGTCCCGTACACCGTGGCGCTGGAAGTCGGCGGCTGGGAGGTGATTAAGCAGTATGTGGCGATGGGCCTGGGCATCAGCATCGTCACCGCGATCTGCCTGACCGACGCCGACCGCGCGCGGCTGGCGGCGCGATCGCTGGCGAAGTATTTCCCGTCACGCAGCTACGGGGTGGTGGTGCGCAAAGGCAAGTACCTGAGTCCGCAGGCGCGGGCGTTCACCGAGTTGATCCAGCCGGCCTTGTTCGAGCGTGTCGACTACTACGCCACCGGTCACTCCGAGCGCTAGGCGCCAGAGGCCGCAACAAATGAACACAGTAGCGGGTGGAATCCTCGCCGGGCTGGGCTTTGTAAGCGCGCGGCCGGAGAAATCGGTGGGCGTTTCAGCTTGATGTCTAATGCCCACTGCGCAACGCCGTTGCGGGCGTAGCCCCCCCCCAGGGAAGCTTCGAGTAAGCCAAACGACCGCTCTGCGCAGCGGGGCAAGCCGTTGATTCCCTTCATGGTTCGACAAGCTCACCACGAACGGCATTAATAGTTCGGACCTTCCTCAACGCAGATGGCGCGTCCCGCGGGTTTGCCAGCGCTCGCGCATGAAACCGAACACCCCGGCGACGTCCGCCACCAGCGCGACATAGCGCAGCGGCGCGATCGCCAGCCCGCGCAGTGCGGTCGCCAGGCGCTGTTCACGCGATACGACCACCAACACCGTCAACCACAGCGCTAGTTCGACCGCGAGCACCCACCCCACCAGTGCGCCCTGACCGATCGCGAGCAGAGTCAACAACATGGCCGGCAGGGCGAGTTTTTCCAGCGACGTGCTGACCAATACCCAACCGATCGGGCGACCCTGCTCGCGGGTCAGGCGCTCGCCGAACGGCTGCCGATAGGCCTCGGCAATGCGGCGCAGTTCATGGCCCGCGTCACGCCTGCCGTTGCCGCGCCACCAGGATCGGGGCGCCCGCAACGGCGTCTGCAGCAACGCGTCGAAATGGAAGCAGCTTTGCAGGTAGGCCATCGCGTCGCGCGCGATCTGCGTGGGCAGCTGCTGCAGTGGGTGTTGCTGAGCGCGCGCGACCACGTCGGGCAACTGGATATTGCGATAGCCCTCGTTGCCCAGCGCAAAGCCGATGAAGATGTCTTCGGCATGGGTCAACGTGTCGCCGTGGACGGGTTCGTGGCGGTCGAACACATCCTTGAGATATTGCCGGCGATAGGCAACGGCTCCGCCGGGGGCATGGCCGATGCCGCCGAATGCACGCATGTGCCCGTGCTGGAGAAAGCGCTGCTGCACCAGCGCGGTGCATTCTCGGTACGTATCGGCGAACCATTGCTCGATCCGCTGCCAATCGCCGCGTGGGGCTTGGGGATCGCGGTATTCGTCTTCACCGATCCAGCGCCTGAATGCGGCGGTCGCCGACAATGCGCGGCGGTCCCGGCCGCGCAGCGGCAGCAGTGTGCCGCACGCGCTGGCGATACCGGCGCCCTGGTAGAGCTCCTGCACACAGCGCTCGAGGTAGTCAGGCGAGGTCAGGACGGTGTCCGCGTCGAGCACGAACAGGACGTCGCCATCGAACTCGCGCGCTTGCCGCTTGACCGTCGGCGTGCGGCCGATGGACCAGCGCCGCTCGATCACCGTCAGCGGCATGCGGTTGGCGTTGGCGAATTCACGCGCGAGTACCGCGGTGCCATCGCGCCCCAGGCCGCCATCATCGACCAGCACCACTTGGCGCGGCGTCAGGGTTTGTGCCTGCAGGGCAGCCAGGCAGTGCACGATCGTGGCTTGGTGGCAATGCCCGGGAATCACCACATCCACCACGGCATCGCGCCAGCGCTCGCGCGGCGTAGGCACGGTCCGGTCGGGTGCGCGCAGCATTCCGTAGGCACCCAGCAGTGCACTGGGGCCAAGCACGAAGCGCACGGCGTGGGTGGCGGTCGGCGTGGGCAGGGCCAACGCCGCCATGTGGTTGAACATGCCCTGGCTCCGTGTGGGCGGTACTGCGGCGCCCGGAAAACTCCGGCAGCGCCGACTGCCGTCGCGTTGCGACGGCTGGCACGAAAGCACATGCAATACCCATGCCAAGCCGGCCGCGGTGGCGCTGCCGGCTCCGACCGACGGGCCCGCACCGTGCGCGGTGGTCGCCCAGAACACGAGGAGCCGAGCTTTGCTCGACTGCCGGGTGCACCGGCGGCCCGGAGCACGGCCGCGCCTAAGAGCTCGCGCCGCGCACCCACGCAACCGGTGGGCTCAGACAGTGCCGTGGTGTTTGCCCTGCCAAGGGCGGTACCAGGCGCGGATGCGGGCGATGTCGGCCGCCATGTCGTGGCCGAGCGTAAACGTGGGCCCGACGCCGATCAGCCTGTCCGGGTAGTGGAAATACACCGGCAGCACCGGCACCCCGGCGGCGCTGGCGATCTTCCAGAACCCGGTCTTCCAGCGCTCGACCGGCTTGCGCGTGCCCTCGGGCGCGATCGCGAACCACAGCCGGTCGGCGTCGCGGATCATCGCTGCCATCTGCTCGGTCACGCCGTGGGCAGCGCTGCGGTTGACCGGGATCACCCCGAGCCGGCGCAGCAGTCCCGCCATCACCGGCACCTTGAACAGCGAGTCCTTGCCGAGCACCTTGACGTCCAGGCCGAGGGCGAGTTTGGCGGCGAAGCCCCAGATGCCATCCCAATTGGACGAATGCGGCGCAGCGATCAGCACCAGTTTAGGGATGTCCGGGAACGCACCGGCCATGCGCCAGCCGCCAAGCCGCAGGATCGTGCGCCCGAGCCAGCGGGTGAACGCATTGCGCCGCACCTTCGGCGCGTTCGCCGGCAGGGACAACACGATGTCGGTGGCGGCTTGGGGCATGCGGTTCTCGTCGGGGGTGATCGGTGGGTGTTGGTTACTGCGCGGGACTCGCCACGTTACCCACGCAGACTCACGGATGCGGCGGTTTTGCCGCCGCAGCACAAATGGTGGCGACGACGTGCAATGAATCGGCATCGAATCCCCGGGCATCTCACACCGTCACTCCCGCGAAAGCGGGAACCCAGCGACGTAGCCATTGAGAACCAAAGGCACTAGTCCTGCTTTCATAGGAATGACGCGCAAAAATCAACTTTGCGAGGTGCCCAGCTGCGTGTATTGCGCTCATCAGCCAAGCCTAAACGGGAACGACTTAGCGGTAGCGCAGCATCTCAATCCCCCTCCGGCGGCGCCCGATTGCGCTTGATCGTACCGCGCTCGCGTTTTGCGCCCAGCCGGCGTTCCTTCGAACCGCGCGTGGGTTTAGTCGCTACCCTTGGCTTGGGCGCGCGCAGGCCGCTGTCAACGAATGCCGCGAGTCGCTCGCGCGCGTCCTGGCGATTGCGGTCCTGGGTCCGGAAACGCTGAGCACTAATCACCATCACGCCATCGGCAGTAATCCGACGGTCGCGTTTGGTCAACAGGCGCACGCGCACCGGTTCGGGCAGCGACGGCGAGTGGGCGATGTCGAAGCGCAGCTCGACCGCGGTGGAGACCTTGTTGACGTTCTGGCCACCCGGGCCGGTCGCGCGCACAAAGCGCTCGATCAATTCGGTCTCGGGGATCGTGATTGCGGGTTCCGTCATCGCGGCGATTGTAGTGCGCGCGCTGCAACCGTGAGGCGAGGTCGCCGCGCTTTCATGGGGCAACGGTCTCGTGGCTCAAGAAGGTCCCCGATGAAGCGATAAAAGCTGCGGGCGTAGGCGCCATGGTCATCGCACGCGGAAGCAGCAGGGACGCAGTTTGCCCAGGGCTTCGGGGCCACTGGCGGGCAACGCCAGCGCGGTGCGCGGCCGACGCACGCCCCTGGAGGAGTTCCGGACAAGACCAAGGTGACTAAACACGGGAGTATCGCTAACGGGTTAGCGATCGGCTCAGGAAGATCAGGGCCACCTTTCTCGGGAAGCTGGGTGCACCGTTCTTTTTGCGCCCACACGGCGCCCTCAGCCGAACAGATCGCTCGGGTACTCCGCCTTCTGCTCGCGCGCGAGCAACTGGCGCAGCGCGTCGGTTGGGGTGATCTCGCCGTGCAGCACGGCCTGCACCGCGCGCGAGATCGGCAATTCGATCCCATGTTTGGCGGCCTGGCGCATCACTTCGTCGGCGGTCTGCACCGATTCGACCACCTGGCCAATTTCGCGCACCGCGTCGTCGATCGATTGACCGCGGCCAAGGGCCAGGCCGAGGCGGCGGTTGCGCGACAGATCGCCGGTGCAGGTCAACACTAGGTCACCGAGCCCGGCCAGGCCCATCAGGGTTTCCGGCTGGCCGCCGATAGCCTGGTTGAGTCGCAGCATCTCGTTGAGGCCTCGCGTGATCAGGCCGGCGCGCGCGTTGAGGCCCAGCTGCATGCCGTCGGCGACCCCGGTGGCGACCGCGAGCACGTTTTTCATCGCGCCCCCCAGTTCGGCCCCGAGCATGTCGTTGCCGGTGTAGGCGCGGAATGCCGGACCATGCAGCACGTCGGCGACGACCTGCGCGAACGCGGCGTCATCGGAATGGACGGTCAATGCCGTGGGCAGGCCGGCGGCGACTTCCTTGGCGAACGACGGACCCGTCACCACGGCCACCGGGACGTTCTCACCGAGCACCTCGGTGGCGACCTCGTGCAGGAAGCGACCACTGCCGGGCTCGAAGCCCTTGGTCGCCCATGCCACCCCGGCGTTCGTCGGGCGATGTGGGGCGAGCGCTTGCAGGGTTTCAGCGAAAGCGTGCGACGGCACTACCACCAGCACCAGCTCGGCGTCGCGCAGCGCGGCAGCCAGGTCGGCGGTCGCAAGCAGGCTGTCCGGCAACGCGATCCCGGGCAGATAGCGCGGGTTCTCATGGCGCTCGGCAATCGCGGCAATGCCGTCGGCATTGCGGCCCCACAGCACGGTCGGGTGACCGTGGCGGGCAATCAGGGCGGCCAGCGCGGTGCCCCAGGAGCCCGCACCCACGACGGTCACGGCAGTCGCGGTGTCGGGTGCGCCCTTAGAGGATTCCACGCCTGCGGTCACCGGCACGCCGGCCGCTCAGGCGTTGCCGGCGGTCTCGGCGTCGGCCAGGCCGCCGTCGGCTTGTTGCGAGGCACGTTGGCGCAGGCCTTCGGCGTACAGCGCTTCAAAATTGATCGGCTGCAGGAAAAACGGCGGGAAGCCGCCGGCCTGGATCAGCTCGCTGATCAGCTGGCGTGCGTACGGATACAGCACGCTGGGGCAGTGGGTGCCCAGCATGCCGTCGAGGGTAGCGGCGTCAAAACCGTTCAAGCCGAACACGCCGGCCTGCTTCACTTCCACCAGGTACATCGGCTTGTCGTCAGCGTTGCAGGTCAGGGTGATGCCGAGCACGACTTCGTAGGCGTTGTCATTGAGGCGCTGCACGCTCTGGTTGAGGTTCATCTGCAGCTGCGGCTGGGCCTGTTCGTTGAACACGGCCGGCGCGCCTGGCACTTCAAACGAGACGTCTTTGACGTACAGCTTCTCGACGGTGAACGCCGGGCCCGCATTCTCGGTGGCGTCGGTCGGCGCGATCGCGCCGTTGGCGCCGTTGATGATTTCTTCGGACATGTCGTGCTCCAGCAAAGGCGGAAAAAAGGGGGCGATTATGGCATGCGGGTTCGGCGCGGCCCGGGCTAGTACTGGGGGCATTGGACCCCATCGCAAGGGTGCGGCGGCGCAGGCCGGAAGCGGGTCAAACCGGCGCGGCGCCAACCTTGGCCAGCCGCTGCGGCGGCGGCCGGGCCGGCGGACCCGCCAAAGGCGCTTAAGCGCGGCCCTTGACCAACGGCAGGTCAGCCTGCTGCCAAGCCTGCACCCCGCCATCGAGCCAGAACACTTTTTCGAAGCCGGCTTTCTTGAGGCGCTTGGCGGCATCGCCCGACACCTGACCGCTGCGACACACCACCACGACCGGCAGCTCGCGCGCCTTGGCCAATAGCTTGCTCTCGGGGTCGAACTGGCTCAGCGCAACCGAACGGCTGCTGGCGATGTGGCCTTTTTCAAAATCCGTGCTCGGCGACAGGTCGATTACCAGGGCATTGTCCCGGTTGATCAGGCCGGTCAACTCGGCCGGGCGCAGGGCGGTGTAGCCCCGGAACAGACGCGCGACCTCGGTGTACACCAGGGCGGCGGTCAGGCCGGCGAGCGCCATGGCCAGGTAAACGTGGCGGCCGGCAAAAGCCAGCAATTCTTCAAAGGTCACTAAGGTCACGACGGGATAACTGGTGAAAACCAGGGGGCGCGATTGTCACCCAGCACCTGCGCTGGCGCAAAAGCCAGCGATTTACGCGCCTCCGGCCAGACCATCCCGCCCCGAGGGTTCTGCAGCTACTGCCCCGCCCACAAGTCCGGCAGGCCGCTCACCAGCCACCAGGTCTTGGCCTCGGCGTCCCAGCGCCATTGCTCACGGTAGCGCACGCTCCGCTCCGTCTGGGTATGGCGGTTGATCACGCCGATCTCGATATCGCGCACCGCGGTGCCGAGCTTGGGATCGCTGGTAGCGCCCAAATCGCGGTACCCGGACACCTGCACCTGCTTGTAGCGCTCCAGTTCGATCGCGGTGGGTGGGTCGGTCGCACGCAGTTTGGGGTCCATCAGATTGACCGCGCCGTCGAAATCCCCCCAGCGGATCGCGGCCGACCACGCGTACTGCGCGCGCTCGAGCGCGCTGACCTGGGTGCCGTTGGTGGCGCAACCTGCCAACGACAGGACGCCAAGCAACAGCATCGCGACAACTCCGATCTTCAGCAGACGCATGGCACGACTCCGCAGACGACAAACCGCATCCTAGCCGGCGCGGTCACGGTTTTGCGATGGCGACGTAGCGCGCAGTGAACTCGGTCGCGTTGCCACCCGCGTGCAACGGCGCGCGGGCGACCACGCCGGCGCGCGCTCGACCGCGCTGGCGCAGGGTGGCGATGAACGTGGCCCAGTCCGACTCCGGCGCAAGCTCCGCCTCGACGTCGAGGTCGGCGAACAGCGGCGCCAGATACCGCACCTGGCTGTCGGCGACGAATACGTCGGCGCGCAGCCCGGCCGCCTCCACGTACAGCGAGACCAGCCCCCACGAGGCCAGGGTCATCATCGAGGCAAGGCTGCCGCCGAACGCGCAGCCTTTGTCGTTGACGTGAGCGGCGAGCGGCGCGTGCAACTGCAGGCGCTGGCCGTCGTAACCGCCAATGCTGAGCTGCATCACCGCAACCGGCGGCATCGCCTGGTAATGGGCGAGGAGGCGATGGAGGGCGTCGTCGTGGTTCATTGGGTTCCGGCGCGTAGTGGAGATGTGGGCGGCGCGGCAGCCGTAAGAAGCTGCGCCTGTGCCAAGCTGCGGCGATGCCTGTCCGCACTCCGTCCGAGCCCGTTGCCGGGGCACCCGCCAAGGCGCCGGCATGGTACGTGATCTCGCTGCGGCCGCGCGGTGAACATGCGGCCTTGCGCCGCGCGGCGGCGCGGCGCGGCGCGGGCCTCATTGCATTGTCGCCATGGGCGTTGCGCGATCGCGACGATGCAGCCACCCGGGACGCACTTCACCTCGCACTCGCCGCGCCGAGGGTGGTGGTCACCAGCCCCGCGGCGGTGCGCGCGGCGGCGCGGCTGCAACCGTTGCACCGGCGCGCCAATCAGGCCTGGTTCGCGGTGGGCGCCGGCAGTGCCGCGGCGCTACGCCGCGCCGGCATCCATGAGGTGTTTGTGCCGACGCGCATGGACAGCGAAGGTCTGCTGGCGTTGCCGGGCCTGCAAACCCTCGGCGACACCACGATCGGTCTGCTCACCGCGCCGGGGGGCCGTGGCGTGCTCGTCCCAGCGTTGCAGGCGCGTGGCGCGCGCGTGTTGCGCGCCGACATCTATGAGCGCGTGCCGGCCGCGCTGCATGCGCATGCCGTGGCAACACTGCGGGCGCTGACCGCGCCTGCGGTGCTTGCGCTGTCCAGCGCCGAGGCGTTGCGCAGGTTGCTGGAGGTGCTGCCGGCCGACGCGCTCGCGGCGTTGCACGAGGTGACGGTGGTGGCGTCCAGCCAGCGCCTGGCCGATCACGCACTGGCACAGGGCTTCAAACGCGACATCCTGATCGCCTGCGGCCCCCGCCCTCGCGAGGTGCTGGCCGCGATCGACCCGGCGTTTCCGGGACCCATCCGGTAGCATGGCGGCACCTTTCGCTGCCCTGTTCAGCCGTGTCCGCCACCCCCCCACCCACTTCGTTCCGTCGCACCGGCGTCTGGCCGTGGTTGCTGCTGGTGCTCGCGCTGGTTGCGGTGGGCGCTTACGGCTGGCGCGAGCGGCAGGCCAGCGTTGCCCGTGAGCTGGCGGCGGCGGCGGACGCGGGGCAGCGTCTGCAAGCCATCGAGGACCGCTTCGACGCCCTGCGCCGCGATCAACGTGCCCAGACCCAGCGCCTGCAGCAAGCCGATGCGACCAACCGCCTGTTGCGCGATGAACTACTCGGCATCGGCCAGCGCGCGGCGTTGCTCGAGGAGAGCGTGGCCAAACTCGCCGACCCCGACCGCCATGGCGCGCAGGCGCTGCGCCTGGACGAAGCCGAACTGTTGCTGGCGATGGCCGATCGTCGCTTGCAAATCGCCGGGGATCTCGACGGCGCGCGGCGCGCCTATGCGCTCGCGGCGGGTGTGCTCGATGGCGTCGATGATCCGGCCTACCTGAGCCTGCGCCAGACGCTGCAGCAGGAGCGCGCGGCGCTGGATGCGGTGGGCAGCGAGCCTCGGGTGCAGGCGATGGCCCGACTGGACACGTTCGCCAATGCCCTGCTGGCCGCGCCGCCGCGCCCGTCTGCCACCGACGGCCAGCACGTGCCGTGGTGGCGCCGTGCGTTTGCCGGTGTGGTCGCGGTGCAGCCCAGCGGTCGCCACGTCGCGGTGCAGCCGTCCGATCGCGCCGCCGCCCAGGCCGGGTTGCAACTGGAGCTGTCGTTGGCGCGGGCGGCTGCCGAACGACGCGATGGCGCCGGCTACCGCGCCGCCATCGCGCGCGCCAAGACCTGGCTCGCGCGACTGTGGCCGCCATCGCGCGCATTGCAGCGCCAGCAAGGGCACCTGGATGCACTAGCCGCGCTGCCACTTTCACTTTCGCTCCCGACTATGGGCACGACACTGGTGCAGCTGCGGCAAATGCGCGCGTCGCCTTAGGGACGTCCCCGTTGTCGCCACGCGGCGGAGCGCAGTCACTCGGTGATGATCTACGAGTGGCGGCCGCGGCACCTGCGGCGGGTGATAGCTGGCCCGGACAAACGTAAACCGTGCAAGTTTGCGCACCGGTCAACGCTAACTTGGAGTTGCCATGAACCTCTTTCGCAACCTGTTGTTCTGGATCGTGCTGGCGCTGGTGGGCGCGCTTGTCGCGCAACTGCTGGTGCAAGACCCGGGCTACGTGCTGGTGCGCTACCGCGGCAACGACTACAGCACCACGCTCGCCATCGCGGTGCTGATCGGTCTGGCGGCGCTGGTCGCGGCGTGGTTGCTGTGGAAAGTGCTGACCGCGCCATTTGTTCTGCTGCGCCGCCACCGCGACAAAGCCACGCGTGCGCGCCTGACCGACGGTCTCGACGCGTTGCATCAGGGGCATTGGACCCGCGCGGAAAAATCTTTGGCGCTGGCGGCCGAACACGACGACGTCGCCGCTACCGCGCGCATCGGCGCTGCACGCGCCGCCGCCGCCCGCGGCGATTCCGCCGCGGCCACCCAGCATTTGGACGCCCTGGCCACGCCGCACCCGGCGGCGCGCGCGGTCGCGCTGGCGGAAATCGCACTCGCCGACGGCAACGCCCCCGAAGCGTTGGCCGCGCTCGACGACGCCAATGCCCAACCCCTGCCGCCGCGTGGCCTGGCGTTACGCGCGCAAGCGCTGGCCGCGCTCGGTCGGCCAGGCGAGGCCTACGGGCTGATCGGCCCATTGCGCCAGCAGCAGGCACTACCAGCCGACCGCCTAACGTTGCTGGAAGCGCAATGGGCCGAAGCCGCACTGCGCGAAGCCGGCGACGCCAACGTCCTCGCCGACCGCTGGGAGGCGCTACCCACACCACTCAGGAGCGACCCCGCCGCTGTCGCGGCTTACGCCCAACGCGCCGCCGCGCTGCGCTGGGATGAAGCTGCCGGCAAAAGCCTGGAGCAGGCCCTGGACACGCGCTGGGACGAATCGCTGGCGGCGCTCTATGGCCGCCTGCCGATCGGTCGCCTCGACGCGCGCCGCGCCAACGCCGAACGCTGGCTGCAGGCCCATCCCGCTAGCCCCGGGGTGCTGCTCGCACTTGCCCGCCTCAGCCAGGCGCAGGGCCAATGGCCACAATCGGAGGCCTACCTGCACCGCGCACTCGCCCAAGGCGCCGGCGGCGATGCCTGGGAGGAGCTCGGCCACGGCTTCGCCCAGGCCGGCGACGAGACGCGCGCGCGCCTGAGCTACGCCAATGCCCTGCGCGCCACGCGCGGCGACGCGATCACTGACCTGCCGGGCCGTGACCTGCGGCAGAAGATCCACGATCAAGCGGCAATCGAAGAACGCGACGAACACGGCGTGCCGCGGCTGCGGGAGTAGAACAACAGCCACATCCCCGGCTCGCGCGTCTAGGGCGTGGTGGGTGCCTGGAGTAAATCTTGCTCGTCGGCCGCAGTGGCCGCTACGTTGACTCTCGGCGCGTTCGTCAATGGATGCACGACGTGGCATCCACGCCGGGACGGGAATTTGGGCCGTGCCGGCAGGACCGTGGGTTCGTGCGCCGGCGTCGCCGCTGGGAAGGACAGTGGGTCACCACGCCTCATACCCACCCGCAGGCCGTGCCAGCATTACTGCGGCGGCGCCGCCAGCTCGCGCGCATCGAGCACGCCATCGCGGCTGCGATCCTGTCGGCGGAATGCGGCCGCGAGCGACTCGCGGTGTGCGCTCAGGCTGACCGGTTTACCGCGGCCGCCGGGCAATTCGGTGGCGGTCAACATGCCATCGCGGTTGCGGTCCATGCGCTCGAACGCGTAGCCCATCCACGCTTGGTACTCGGCCAACGAAACCCGGCCATCGCGACTGCTGTCCATGCGCTGCAGATAATCGCTGCTCGCGCGCATCTGCGCGTGGGCCAGTAACGGCAGCCCTAAAATGGCGATCACGATCGAGAGCATGCGCATCGCTTGGATCTCCGGAGTCGTCGTCGTTGCTTAGGACACCGCTCCGCTGCGTCCGAGGAGCAGCCGAGCGGGGCCCGTGCCTGGGTGTCTCGTGGATTTTCGCGGTCAGCCCCGCGCCGGCGCCAGCGCATAGCCCTTCATGCGCGCTGAGAACTGCTGCAGTGCCTGGATGCCGCTGGCCTCGGCGTCGGCGCACCACGCGTGCAGGCGCAGCAGTGTGGCTTGGGCATCGTGCGAGCGCTCGTCCAACACCTCAGCCAAGCGCTGGCGGTAATCGGCCAGCGTGGCCATGCGCGGACGCTCGGCGATCCAGGTCTGCAGGCGTAATTGCGCCTCACCATCAAGCCAGCGACCGCCATCGGCGAGGCCCTTGCGCAGCTTGCGCGGCAACAACGCGCACGCGCGTGCGCCAGCTTGCGCGGCCTCTTCGCGCAGCGCGGGCAGGGTGACGCTGCGGTAGTAGTCGGTCATCGCTTGGAACCGGATCGCGAGCAACGCCTTGAGCGTCTCCGCGTCGGGCATGGCGATGTTCGGGCGCACGTCCAGCGAAGGCGCCACGCGCAGCACCTTGGCCAGACCAAGCGGCTGCAACAGCTTGATGACGCTCCAGCCGATATCGAACTCCCATTTGCGCAACGCGAACTTCGCCGAACTCGGGAACGCGTGGTGGTTGTTGTGCAACTCCTCGCCGCCGATCCAGACGCCCCACGGGGTCAGGTTGGTCGCGGTGTCGGCGGTCTCGAAATTGCGGTATCCCCACCAATGACCCAACCCATTGACGACGCCGGCCGCCCAGAACGGGATCCAGGCCATCTGCAAGGCCCAGATCGCAATGCCGGCAAAGCCGAACAGCGCGAAGCTCAAAAACAACAGCAAGGTCGGGCCTTTGGTCGCGTGCGGGGTGTACAGGTGCCGCTCGATCCAGTCGTCGGGGCAGCCCTTGCCGTATTTCTCGATCGAAGCGCGGTCGGCGCGCGCCTCGCGATACAGCTCGACGCCGCGCCAGAACACCGTCTTGATGCCCTTGATCTGCGGGCTGTGCGGGTCTTCCTCGGTCTCGCACTTGGCGTGATGCTTGCGGTGGATCGCGGCCCACTCCCTGGTGATCATTGAGGTGGTCAGCCACGTCCAGAACCGGAACACGTGCGCCAGGGCGGGATGAAAATCCACCGCGCGGTGCGCCATCGATCGGTGCAGATACAACGTCACTGACAAGATGGTCAGTTGTGTCGCCGCTAGAAAGTAGATGGCGAGCGAGCCGAAACCGGCCTGGGCCAGGCCACCGGCGAGGAAGTCGAGCAAAGAAGCGGGCATTACGGACTCCGGAAAACGTGTGGCCACCAGACGTGCGGCCCTAGGACGGGATGATGCCAGCGTGCGCCGGCCGTGTGCTGGGGTATGGCCGGGAACTGTGATGGGGTCGTTCAGGGCGCACGCAAGACGAGGGGTCCGGTTCAGCATTTGGCCCCCGCCGGCGAGCGCGGCCGCGCCGCGGCAGTGGTGGAGCTGCCCATCGTTGACTTTATGGTTGCCTGCGAGCGCTGCTTCCAACGTGCCCACGCATCCCAGGCATCGCACAGACAGCTCGTCGCTGCTGCAGCGTAACTAGAGGATCCGCCCGGTCCCCTTCCCTGCCAGTCCGCCGTTGGCGCTGCGCCGCGTTGCACGCGTGCGCCGTGGCGCCTTGCCCCGTAGTGGACGCCCAAACGCAGGTGCCCGCGGCGCCAGCCTGAGCCGCAATGCGGTGTCCAACTCCATGCGCCGCCACGCCACGCCGTGTCCATCAGACCGTCAGCGCGTCTGTTCACTGCGTCGCCTTGCTCCCACCCTTTGGTTCGGGCTCATTGCACCGTGGCCCCCTCCTCGCCCGGGGTAGTACGCTGGCGCGATGCCGGAATTGCCCGAAGTCGAGACCACCCGCGCCGGGCTGGCGCCTCACCTGCTGGGTCGTCGGGTGCTGTCCGCCACCCTGCGCCGGCCAGACCTGCGCTGGCCCATCCCCGCCGAAATCCATGAACTGCTGCCCGGCCAACGTATTGACACCGTGCGCCGCCGCGCCAAGTACCTGCTGCTCGACACCGTCGCCGGCAGCGCGCTGCTGCACCTGGGCATGTCCGGCAGTCTGCGGGTGCTGCCGGGCGATACGCCCGTGCGCGCCCACGACCATGTCGATCTGGTGCTGGATTCGACCTGGGTGCTGCGCTTCAACGATCCGCGGCGCTTCGGTTGCCTGCTGTGGCAGGCGCCCGGGCAAGTGCACCCACTGCTCGCCGCGCTCGGACCGGAGCCGCTGTCGGACGCGTTCGATGGCGACCACCTGTTCGCGCTGAGTCGCGGCCGCAGCGCCTCGGTCAAGAGCTTCCTGATGGATCAAAAAGTGGTGGTCGGGGTGGGCAATATCTACGTCGCCGAGGCGCTGTTCGCCGTCGGCATTTCGCCCTTGCGCGCGGCCGGGAAGGTCTCGCGCGATCGCTATCGACGGTTGGCCGAAGCGGTGAAGGCGATCCTTGCCCACGCGATCACCCGCGGCGGCACCACCTTGCGCGATTTCATCAGTCCCGACGGTGCGCCGGGCTATTTCGAGCTGGAGT
This sequence comes from Lysobacter sp., assembly GCA_043738095.1. Classification (GTDB taxonomy): domain Bacteria; phylum Pseudomonadota; class Gammaproteobacteria; order Xanthomonadales; family Xanthomonadaceae; genus Lysobacter_K. Next base: position 43,529 of record JAYSZI010000105.1, read on the forward strand.
TGTCGGCTTATGGCCGCGGCGGGGAGGCCTGCCGGCGGTGCGGTCGCGCACTGAAACAAGCGCTGATTGGCCAGCGGACGTCGGTCTGGTGCGGGCACTGCCAGCGCTGAACCGCCCGGAGGCGGTGTGAGGCGATGGCCATGACGCCCGGGCTCCCCCGCGATTGAGTGCCACGCCCGTGCGCCAGACCCCACTGCCGTGGAACGGGAACGAGGGTTATAGTCCCGAGCACGTGCTTCCGGGGGGGTTGGATGACCGATACCGCTGATATCACCCTGCTGCTGGATGCGGCACGTGGCGGCGACCGTAGTGCCCTCGACCGGGTGCTCGCCACGCTGTACCAAGAACTGCACACCATGGCGCGGCGCCAATTGGCGGGCCAACACGGCCAAACGTTGGACGCGACCGCGCTCGTGCACGAGGCCTATCTCAAGCTGATCGGCCGTCGTGAGGCGCAGTTCGACGACCGCGCGCACTTCTTTGCCTATGCCGCCTCGGCGATGCGCAGCGTGGTGGTCGACTACGCCCGGCAACGCCTTGCACAGAAGCGCGGCGGCGATCTGCATCGCGTCACCGACCTGCCGGAAGATCTCGAGGGCGGCCTGCGTCTGGACGAAGAGATGCTCGGCCTGGACACCGCCCTGAACAAACTCGCCGAGGTCGACCAGCGCCTGGCGCACGTGGTCGAGCTGCGCTATTTCGGCGGACTGTCCGAACTGGAGATCTCCGCGCTGCTGCAGCGCTCCGAACGCAGCATCCGTCGCGATTGGCAGAAGGCCCGGCTGTTCCTTCTGGCATCGCTGAACGGTTAGCCATGCCGACGCGAGCGCTACCACTGCTTGTCCTTGGTGGCTTGGATCGCGCGCCAGTCTTCCCGACGCTGCCGCGCCGCAACGCCCGTCGCGTGCACTGAGCCGGCGTCGTGGACGCCGCGCGCTGGCAACGGCTGTCCCCGCTGCTCGATGCGTTGTTTGAGCTCGAAACTGACGAGCGCGCGCAGCGGCTTGCACAACTGCGCGCCGAAGACGACGAACTGGCCGATGAACTTGCCGCGCTGATCGCGCTGGAGGACAGCCACGGCGATTTCCTGTCCGAACCGGTGATGCCCCCGACGGCCGGCCTGCGCGCCGGCAGCGAAGTCGGCCCGTACCGGCTTGAGCATCAACTGGGCGAAGGCGGGATGGGACAGGTGTGGCTGGCCGCGCGGGCGGATGGTCTGTATCAACGCCGCGTCGCCTTGAAGCTGCTGCGACCGGGGCTGGCCGATCCCAACCTGCGCCTGCGCTTCACCCGCGAGCGTCAGATCCTCGCGCGCTTGGCGCACCCGCACATCGCGCGCCTGCTCGACGCCGGCATCAGTGGCGATGGTTTGCCGTACCTCGCGCTCGAGTATGTGGAGGGCGAGCCGATCACCGACTACTGCCACCACCACCGCACGCCGCTGGAGGCGCGACTGCGGATGTTCGGGCAGATCTGCGGCGCAGTCAGCCACGCCCACGCCAACCTCATCGTGCATCGCGATCTCAAGCCCTCGAACATCCTCGTGACGCCCGCCGGCGAGGTGCGTTTGCTCGATTTTGGCATTGCCAAGTTGCTCGACACCCACGTCCCAATCATCGACCAGACGCGTACCGGGGTGCGTGCGTTCACGCTGCACTACGCCGCGCCCGAGCAGATCCGCGGCGAACCCGTCACCACCATGACCGACGTGTATGCGCTCGGCGTGGTGTTGTACGAGTTGCTGACCGACACCAAGCCCTATCGTCTCAAGCGCGACAGTGATGCGGCGTGGGAAGAGGCGATCCTGGCGGTGGACCCATTGCGTCCGTCGCACAGCGTGCTGCGCCGCGCTGAGGCCGTCGTCGCGAATGGCGGGCGTGAGCGCGAGCAGCTGCACGCCCCGGGTCACCATCACGACCAGATTTATGCCGATGCCGATGCCGATGTGCCCGACGTGCACGCGTTGCGACGCCATGCGCGGCAACTGGCGGGCGACCTCGACAACATCGTGCTGAAGACGCTGTCCAAGCGCCCCGAGCAGCGCTACCCGTCGGTGGAGGCGCTCGCCCTCGACCTGCAACGTTTCGAGGCCGGCCGGCCGGTGCAGGCGCGGCCGCAGAGCGTCGGGTACCGCGCGCGCAAATACCTGAGCCGCCACCGTTGGTCGCTGGCCATCGGCCTACTGATCGCGACCGTGGTGAGCCTGGCGTTGGCGATCGTGGCCTGGCAGGCGCGCCAGGCGTTGGCCGAGGCCAGCCGCGCGCAGGCGATGCAGGATTTCATGGTCGGGCTGTTCGATAACGCCGGAAACGCGTCCGATGGCAGCACCCTGGATCTGCGCGGCTTGCTCGATGTGGCGGTCGAACGTGGCAGTCGGGAACTGGTGCGGCAACCGCGGGCGCGCGCCGAACTGCTGGGCGTGGTTGCGCGCCTGCGCAGCGGGCTCGGGGACTACCGCGAGGCAGCGATGCTGCTCGACCGGCAGGCTGCGATCATCGCGATCACTCCCGGCATTCCAAGCAGCCTGCAGCTCGAATCACTGACCCAACGCGGCGATGTTCTACAGCGGCTCGGCGAGCCCCGGGCGTGCATCGAACTGATGCAGCCCATGCTCGACAACGCCCGCCGCGATCAGGCCCAGCTGCCGATGCAGGCCGCGGGTTTCTATTCGCAACTGGGCCGCTGTCGCCGCGCCATCGGCGAGCGCCAGAGCGCGCGGCTGTTGTTTGAGCGCGCGTTGGGGCTGCGACGCAGCGCTGTCGGGATCGAAATCGCCGAGATCGAGAGCCGGCTCGATCTGGCCGGCCTGCATGCCGACGCAGGGGAGCTGCGGGAGGCTCTCGCCGGCTACGACGACGCACGCTTGCGACTGCGACGCGATGCAGGAGACCGCCATCCACTGTTGGTCGAAATCGGCCGCAATCTCGCCGCGCTGCATCGCTCGCGCGGCCGCCACAGCGTCGCCGCTCGCGAACTGCGCGACGCGCTTTTGATCGCGCTCGAGGCCAGCGGCCCGCAGCATCCGACCACGCTCGCGGTGCGCGGCGAGCTGGCCTCGGTCTTGATCGAGCAAGGACGCTATGCCCTAGCCGAGCAGGAATTGCTGGAGCGCCACAGCGGACTGGTGTCGCGGCTGGGCCCGGACCATGCCGATCTCCGCGAGAGCCACGCCGCTTTGGGCCGGGTCGCCTGGGAGCGTGGCAACGTCCCGGCCGCCCTGCGGTTCCTGCGCGCGGCGCTCGCGGTGAGCCGTCGTGGGGGCGACCCGATGCAGATCAGCGAGAGCCAACTAGCGTTGGCCAACGTGCTGCTCGGCAGCGGCGCCGCCGCCGAGGCCGTGCCGCTGCTCGAACAGGCATACAAAGCGCTGGCGCCGCGCACGGGGCCGCCGAACGCTGCGATCGACGACGGCGGACGCTTGCTCGGCGAGGCTGCGACCGCGCTCGGTCAGCCTGAAGCCGCGCGCCAGTATTTCGCGACCGCGGTGCAACGCACGCGCCGCGCCTACGGCCGGTGGCATTGGCAGTCGCGCTTGGCCGAACTGGCGCTGGCCCGGGATCAGGCGCGCGCCGGCGACGGCGCTGCTCTGGCGCGGCTGGATGCTTTGGCGGCGCTACCCGTTGGCAGCGATGCCGAACTGCGTGCGGTGGCGTGGCGTGCGCGCGCCGCGGCCGCGCAGGTGCGCTGCGAGGGACCGCAACGCGATATCGCTCTACGTTCGCTCGACACCGTGCTCATCGCGCTGCAGGCCGCGCAGCCCGATGGCAGCGTGCTAACGCGTGAAGTGACCGCGATCCGCGCAGCGTGCGGCTGACGCCGCGAGTACCTTTCGCGCCGCGTTTCCTCAGCTACCTCTTCCGCTGCAAAGCTGAAATCCGCTCAACATCGCGCCCCGCGCCCTAGAGCAGGGATTGAGCAGGCGCGCTGTAGCGCCTCGCTCCGCTGGGACATCACCGGGCCCGAGCACCGGGACACGCCGGAGCACGCCGGAGCACGCCGGAGCATTACGCCCGTCTGGCACCGCCGACGGTAGAGGTTACAGAGGCAATGGCTGCTGCAGTGGAGCCACGACGCCCTCGCCACGCATCACCTTCTTGTACTCGGCGCGCGACACCGACAGATAGCGCTCGTTGCCGCCGATCTCGACCTGCGGCCCGTCCTGCACGGCGTGCCCCTGCGCGTCGACCCGCACCGTCATCGTCGCCTTCTTGCCGCTGTGGCAGATGGTCTTGATCTCGGTCAGTTCATCGGCCCATGCCAGCAGGTACTGGCTGCCCTCGAACAATTCGCCGCGGAAATCCGTGCGCAGCCCGTAACACAGCACCGGGATACGCAGCACATCCACCACCTCGCTCAATTGCCACACCTGCGGCCGGCGCAGGAACTGCGCCTCGTCGACCAGCACGCAATGCAGCGGCCCGTTCGCGGCGATATCGGCGCGCAGCAGCGTGTCCAGCTCCTGGTCACTGTCGAACGCGACTCCCTCGGCGCTCAGCCCGATGCGCGAAGCAACCGTGCCGCTGCCGTCGCGGAAGTCGAGCCGCGGGGTCAGGATCAGCACCCGCATGCCGCGCTCGCGGTAGTTATGCGCCGACTGCAGCAGGGTCGTGGTCTTGCCGGCGTTCATCGCCGAATAATAGAAATAGAGCTTGGCCATGGGCGCAGTTTAGCGGCGCTCATCAAACAGCGTAGTCGCCACGGGCGTGTAATCAACGCCCCGCGGCGTGGCTTGGGTTGGCGGGCAGCGAGGCCCAGGCAGAGGCAGAAACTCCTAGGGACGCACAGGCGTCAGCTGCCCGACGTTGACCTTGCCGTCCAGCAAACGGGTCTGCCCTGTCCAGTAGGCGACCATGTCGCGGCGGTCGCCGCCGTACAGCTGTTCCTTGCTCGCTGCCGGGGAGTTCTGGTACGTAGATGCCATGCTGCCCATCTGGGGGGCATAGGTGCCGCCCATCGGCGCGCCCACGATGTCCAGGAGGTGGCCGTCAAAGCGCACGCGGCTTCCGGTCATGTCGTCCGCGAACCGGCGCATCGCGCCTTCTGCGCGCGGTTGGGCGACGTCGTCGCCATATCGGGCGTAAAAGTCCAGGCCCTTCGCCTTGGCCTGCTCCCGTTGGGCCGGCCCCAGATCCGCCCACATTCGTTCCCGGATCAGCAGCAATGACTTGCTGCCGCGCTCGGCCGCCAGATCGGCCCAGATGTAGGCCTGCACCGGATCAGGCGCCACGCCCACGCCATGCCAGTACATCAGGCTGAGGCTGTGCTGGGAAAACTTGTCGGCGTAGAAGGCCCCACGCTCGAAGTGCGAGATAGCTGCGCCATAGTCCCGGCGAAGGTAGGCCTTGTGGCCGGCGAGCCGCGACTGCTCGTTGGGGCGACCTTGGGCGGACTTGATCCCCGAATCGACCTCAAGGAAGCTGGCATCGGTAAGCGTGAGGCGCTCACCTGCGCTGGCATCCGTGGCAACCAGAAGAAGCAATCCGGTAACAATCCCGGGGAAAATTCCCTGTCCTTGTGCCATGCCCGACTCTCCTTCAGCTGTGTTGATATGGCCCGCCTGTCGGTGACCTATATTCCATCCATGAAACCGTTGCAAGCGTAGATGAAGAGCTCCCCTGGACCGGAAGCAGGGCTGACACGAGCGCACTTCCTGCTCTAGTCCAGCCAGTAAACTGGCAGGCCGCCGACAGCGACCAGCCATGCACGGCCTCAACCCTCCCCAACGCGCCGCGGTGCTTCATTGCGACGGCCCTCTGCTCGTGCTTGCCGGCGCGGGCAGTGGCAAGACGCGCGTGATCGTGGAGAAGATCGCGTACCTGATCTCGACCGGGCGGATGCCGGCCAAGCGCATCGCCGCGATCACGTTCACCAACAAGGCCGCGCGCGAGATGCAGACGCGGCTTTCGGCGATGCTTCCCGTCAACACGCGGGCCATGTGGATCGGCACGTTCCACGGCCTCTGCAACCGGTTCCTGCGCATCCATCACCGCGAAGCAGGCCTGCCGCAGGGCTTCCAGATCATGGACACGCAAGACCAGCTCGGCCTGATCAAGCGCGTCTACAAGGCGCTATCGATCGACGACAACCGCTGGCCCGCGCGCACGCTCCAGTACTTCATCGCCGACTCAAAGGAGCAGGGGCTGCGGCCGAACGCGGTCGAGGCGCTCGATGGCCAGACGCGT
>JAYSZI010000106.1:0-11636 GCA_043738095.1 Lysobacter sp.
GCCGGTCGCGGTCTCGACCGCCCTCTGGCTGAAGCGCGTGTAGGCGAGGAAGCGCTGCTTGATCACGCGCTTGAGGCCGTCGAGCGACATCGACTCGGCGAACATCAACACCCCGGTGATCATCATCGGGTTGGTCGGCCGCTCCATGCACAACCAGGCGGTGTCGACGCGCGACATCGGCTCGCGGCGTGCAGGTTGGCGCGATCTTGCAGTGGCCATGCCACCCTCCGGGGCTGGCGCCGAGTGAATCACGCGGCCGCGAGCGGCGTCAACGCGACTCAGCCGCGTTGCTGCCTGTACGCGGCGAGCGCGGCATCGCGGCCGGCGGCCAGGTCGACCAGCGGCTGTGGCGGGTAATCCGGGGCGACACGTCGCAGGGCCTGCTGGTCGCACCACGGGGCGAAGCGCAGTGGTACCGGCAGCGCCGCCAATTCCGGCACCCAGCGGGCGATGTAACGGCCGTCGGGATCGAACCTCGAAGCCTGCGTCACCGGATTGAACACCCGGAAGTACGGCGCGGCATCGGCGCCGGTACCGGCCACCCATTGCCAGCCCATCGTGTTGCTGGCGAGGTCGGCGTCCACCAGCGTGTCCCAGAACCAGTGCGCGCCGTGCCGCCAGTGGTAGCGCAGGTGTTTGGTCAGGTAGCTGCCGACGATCATGCGCACGCGGTTGTGCATCCAGCCGGTGGCCCACAGCTCACGCATGCCGGCGTCCACGATCGGTATGCCGGTGCGACCCGTCTGCCAAGCCCGCAGCGAACGCGGCTGCACCGGCGCCCAATCGAAATCGTTGAAGCGAGGGCTGAAGTTGAGATCCGGCGTGTGCGGGAAGTGGTGCAGCAAATGGTAGGCAAACTCGCGCCAGCCGAGCTCCTTGATCGCGGTATCGATGTCGTTGCCATTGGCCACGCCGCGCTGCGACTCCAGCGCCCGCGCGATGCGCCAGGGCGAGATCTCACCGAAATGCAGGTGCGGCGACAGGCGCGACGTGCCGACGCGATCCGGGCGGTCTCGATGTTGCTGGTAACCGCGCAATGCGCCGTCAAGGAACACCTCCAGCGCGCCTCGCGCGCCGGTCTCGCCCGGTTGCCAGTGCTCCCAGAAACCCGAATCCCATCGCCGCGCCGGAGCGAGCCTGAGCGCGGCCAGCGGCACGCCGTCTGGGCCCTCGTCAAACGCAGGTAGCGAGCGTGGTGCGTCCCAGTGGCTGGCCAGGCGCCAGTCGGCCAGTGCGGCACGCCAGAACGGCGTGAACACCTTGAAGGGCGTCCCCGCCTTGGTCTGCAGTGTCCACGGTTCGAACAGCAGGCTGCCATTGAAACTTTCCACGCGAACGCCCTGGCCCCGCAGTCGGCGTTTAATGCGTGCGTCGCGTTGCTCGGACGCGGGCTCGTAGCGACGGTTCCAGAACACCGCTTCGGCGCCGGTGGCGGCAACCAGCGTCTGCAGGGTGGGCAAACTCGGGCCGAGAAAAAAACGCAGGCGCGAACCGCGAACGTGAAGCTCGGCGTCCAGCGCGGCCAGCGAATGTTGGCGCCACGCGTTGGACGCCTTACCTGGCCGCCACTCGCCCGCCTCTCTGGGTGCGTGCAGGTAGATGGGTATGGGCGTGTAGCCACCCTCCAGCGCGGCGCGCAACGCCGGGTTGTCGTCAAGTCTCAGATCGTTGCGGAACCAGACGAGCGCGGTAGGCATCGGATCGGCTTGGGCGGGGGTGTCCGCAGTATGCCCAACACTCTTGACCCGTCCGTCATCAACTCTCGACGAAGCGTACCCGTCGGGTGATCGAACACGTCAGCTCGTAACCGATCGTGCCGGCTGCGGCCGCGATGCGTTCGACCGGCAGGTCAGGGCCCCATAACGTGACTGCGGCGCCGACGCGCGCATCGGCAATCCCGCGCAAATCGATCGTCATCAGATCCATCGAGACGCGGCCGATGACCTGGGTGAGCTGGCCGTCGACGAGCACCGGAGTGCCCGCCGGTGCCGCGCGCGGGTAGCCGTCGCCGTACCCGATCGCGGCGACGCCGACCGGCATGTCTTCCGGGCACTCCCACGTGCCCGCATACCCGATGCACCCGCCCTTGGCGATGTGGTTGACGGCGATCAGCCGGGTAGCAAGGGTCATCGCCGGACGCAGGCCGAAGTCCTCGCCGCAGGTGCCATCGACCACCGACATGCCGTACAGCGCCCCACCCGGACGGATCCATTGCGCGTGCGCATCGGGCCAGCCGAGCACTGCGGCCGAATTGGCCAGCGAGCGCGCGCCGGGCAACCCGGCGGTGGCCTCGGCGAACACACGCAACTGCTCGCGCGTCGGCTTACCCTCGGACAGAGCGTCGCCGAACTCGTCGGAACTGGCGAAGTGGTTCATCAGCACGATGCCTTCGGCCACGCCCGCCAGCGCCGACAGCCGCGCATACGCGTCGCCCACCGTTTCGGGGGCGAAACCGAGACGGTGCATCCCGGTGTCGACCTTCAGCCAGCAGCGGATCGGCTCCGCGCCGGTGGACTGCTCCAGCATCTCGATCTGGCTGACGTGGTGGACGACGGTCTCGACGCCAAGGCCGCGCAATCGCGCCAGGTCGTCGGCCTCGTTGAACCCCGAGAGCAGCACGATCGGCTGCGACAAGCCGGCCGCGCGCAGGCGTTCGGCATCCGACAGCGCCGCCACGCCGAACGCATCGGCGCCGCCGAGCCCGCGCGCTACGCGCTCGAGGCCGTGGCCGTACCCGTCGGCCTTGACCACCGCCATAACCCGGCTATTGGGCGCGCGCGCGCGCAACTGGCCGAGGTTGTGGCGCAGGGCGTCGGTATGGATGGTGGCGGAGGTTGGGCGGGCCATGCGGCAATTCTAGCGGGCCGGCGGCTTGGTCATGGGGATCGGCAACAGGCCCCCGATGCTGCGCTCTACCACGTTGATGCGCCCGGATAGCGAAGTAGGAGCAGTAGGAGCGGCGTCGCCCCTCGCCCGCTGGCCCCGCCAGAAGCGGCACCGATAACCGTAGGCGGGAGAGAAAACCCGGGCCTCTGCATGCGCAAGCGATCCCGGTCTGCTGCCATCAGTGCTGCCGTCACCCGGGCTAGACCGCACGCCGTAATCGGGGACGCACAGCGAAAGACCCGAAGGTCTCTACGGTCTACCCCCACCACCCGCGCGCTGATATCGACCCTAGGAAAATCGGTTCACGCGATTTGCGTGAAATCAAAACCCGCGTTGCGGATGAACTCCGCATAGAACGCGCCGTGCGAATCCGCTGCCATCAGACCTAAGTGCAGGTAGTCAGGCACATCGAGATAGCGATAGATCGTGCCGCTAACAAACTCGACCTCAAGCACTCGCATACCGACGTCGTAACCGACGCTGCGCAACGCCTTGGAATCGACCCGCACGCGCTCCACGGTGTTACTCGAAGCTGCCGACCGAATCGTAACTAAGGTTGTCGAAGCGCGTGTACTCGCCGAAGAACTTGAGCTTGAGCGCGCCGGTCGGGCCATTACGCTGTTTGCCGATGATGATTTCGGCCAGGCCCTTGTCGGGCGAGTTTTCCTTGTTAGTAGTCGTCTCGGTAGATGAACACGATCACGTCGGCGTCCTGTTCGATTGCGCCGGATTCTCGCAGGTCGGCCATCACCGGGCGCTTGTCGGCGCGGCTTTCGAGCGAGCGATTAAGCTGGCTCAGTGCGATCACGGGCACGTTGAGTTCCTTGGCCAAGTGCTTGAGCGAACGCGAAATCTCCGAGATCTCGGTGGCGCGGTTCTCGCTGTTCCCTGGCACGGCCATCAACTGCAGGTAGTCGATCACGATCAGGCCCAGATCGTGCTCGCGCTTGAGGCGACGCGCCTTTGCGCGCAATACATCAGGCGACAATCCCGGTGTGTCGTCGATAAAGATCTTGGCGTCGCGCAGCATGCGGATCGCGCTGGTGACGCGGCTCCAGTCCTCGTCCTCGAGCTGGCCACTGCGCAGGCGCTGCGCATTGACCCGCCCGTTAGACGAGATCAGGCGCAACGCGAGCTGGCTGGCCGACATTTCCATCGAGAACACCGCGACCGCCTTCTTAGTGCGGATCGCGGCGTGCTCGGCCATATTCAGCGCGAGCGTGGTCTTGCCCATCGCCGGGCGCGCGGCAACGATGATCAGGTCGGTCGGCTGCAGGCCGGCGGTCATCTCGTCGAATTCGGTGTACCCGGTCGGCAGGCCGGTGACGGTGCCGCCGTTGGCGTAGCGCGTCTGCAGCACGTCGAACGCTTCCGACAGTGCCTTGTTGACCGGAGTGAAGTCGGTGCGGCCGCGCGCGCCGGCTTCGGCAATCGCAAACACCTGCTGTTCGGCGGCCGACAGGATCTCGCTGCTGTCGCGGCCGTCAGGTTGGAAGCCGTCATTGACGATGCCGGTGCCGACCTCGATCAGTTTGCGCAGCACCGCCTTGTCGCGGACGATTTCGGCGTAAGCAACGATGTTCGCGGCCGATGGCGTGGTGCTGGCCAACTCGATCAGGTACGCGCCACCTGCGACCTCTTCGGCCAGACCCATCGACTCGAACCACTCGCCCAAGGTGACGGCATCGAACGGTTTGTTCTTTTCGGCCAGTTCGCGGATCGCGCGATAGATCAGCTGGTGGTCGCGTCGGTAGAAGTCGTGTTCGGTGACCTGGTCGGCGATGCGGTCGTAAGCGTCGGGGGCGAGCATCAGCCCACCGAGCACAGCCTGTTCGGCTTCGACCGACTGCGGCGGCACGCGCAGCTGGTCGATGCGCTGCTCCGCGCGGGTTTCGAAGCGCTTGTCACCGCGAAATCCCGAACGTGCATTCATTGCGGTGACTAACTCCGTGAGTGGTCCGTCTGCGCGGCCGGGATGATGCAACTGGTCGGCCATCGTAAGGGCCAGAAACACCGCGGCGTTGCAGATAAGTCTGTGGATATCCGCGGGATATCGACGGGATAACCTCCTTCGACGCCGGCGGCGTGGCGAACCCTGCCGATGTCATCGCATGGCGGGGTCTCGCCCGCTGCGACATCACCATGGGGTGGGCTGCTTCGCGAGCTACGTGCGTCACACAAACGAAAGGCGCCTTTCGGCGCCCTTCGCATGACAACCACTTACAGAAGGATCAGGCGGCTTCGCCGACCACGATCACCTTGACGATGGCTTCGATGTCGGCGTGCAGGTGCACGACCACCTCGTGTTCGCCGGTGCGGCGCAGCGGGCCTTCGCCCAGCACCACTTCCGACTTCTCGACCTTGTGGCCGATCTTGGTCAATGCCTCGGCGATGTCGCGCGGGCTGACCGAACCGTACAACTTGCCTTCGGCGGCGGCGTTGGCGGTGATCGTCACCTCGACGCCGTCGAGTGCGGCCTTGCGGGCTTCAGCACCTTCCAAAGTCGCGGTAGCCTTGGCTTCGTAGTCGGCACGCTTGGCTTCGAAGTCGGCCAGGTTGGTGGCGGTGGCCGGCACGGCCTTGCCATGCGGCACCAGGAAGTTGCGGCCGTAGCCCGGCTTGACGTCGACCTTGTCGCCGAGCTTGCCGAGGTTTTGCACGTTTTGCAGGAGGATCAGTTGCATGGTGTTGCTCCGTATTCGTTAGCGACGCGGTGCGCCGCAACTGAGGGCTGTCCGAATGAACGCGAATGATGAAGGGAACAGTCGCCCGCTCCGCGGACTGCAAACGATGAAGCAGGGCGCAAACCCCCTTCTACTCATTTGCCGGCGGCAAAGCGCCGACGCCCCCTTTACCAATTACGAGCTGTGGTTGTCGGTGTACGGGATCAGGGCAAGGAAACGCGCGCGCTTGATGCACGTCGCCAGCTGGCGCTGGTACTTCGCCTTGGTGCCGGTCACGCGGCTGGGGACGATCTTGCCGGTCTCGGAGAGGTTCTGGCGCAGGGTGTTGAGATCCTTGTAATCGATCTCTTTGACGCCCTCAGCGGTGAACTTGCAGAACTTGCGGCGGCGGAAAAATTTGGACATGGGGGCGTTCCTTATGCGGCTTCGGCGTTGTCGTCGTCGGTGGCAGTGTCGTCGGCGTTCGGGGCGGCGCCCTCTTCGTCACGACGGCGGCGCTCGCCGCGTTCACCGCGCTCGGGCTTGTCGGCCTTCTCGTCCTTGAACTTCATGATCAGCGACTGCTCGGTGTCGGCCGCATCGCGCTTCATGACCAGGTGACGCAGCACAGCGTCGTTGAAACGGAAACCGTCGACCAGCTCGTTGAGCACGGCCTGGTTGCACTCGATGTTGAGCAGGACGTAGTGGGCCTTGACCAGGTTCGCGATCGGGTACGCCAGCTGGCGGCGGCCCCAATCCTCGAGACGGTGGATCTTGCCTTCGCCGCCTTCGATCAACGACTTGTAGCGCTCGACCATGGCCGGCACCTGCTCACTCTGGTCCGGATGGACCAGGAACACGACTTCGTAATGACGCATTGGGTGGTTCCTTGTGGATATCGCCCGCGGTAAACCAGCGGGTCGGGGCAGCCCCCCGCCACCCGAATGGGCGCGGTAGGGCAAGGTCCCGGCAGGTAGCAACGCCGTCGGGAGCCGGAAAGTATGCCCGATCAAGGGCTTAGGGGCAAATGGCGGGGACCGGGCGTCCAGCACAGGCGCGCCTCCTCGCGCGCGCCGCAAATAAATCCCCCCAGCCTTGGCGGGGCTGGCCCGCTACCGCGCTGCGACGGGCTTGAGCTTCTCCGCCGCGATCCAGGCATCGACATGGCGTTCCAACGCCTGCAGCGGCACCGAGCCGGTTGCCAGCACCGCGTCATTGAACCCGCGCAGATCGAACCGCTCGCCTAACGCGGCCTGAGCCTTGGCCCGCAGCGCCGAGATCCGGAGTTGGCCGATCTTGTAGGCCAGCGCCTGTCCCGGGGTGCCTATGTAGCGGTCGACCTCGTTGACGATATCCTGTTCGGTCTTGGCCGCGTTGTCCTTGAAATAGGCGATCGCCCGCTCGCGGGACCAATCCTTGGCGTGCATGCCGGTGTCGACCACCAGGCGAATGGCGCGCCACATCTCATATGTGAGTTGGCCAAAGCGATCGTAAGGGTCGTCGTACAGGCCCATGTCATAGCCGAGCTGCTCCGCGTACAGAGCCCAGCCCTCGCTGTAGGCGACGAAGTACGCGGTGCGGTGAAACGTTGGTCGGTCGGGCAACTCAAGGCTGCGTGCGAACTGGAAATGGTGACCCGGCACCGCTTCGTGCAGCGACAGCGGCATCATTTCCCAGGTCGGCCGAACCTCGGGCTTGAACAGGTTGACGTAATAGAAGCCCGCCCGGCTGCCGTCGACGGCGCCCGGCTGGTAGTAGGCAGTGGTGGTGTCGGGCGCGATGTTGTCGGGAATCGCGCGCACGCCGTACGGTTGGCGCGGAATGGTGTGGAACGCTTTCACCAACTCCGGGTCGATGCGTTTGGACAACGCGCGGTACGCCTGCAGGAGCGCGTCAGGGCTCTTATAGAAGAACTTCGGGTCGGTGCGCAGATAGGTGAAAAATTCTGGCAGCGTCCCCTTGAAGCCGACCTCCGCCTTGACCTTCTCCATCTCACCGCGCAAACGCGCGACTTCCTTGAGGCCCACTTGGTGAATCTGTTCGGCCGTTAGATCGGTGGTGGTGTAATAGCCCGCAAGGAAGTCGTAATAAGCCTTGCCGTCCGGCAGATCGGCCACCGCAATGCCGGCGCGGGTCTTGGGCAAATACCCTTCGTTGAAAAACACAGCAAAGGCCCGATAGGCGGGAACGATCTTGTCGGCGATCAGCTGCTTCGCCGCAGCCTGCAATCCCGCGCGTTCGGCCTGCGGCACGGCGGCAGGGAATTTCGCAAACGGCCGGTAGAACGCACTGCGGGTAGGATCGTCGACGATCTGCGCGGCAATCTGCGCCGGTACGCGCTGCATGAGCACCCGCGGGGGCAGCTGCCCCGCCCTCACGCCTTCGCGCATCAGTTCGGTCGTCTGCTCGATCACCGCGGGTAACGCCTCCAGCCGCGCCAGCCAGTCGCGATAGTCCTTGCTGCTCGCAAACGGCAGCACTTCGACTATGCCGTCCGCGGTCTGGATTCCGCCCTGATGGCTGAGCGGCTGCAGGTACTCGCGGAACTTCTGCCGTTCGACGTCGCGGCTCAGGTCCCATTCGTAGGTGTCGTAGTCGAGTTGCGAGTCAGCCGACAGCGCCTTGCGGTCGAACGCGTGCAACTGGGCGAGCGCGGCGCGGTCGGCGGCTTCGAACCTGGCCATGGCCGCGAGGCTGCGATCGGTCCAACGGTCGTTGAAGCGGGGGTCGCCGTTGTAGCTAGCGAGTTCCGGATTCTGCTGCAGTCCGCGCTCCCACTCAGCGGCGAAATACGCCCGCAGGCGGGCGTCGGGAGATTCCGCGTGCGCTGACTGGGCAACAAACACCATGACCACCGCGACAGCAAACAAGAGCGAACGCATCATGGACGACCCCGGCAGGCAACTTCCCCAAGTCTAGCGGCTGGCGCGAACACCGCTAACGTGCCGAAGGTCAGGCCGAGTCGGCGCTGGCAATGAAAAAGCGTCGCCACAGTCGCGTCGGACCCTACACGTAGCCTGTGTATGCGTGTCGGCCGTCGAAGGCCTAGCGGTGCCCCCGAAACGAAAGGGGGCAACCGTGGAGAAGGTGCTAGCTAACGCACCCGCGTCTCAGATTCTGGGCCTGGCCAACTGGTTAACATCCCTGCTAGAGGGGATTGTTCGTGGCGGGGAGTTTTACCCAGGAATATCTGGTTCCAAGCCACGCAATGTCACCAACACCAAGCCCGGCTTGCGTTACATGTCGCCCATCTCAAGAGGTCGCGTTAGCGCGTTTCAAAGGCCATTGCTCGCATGCGCAATCCTTGGAAACCGCCCCTCGCTACACGTTGGAAGAGGCGTACTTCATCCACCCTCCAAGAGCGCCCTCGCCCGGGGTGGCCTGCGGGGCGGCGGAGGCATCTGCCCAACTTGCGGGCGTTTCGATGGGTCCCTAGGGTCGACGTTGCAAGGTCCAAAAGACATTTCAACCCACCGAAGGCGGCTTGCTTCCCGTCGAAGCATAAAAAACCGGAGGGCTTGCGCCCTCCGGTTCCTGTACTCCGTTCGAAGCCGAAGGCTGACCTGCGGCTTGACTACATCAATACCTTTACAGCGCTGGCACCCGGCAACAGGTCCTTGAGGCATGAATATTATGCGCCGACCCCGTAGCGTTCTTCGCCGAGCACATGCCTCCTCTGAACAAAACGAACGGCACGTCGTAGCTGGTCGCCCGGCAGTTCGTGGTCGTCTGGGTGTAGCCTGCGGCACATGCAGGCGCGACCAAATCGGCCACCCCACCAGCGGCGATAGTTACGACTGACTCCGCTGTATCCACGCATTCGAGGGCCGCTGCCGGCTTGGTCGCCTCGGTGTAATACCCGACCATGTCTCCGACCAGGTGCAGGGCTTTCTCGGAAAAGATGCTCATCTCGGCCGATGCGGTACTTTGGTCGAGTCGCACCACCGCAAGATTGCTCAGGACCATGCCCGCATTGAATACCTGCGTAGCCGCTAGTGGTTGCGTTGCGGCAAACGGAAAGGCGGTGAAATAGCCGGTCGCCGCCGGGGCGACGCTGGTGAAGTTGATCGCTACCGCGGCAAACGATCCAGCATCACCGGCACCGCTGCAGTTGCTCGCATCACCGCCCTGTCCGGAGTAGTTGCTGATAACCGTGACGTCGATGTCTCGTGTCGTGCCAGCCGCTATGATGCCTCCCGCCAAGCGCGTATCGAAGATGCGACATGGGGTGATGGGAACGAACACCAGGTCCTTGTCGGGGTCTCCCACCGTTAGCGGCGATGCCAGCGAGGTGGTCTGGGCCGCTGTCGGCTTGATGCCAATCAGCGAATCGTTCATGGCCTTGAAGGACCGCTGGGACAGCGACCGCTCCAGGGTCGAGATATCGGCATTCGCAAATGCGGGTGCTAGCTGCTTGGCCCATGCGCGTGGATCAGTGCCATAGGCCTCACTGACATGTGGGCCCCATTTCATGACGAGCCGATAGACCAGATCGCCTTTTGGCGTTCGTGTCTGCACCGACTGCGCGACGGCAGTGAAGCCCAGGCAGAGTGCAGTCGCGGCGACAGCAAGCTTGGTGATGCGTTTCATAGTTACTCCCCGGTTAAAGTACGACGTGGCTTAAAAACTCCCCGTTCTGAGAGTAACGCAGTCCAGACCGCGAGGCGGCCACCGGGAGGCGATCGGGAATGCGGCTCATCGGCTGCAGGCCCCGTGACCTTTGACAGCCCGCCGCGCGGCTGTGCCCGACCCTCGAGGATCCCTCCCCCCATG
This sequence comes from Lysobacter sp., assembly GCA_043738095.1. Classification (GTDB taxonomy): domain Bacteria; phylum Pseudomonadota; class Gammaproteobacteria; order Xanthomonadales; family Xanthomonadaceae; genus Lysobacter_K. The sequence goes on from JAYSZI010000106.1 coordinate 10,323, forward strand.
GCAGCCCGGCGGGAGGGTTCTGTCTAGACCCTCCGATGTCCCTGCTTTTATCCCTTGCCATCGGTGCCGCGCTGACGGGCTGTCCTGAAAAACCTATGTTCCGGCGGTACACGCGGGGGCCCGGCGCCCCCCCTGCAACTGCCCGCTGGACCCGGAACGAATCCAAGCTGCGCCCGTCAACCGCCTCACCGTGAGTGACCTCGACAACTGCAAGGCCTCTTGCGCCGATTTTGGCGGCTATGCGAAGGCAAGTGGCTTGCCGCGCATGCCAGCCCAGCCGATAGCAGCCCGCGGAGCGCATTCCAGGTGCCTCAAAGAGCGTGCGATCGCAGCACAGCACTAGAGCAGGTAGCGGCCAGCCAGAATCAATGCGCAAGGAATCGAGCCGATCAAGGGGCACCTGACTGCGACGATGCGCTCAACTCGAGGGAAGTCGATCGCCGAGCCGCGCGCGCGGAAAACCCCAACAGCGCCCTAAACGGCCGTAAACGCATTGAACGTCGACGGACAATTTTCCGAGTGGTCAATAAAACCTTGGCTTGGCGCCTTCCACTTTCAGCCGGCCTGATCCGCCGTGGTGAAGCTCTCGCCGCAGCCGCACTCGGCACTGGCGTTGGGGTTGCGGAACACGAACTGCTCGCCCAGGCGCTGCTTGACCAGGTCGATTTGGGTGCCATCCACCAACGGCAGGCTGATGGCGTCGACATAGATGCGCACGCCGTCCTGCTCGAACACCGTGTCGCCGTCGCGCTGATCCTTGGCCAGGTCGGCCACGTGCTGCCAGCCCGAACAACCGGTTTTACTTACGCCGAAGCGCAGGCCCAGCGCCGCTGGGGCTTCGACGAGGTAGTGCTGGACTCTGGCCAGAGCGGCGGTGGTAAGGACAACGGCCATGCAAGGCTCCTGCGGGACGGCGGCGCGGTTGGCACGAGCGCCAACGCGGAAATCGACCACTACTTAAAGTATAGCGGCGTCAACTGGCCGCTCCGGTTAAACTCCGGCCCTCTTCATATCGGCCCGCACAGGCAAGGATTCAAGGCATGACGGTGGTCAGCGTCGAGCACGCGCTCGCAGGCAAGATGCCTGCCGGTGGCGAAGTCACGGTCCGCGGCTGGGTACGCACCCGGCGCGATTCGAAGGCCGGGCTGAGCTTCGTCAATGTCAGCGATGGCTCCTGCTTCGCGCCGATCCAGGTCGTGGTACCCAATACCCTGGCCAATTACGAGGCCGAGGTGAAGCGCGTGACCGCGGGCTGCTCGGTGATCGCGACCGGGACGCTGGTGCAGTCGCAGGGCCAGGGCCAGGCGTTCGAGA
>JAYSZI010000107.1:0-5232 GCA_043738095.1 Lysobacter sp.
CCCATGCGCCCTGGGCCTGGCCACGCCGACCGCGATCATGGCCGGCACCGGGGTGGCCGCGCGTGCGGGCATCCTGATCAAGGATGCGGAAGCTCTGGAGATCGCCCACAAGGTCGACGTCATCGCATTCGACAAGACCGGAACCCTGACCAGCGGCCGCCCGGAGCTGGTGGAGGCCATCGCCGCGCACGGCGACCGCGCCCGCCTATTGGGGCTGGCTGCAAGCCTACAGGCCGGCAGCGAGCATCCCCTCGCCCATGCCGTACTAGCCGCGGCCAAGGGCCTTGCGCGCGTCGCGCTGCAGGACATCCGTGCGGTCGCCGGGCGTGGCATGGAAGGCGAGCTCGGTGCCCGCACGCTGCTGCTGGGGTCGGAGGCCATGATGCTAGAGGCGCACGTTGATCTGGTGCCTATGGCGTCCAAGGCCAACGAGCTGCGTGCGCGCGGCCACACCATATCGTGGCTGGCTAGCCGCGAGGGCAGCCGGACCACGCTTGAGGGCTTGCTCGCCTTTCGTGACGAGCCCCGGCCCGAGGCGCGCGACGCGATTGCGCTGCTGCAGCAGATGGGGATCCGTACCGTAATGATTTCAGGCGACAACGAAGGCGCGGCGGGTGCGGTCGCGCGGTCCATCGGCATCAACGAGGTGCGCGCCAACGTGATGCCGGAGCAGAAGGCCGAGGCAATTGCCGCGCTCCGGGCCACGGGCACGGTTGCAATGGTGGGCGACGGCATCAACGACGCGCCCGCGCTTGCCGCGGCGGATGTCGGCATCGCGATGGGAACAGGCACGGACGTCGCCATGCACGCGGCGTCGGTGACGCTCATGCGCCCACAGCTGGCCCTGGTAGCCGATGCAATCGAGGTATCGCGGCGCACGACACGCAAGATCCACCAGAACCTGTTCTGGGCGTTCGGCTACAACGTGGTGGGCATACCGCTCGCGGCGTTCGGGCTGCTCGATCCGGTGATTGCGGGCGCGGCGATGGCATTCTCGTCGGTGAGCGTTATCTCCAACACCCTGCTGCTGCGACGCTGGAAGCCTTCCGCAGCCGCAAACGACAACGAGGTGCCCCATGGCACGTAAGGCATTGCGACCGGAACTCAGCGAAGCCCGCGAGCAGGGGCTGCACAACATCGGCGAGGCCTCGGCGCGTTCCGGAGTGAGCGCCAAGATGATCCGGCATTACGAAGCGATCGGCCTGGTGCCCGAGGCGGCACGGACGTTCGCAGGCTACCGCCTGTACAGCGATGTGGACGTTCACCGCCTGCGGTTCATCAAGCGCGCTCGGACGTTGGGATTTTCGATCAAGCAGATGGAGGCATTGCTGAGCCTCTGGGACGATCGCAAGCGCGCGAGCGCCGACGTCAAGCGCTTGGCCAAGGCGCATGCCACGGAGCTGGCGCAGAAGATTGAGGAGATGCAAGCGATGCAGCGGACTCTCGAAACGCTGGCGCGGCGGTGTCATGGTGACAACCGTCCAGACTGTCCCATCCTCGATGATCTTGCGCGGCCGGGGTGACCTCCGATCCAGGCGTGCACGGAGCATGGTCCCGTCGTTCCTTGAAGCTCGTAGTAGCGCACCGTGCCTTTACCAACGCCGGCACGAAGGGCCAGTTCACCGATTTTTATGCGATGTGTCCGACGCCGTGTAGTGACGTTCGCACGAGTCTGCAACGTGGACCCTAATCCAGAGTCAAGCCTTGTTGGTGTGCACTCGTTTGTTAGCCCATCTCGCAGTCGTGCTGGTGCCTATCGCTGCGCAATTGAGTGACGCAACGCAACAAGTCGGGTCGATGTACTACCAGGAAGGACCGAAAATGCCGTGCAGTGTGAAGCTACATCTAGGGTTTGATTTCACCGCGCATATGCCGCTGTAGCAACCTGTGCCCAAGGGCCGATGCAACACTGCACGCATTACCGAGAAATACCGCGGCGCACCATTTGTGACTGAAAGGTTGCATTGGAAATTTGTCTTGTCCTACGGTCGCCGAGCTCGGCAAACAGGGGTGGCGAGCACAGCTGATTCATCTTTCTGCACACCAAATCAAGGAGTTTTTGGTATGAAAGCTCGACGCATGCTCCGCAATGGACTGTTGGCCGCAGCGACTGCTGCCGTGTCATTTTCCGCGTTCGCCAGTCACACCTGGAACAACTATCACTGGGCGCGTACGACCTCGTCGTTCACGCTTCAGGTGATCGACAGCAACACCACCAACTGGGATGACGAATTGTCACTGGCCCTGTCGCAGTGGTCGCAGTCGAGCAAGCTCGACCTGCGCATCACCTCGTATGACAGTTCCTCCACGACTCGCAGCAGCTGCCCGGCTGTAACGGGCAAGATCCGTTCGTGCAACTACACCTATGGCAACAATGGCTGGCTTGGCCTGGCTTCGATCAACTTGGACTCAAGGGGTCACATCACCCGCGGCACCTCCAAGATGAATGACAGCTACTCGACGTCGTTCGCAAGCCAGGATCAGCGGCGTCACGTGATGTGTCAGGAAATCGGGCACTTGTTTGGTCTCGGCCACACGAGTGAGAATGGGTCGGTGCAGAACACCTGCATGGACTACTCGACTTCGCCGACCAGCACCGCGCCCAACGCGCACGACTACAGCCAGTTGGTTTCGCAGTACGGTCACACCGATAGCTACAACAGCTACACCGTCGGCACGTCGTTTTCGATGACGGCGGCGCAAACCGCAATGGCCGGCAAGGCGCCCATGGGCGTCCGCGTGCGCAAGGGCGTGTTTGACGAACTGTGGGCCGCACCCGACGGCAAGGGCGGTACGTGGGTCCATCACGTCACCCTGGCCCCGGGCTTCGAACACACCGAGCTGATCGACGACGCCAAGTAAGCGGTAAGCACGACGGCGCCGGGCTTCACTCACCCGGCGCCGTCTTGTTACGTTTAGTGCGACCAGGAGTTGGAGATGACCTTGAAGACTGCATTGCTGATTGGCCTGATTGGCGTCCTCGCGGCTTGCTCGAATAACCAAGGCGGCGCTGAGGTGTCTGCAGCAGGCGCTGAACCCGAGCGGCCGGCCTCCAGCGCCCCAACGGCGCAGGGGGCCCCAATGGCCGTCGCTTCGACTCAGAACAATGACAGCGCTGACGGCGGCGTTGGCGATACCGCAGGCGACAGCGCACTCACGCCCTCCACCGCCGACGAATGCGCCCAGCGTGGCGGTACCTGGCGTCGCGCCGGGATCATGAAGCTCGAGGTGTGCGATATGCCCACGCGGGATGCGGGCAAGGCGTGCCGGAGCGATTCGGAATGCGAAAGCGTTTGTGTCGCGGCCGAAGGCGCGGATCACTCCGGTCCAGTAACTGGCCAGTGCTACAAATCCAATATCACGGTGGGCACCTGCCTGACCTTGGTCGAAGACGGACGCATCGCCCAGGCGCAGTGCGCTGACTAAGCGCGCCGGCCGCTCAAGGTCAGAAAGTTCACTCGACTCCCTAAAAAACACGCTACCCTCCGAACCGATGCCCTCCCCGTCCATCCTCCTGCGGCTATTGCTATGCGTGACGTTGATCCTCAACGGGATCAGCGGTGCGACGGCGGCGGTGCGTATGGCAGCCGGGCACGCTGAGCATTCCGTGGCTGCCGTGAAGGACGACAGTATTGCGACGCAGGCGATGTCGCCCTGCCATGGGCACGATGCGAAGGCGATGGCCACGACCAAGGTGGCGCAGCCCACCTTTCCCGTTGAGGCGCCCGCGCCCCCCGCTGAGCCGGAACAGTGCTGTGACTCATCGGCTTGTCAGTGCGCGTGTGTGCACCAGTCCGCAGCGACGATCGTGGCCAGCTTCCTTATGGCGCCAGCGCAACCTGTCATAGGTATCGCGCGTTCGCTCGATGTGAGCTATCGGGCGCCTGCCCTGCCCCATCTGATTCGACCTCCGATCAGCTAAGCGTCCTGCCCCCTCTAGGGGCTGTCTGTGTTGTCTGTCTGCGGTGTTCGCCGCACGTGACTCATGGTCTTGGCGTGAAGTCGATTTCCGGCTCCGCCGACGCTAAATTCGGAGTGGTTTTAGATGTCTATTCAAACGCCCGGCTCGAGCCCGGGTCTTTCGCGCCGTCGATTTGTTCAAGGCTTGGCCGCCGGCGGCGCTGTGGCCGGTTTAGGCCTGTGGCCGAAAACTACCTGGGCGCAAACACTTCCCGGCAATACCAACGTCCTCACTGGCACCGACTTCGAGCTGGCCATCGGCGAAACGCCGATGAACTTTACCGGCCGCACACGCCCCGCGATTACGGTCAATGGCTCGGTGCCGGGGCCCATCCTGCGCTGGCGCGAAGGCACCACGGTCAATTTGCGCGTCGCCAATCGGTTGCCCGAAGGCTCGATCCACGGCCACCAGACGTCGATCCATTGGCACGGCCTGTTGCTGCCGGCCAACATGGACGGCGTGCCGGGCATGAGCTTCAACGGCATCCATCGCGGCGAGGCGTATCAGTACCGGTTTGACGTGCGCCAAGCGGGCACTTACTGGTATCACAGCCACTCGGCGTTCCAGGAGCAGGCCGGGCTGTACGGCGCGATCGTGATCGATCCGATCGAGCCAGAACCGTTCACCTTCCAGCGCGACTACGTGGTGCTGCTCACCGACTGGACCGACCTTGATCCGACCGCGCTGTTCGCACGGCTGAAGAAAATGTCGGACCACGACAACGTCTACAAACGCACCGTCGGTGATTTCGTCCGCGACTCGCAGCGCAACGGGCTGGCCCAGACGGTCGAGGACCGCAAGATGTGGGGCCGTATGCGCATGACGCCAACCGATCTGTCGGACGTCAATGCGAATACCTACACCTACCTGATGAACGGCACGACGGGCTTGGGCAACTGGACGGGGTTGTTCCGCTCCGGCGAAAAGGTGCGGCTGCGCTTTATCAATGGCTCGTCGATGACCTACTTCGATGTGCGCATTCCTGGTCTAAAGATGACCGTGGTCGCCGCCGATGGCCAATACGTACATCCGGTGTCCGTCGACGAGTTCCGGATTGCCGTGGCTGAGACTTTCGACGTCATTGTCGAGCCGTCGGGCCAGGATGCGTTCACGATTTTTGCCCAGGACATGGGCCGCACCGGGTATGTCAGCGGCACGCTGGCGGTGCGCGAAGGATTGCGCGCGCCGATTCCTGACATCGATGCGCGGACGATCCTGTCCATGGACGATATGGGCCACGGCAGCATGGGTGCCGGCCACGACATGGCTGC
>JAYSZI010000108.1:0-47016 GCA_043738095.1 Lysobacter sp.
ACTGTAGCGCCTTGCGGATGATGATCGCGGCATCGTCGCCGTCGACGGCGGCCTTGCGCGCCATGCGGTCGGCATCGGCCGGCTTGTAGCCCAGCGCCTGCAGGGCGCTGATGGCTTCGGACAGGGGATCCCCGGGCAGCCCGGCCAAGCCGCCCGACGACCCGGTCACCATGTCGGCGGCGCGGTCGCGCAGTTCCACCACCATGCGTTCGGCAGTCTTCTTGCCGATGCCGGGGATGCGGGTGAGCGCGGTGACATCGCCGGCTTGCAACAATCGGGCGAAATCATCGACCGACACACCCGACAGCACCGCCAGCGCGATCTTGGCGCCGATGCCGGTGACCTTCTGCACGTCGCGGAATAGACGGCGCTCCACCTCGCGCAGAAAGCCGTACAGCGACACGCTGTCTTCTTTTTGTGCGTAGTGGGTGAACAAGGACACTTCGCGCCCCAGCTCGGGCAGGTCGTAGAACGTGCTCATCGGGGCTTCAAGTTCGTAACCGACGCCGTTGACGTCGACCACCAGCCAGGGCGGCTGCTTGTGCACGATGATGCCTTTGAGGCGACCGATCACGGTGCTTTCTCCAAGACTTTGCAGGCCAGTGCTCGATGTGTCACGTCGTAGCGCACGGGAGCTCGCCCGCTGCGCGCAGCAGCGGCAATCGATGCGATCGTCATGATCCGCGCCTGCGCAATTGATGGATGTCTAGGCCGGTACGCGCGGCGGTGGCGCTCATGTGGGCGTGGGTCAGCGCGACGGCGAGCGCATCGGCGGCGTCGGCCTGCAACTTGAGATCCGGCAGGTTCAACAACAACCGCACCATGTGCTGCACCTGCAATTTGTCGGCTGCGCCGCGGCCGACCAGGGATTGCTTGATCACCCGCGGCGCGTATTCGCTGATCGGCAGGTGCCTGCGCACGACCGTCGCCAATGCCGCGCCGCGGGCGTGGCCAAGCTTGAGCGCAGACGTCGCCGACTTGTCCATGAACACCGTTTCGATCGCGATCTGTTGCGGCTGCCATGCGTCCAGCACCCGTTCCAGGCCTTCGCACAACAGCCCCAGGCGCGAGGGGAAATCGGCGGCCTCGAGCAATTTGAGGCCTTCAGCGTGGACGAAGCGGCAACGCCCGTCGGATTCGACGTCGATCACGCCGACGCCGGTGCACTGGGAACCGGGGTCAATCCCGAGGATTCTGATCACGTCGTCAGCTTACGCGGTTAGGCGTAGGCGTCCTGACCGAGGTCGGCATTGGAGTAGACGTTCTGCACATCGTCGAGGTCGTCGAGCCAGTCCAGCAACTTGGCGACGGACTGCGCGACTTCGCCATCGACCGCGATGTCGTTGTCGGCGCGATAGGTCACCTCGCTGGCTTCGGCTGGAAGGCCGGCGACGGCAAGCGCGGCCTTGACCGCCTCCAGCGCGTCGGGCGCGGTCAGCACGTCGATCGCACCATCGTCGGCGTAGATCACCACGTCGTCGGCGCCGGCCTCGATCGCCGCCTCGGTGATGGCCTCCTCGTTCGCTCCCGGGCCGAAACTGAGCACGCCGAGCTTGCGGAACATAAAGGCGACCGAGCCCTCGGTGCCCATGTTGCCGCCGAACTTGCCGAACGCGTGACGGACTTCGGCGACCGTGCGCACCCGGTTGTCGGTCAGGCAGTCGACGATTACCGCGACCCCACCGGGGGCGTAACCTTCGTAGCGGATTTCCTCGTACTCGACGCCTTCCAGCTCGCCGGTGGCCTTCTTGATCGCACGCTCGATCACGTCCTTGGTCATGTTCGCCGCCAGGCCTTTTTCGACCGCCGAGCGCAGGCGCGGATTGGCGCCCGGGTCACCGCCACCGGCACGCGCCGCGACGCTGATTTCGCGAATGATCTTGGTGAATATCTTGCCGCGCTTGGCATCCGTGGCGTTTTTGCGCCCCGCAATCGACGGTCCCCTACCCATGAGCAATTCCGCACGTGCAATGTGAGGCGGGGATTTTACTCTCGATTGGGCGGAAGTCGCGGACCACTCGCTGGCCCGACCCTGCCCGGCCGCCCAAGACCTCAGGCCTGGAACTGCCCTTGTTGCAGAAACGCGATCGTTTGCCGCGCCGCTTCGGCCGAAAACAGCATGCCGGTATGGCTGGCGGGCACCACGATGTGGTCGGCCAACCCGTGCAGCCGGGTCTCCTCGACCGCCACGGTGCCGTCGCTCGGACCTTGCAGGCGGCCAAAGAATTGGCCCAGGCCCACGGGCGTGCTGCCGGCGATCATGCCGATCTCAGCTGCCCCTTCCCAAAGGCCACAGCCCGAGGTGAGCAACGCAGCGCTGCGCCCCAGCGGAATTGCCGTCCACGCCGAACGGGCCAAGCCCGCGGCAGCCGCGCTGCCACACAGCGGAGAGCCGAGGCAGACCAGACGCGGCACGTGAAGATCGGGCTGCTCGCGCAACGCCTGCAGCGCGACCAGCCCGCCGAGGCTGTGGGCGACGACATGCGCCGGTGCGCGTCGCAACGTCTCTATCAACCGCGGAACCGCCGCCTGGGGCCCACCGGCTACGCTGGCATAGGCGAACAATTCGGTGTCGAAACCCGCCGTCGTCAGACGCTGGGCGAGCCAGCGCATTGATAGTGCGGGCACCCACAGGCCGTGCAACAGGACGACGCGACGGACGGTTGAACTCATGGCTTGAGCCTACGCGATCTGACTTCTGCAGCGATCGCCAATCGACCGGCAGGAGCACGCCCCTGGGCGCGGGACGCTTGCCGCGGGCTGCTAAGGCCGGGCGAACGACTGGCTTCCCAAGTGAACTGAGGAAGCTTCTTTGACCTTGCGATGACGACCGGACAGCACATCGTCCCGACGCTCGCGTTAACGGTCGCTGGCTTAAGCCGTCGGAGATGACGTCGGCGCTGCATGCAGCGCGCTCCGCCGCAGTATGAATTCCCGATCGCGCACGCGGCCCACCGGAAACAGGTACTCGCCCACTTTTTCAAATCCATGCCGCGCATAGAAACGCTGGGCGCCCAAATTCTGCGACCACACGCCGATCCACAACGTGCGCGGACCGTCGCGCTCAAGCCAATCCAAAGCGACTTGGAACAGCTTGCCGCCCCATCCGCCGTTCTGCAGGCCCGGCAACAGGTACAGGCGTTTCAGCTCGCCATCGGCGGCGCTCGCCTGCGGGTGCGGCAGGCCGCACGGCCCGGCAGCCGCGTGGCCGACGGCTTCACCGTCGCGTTCCAGCAACCACACCGCATAGTCGGGATGGCCGAGGATCACAGCCTGCTTGTCGACGGCGTAGCTGTCCTCAATAAAAGCCTGCAAGTCCTCGGCCGGATACAGGTGACCGAAGGTTTCAGTGAACGTGCGCGCAGCGATGCGCGACAGCGTCTTCGCATCGGCCACGCCCGCGCGTCGGATCGCCAGCGACACGGTTCAGGCCTTGGCTTGCGTATCGATCGACGGCGCGGTGCCCTCGCCCATCTTGGCCGACTTCGGCCGCACTGACACGTGCACCTCGGACAGCTGCGCGTCCGGCACTGGCGATGGCGCGCCGGTCATCAGGCACTGCGCGGTGGTGGTCTTCGGGAACGCGATCACGTCGCGGATCGACTCGGTGCCCGCCATCAGCGCCGCGATGCGGTCGATGCCGAACGCGATGCCGCCGTGCGGTGGCGCGCCGTATTTCAGCGCCTCGAGCAGAAAGCCGAACTTGCCTTCGGCCTCCTGCGCATCGATGCCGAGCAACTCGAACACTGCCGACTGCATCGCCGAATTGTGGATGCGGATAGAACCGCCGCCGATCTCGTTGCCGTTGAGCACCATGTCGTAGCCGCGCGACACTGCGGTCGCGGCATTCGCGCGCAGGTCGGCGACGTCGTCGACGGCCGGCGCGGTGAATGGATGATGCAAGGCGAAGTAGCGCTGCGCTTCCTCGTCCCACTCGAACATCGGGAAGTCGGTGACCCACAGCGGCGCCCAACCGTCCGCGATCAGGCCCAGATCCTTGCCGAGCTTCAGACGCAACGCGCCCATGAAGTCGGATGCAGTCTTGGTGCTGGCGGCGCCGAAGAACAGCAGGTCGCCGGTCGCGGCCCCGGTTGCAGCGAGGATGGCTGCAATCGTGGCGTCGTCGAGGAACTTCGCGATCGGCGAATTGATGCCTTCACGGCCCTTCGCGGGGTCCTCGACCTTCATCCAGGCCAAGCCCTTGGCGCCGTACTTGGCGCAATGCGCGGCGTAATCGTCGATCTGCTTGCGCGACAACGTGGCGCCACCCGGCGCCCGCAACGCGACCACGCGCCCATCGGGATTGCTCGCCCAGTCGGTGAACACCTTGAACTCGCTGTTCTTGACGAGCTGCGCGATGTCGGTCAGCTCCATCGCGATACGCAGATCGGGCTTGTCCGAGCCAAAGCGACGCATCGCCTCGGCGTAGGTCAGGCGCGGGAACTCACTGGCAAGTTCCACCTGCATTACCTCGCGGAACACCGTGCGGATCATGTCCTCGGTCGCGTCTTGCACGTCGCGCTCGGACACCCACGCGAACTCCATGTCGAGCTGGGTAAATTCCAGCTGGCGGTCGGCGCGCAAGGCCTCGTCGCGGAAGCAGCGCGCGATCTGGTAGTAGCGGTCGAAGCCCGCGACCATCAGGATCTGCTTGAACAGCTGCGGCGACTGCGGCAGCGCGTAAAACTCGCCCTCGTGCATGCGCGCCGGCACCAGGAAATCGCGCGCGCCTTCCGGAGTTGCCTTGGTCAGGATCGGCGTCTCGATGTCCTGGAAATCGCGCGCGTCGAGCCAGCGGCGCAGTGCCTGCACCAGCTTGATACGCGTGCGCATTTTCTGCTGCATGTCCGGCGTGCGCAGATCGAGATAACGGTACTTGAGACGGATCTCCTCACCGGCATTCTCGTGCGCGTGGAACGGCAGCGGCTCGGCCTTGTTTAGCAGCTCGATCCGAGTTGCAACCACTTCGACCTGGCCGGTCCTGAGCTTGTCGTTGATCGACTGACGCCGGCGTACGGTGCCGGTGATACGCAGGCAGTCCTCATAACCCACGTGCGCGGCGGCAGCGATTACGGCCTCATTGCCGTCGATGCCCGCATCGGGTTCGGCGACGATCTGGACGATGCCCTCGTGGTCGCGCAAATCGATAAAGCACAGGCCGCCGAGGTTGCGGGCGACATCGGCCCAGCCGCACAGGGTGACGGTCTGACCGATCAGCGCCTCGTCGACGAGACCGCAGAAATGGGTACGCATGTGAACTCCGGGGGCAGCCGTTCGGCGCGAGCGCCGGAAAGCCGGGTAGTTTAGCGGCGGTCGCGAGGGCGCGCCTCTGGGCGGTTGCTATTGACCGCTTTTGTGGAAGCAACCTCAGCCGCGGTCGCATGCGGGCGTCTGAGCGTCTAAGGGGCTGCGAAGCACGGCATGCCGACATCGACGCCGCCCCTAAAATCGCGCAAAAGGGAGGCACGGACACTTTGGCGGCCGAAGCCGCTCCCGCAGCACTCAAGGGGCGGGCTTGCTCTCGACTTTGGCCGGCGCCGCGGGCTTAGCTTCGCTGGGCTTGCTTTCAGTGGATTTGCTGTCCGCCGATTTGCTGTCCGGCTTGCTGTCGGGTTTGTCCGACTTGCTGTCAGAAGCTTTGGCTGCGGACGTATCGCCGCCGTCACCCGCCAGATTGCGCTTTTTGTCGCCGTCCTTCTTGAAGTCGGTCTCGTACCAGCCACCGCCGGCAAGGCGGAACTGCGGCGCGGTCAGTTGGCGGCGAACCGGCGCGGCGCCGCACTCCGGGCAATCGGTCGGATCGGCGTCGGACAGTTTCTGCAGGCGCTCGAAATTGTGGCCGCACGGCGGGCATTCAAAGGCGTAAATCGGCATGGCGTAGGACTCGGGGACGGCGCAACAGCAATGGGGTCGTCGCTTGTGAAATCAAGCGGTTAGCGGTCAGGTAGCAGCGTATAGGGTCAGAAACTCGGTCTCGGCCTCGGCCAGCTGCGCGGCCACGGCGTCGCGCTGGCGGGCCAGGTCCGCGGCGTTGTCGCGGCCGCCCGCGTAGCGATCGGGATCGGCGAGGTCCATGTCGAGCGTGTGCAGTTTTGATTCGAGCTCGGCGACGCGGGCCTCGGCCTGCGCAAGTTTGTGCGGGTTGGCCTTGCGCGCCTTGGTCGGTGCCACTGGCGCCACTGCCGCCGCCGCGGCGGCCAGCACCGCCTTGGCCGCGCCCTTGCCGTCATTGGAGTTGTCGCGCGCGCGCAGCCAGATCGCGTAAGCGTCGAGGTCGCCGTCGAACGGCTGGGCGACGCCGTCGGCGACGCGCCAAAACGTATCGCAGACCAGGCCGATCAGATGGCGGTCGTGCGAGACCAGCACAATCGCGCCCTCGAACTCCGACAGCGCCTCGGCCAGCGCCTCGCGCATATCGAGATCGAGGTGGTTGGTGGGCTCGTCGAGCAGCAGCACGTTCGGTTTGCGCCACGCGATCATCGCCAGCGCTAGGCGCGCACGCTCGCCGCCGGAGAACACGTCGACTTTCTCGAACGCGCGGTCGCCGGGGAAATTCCACTTGCCGAGGAAGTCGCGCAGCTGCTGGGTCGCCACGCCCGGGGCGAGGTCCATCAGGTGCTCGATCGCGGTCGCGCCCTCGCGCAGCGATTCAACCGTGTGCTGGGCGAAATAGCCGATGCGCAGGTCCGGATGGCCGCTGCGCTCGCCGGTGAGCAGACCCAACTCGCCGACCAGCGATTTCACCAGGGTCGACTTGCCGGCGCCGTTCGGGCCGAGCAGCGCGACGCGGTCGCCGGCTTCGAGGATAAACACGACGTCGTGCAGCACGACATGGACGGGAGCGGCCTTGGCCGTGCTGCCAGGTGCTGCCGGCGCCGCAGCCCCGCCCACATAGCCGCAGTCGGAGTGGACCAGGCGCAACAGCGCATTGGGGATCCGGTCCGGCGCCGGGAACTCGATCCGCAGCGCGCGTTCGGCGCGCACCGCCTCGGTACCGGCCATCTTGGCCAGACGCTTGACCCGCGACTGCGCCTGCTTGGCCTTGGCCGCGCTCGCGCTGAAGCGGTCGATGAAGCTCTGCAGGTGCGCGCGCTCGGCCTGGGCCTTTTCGTGGGTGATCTGCTGCAGGCGCAAGTGCTCGGAGCGCTGGCGCTCGAACGCGGTGTAATCGCCGCTGTAGAGCTTGGCCTTGCCATCGTGCAGGTGCAGCGTGTGCGTGGTGACCTCGTCGAGAAACTCGCGGTCGTGCGAGATCAGCATCAGCGTGCCCGGGTAGCGCAGCAGCCATTGCTCGAGCCACAGCACCGCGTCGAGGTCGAGATGGTTGGTCGGCTCGTCGAGCAGCAATAAATCCGACGGCGTCATCAGCGCGCGCGCAAGGTTCAGGCGCACGCGCCAGCCGCCGGAGAATTCCTTGACCGCGCGTTCGTGGGTGTCGGGCGAGAAGCCCAGGCCGTGCAGCAGCTTGCCGGCGCGCGCCGTCGCGTCGTAGCCGTTGAGCTCCTCGAGGCGGTGATGGGCCTCGGCGACAGCCTCCCAGTCTTCGCGTTCGACCGCGGCGCGCTCGGCCATGAGCACTTCGTACACCTTGGCATCGCCGGACAGGACGAAGTCGAGCGCGGGGTCGTCCAGCGCCGGCGTTTCTTGGGCGACGGCGGCCATGCGCACGCGGTTGGGGATGTCGAGGTTGCCGAGGTCGGACTCAAGTTCGCCCTGGATCGCGGCGAACAGCGACGACTTGCCGGTGCCATTGCGGCCGATGACGCCGACGCGCCAGCCCGCTTGCAGGACCAGGTCGACTTTGGAAAGGAGCAGGCGTTCGCCGCGCCGGAGGGCGAAATCACGGAAAGCAATCATGTCGTCATTGTACGGTGACCGGCGCCGATCGCCGAGCGGATTGCTTGCATCTGCTGCTTTCGGTCGACACTCTCGTTGACCTGCCACGACCGCCCGACACGACAGGAGATCCGATGAATCACTCCCTGATCGCGATCCTCGTCGTCGGCTTCGGGCTCGCGTTCATCTTCGGCTCGCTAGCCCACCGGCTGCGGCTGTCCCCTTTGGTCGGGTATCTGCTCGCGGGCGTGATTGCGGGACCGTTTACCACGGGCTTCGTCGGCGACCAGTCGCTGGCGCCGCAGTTGGCCGAGATCGGCGTGATCCTGCTGATGTTCGGCGTCGGTCTGCATTTCTCCATCCGCGACCTGCTTTCGGTCAAGGCGATCGCGGTGCCGGGCGCGTTGATCGAGATGACCACGACGACCACGATCGGCTGGGCGCTCGCGCATTTCCTGCTGGGCTTCAGCGCCGGCGCGAGCCTGATCTTCGGCCTGTCGTTGTCGGTGGCGAGCACCGTCGTGCTAATGCGCGCGTTGGATGAGCGGCGCCTGGTCGAGACCACGACCGGCCGGATCGCCGTCGGCTGGCTGATTGTCGAGGACCTGGCCATGGTGCTCGCGCTGGTTTTGCTGCCCGTGCTGGCCGGGCCGCTCAAGGGTGAGGCCGGCGACCCGACAGCGGTATGGACCGCGTTGTTCACCACGTTGTTCAAGGTCGGTGGGTTCATCGCCTTCATGCTGATCATCGGTCGTCGGGTGATCCCGTGGGTGCTCGAACGCGTCGCCGGCACCGGCTCGCGCGAGTTGTTCACGCTGTGCATCCTCGCGATCGCGCTCGGCGTCGCGTTTGGTTCGGCGCAGATGTTCGGGGTGTCGTTCGCGCTCGGCGCGTTCTTCGCCGGGATGATCCTCAACGAATCCGAATTCAGCCATCAGGCCGCGAACGAGACTCTGCCGCTGCGCCATGCGTTCGCGGTGCTGTTCTTCGTCTCGGTCGGCATGCTGTTCGACCCGATGATTCTGGTCGAGCAACCGCTGCAGGTGCTGGCGACGTTCCTGGTAATCCTGTTGGCCAAGTCGACCGCCGCGTGGCTGATCGCGCGCGCGTTCGGCAAGTCCAATCGCACCGCGCTGATGATTGCCGCGAGCCTGGCGCAGATCGGCGAGTTCTCCTTCATCCTCGCCGGCCTCGGTCTGCAGCTAAAAATTCTGCCGCCCGAGGGCCAACACTTGATCCTTGCCGGCGCCCTGCTGTCGATCAGCGTCAATCCATTGTTGTTTGCGTGGCTCGACCGCCGCCACGCACGCGAGGACGCGCAAGCGGCGCGCGACGCCAAGGCGGAAATCACTCCGCCGATTCCAGACGACATCGCCGACCACGTGATCCTGATCGGCTACGGCCGGGTCGGCAGCGAACTGGCGCGCCTGCTCACCGGCCACGGCGTGCCGATGGTGGTGATCGACGACGAGGAGTCCCTGGTCGCGCGCGCCCGCGCTGCGGGCCTGCCGGCGATCCGCGGCAACGCGGTCAACGAGCGCGTGCTGCGCGAGGCCGTGCCCGAGCGCGCCAACACCGTGCTGCTGGCGATTCCGAATGCGCTCGAAGGCGGCGAGATCATCGCCAAGCTGCGCGAGATCAACCCGGCGCTGAGCATCGTCGCCCGCGGTCATAGCGATACCGAACTCAAGCACCTGCTCGCCCACGGCGCCGATGCGGCGGTGATGGCCGAGCGCGAACTCGCCCACAGCCTGGCCGAGATGGTGATGGCGACGCCGGCGTATCGCGGCTCGCGTCGGCTGCCTCCGGCCACGGCCTAACTTTTTTGTCTCCCAACACGGCTACCCAATGACCATGCCAGACACCGACAACACCACCACCCCAGACGCGCCGCAACTCAGCGCGGCCGAAGCCCGCATCGTCGCCAGCCTGGTCGAGAAGGAAGCGACCACGCCCGACACCTACCCGATGACGCTCAATGCAATCGTGCTGGCGTGCAATCAAAAGACCGCGCGCGAGCCGTTCATGCAGCTCGAGCCCGGCGCGGTCGGCCACGCCTTGCGCCAGCTGGAAACCCGCGGCTGGATCAAATCGCAGCACGCCGCGCGCGCCGACCGCTATGCGCATCGGGTCGAAGCCAAGCTCGACCTCAGCCGCGCCCACACCGCGCTGCTCGCGCTGCTCATGCTGCGCGGGCCGCAGACGGTGCACGAGCTGCTCGCGCGCAGCGAGCGGCTGGCGAAGTTCGACACCATCGGCGACGTGCAATACGCGCTTGAACGCTTGGCGCAACGCGACCCCGCGATGGTGCGGCTGCTGCCGCGCCAGGGTGGACAACGCGAGGACCGATACGCACACCTGCTCAGCGGTGAGCCGGCTTACGTCGCGTCAACACACTCGACGGCAACGGGGTCGTCCGCTTCCAGCCCCGCGTTGACCGAACGCGTCGCCGCACTGGAGGCGCGCCTGGCTGAGCTCGAAGCGCGGCTGGACGCGGCCGGGACCCTCCCGGCGGCGGATTGAGGGACGCTAATAGCCCCAACCACCGCGTCGTCGTTGTTGCATACGCGGGACAAGCGACACGCGCGGCCTTTCGGAACAAGCGACCCCGCGAGCGAAGGCACTGGATTCCTGCGTTCGCAGAATGACTAGCAAAACGTACTTCTTTGGCGGCGCGAGCCGCATGACCGCCTCACCCGCTGGTAATCAATCGACACCACACGTTGAGCCGCGCCGGCTGTGCCAGCCAGCCAGCCGTGTGATCGGGCCGCGCCACGGTCCGATCACGCTACAGTGCCGCTCCCCAGGGCCGACCGGCGCCCCCGGCGACATTGGAGACACCGCTGCGCATGAGCATTTTCGATAAAGTCCGGCGCCTGCTCGGCGTCCCCGCGGCGGCATCGCCTTCACCACCGATAGATTCAACGGCCACGACGGGAGCTTCGCCGGCACAGGTACTGGACCGGCGCCGCAGCCAGCGCTCCGATGCCAGCCCCGGGCTGCGCGTACTGATCATCGACGACTCATCCACGATCGTCGCGGTGCTCGGCAAGATGCTGCGTCAAAACAATTTCCTGACCACCGGTGCCGCGGATGCTGAAACAGGCATCGAAGCTGCGCTGCGGGACCTGCCCGACCTGATCTTTCTCGACATCGTGCTGCCGGGCATGAGCGGATTCAACGCGTTGCGCCAGCTGCGGCGGGATCCCGCCACCAAGGATGTCCCGATCATCATGATCAGCGGCAACGTCCAGGCCACCGAACAGTTCTACGTGCAGCGCATCGGCGCTGACGACTTCATGCCCAAACCGTTCGGGCGCGGTGATGTGTTCTCGCGGGTTCAACGCCTGGTGGAAACGGGACGCTTGCCAGCCCATGCCGTCCCGCGAGCCGAGTTGCTCACCAACGACGACTCGATTGGCCTACCGGACATGATCGACAGCGCCGGCGCGGCCGAAGAAGTAGACATGCTGGAACTGCGTTAGCAACGCCCTAAACAGTCGCTGGAGAAAGCGGAAGTGGCGGGCGGTTGACGGCTTGGCAAGCATGGAAGCGCTTGAATTCGTCGGGAGTCAGGCCGGCTGTGCACCGGCCTGGAACCGGGAAATAATCGGACGTTCGGTTTTTGCAACCCGATAGTGCCGCTTGGCACCGAGTGAAGTGGACCTCGCGGCATACCCTCTGCACGAGCATCGGGAATGGGTTCCGCCCTGATAGGCCGCCGCCCGGCGTGCAGACCGGGGCCCCAAGCCCGGCTTCAAGCTGAAGCCAATCCGACGCGCGATTGGTCCCGGTGACCGCCCCGGCCGACTCATAACACCTGTCGCGTTTGACACGGGGCCAGAATTTGCGTTAATCGGGCAGTCAGCCGCGACCGCGGCACTTCTGGAGAGTCCCCGCATGATGCATACGCCGTTGCGCCTGGCCATACTCATCGCGCTCGCCGCGCCTACAGCGCATGCACAGACCACAACCCCGGCTGACGACGCCACGACCCTCGATCAGATCATCGTCACCGGCACTCGCATCAGCGACCGCACAGTCGCCGAGTCGACCGCGCCGATCGACATCATCACGCCCGAGATCCTGCAGGCCACCGGGACCACCGAACTGGCAACCGCGCTGACCCGCGCCTTGCCGTCGCTGAACTTCCCACGCGTGGCGATCGCCGACGGCACCGACGCGACCCGTCCGGCGCAGCTGCGCGGCCTCGCGCCCGATCACGTGCTGGTGCTCGTCAACGGCAAGCGCTACCACACCGGCGCGCTGGTCAACGTCAATGGCACCCAGGGCCGCAGTTCGTCGCCGGTCGACCTCAACACGATCCCGGTGTCGGCGATCGCGCGCGTCGAGGTCCTGCGCGACGGGGCTTCGGCGCAGTACGGCTCGGATGCGATCGCCGGCGTGATCAACATCGTGCTGAAAAACAGCGACAGCGGCGGCAACATCGGCGTGCGCTACGGCCAGTACAGCGCGGGTGACGGCAAGCAGTACAGCGCGCTCGCCGATGCGGGCTTCAAGCTCGGCGCGGACGGCTTCGTGCACCTAGCCGTGCAGGGCGATCAGCAGGACAACACCAATCGCGCGCGTCCGTTCATCGGTCGACCGACATCGACTTCCGCCCCGCTCGGCCGGGTGGTGGAGCGCTTCGGCGAACCGGCGGTCGACAGCTACTCAGGCAGCTACAACGCCGGCTACACGGTGGACGACGTGCTGGACCTGTATTCCTACGGCATCCACACCAAGCGCGACACGCTGTCCAACGGCTTTTTTCGTCCGGCCGGCGCCGGCAGCAACATCCGGTCGATTTATCCCGACGGCTTCCTGCCGCTGATCAACAACGTCTCGACCGACTACGGCTTCGTCGCCGGCCTAAAGTCCACCACCTCCGGCGGCACCAACCTCGACTTCAGCTACACCTACGGCTCGAACGAGCTGACGTTCGACGTCAAGAACAGCCTCAACCGCAGCCTCGGCCCGACGTCGCCAACGCAGTTCTTCGCCGGCGCACTCGAAGTCAGCCAGCACATCCTCAACTTTGATTTCACCAAATCGCTGGACTGGGGCTTGGAGTATCCGCTCACGCTCTCTTACGGCGCCGAGTGGCGCGGCGACACGTTCGAGCAATCCGAGGGTGAGCCGTTGTCGTATGCCAACGGCGGGGTGCTGGCGCCAGGTGAGACGGCGCCGCGGCCGGGCGCTCAGGTGTTCTCCGGTTTCCGACCCGCCGACGGTGGCAAGTTCGACCGCCACAACGTGTCGTTCTACGCCGGCCTGGAGGCCGATCTCACCGACAAGCTGTCGGCCGGCATTGCCGCGCGCTACGAGGACTACAGCGACTTCGGCGACACCACCACCGGCAAGCTCACCGCGCGCTACGCGTTCACCGACGCGGTCGCGCTGCGCGGTACCGTATCGACCGGCTTCCACGCGCCCTCACTGCAGCAGCAGTTCTTCCAGTCGACCGCGACTAACTTCATCGCCGTTGCCGGGCAAGGCCTGCAGCCGTTCGACATCGCGACCTTCCGCGTCAACAACCGCGCCGCGATCGCGCTGGGTGCCGAACCGCTACGCCCGGAGGAATCGACCAACTACAGCCTGGGCCTGGTGCTGCAACCGGTGGACCGGATGTACATCACGATCGACGCGTACCGGATCGAGATGGAGGACCGCATCTCGCTGTCGGAAAACCTGATCAGCCCCGCGGTGCGCAACTTCCTCAACTCGCCCGCCATCGGCCTGATCGGCGTCGGCGGCGGCCGGTACTTCACCAACGCTATCGACACCACCACCGACGGTATCGATGTGGTCGGCACCTACGGCTGGGCGCTGGGCGCGGGCAGTGTCGACCTGACCGTCGGCTACAACTACAACAAGACCACCATCGACCGCGTCGCACCGAACCCGGCCACGCTGGCCGCGATCGACCCCAACGCGCTGCGTTTCGGCCGGGTCGAGATCGGCCGCTTCGAGGTCGGTGCGCCGCGCGACAAGCTGCTGCTCGGCGGCCTGTGGAAATCCGGCGGCTGGGAGTTCTCGGCCAACGGCACTCGCTATGGCGAGACCACCCTGCGCAACCTCAGTCCCGCACTGGATCAGACCTTCGCGGCGAAGTGGACGCTGGACCTGGCCGCCACGCTCAAGCTCGACCGCTGGAGCTTCACCGTGGGCGGCGACAACGTGCTCAACGAGTACCCCGACGAGGTGCTGTTCGCAAACTCGCGCGACGGCCAGTTTCCGTATGACCGCAGCGCGGTGCCATTCGGCTTCAGCGGGGCGTTCATGTACGCCAAGGCCGGGTACAAGTGGTAAGCGCTGGCTCCTGATCCGTATATGCAAACGGCCCGGGTTTCCTGGGCCGTTCTTCTGTCCACAACCGATCGCTCCACGTCAGCCGGTGCGGAACACCAACCGGCCGCCCTCGGAGTCGACTTGAATGATGTCGCCGCTGACAAAGTCGCCTGACAGTATCTTCGTCGCGAGCGGATTCTCCAGTTGCTGCTGGATCGCGCGCTTAAGCGGGCGCGCGCCATAGACCGGGTCGAAGCCGACATTGGCCAGCAACGTCAGCGCACTGTCGGACAGCGCGAGTGTCAAGCCGCGTTCGGCCAGGCGCTTGTCCAGACCGAGCAATTGGATCTTCGCGATCTCGCGGATCTGGGCCTTGTCGAGCGCGTGGAACACGACGATGTCGTCAAGGCGGTTGATGAACTCCGGTCGGAAGTGCGACTGCACCACGCCCATCACCGCAGCCTTCATCTGGGTGTACGCCCCGGCCTCGTCGGCCCCGCTGTCGTCGGACATCGCCTGGATCATCTGCGAGCCCAGGTTCGAGGTCATCACGATCACGGTGTTGCGGAAGTCGACCGTGCGGCCCTGGCCATCAGTGAGGCGGCCGTCGTCGAGCACCTGCAGCAGGATATTGAACACGTCCGGGTGCGCCTTCTCGACCTCATCGAGCAGGATCACGCTGTACGGACGCCGGCGCACGGCCTCGGTCAGGTAGCCGCCTTCCTCGTAGCCGACATAGCCCGGCGGCGCGCCGACCAGTCGACTGACCGCGTGCTTTTCCATGAACTCGCTCATGTCGATGCGCACCATCGCGTCGCTGGAGTCGAACAGGAACTCGGCCAGCGCCTTGCACAACTCGGTCTTGCCGACGCCGGTCGGGCCCAGAAACAGGAACGAACCGCTTGGGCGATTGGGATCCGACAAGCCGGCGCGTGAGCGCCGTACCGAGTCGGACACCGTCTTGATCGCCTCGTCCTGACCCACGACACGGCCGTGCAGCACCGCCTCCATCTGCAATAGCTTCTCGCGCTCGCCCTGCAGCATCTTGCTGACCGGGATGCCGGTCCAGCGCGCGACCACTTCGGCGATTTCTTCCGCGGTGACCTTGTCCTGCAGCAGGGTGAAGCCCTGGGTTTCGACCTCCTGCGCGGCTTTCAGCTGCTTCTCCAGTTCCGGCAGCGTGCCGTACTGCAGCTCGCTCATACGGGCGAAGTCCTGCTTGCGCTGCGCGCCTTCCAGTTCCAGTCGTGCCTGCTCGATCTGCTCCTTGATCCGGGTGGCGCCTTGCAGCACCGCTTTCTCTGATTTCCAGATTTCTTCGAGGTCGTTGAACGCGCGCCCGAGCGTGGCGATCTCGTTTTCGAGGTCGGCCAGGCGCTGCCGGGATTCGGCATCCCTCTCTTTCTTCAGCGCTTCGCGCTGGATCTTGAGCTGGATCAACCGGCGCTCCTTGCGGTCGAGCTCCTCGGGTTTGGAGTCGATCTCCATGCGGATGCGCGAGGCCGCTTCATCCATGAGGTCGATCGCCTTGTCGGGCAATTGGCGGTCAGCGATGTAGCGGTGCGACAGCGTGGCGGCGGCAACGATCGCCGGGTCGGTGATCTCGACGCCGTGGTGCACCGCGTAGCGCTCCTTGAGGCCGCGCAGGATCGCTATCGTGTCCTCCACGGATGGCTCGCCGACGAACACCTTCTGGAAACGGCGCTCCAGCGCGGCGTCCTTCTCGACGTACTTGCGGTACTCGTCGAGCGTGGTCGCGCCGATGCAGTGCAGCTCGCCGCGTGCGAGCGCGGGTTTGAGCATGTTGCCCGCATCCATCGAACCCTCAGCCTTGCCTGCGCCGACCATCGTGTGCAACTCGTCGATAAACAGGATGACGTTGCCTTCCTGCTTGGACAGGTCGCTGAGCACCGCCTTAAGGCGTTCCTCGAACTCGCCGCGGAACTTTGCCCCGGCGATCAGCGCGCCCATGTCGAGCGACAGCACGCGGCGGCCACGCAGTCCTTCGGGCACCTCGTTGTTGATGATGCGTTGCGCGAGGCCTTCGACAATTGCGGTCTTGCCGACACCGGGCTCGCCGATCAACACGGGGTTGTTCTTGGTGCGGCGCTGCAATACCTGGATCGTGCGGCGAATCTCCTCGTCGCGGCCGATCACCGGATCGAGCTTGCCGCGCTCTGCGCGCTCGGTCAGGTCGATGCAGTACTTCTCTAGCGCTTGGCGCTGCTCTTCGGCGTTTTCGGATTGCACGGTCTCGCCTCCCCGCAATTTTTCAATCGCGGCCTCGAGTTTCTGCTGGTTGGCGCCGGCGGCCTTGAGCACGCGGCTGGTATCGCCACCTTCATCGAGTGCTGCGAGCAAGAACAGCTCGGAAGCGACAAACGCATCGCCACGCTGTTGCGCAAGCTTGTCGGTAACGTTGAGCAGGCGTGACAGGTCATTGCCGATGGACACGCTACCGGCCTGGCCCGTAACTTTCGGCAGCTTCTGCAGCGTCTCGCCCAGGCGCTCGCGCAGCAGCGGCACATTGACGCCGGCGCGGGCAAGCGTCGGCCTCGTGCTGCCACCGCTCTGGTCGAGTAGCGCAGTCAACAGATGCGCAGGCTCGATGACGTTGTGGTCGCGGCCGACCGCCAACGATTGAGCGTCCGACAGCGCCTGCTGGAAGTGGGAAGTAAGCTTGTCCATGCGCATAGAAAATTCCGCAAGATCCGGCGGCGAAGGCCGCGATGCCAGTGAAATGCGGCCTGTTGCCAGTGAATCAAGCCAATCCCGGAAGAGGCTGATGGCCCGCATCGGGATGGACATGGACCCATGCACACCGCGCGGGTGCTCCCACTGCGGTGCTGCTAGGGCGGCCCTGCGGCTTCTGCCGGGATGTCCAATGCCGCGAGTTGCTGCAGCTGGAGGAGGGTTTCCGCGAGCGTGATCGATACGCCGTCGGCCCCAGCGGCGGCCAACTGCTCGCGATTCTTGGCGACGCCTTCAGCGAGCAGGCTGTAGCGACCGACCAGGATGCGCAGATGCGGGAAGCGCGCGCGCACGCGTTTGCACAGGTACTTGGTGTGCGCGAGCCCGCCGGGCGGGACCGATGCGATGCACAGGATCGACGGCGCCTCCCTTTCCACCAACGCAATCACGTCCGAGGCCATCGATGCCGCGGTTGCGGCTGACCACGAGAAATGACGCGGATCTACCAGCTCTCCCAGCATCGCCACGGCAACTTCATCGCTACTGTCACGCGCGGGCACGACCAGCAGCCGGGTCGATGGCGGCGCGGGCACTGGCGCGTCATCGTCGCCGGCGAGATCTCCGTTGCGTGCCTGGCGACCGAGTCCTTCGACGATGGCGCGGCTCGCGGCGGCCAGTTCCTGCTGCGCCGTGGCGTCGAGCTTGGCGTTGCGCAGGTCGTGGCGGGCGAGCGCGAGCGTCGGGACGATCACCTCGTCGTAGACCTGCACCAGGCTGCCCTGCCCCAGTTGCTCCTCGGCGAATTCGGCGGCCTCGTCTTCATCCCGGGCCAGCAGGCGCTGATAGAAACGGTACGGCGGCGACAATGCCGGCCGGTCGCCGAGCAGCGTGTCGAGAAACTTCAAGGCCGGCACATGCTTGCCCAGCACCACCAGCAGCACCGTCAGCGGCGACGCCAGCACCAGTCCGACCGGGCCCCACAACCAGGTCCAGAACGCCACGGCCACCAGCAGCGCCGCCTGGGAGACGCCGATGCCACGGCCATACAACATAGGCTCGACCAGCATGTTGGTGATTAGTTCGAGCACTGCGAACAGCCCGATCACCATCAACGCCACCGACCACTCGCGCGCGATCAGCAAACTCAACGCGATCGGCAGCATCGCGGCGAGCCACGGGCCGAGGTACGGGATGTAGCGCAACAGCGCGGCAAAGAAGCCCCACAACGGCGCGTACGGCACCCCGATCAGCCACAGCCCCAGCATCACCGCCACGCCGTAGCTGACGTTGATCAGCAGCTGCCGCAGCAGGTAGCGGCTGATGCGCCCGCCAGCGTCCTCGAACGCGCGGGTGGTGTCGGCCAGCTGCGCTTGGCCGATCAGGGAGATCACCCGATCACGCAGGTCCTCGCGATTGATCAGCATGAAAATCACCAGTACCAGCACCAAGCCGATATTGGCCAACGGTTCCAGCAACGGCCCCGCCACGGTCCACAGTTGCGACAACCGGAATGGACCGTCGTCGTCGATGATGCGTACCGGTTGCGCGCGCTCGGGCGCGTCTTGCGCGGCGGGCAGCGGCGTTGCGCCCGGGCGTTCCAGTTGCCGGGTGATGCGCTCGGACACCTCTTGCATCTTGTCGATCATTCCATCGCGGCCGCGCGAGCGCAGGCCATCGATCTTCGCGTTGATGTTTTGTTCGTAGCGCGGATAGGAGTCCAGCAGACCGCTGATCTGGTGGGTAACCGCAAACGCGGCGCCGATCACCGCACCGAGCGCAAGCAGGGTCACCAGCAGCACCGACAGCACGCGCCCGAGGCCGCGTCGCTGCAGCAGGTCCACCAGCGGCGCGAGTAGGAACGTCACCAGGACGGCCAGCGCCACCGGGATCACCACGACCTTGGCCAACGACAAGAAGGTAAGCACCAGCGCGCCGCCGAAAAGAATCGGCAATGAACGCGATAACGCGGTGGGTGGCGACTCGACCAAGGCACCCTCGACGAAGGACGCCGGCGGCCCGGCACGGGATTGGTTATCCCGCAGCGCCTGTCAACTCAGGGTGACACCACGAGACTGGTGCCACGCGTCGGGAGCCACGCGAGGATGCAGTCGGCTGTGTATTGCTCAGCGCCCATGCGTGGCCGCGCGGTGGAGGGCTTGCCCCGTCGCCGTCGCGAACCGTCGCTTCATCTAGCTGAGGAAGCGCATTCGCGCCGCTTCGTCCGGCACGAAGCAGCGATCACAGCGACCGAAACAGCGATAGCGGTTGCGGGCAATGCATTGGTACAGCCAGTCACGCGAAGCACACGGCACGAGAACCATTGCGTGCGCGGCGCGCCAAACGCCGCCGAGGCCCGTGACCACCCGGCGGATCGCATCGGTGTCGACGTATGCATGGCCGTTCTCCACTAGCAAGAAGGACCTTGGATCGTCCGGGTCCAATCCATGCGCCGCCAGCAGGTGTCGCCCGGACGCCGATTGCATAGCCGCAAAGTGATAGCGACCTGCACGATCGTGGCGTAACAGGAACCGCACCCAGCCGTTGCACAAAACGCAGACGCCGTCGAATACGATCACGGCGTCCCCCGCACGCCGAGCCTGCAACTCAGTCGACATCGAGCCAGCCCCGGTAGTGCACGAGCAATCCGGCCAGCGGCAGGGCGGCGGCGACATCGAAACGGTAGCGGCCGTCGCGTTCGTACTCGCGTGCGCGCACGCCCTCGAACCAGCGCGGCGGCAGCGGCAGGCCCATGGCGCGCACGCGCACCACCTGCCAGACGATTTCTTCGCCGTGGCTAGGCACGTCCTCAACGCTCAACCGGAAGCCGAACGTCACCAGGCCCAGGCGCTCGCACAGCAGCCCATCGTGCGCCCACAGCGGCGATCGCATCGCGTGGCCGGCAAATATCCGTGTCCATTGCTCGCGGCCATCGCCGGCGACAATCTCGACCGTGATCGGACCGTGGCCCGCACGCGGCAATCGGGTCGCCCACGCGCACAGGCGCGAGAGCCAGCCGTGCCCGCGTTTGACCTCGACCTTGCCGCGGTACAGGTGTCGACCCGGGCGCGAATGCAGGCGTTGCATCGTTGGCGGCAAGCGGTCGAATTGCGCGCCGAGCAGGAGGCGATACAGCGACGGCACGCCGTCACTCGCCACGACGATCGTCATCGGCATCTCTCAGGCATTCATGACTTCGGTTGGGAGCATGCGTCTGTTGGCACGCGCGGTTGACCGTCCGGCGCGCGACGCGCCCGCACGATCAGGCAATCCAGACCAACGACGCCATGCGGCCGGTGCGCCCGTCGCGACGGTGCGAATAGAAGCGTTGTGGCTCTGCGATCGTGCACAGGTCGCCACCGTGAATGCGCGCAGCTGCGAGCCCCGCCGCGCAAAGTCGCTGCCGCGCCAAGGCGTAAAGGTCGACGCGCCAGTGGTGCGGGCGGGTGCTGGTGAAGGCGCGGCCCGCAGCCCAGTCCTGGGCGACGAAGGCGTCATAGACCTCGACGCCGACCTCGTAGTGTTGCGGTCCAGCCGCCGGGCCGAGCCAGGCCAGCACATGCTCCGCCGGGGTGCGCATTGCGGCTACAGTGGCTTCGAGCACGCCCGCCGCCAGGCCGCGCCAGCCCGCATGCGCGGCCGCGACTTCGCCGCCATCTTCGGCGCACAGCAGCACCGGCAGGCAGTCGGCGCTGAGGATCGCGAGCACACAGCCCGGGGTGGAGGTGACCGAAGCGTCGCCTTCCGGTTCGAAGGATGGGGTCGGCCCACTGCCCGCTAGGGGTGCGCTTGACTGTGGGGACGCAGCTTGCTCGCCGTGTTCGGGAGCGCTGGTTTGGAGACCGATGGACGAATGGCCCATGTCGAAACGAATCACGTCGCCGCCATGCACCTGGCGCAACCAATGCGGCGCCGACGGCAGCTGCGCATGCTCCACCAGCAGCGCACGGTTGCGTTCGACGGCGATGGGATCGTCCCCGTCCGCTGCAGACCGGTTGCCGAGATTGAATTGATCGAACGGCGCGACCGACACACCCAGCCCGTGCCGCAACGTGGTGAACGCCCGCACCGATTTCGGCGCGGGCCAGTCGGCGGGCAGCCACGCCGTCGCCATCGCCCTAGCGCACCTTCTTCGCTGCCGCGGCTGCGGCCTGGCTGTCGGCGCGCAACTCGGCAACCAGCTGCTGCATGTCGGCCGGCACCGGCGCGGTGCAGCGCACCGGCTCGCCACTGACCGGGTGGACGAATTCCAAGGTTTCGGCATGCAGTGCCTGACGCTTGAACGCGCGTAAGGTCTCGATCAGTTCGGCGCTGGCGCCCTTGGGAAGTTTCAGCGAGCCGCCGTACAACGGATCGCCGAGGATCGGGTGCTTGAGATGGGCCATATGCACGCGAATCTGGTGGGTGCGGCCGGACTCGAGCCGGCACTCCAGCAGCGTGTGCGCGCGGAACCGCTCGCGCAGGCGGTAGTGGGTGACCGCGTCGCGGCCGTCCTCGCGCACGGCCATGCGGATGCGATCGCGCGGGTGGCGGTCGATCGCGAGGTTCGCAGTGCCGCCAGAGACCAGCGCGCCGACCACCACGGCCAAGTACTGGCGGTGCACTTCGCGCGAGGACAACTGGGTCACCAGCGCGGTGTGCGCCGGCAACGTGCGCGCGACGACCATGACGCCGGACGTGTCCTTGTCGAGCCGGTGGACGATGCCCGCGCGCGGCAGCGCATTCATCGACGGGTCGCGGTGGAGCAGGGCATTGACCAGGGTGCCAGTGGGGTTGCCGGCGCCCGGATGGACGACCAACCCGGCCGGCTTGTCGATTACGAGCACGTGCGCGTCCTCGTACAGCACGTCCAGGGCGATGTCCTCGGGCTCGGAATGGGTCTGGACATCGAGCACGACCGTGAGCGTGACCGCCTCGCCGCCGCGCACGGGATCGCGCGGGCGGACCTCACGACCGTCGAGGCGGGCATCCCCGGATTTGATCCACATCGACAGCCGCGAACGCGAGTAGTCCGGGAACAATTCGGCCAGCACGGCGTCGAACCGGCGCCCGGCGGCGCTATCGGGGACGGTGGCTTGGAGGGTGGCAGCGGAATCGTTCATCGGAGGGGTAGGACCAGTTTCATTAAGGCCGGCGACAGCACGGGGGCTGCTATTATCGGCGCTTCGTGCCTTCGGCGCCCGTTGAATCTCGACATGACCCTACGTACCGCCCCGCTGCGCCCGGCCGCATTCGCCCCGACCGCCGTCCGCCTGTTGCTGCTGTTGCTGATCGTCGTGTTCGCCGGCAGCGGCTGCGCGCGTTTCGGCAAGATGTTCAAGGACAAGGACGCCGACGAGGGCCAGCCGGTCGAGCAGCTGTACGCCAAAGGCCACAAGTCGATGACCCAAGGCAATTGGTCCTCGGGCGAAACGACCTTCAAGCGGCTGGTGGCGCAGTACCCGTACGGCCCTTACACCGAGCAGGCCCTGGTCGAGACCGCGTATTCGCAGTTCAAGTCCGGCAAGCACGACGATGCGATCAGCAGCATCGACCGCTTCATCCGCACCTACCCCACCCACCGCAACACCTCGTACATGTACTACCTACGTGGCTTGGTGAACTCGCGGCGCGACGCGGTGTTCCTGCAGAAGGTCTGGCGCCTGGATGCCAGCCGCCGCGATCTGGCCACGCCGATGCAGGCGTACAACGACTTCTCGATCGTCGTCGAGCGTTACCCGAACAGCCGTTACGCCGCCGATGCGCGCGATCGCATGCTCGGGCTGCGCAACATGTTTGCGCGTCACGAGTTGGAAACTGCGCTGTACTACCTGCGCCGCACCGCCTACGTGGCCGCCGCCGAGCGCGCCAAGTATCTGCTCGAGACCTACCCCCAGAGCGAGCACCAGAACGACGCGGTCGCGACGCTCGCCGCTGCCTACACCGGGCTGGGCAACGCGACGCTGGCTGCCGATGCCAAGCGCGTGCTGCAGCAGAATCAGCCGAGCCACCCGTACCTGACCGGCGACTGGCCTGATTACCCCAGCAATCTGCGCAAGCTCAACCCGTTCGCGGGCGAGAAGTCGGCCCTCGATAAAGATTAAGTCGTGATGCCGGACCTCTAAAAACGCCGCCTCCGGGCGGCGTTTTTATTTGGGCCTGCGCGACACATCGTTCCACCAGCCACGGTCGAGGCCGCCAACAATTTGGCTACGCTGCGGGGCCGCGGTTGCGATCAAGGAATGAAATGATTACCCCCGAAGTACTGCACTACGCCGCATTCACCGCGACCCCGACCGGAGGCAATCCTGCCGGTGTGGTGCTCGACGAGGCGGGCCTCAGCCCCGTACGCATGCTGGCCATCGCCGCGGAGCTGGGGTATTCCGAAACGGCTTTCCTGCGCAGGCGCGATGGCAGTAGCTACGACGTGCGTTACTTCAGCCCGCTCGCCGAAGTGCCATTTTGCGGTCACGCCACGATTGCCAGCGCGGTCGCACTGGCCGAGCGCATGGGCCCGGGCGAGTTGACTTTCCACACCCAAGCCGGCCTGGTGCCGGTGGCCACGGCCGTGACAGACGGACGCCTCACCGCCACCCTGACCAGCGTTGCCCCGTACGTGGAAGCTGTTCCCGCTGCGTTGTTGAGCGGCGTGCTCACCAGCCTGCGCTGGTCGCGGGAGGAACTCGACCCCACGCTGCCGCCGCGCATCGCTTATGCCGGCGCGCGGCACCTGATCCTCGCCGCGCGCACGCGGCAACGTCTGGCGGCGCTGGATTACGACTACGACGCGCTCAAGCAATTGATGCTCGACGCGGACCTGACCACCGTTGATTTGGTCTGGCGGGAGTCGGATTTGCTGTTCCACGCGCGCAATCCATTCCCGGTCGGCGGGGTGGTCGAAGATCCCGCCACCGGCGCCGCCGCGGCGGCGTTCGGCGCTTACCTGCGCGAGCTGCAACTGGTGACCCCGCCGGTGACGGTCGTGGTGCGCCAAGGCGAGGACATGGGCCGCCCCAGCGTGCTCCACATTGGCATTGATGACCTGCCGCCGATCCGCGTCAGCGGACAGGCGGTGGCCATATCGGCGTAATGGCCGCCGCCCGCCGTTAGCCGGCCGTTGCAGATTGAATAACGCCGTTCGTTTGCGAATGTGCAGCAGCGTGCCGCGACGGGCTTCAGCGACTACGACTGCTAAGCGCACAGCCGCTCGCCGAGCTATACGCTTGCTGGCGTTGGCAATGGTTGCCACAAACGAGCGATTTACTCCCGGTATCCTCGCCGCGAGCAACCATGGCGACGACAGGGTTCAACGCGCCGCCGCGCGCGGCTAACCCCGATACCCATTCGAGATGGGATAGCGCCGCTCGCGTCCAAACGCCCGACGCGACACTTTCGGACCCGGTGCAGCCTGGTGGCGCTTCCATTCGCTGATCCGTACCAGCCGTAGCACCTGATCCACGATCGCCGGATCAAACCCAGCCTTGACGATGTCGTCGCGCGATTGTTCCTGATCGATATGCCGCAACAGGATCGCGTCGAGCACGTCGTAAGGCGGCAGCGAATCCTGGTCTTTCTGGTTGTCGCGCAGCTCGGCCGATGGCGGCCGTTCGATCACCGCGACCGGGATGATCGGCGCCCCCGCCATCGCATTGCGCCAGCGCGCGAGCGCGAATACCTCGGTCTTGTAGAGGTCCTTGATCGGCGCGTAGCCGCCGCACATGTCGCCATAGATCGTCGCGTACCCGACCGCGTACTCGCTCTTGTTGCCGGTGGTCAGCAGCAGGCCGCCGAACTTGTTGCTCAGCGCCATCAGCAACGCGCCGCGCGTGCGCGATTGCAGGTTCTCCTCGGCGGTGTCGACGGGCATGCCGGCGAACGTCTCGGCGAGCGCGTCGAGGTAACCCTGAAATGGCTTTTCGATCGGCAATGTCAGCAATCGCACGCCTTGCGTGGCGCACTGCTGCGCGGCGAGGTCGTTGGACAAGTCCGCGGTGTAGCGCGACGGCATCCGCACCGCGGTGACGTTGTTGGCACCGAGCGCATCGACCGCCACGGCCATCACCAGCGACGAATCGATGCCACCCGACAGGCCGAGCCAAACCTTATCGAAGCCATTCTTGCGGCAGTAGTCGCGGGTGCCACGCACGATCGCGCGCCACGCCAGGCTGTCGCGGCCCTCGTCGTCCTCGACCGGCCAGGCGACTGGCGTAAATCCACCCGTCATCGGGTCGTAATCGGCCATCAGCCAATGGTCCTCGAACGCCTTTGCCGCCGGATGCACGCGACCGTCGCCGTCGGCCAGCACCGAGGCACCATCGAACACCAGCGCGTCCTGGCCGCCGACGCCATTGAGGTAGGCCAAGGCCACGCCACGGCCGTCGACCAGCGTTTCCTGCACGCGCTGGGCCAACAACGCATCGCGCTGCGCGTGCTTGTCGCGCTCGAACGGCGATGCGTTCGGCACCAGCACCACTTCGGCGCCGGCGGCCTTGGTTGCCGCGAGCGGCTCGGCAAACCACAGGTCCTCGCAGATCACCAAACCGACATTGACGCCGTTGACGTCGAACACGCACGGGCCGCCGTCGGGGTCGACATCGAAATAGCGGCGCTCGTCGAACACGGCGTAATTCGGCAGCTCGCGCTTGCGGTAGGTGTGTGCGACCGCCCCATCACGCAGCACGCTGGCGGCGTTGTAAACCACGGCGCCCGCGCTCTGCGGCCAGCCAACCACCGCAACGATGCCCGTCACGCCAACCGCGATCCGCTGCAATGCCGCCTCGCAGTCGGCGAGGAATCCAGGGCGGATCAGCAGGTCCTCGGG
The DNA here is from genome assembly GCA_043738095.1 of Lysobacter sp. Classification (GTDB taxonomy): domain Bacteria; phylum Pseudomonadota; class Gammaproteobacteria; order Xanthomonadales; family Xanthomonadaceae; genus Lysobacter_K. Next base: position 25,616 of record JAYSZI010000108.1, read on the forward strand.
CGGGTAGCCGCTGAGGGCGAGTTCGGGAAACAGCACGACATCGGCGCCGTGCACATCGCGCGCCTCGACCGTCATCGCAGCGATACGGTCGGCGTTGGATTCGACCGCGCCAACGGGAAAATCGAACTGGGCCAGGGCAATGCGAAGGGTCATGCGGCTCTCATCAACGATTGAAGCAGACGGAGACTGAGGCCATAGGACGTGAATGCGACGTCGCCAACAACGACCCGGGCGCTTCAGACAGCGGAAAGGCCGCACGCGGCGGCCCTTCCGGGGGTTGCGTGCCCGGCGACTTTACTTCGCCAGCCGCTTCGCGATCGCTGCGCCTAGATCGCCCGGCGACTTCACCGTGGTCACGCCGGCCGCTTCCATCGCCGCGAACTTGCCCGCCGCCGTGCCCTGCCCGCCCGACGCAATCGCGCCGGCATGGCCCATGCGCTTGCCCGCTGGCGCGCTCGCGCCGGCGATGAAGCCGACCACCGGCTTGGTCACGTACTGGCGGATGAACTCGGCAGCTTCTTCTTCGGCGCTGCCGCCGATCTCGCCAACCATGATGATGCCTTCGGTCTGCGGGTCGTCCTGGAACCAACGCAGCGCGTCGATGAAGTTGGTGCCGTTGATCGGGTCGCCGCCGATGCCAATACAAGTCGACTGGCCGAGGCCGGCGTCGGTGGTCTGCTTGACGGCTTCGTAGGTCAGCGTGCCCGAGCGCGACACGATGCCGATCTTGCCCGGCATGTGGATGTGGCCCGGCATGATGCCGATCTTGCACTGGCCCGGGGTGATGACGCCGGGGCAGTTCGGGCCGACCAGCACGACGTCGTCGAAGCCTTTGAGCACGTTCTTGACGCGCATCATGTCCATCACCGGAATGCCTTCGGTGATGCACACGATCACGCGGATGCCAGCATCGGCCGCTTCCAGGATCGCGTCGGCCGCGAACGGCGGCGGCACGTAGATCACCGACGCGTCGGCGCCGGTCGCATCGACCGCGTCGGCCATGGTGTTGAACACCGGCAGGCCTAGGTGCGTGGTACCGCCCTTGCCGGGGGTCACGCCGCCGACGACCTGGGTGCCGTATTCGAGCATCTGCTCGGCGTGGAAGGTGCCTTGAGTGCCGGTGAAACCCTGCACGAGGACCTTGGTGTTCTTGTCGATCAAAACGCTCATGGTGCGATTCCTTTACGTGTCGTCCCGGGCGATGCGACGGACCTGCTGTTCGCTAAGAATGCGAACAACGGCAGATGCCGCGGCGCGCGCCGGGATGACCGGATTTAAGCGGCGTTGGCCACTGCGGCGACGGCCTTGCGGGCGCCATCGTTGATGTCGTCGGCCGGGATGATGGCCAGGCCGCTGTTCTTCAGCAGCTCTTTGCCCGCTTCCACGTTCGTGCCTTCCAGGCGCACGATTACCGGCACCTTGACGTCGACTTCTTTGACCGCGGCGATGATGCCCTCGGCGATCATGTCGCAACGCACGATGCCGCCGAAGATGTTGACGAAGATCGCCTTGACCTTGTCGCTCGACAGAATCAGCTTGAACGCCTCGGTCACGCGCGCCTTGGTCGCGCCGCCGCCGACATCGAGGAAGTTCGCCGGCGAACCGCCCTCGAGCGAGATCACGTCCATCGTCGCCATCGCCAGACCTGCGCCGTTGACCATGCAGCCGATGTTGCCGTCCATCGTGACGTAGTTGAGATCGTGCTGGCTGGCCAGCACCTCGGTCTCGTCTTCCTGGCGGATGTCGCGCATCGCCGCCAGGTCCTTGTGACGGAACGTGGCGTTGTCGTCGGAATTGATCTTGCCGTCGAGTACGGCGAGGTTGCCGTTGGTGAGGATCGCGAGCGGGTTGAGTTCAACCAACGCCAGATCCTTGTCGTTGAACAGCTTGTACAGGCCCAACATGATCGTGGTGAGCTGGTTGACCTGCTTGGCGTTGAGGCCCAGCGCGAAGCCGAGCTCGCGGCACTGGTAAGGCTGCAGGCCCTGCACGTAGTTCACGTGCAGCGACTTGATCGCATCGGGGTTATCGACCGCGGTCTTCTCGATCTCGACGCCGCCCTCGGCCGAGGCGATGAACGTCACGCCCTGGGTGCTGCGGTCGACCAGGATCGACAGGTACAACTCATTGGCGATGTCGGTGCCTTCTGAAATCAGCACTGAATCAATCGGCAGCGCGACGCCGGCCGATTGGTAGGTCGCCATGCGCGTGCCGAGCATCGCCTTGGCGTACTGCTTCACTTCGTCGTAGGACTTGGCGAGCTTGACGCCGCCGGCCTTGCCGCGGCCACCGGCATGAATCTGCGCCTTGACTACCCACAGGTCGCCCGGAATGGCCTTGGCCGCGGCGACAGCTTCATCGGCGGTGCGCGCGATGCGCCCGGCCGGCACGGCAATGCCGTAGTCGGCAAACAGTTGCTTTGCCTGATACTCGTGAAAATTCATTCGTCACCGAGGGGAGTGAAAGACAACCCGCGCGGGAGGCGGCCGGAACCGGCCGGTGCGCGAGGGGGTCGCATTGTCGCCGATCCCGGCAGGCCGAGCAAAACCGGGAGCGGCGCGCGGGTCGGCCTATACTCGGCGACAGCTAGATTTCAGCCCACTGACCAGGGATCACCGCTTGCCGCTACAGATCGCTCCTGTGGGCGTCCTCGACGCCGACCGTACCCTGCGCCGCGAGCTGCGCCTGTTGAACCTGTACCGCATCCTCGAGGCCGCGCTCCTCGTGCTGGTGCTGTTCGGACCACTGGCCCGCATGATCGAGGCCCCGCGCTACGACCTGTTCGGCAGCTCGATCGCGATCGCCTTTCTGTTCATCGCGGTGTTGCTGCTCGTGTTCGGGCGTCGCGGCGAGCTGCGCGGCATCGCCCTGGCAGGTATTGCCACCGACTTGTTCTTCGGCATTTTGGCGATCCATGCGTTGCCGGCCGCCGGCACCGGCATCACCCTGATGCTGATGTTCAATATCGGCGCGGCCGCGCTGCTGCTGCCGCCCCGCCTGGGCATTGGCGCGGCGATCGTGGCGGTGGCGTTGCTGGTAGGCGAGTACGTCTGGAGCGAGATGGGCGACGCCCGCAGCGGGCGCTCGGCGGTCGAGCCGGTGATGTTCGCGATCGCCTACCTGGCTATCGCCACCCTGATGAGCCTGCTGGGCCGGCAGATGCGCACCAGCTATGAGCTGGCCGAGCGCCGCGGCGCTGATGCGGCGCACCTGGCCGAGGTCAACGAGCTGATCATCCGCCGCCTGCGTACCGGCGTGCTCCTGGTCGACGGCCACGGCCGCCTGCGCCTGGCCAACGAGGCCGCGACTGCGCTGCTGGGCGAAGTCGACGACGGCGCGGAACACGGCCATCGCGACCTGGCCTTGGCCATGCCGGAACTCGCCCGGCGCCTGGCGTTATGGCGCAATGAGGGCCAGAGCGACGAAAGTCCGATGCTGGTCCCGCCCGACCAGGTGGAAGTGGTGCCGCGCTTCACCCGCCTGCTCGCCGGCAGCGACCAGGCGCTGATCTTCCTCGACGACACCTCGCTGGTGGCGCAGCGGGCCGAATCGATCACCCTGGCGACGCTGGGACGGTTCTCCGCGAGTCTCGCCCACGAGATCCGCAACCCGCTCGCGGCAATAAGCTATGCAGTGCAGCTGCTGGAGGAATCCAACGACATCCGTGCCGCTGACCGCCGCCTGCTCGAGATCGTGCGCCAGCAAGGCACCCGCATGAACGGGATCGTCGAGAACGTGCTCGGGATGGCCCGGCGCGAACCAGCCAAGCCCGAACGCGTCGAGCTGATTGGCTTCGTCCGCCAGTTCGTCGAGGAATACAGTACCAACCACCCGATCGAAGACGACGTCCTGCGCGCCGGCGGCACCCAGGCGCCGATGGCGTTGGTCGACCCGCGCCAGCTGCACCAGGTGTTGACGGTGCTGGTGCACAACGCATTGATTTACGGCCGCATGCCGGGGCAATCGGCGCGGGTCAACGTGAACGTGCAGGCCGATGCCTCGGGCGATCCGCTGATTGATGTACTCGACCGCGGTCCGGGCATACCCCAAGGCGTGGCGTCGCGGCTGTTCCGGCCATTCTTCACCACCTCGCCGCACGGCACCGGGTTGGGCCTGTATATCGCCCGGGAACTCTGCCGCGCCAATCAGGCTACGCTCGACTACGTGCCGTTGCCGGCTGGCGGCGGTTGTTTCCGCATCCGGCTGGTTGCGACTGCCACCCTGCATCCAACCCTATCGCCGACTTAATAGTCGACTTGATCGTAAGATAAGCCCATCGCGTCACGCCCGGCCCATGCCGAACCACCAGCGACTAGGGTCGTTGGAAACCCCTCGATCCCCGGAGAACTGGATGGCTGAATCGCGTAGTGCACTGGTGGTCGACGACGAGCGGGATATCCGCGAGTTGCTGGTCATGACCCTGGGCCGCATGGGCCTGCGGTGCGACACCGCCTCCAGCGTCGGCGACGCGCGCGCGCAGCTTGCGCGCAACCGTTACGACCTGTGCCTGACCGACATGCGCCTGCCCGACGGTTCCGGATTGGAAATCGTCGCCGAGATCAACCAGAAGTACCCGGCCACGCCGGTTGCGATGATCACCGCGTTCGGCAACGTCGAGGCCGCGGTCGAGGCGCTCAAGGCCGGCGCGTTCGATTTCGTCGCCAAACCCGTCGATCTGGCCGTGCTGCGCGACCTGGTCCGCCACGCGCTGGAACTGCACGACAAGCAGCGCGCCCCGGCCGACGCGATCGCCACGCGCCTATACGGCAACTCCGTCCCGATCGTGTCGCTGCGCCAGACCATCGGCAAGGTCGCGCGCAGCCAGGCGCCGGTGTACATCGCCGGCGAGTCCGGCGTCGGCAAGGAACTAGTGGCCCGCACCATCCACGCCGAAGGCGGCCGCGCCGCCGGCCCGTTCGTCCCGGTCAACTGCGGCGCGATCCCCAGTGAGCTGATGGAGAGCGAGTTCTTTGGCCACAAGAAGGGCAGCTTCACCGGCGCCCACGTCGACAAACCCGGCCTGTTCCAGACCGCCGACGGCGGCACCTTGTTCCTCGACGAGGTCGCTGAGCTGCCACTGCCGATGCAGGTCAAGCTGCTGCGCGCGATCCAGGAAAAATCGATCCGCCCGGTCGGCGCCAACACTGAGGTGATCGTCGACGTTCGCATCCTGTCGGCGACCCACAAGAATCTGGCCGCGCTGGTCGAGGACGGTCGTTTCCGCCACGACCTGTACTACCGCATCAACGTGATCGAGTTGCGCGTGCCGCCGCTGCGCGAGCGTCTCGAAGACCTGCCGGGCCTGTGCGCGAACATTCTGACCCGCCTGGCGACCGCCCAGGGCCGCCCCGTACCGCGTTTGGGTGACGACGCGATCGAAGCGCTCAGCGCCTACCCCTTCCCCGGCAACGTGCGCGAGCTGGAAAACATCCTCGAGCGCGCCCTGGCCATGGCCGAAGGCGACTGCATCGACACCGGCGACCTGCGCCTGCCGAAAGCCACCGCCGCCCCGGCGTCGTCGCGGTCGGCGGTCTTCGGCGATATCGATGCGCCCCCCGCCTCGATCACCCCGGCCGCCGGCATCGACCCGCGCACCCTCGACCCGCGCGACACCGCCACCAGCGCGCTGCCGTCGTACATCGAGGAAATCGAGCGCGCCGCGATCAACCACGCGCTGCAGGAAAACCGCTACAACAAGACGCGGACCGCGGCGGCGTTGGGGATTACGTTCCGGGCATTGCGCTACAAGCTCAAGAAGCTTGGGATCGATTGACGCTGGCTATCTCCCGCCGCCATGGTGGGGGAATGAGGTATCCAACGAGCTGTTGCGCCGTGCCGGCGCGCGCCGCTGACGACCCGCCGGCGGGCTCGCCTGCACGTCGCTAGCATGCGAGCGCACCCATGCAAACCCTCCCGCTTTCCCGGCGACCAGGGACGTTTTCGACGGCATTTCTAGCGGGCTCTGCGTACTGACGCAAAACGTCACCTGATCGCCCGGAGACTGACCAAAATTGTCACCTCGCAATCTCTATGCCCGGGCTTAAGCGTGACGGGGTAGCCAGTTTCAATCCTTTTTCGGCCATTGTCCTGTGTTGGCACAGGACGTGCGTATGCTTCTGGTGCACGTGCAGCCGCACGGCAAGCCGAAGGATCGGGGAAGCCCGCACCGCAGGCACGTGAACTTTCTACTCTTAGGGGCTACACGATGAAGACTACCCAGCAAGGCTTCACCCTCATCGAACTGATGATTGTCATCGCGATCATCGCGATCTTGGCGGCGATCGCGCTGCCGGCGTATCAGGACTACACGATCCGCGCCCGCGTCTCGGAAGCCGCAGTACTCGCGTCGGGCGCTAAAGCCACGGTCGCCGAGAACATTGCCAACAACGGCGGCGTCATCGCGGTAGGCGCTTGTAAGGGCGTCGATACCACCGCGCCCGCCACTGTCAACGTTGCTACTTTTTCCTGCACCGACGCGACTGGCGTGATCGGCGTTACCACAACCGCTAAGGCGGGCGCTGTGGGTTTGGCGTTCACTCCATCGGCCGGTGTCGGCGCTGTTGGAACCTCGTGGGCGTGCACGAAGACCGCCGGCGCGGAAAAGCACGTGCCCGCTGAGTGCCGCTGATTCCCTAGCATCTGGCTAGCTCTTGTGCGCGACGGCTGATACAAGCAAGTACGTTATTTACAAGTCCTACCAGAACAGAATCATCCCAATCGAATTGATAGTGCGTTCACTCACCTCAAGGGGCTACATCATGAAGACCAACCAGCAAGGCTTCACCCTCATCGAACTGATGATCGTCATCGCGATCATCGCGATCCTCGCCGCCATCGCGCTGCCGGCGTACCAGGACTACACGATCCGCGCCCGCGTTTCTGAAGCAGCGGTACTCGCGTCTGGCGCCAAGGCCACCGTCGCCGAAAACATCGCCAACAACGGCGGCGTGATTGCCGTAGGAGCCTGTAAAGGCGTTGATACCACCGCCCCTGCGACTGTCAACGTCGCTACGTTTTCTTGCACGGATGCGACTGGCGTGATCGGCGTTACAACCACTGCAAAGGCCGGCGCTGTCGGTCTGGCATTCACCCCCACCGCGGGTGTTGGCGCAGTTGGTACGAAGTGGGCGTGCACCAAGACCGCCGGCGCTGAAAAGCACGTGCCGGCCGAGTGCCGTTGATACTGTCTAATTGATCGCACCATAAAGCCCCGGCCTTCTGCCGGGGCTTTTTTTTGCCATATCGAGCTCATATAAGCGCGCCGTGGGTTGACATCTGGCCCTCCCCGCGAAGGCGCGAGAGGATACGCGCGTCGAATGGATCTTTTGGATTGGCATGGTTCGTGCGTAGCTCTTTTAGTGTTCGAGCAGCCTGCCCGGACTGGCTTCACGAACCTAGGATGCTGGTTCTGGAGCACACGAACTCCTATAGGGGCTGCGGCATGCAGAGCACCCAGCAAGGTTTCACTTTGATTGAACTGATGATCGTCATCGCGATCATCGCTATCCTCGCAGCCGTGGCGCTACCTGCGTACCAGGACTACACCATCCGCGCCCGCGTTGTGGAAGCAGCTACCCTGGCTTCGGGCGCAAAGACCACGGTCGCCGAGAACATCGCCAACAACGGTGGCCGAATTGCCGCCGGTTCGTGTGCGGGCGTCGATCAGGCCCCACCAGGCACTGCCAATGTAGCCACCTTCACCTGCGATGATGGTAATGGCGCAATCACCGTAGCAACGACTGCAAAGGCCGGTTCGGTGACGTTGGTGTTCACTCCAACGGCGGGGGTTGGCGCCGTCGGCACCAAGTGGACGTGTACTGATAGTGCAGGAGCCGAAGAACACGTGCCCCACGAGTGCCGTTGACCTTTCTCCCTCTGGGCGCGCCTGCTGTCCCCGACGTCGTGCATGCCTCCGGCTAGCCAGCACCCAGACTGCCAACAGGGTCACCTTCTGACGCAAGACGGCGCCCAAACATGAGCGCCGCGTTCGCGATGCAGAGCGTTTGCGGTACAGTCGGCGAGAGAAGTATCAGGGGCCAGCATGAGCACTGTCGCCACAGCCAATTTGGTGGGCATCACCGGCATCGCCCGGCGCTTGGTCCTGGATGGCGCGTTGGACGAACACGCCGCCCGTAGCGCGATGGCGGCCGCGACCGTCGAACGCAAGCCGATTGCCCAGCACCTGACTCATCACCGTCTGGTTAGCTCGGTGCAACTCGCTGCCGCCAATTCCATCGAGTTCGGCATGCCTTTGCTGGACGTCGCCGCGCTCGACCCGGCCCAGTCGGCGATCAAGGTCGTCAGCGAGGCGTTGCTGCGAAAGCACAATGTGCTGCCGCTGTTTAAGCGCGGCAATCGCTTGTTTCTGGGCATCTCCGACCCGACCAACACCCCCGCGATCGACGAGATTAAGTTTCAGACCAACCTGGTCGTGGAAACCATCCTGATCGACGAGGACAAGCTGCAGCGCACGATCGAGCAGTGGCTCGAAACCAGCGATGCGCTGGCGGACGTCGCGGGCGACCAGGAGGGGCTGGATACGCTGGAGGTCAGCAACGAGCCCGACGCCGCCGACGCGGGTGTGGACGCCCGGACCGACGACACCCCAGTCGTAAAGTTCGTCAACAAGGTGCTGGTGGACGCCATTCGCCGCGGTGCCTCGGACATCCATTTCGAACCCTACGAGACCGAATACCGCGTACGCCTGCGCATCGACGGCCTGCTTAAGCAGGTGGCCAAGGTCCCGCCGGCGCTGCAAGCGCGCATCTCGGCCCGCCTGAAGGTGATGGCGCAGCTGGACATCGCCGAGAAGCGCATTCCGCAGGACGGGCGCATGAAACTCAACCTGTCCAAGACCAAGCAGATCGACTTCCGGATGAGCACCCTGCCGACGCTGTTCGGCGAGAAAGTGGTGCTGCGCATCCTGGATGCGAGCGCGGCCAAGCTAGGTATCGACAAACTCGGCTACGAGGACGACCAGCGCAAGCTCTATGAAGACGCCCTGGCAAAGCCCTACGGCATGGTGCTGGTCACCGGCCCGACCGGTTCGGGCAAGACGGTGTCGCTGTACACCGGCCTCAACATCCTCAACAACGATGAGCGCAACATCTCCACGGTCGAGGATCCGGTCGAAATCCGCGTGCCCGGCATCAACCAGGTGCAGATGAACGTCAAACGCGGCATGACGTTTGCCGCAGCATTGCGCAGTTTTCTGCGCCAGGACCCCGACGTGATCATGGTCGGCGAGATCCGCGACCTTGAGACCGCCGAGATCGCGATCAAGGCCGCGCAGACCGGCCATATGGTGCTTTCGACCCTGCATACCAACGACGCTCCCCAGACCATCGCGCGCCTGATGAACATGGGCGTGGCGCCGTTCAACATCACTTCGTCGGTCACCCTCGTCATCGCCCAGCGGCTGGCGCGCCGTCTGCACAGCTGCAAGCGCGAGGTCCATCTGCCCGAGCACGCGCTGCTGGCCGAAGGGTTTACCCCCGAGGATCTAGCGTCCGGCTTCAAGTTGTACGATGCCGTGGGCTGCCCCGACTGCACCGAAGGCTACAAGGGGCGTACCGGGATCTACCAGGTCATGCCGATGAGCGACGAGATCCAGACCATCATCCTGGAAGGCGGGAATGCGATGCAGATCGCCGAGGCTGCGCGCAAGTCCGGTGTGGCCGATCTGCGCCGCTCCGCCATCATCAAGGCCATAAATGGCGTGACCAGCCTGGCCGAAATCAACCGCGTAACCAAGGACTAGACCATGTCCGCAACTCGTCCCGTCAGCAAAGCCACCGCGGTCCGCCGGCCCGATCCGCTCGCCGTATTTGTGTGGGAGGGCACCGATAAGCGCGGGACCACGATGAAGGGCGAGCAGCAGGCGAAGAATGCCAACTTGGTGCGTGCCGAACTGCGTCGGCAGGGCATCACTCCGAAGGTCATCAAGCCAAAGGGCAAGCCGCTGTTCGGTGCCGCCGGAAAACGGGTCACCCCGCTCGATATCGCGGTGTTTAGCCGCATGCTGGCGACGATGATGAAATCGGGCGTGCCAATCGTGACGGCGATGGAAATCATCGCCAACGGCAACAAGAATCCGCGGATGTCGACGCTGATTAATTCGGTACGCGTGGAAATTGAAAGCGGGTCGTCACTTTATGAGTCCCTGAGCAAGCACCCCGTGCAGTTCGACGAGTTGTACCGGAACCTCGTCAAGTCAGGCGAGGCTGCCGGTGTGCTCGAAACCGTGCTGGATACGGTAGCGACGTATAAAGAGAACATCGAGGCGCTGAAAGGCAAGATCAAAAAAGCGATGTTCTATCCGGCGATGGTAGTCGCGGTCGCGATGATCGTCAGCGGCATCCTGCTGGTATTCGTGGTCCCGCAGTTCGAGGAAGTTTTCAGTGGATTCGGTGCAGAACTACCCGCATTCACTCAAATGGTCGTCGGCTTGAGCCGGTTCATGGTCCGCTGGTGGTGGTTGATCCTACTCGCCCTGGTCGGGGCGGTGGTCGCGTTCATCATGGCGAAAAACCGCTCGCTCGCGTTTCAGCATTTTCTCGATCGAGTGATCCTGAAACTGCCCGTGCTCGGCCAAGTCATGCATAACTCGGCAATCGCCCGCTTCGCGCGCACACTCGCTGTGACATTCAAGGCGGGCGTGCCCTTGGTGGAAGCCCTTGAAACCGTCTCCGGCGCCTGCGGCAACACGGTCTACGAGACAGCGGTCAAGCGCATCCGCGACGACGTTTCCGTCGGATACTCGGTCAACATGGCGATGAAGCAGGTCAACCTGTTCCCGCACATGGTCGTGCAGATGACCGCAATCGGCGAAGAGGCCGGCGCGCTCGACACGATGCTGTTCAAGGTGGCCGAGTTCTACGAGCAGGAGGTCAACAACGCGGTAGATGCGCTGGCCAGCCTGATGGAACCGTTGATCATGGTGTTTCTTGGCGTGGTTGTGGGCGGCATGGTGATCGCTATGTACCTGCCGATCTTCAAGCTCGGCGCGGTTGTTGGCTGATCGGCGGCCTATCACTCGATGGCATTCCTCGACCAGAACCCCGCCATCGGCTATCCGCTCGTGGCCGGCTTCGGCCTGCTGCTCGGTAGTTTCTTCAATGTCGTGATCCTGCGGCTTCCGCCCAAGCTGGAGTGGGGCTGGAAGCGCGATGCGCGTGACATTCTCGAACTGCCGGAGGTATACGACCCTCCGCCGCCGGGGATCGTGGTCGAGCGTTCGCATTGCCCGAACTGCAAACGCCAGCTGAGTTGGTACGAGAATATCCCGGTGTTCAGTTGGCTGGCGCTGCGCGGTCGCTGTCGGAGCTGCGGCACCGGGATCTCCATCCAGTACCCGCTGGTGGAACTGCTGACGATGCTGTTGATGGTCGCCTGCGTCTGGCGCTTCGGTTTCGGCTGGCAGGGCTTCGGCGCGATGGTATTCACCGGCTTCCTGATCACGTTGTCGGGCATCGACCTGCGCACGCAATTGCTTCCGGACCAGTTGACCTTGCCGTTGATGTGGTTGGGGTTGATCGCCAGCGCGGACAATCTCTATCTCGGCGCCAAGCCGGCGCTGCTGGGCGCGGTAGCTGGTTACCTCAGCTTGTGGACGGTGTGGTGGTTGTTCAAGCAGATCACTGGCAAGGAAGGCATGGGCCACGGCGATTTCAAGCTGCTGGCAGCCATCGGCGCCTGGGTCGGGTTGAACGGTGTGCTGCCCACCATCCTGCTGTCGTCGCTGGTCGGGGCAATCATCGGCTCGGTCTGGCTGGCGATGAAGGGCCGCGACCGCGCCACCCCAATTCCGTTCGGCCCGTACCTCGCCGTCGCCGGCTGGGTAGCGTTCTTTTGGGGCGAGCAAATCGTCGGCGCGTACATGCGGGTTTCTGGCCTGGCATAGGGCAGGTTCGATCTGTCGTTCGGCTTGCTTGTTAGGCAATTACCACCTGTATTGATTGCCGTGCAGCTGATGGCGAAGTCATCGCGGCCGTCTCGGCGTGTCGCCCAACTACATCAAGTCAGCGCGAGGGATCTGGTGCGCTCTCGCTCTCGACATCAAGCAGGCCCTTCACTCCCTTCAGGATGATCGAGATGAAAGTCCCCGGTCGCCCTATCCTTCTCAAGAAGCTGCAGCCATGAGTGATTTCATCGTCGGCATCACCGGCGGCGTGGCCTCGGGCAAGACCGCGACCACCCACCTGTTCGAGCAGATGGGCATCGCCGTAGTCGATGCCGATCTGGCCGCGCGAGCTGCGGTGGCGCTTGGCTCGCCCGGGCTGGCCGCCGTCGTTGCCGAATTCGGAGTCGGCGTGCTCGCCGGCGATGGCAACCTCGATCGCACCGCGATGCGCGCGCGTGTGTTTGCCGAGCCCGACGCGCGCCGACGGCTGGAAGCGATCATCCATCCTCTTGTGCGCGCGCACCTGCAGGCCGAGTGTGCTGCGGCAGCCGGGCCGTACTCCATCGCCGCGATTCCGTTGCTCGCTGAAGGCGGTGGGCGCACGGCGTATCCGTGGTTGCAACGGATCCTGCTGATCGACGTGCCGGTGGACGTGCAGCGTGAGCGGCTGATGCAGCGTGACGGCATCGACGCGGCGCTCGCAGACGCGATGATCGCAGCGCAGGCCACCCGCGCTGAGCGGCTGGCGATCGCCGACGACGTGATCGTCAACGATGGTGCGCTGGAGCTGCTGGCGCAGCCTGTGGCGGCGCTGCATCGCCGGTACTTGTCGCTCGCCGGGTCAGCCTGACGGCCACAACGCGCGGATCGCGGCGACGCCCTGCGCGCCGTGGCTGCGCGCTTCGGCGATGTCGCCGATCCCCAAGCCGCCGATCGCGTACAGTGGCAGCGATACCGATTCGCGCAGCAGCGCAAACCCGACCCAGCCCAATGCGCACGCACCCGGGTGGCTAGGCGTCGGTTTTACCGCGCCGACCACGGCGAAATCGCAACCGAGCGCATCCGCCGCGCGTAGCTCTTCGACGGTGTGGCACGACGCCGCCACCGGCTGGTCCCGCGGCAGCGGACGCTGCTGCAGGGCGGCCAACTGCGCCGCGCGCAGATGCACGCCCGCACCGAGCTTGCGCGCGAGCTCGACATCGCTATTGACCAGCACTTCGGCCCCGACGGCGTGGCAAGCCGCCACGGCGCGCGCGGCCAGCGCTTGCCAGCGGACCGGGTCGGCCGTCGGGGCGCGCAACTGCACACGACGGATGCCGGCAGCCAGGGCGCGTTGCAAGTTCGCCAGCCAGCCGGTCTCGTCTTCCCCCGGTTCGGGCGTCACCAGGTAACGATCGGGCTGGCGCAGGGCGGCGACCACCGGTCGATCGGCGGGCGGCATCGGGTAGCTGGCCAGCTTGTGCGGCGGGACCCAGGCGAGCGCTTGGCCTTCGCGGCCACGAATGGCGCCGTGCCAGTGGGCGATCACACGCACATCCAGTCGCAAACGTTTGTCGGAATAGGCCTGTGGCACGTTGATGACGACGGTGCCGATCTCGACATCGATGCCAAGCTCTTCGTGCAGTTCGCGGATCAGCGCCGCTTCCGGCGATTCCTCTGCCTCGCGCTTGCCGCCGGGAAACTCCCACAGTCCGGCCAGGTCACGGCCTTCGGTGCGACGCGCCAACAGCACGCGGCCGCCCGCATCGCGGATGACGCCAGCGACGACTTCGATGACGCGTTGCGCTGGGTGCCCTGCCGATGGCGCGTGCGCCTCGTCGTGGGACCCACCGGTCAAGTTGGGCGGTGGTTGCCGCATCACTAGAGCGCAGGCGGTTGCAGCGTTGCGCTAGCCAGACTCGACCGACGAAGCCGGCGTGGACGAGGGCAGTCGCTGTTTGGGCGTGGTGCGACGAAGACCGACCTTGCCCGCCCCGGACCGGGCCGACCGCGCATTGCGCTCAGTCGCTCTTCGGTACGCGATCCGGCACCTCGCGATATCCCCTCATCGCGCCCTGCATCGCAGGGCAGCGATTGAAGCAGCGATGGCTTACGCCAACTGCCCATGGCAATGCTTGAACTTCTTGCCGCTACCGCATGGACACGCATCATTGCGCCCGACATTGCTGTAGGCATCGTTGCCGCCAGCAATCCGCGCCGCCGGCGTTTGCGCGACTGCCTCGTCGGCGCCCAAGCCGCCGAGGTCGGGATGCTGGAACTGCATCTGCTGGGCCTGGACGTCGGCCAGGCGCCGCTCTTCGGCTTCCATCGCCGCAATTTCGCTCTCGTCGCGAATGCGTACGCGCGCCAGCAGGGTCACCACTTCACGCTTGACCTTTTCCAGCAGCTCCGAGAACAGCTCAAACGCTTCCTTCTTATATTCCTGCTTCGGCTGTTTTTGCGCATAGCCGCGCAGGTGGATGCCCTGACGCAGGTAATCCATGCGCGCCAGATGCTCTTTCCAGTTCTGGTCCAGCACGTTGAGCATGATGTGCTTTTCGAGCATGCGCATCGTCTCCGGCCCGAGCTGCGCCTCGCGCTCGGCGAAGTACGCGTTGATGTGTTCCTGAACCCGCGCGGCGACGCCCTCGGCGTCGAGTTCGTCGTGCTGCGAAGCGAACTCCACCAGCGGCACCTGCACGCCGAATTCCTCAGCGATCAACGCCTCCAACGCCGGCAGGTTCCACTGCTCGTCGACCGAGTTCGGCGGCACGTGCTGGGCGACGATGTCGGCGACCACGTCGCCGCGGATGCCGTCGACGTTTTCCTGCACGCTCTCGGCCTCGAGCAACTCGTCGCGTTGGTTGTAGATCACCTTGCGCTGGTCGTTGTTGACGTCATCGAAGTCGAGCAGGTTCTTGCGGATGTCGAAGTTGTGGGCCTCGACCTTGCGCTGGGCGTTCGCGATCTGCTTGGTCACCAGCGGGCTTTCGATGATGTCGTCTTCTTTCAAGCCCATGCGCGCCATTACGCGCTGCACCCAGTCGGCGGCGAAGATCCGCATCAGGTTGTCTTCCAGCGACAGATAGAAGCGCGACGAACCGGGGTCGCCCTGGCGACCGGCGCGACCGCGCAACTGGTTGTCGATGCGACGCGACTCGTGGCGCTCGGTGCCGACGATGTGCAGGCCACCAGCAGCCTTGACCGCGTCGTGGCGGGCCTGCCACTCCGATTTCAGCCGGGCGTGGGTGAGTTCATCGACTTCGGCACCGTTCTGCGCTTCCAACTCCGCCAGTTCGGACTCCAGTGAGCCACCGAGCACGATGTCGGTGCCGCGGCCGGCCATGTTGGTGGCGATCGTGACTGCACCGGGACGCCCGGCCTGGGCCACGATCTGGGCTTCGCGCTCGTGCTGCTTGGCGTTGAGCACTTCGTGGGCGATGCCGGTCTCGCGCAGCTGTTCGCTGAGCATCTCCGACACTTCGATCGAGGTCGTGCCGACCAGCACCGGCTGCTTGCGCGCGTGCGCGTCCTTGATCTCGTTGACGACCGCGCGGTACTTGCCGGCGCGGTTGAGGAACACGTGATCCGGGCTGTCCTTGCGGACCATCGCCTGGTTGGTCGGGATCACGATCACTTCCAGCCCGTAGATGCTCTGGAACTCGTACGCCTCGGTATCGGCCGTACCGGTCATACCGGCCAGCTTTTTGTACATGCGGAACAGGTTCTGGAAGGTAATGCTCGCCAGGGTCTGGTTCTCACGCTGCACCGGCACGCCTTCCTTGGCCTCGACCGCCTGATGCAAGCCGTCGGACCAGCGGCGTCCAGCCAGCGTCCGCCCAGTGAACTCGTCGACGATCACGACTTCGCCATCGCGCACGATGTAGTCGACGTCGCGCTGGTAGATCGCATGCGCGCGCATCGCGGCATTGAGGTGGTGCACAACGCTCAGATTGTTGGCGCCGTAGAGGCTGTCCTCCTCACCGTGCAGGACCCCGGCGGCGCGCAGCAACTCTTCCGCGTGCTCCTGACCGGCTTCGGACAGGTGCACCTGCTTGCCCTTTTCGTCGACGAAGTAATCGCCCTCACCGTCCTCGATTTCCTGGCGGATGAGCTGCGGAACGAGCCGGTTGACCTTGATATACAGCTCCGGCGACTCGTCGGCCGGGCCGGAGATGATCAGCGGCGTGCGCGCCTCGTCGATCAGGATCGAGTCGACCTCATCGATGATGGCGAAATTCAGCCCGCGCTGGAAACGGTCTTCCTTCGACAGCGCCATGTTGTCGCGCAGGTAGTCGAAGCCGATTTCGTTGTTGGTGGCATAGGTGATGTCGGCGGCGTAAGCGGCATGCTTCTCGCTGTGCGGCATGCCCGGGTAGACCACGCTCACAGACAGGCCGAGCCAGCTATAGAGCTTGCCCATCCATGCCGAGTCGCGACGTGCGAGGTAATCGTTGACGGTGACCACGTGCACGCCCTTGCCTTCGAGGGCATTGAGGTACACCGGTAATGTCGCCACGAGGGTCTTGCCCTCGCCGGTGCGCATCTCGGCGATCTTGCCCAGGTGCAACACCATGCCGCCGATCAGCTGGACGTCGTAAGGACGCATGCCGAGCACGCGCCGGGACGCCTCGCGGCACACCGCAAACGCTTCGGGCAGCAATTTGTCGAGCGAGGCACCATCGGCGATGCGCTGCTGGAACTCGGGCGTCTTGGCCTGGAGCTGCGCGTCGGAGAGCTTCTCCATCTGCGCCTCGAGGGCGTTGATCTTGGCGACCGAAGACTGGAGTTGGCGCAGCAGGCGATCGTTGCGGCTGCCGAAAACGCGGGTGAGCAAGCTGTTGAGCATGTACGGGTCCGAAGCGGGACGGAGGGGGCCAGACAAACGCGCGTGGGACGCTGCGACCGAGTTCCCACGAGGCGGCACGTCGATAGCAAACAACCGGATGCGTGAGCGGGGGGCGCTGCGCTCCCGACCGTGCTCGCGTCTGGTTGTAGCCGCGACATTCTAGCTGGGGGCGGGCAGGCGTGCTCACAAGCCAACGGCTTGTACGGTGACGAGCGCCGGCCGCACTGCGGCGGGCGGAACGGGGCGGGAGGAGCCGGGCCGGCATGCTCACATGCTCGCAGCCTTCACCCAACGAGCCCCGGCGGCGCTGCAGCGGGCTGGACCGGGCGGGCGGATTACAAATCCCCGCAAGTGCGCTGATTTGCCCCCGCGGGGGATCACACGTGCAAAACAAAAAAGCGGCGCAACCCTAAGGTTGCGCCGCCTGTAGGGTGCCGTCGGATCAGCCCTTGCGCTGCGACTGGTGGCTCAGGAAGTTACGCGGGTTGACCACGCGGCCGTTCTCCCAGACTTCGAAGTGCACGTGCGCGCCGGTCGAGCGGCCGGTGGAGCCGGCCTTGGCAATTTCCTGGCCGGCGCGGACCAGTTCGCCGACTTTGCGGACCAAGCGCGAATTGTGCGCGTAGCGGGTGACATAGCCATTGCCATGGTCGACCTCGACCGTATTGCCGTAACCCGACCGGTCCGCCGCGTAGCTGACGACGCCATCCGCCACGGCCAGCACCGGGTCACCTACGTTGGCTTCGAAATCGATGCCCTTGTGGAACTGGCTGCCACCCAGGATCGGGTCGGCGCGGCCGCCAAAGCCGGAGGTGATGTAACTGTTATTGATCGGATCACGCGACGGCACCGCGTTCATGTCCAGCTGGCGATTGAACAGCAGCGATTCGAGCACCGACAGCTGCGCGCCGGAAGCTTGGAACTTGGCATCGAGCTGGCGCAGGCCTGCATCGAGTTCGCCCTTGGGCATGTCACGCACCGGGCCGTCGCCACCGACACCGACCGGCTCTTCGAAGTTGAATTCGCCATCCTGCAACTGGCCGATGCGGGTCAGACGCTCGCCAAGGGCGTTGAGGCGATTGGCTTCGGCCTGCAACTCGCCCAGGCGCGCGGCCAGGGCGTTCACTTCGCGCTGGGCATCACGACGGGTTGCGTCGATCTGAGCTTGCTGCTGGTTGACCTGATTACGAAGCATCGCGTGCTCGGCCAAACCCGCGCTGACGCCGGCGGAAACCCCCGCACCCAGCAGCACTGCGATAGCGATGGCAGGACGGCGCGCGCCGAACTGGCCGGCATGTTGCAGGATCCTGGCCAGTAATGGGCGCATTGCGTTGGTTGTGGATTGATAGATCATATGTTCGATGTCTGATTCCAAGTCCCGGCCCCCTCCGCGTCGCCCCTCGTCCCCGCAAGCCGCGCTCGATGCGCTACTGGCGGAGCCCGCTGGCGACCCGATTCGACGAGCACTCTGGCTCGACGACCTGGACCGGCAATTTCGCCCCTACCTGCCCTCTTCGCTCGCCGCGCATGCGCGACTGGCCAACTACGAAAACGGCAGACTCGTGTTTACTGTCGATGCGCCGGTGTGGCGGGCCAAACTGCGCCTCGCGGCCCCGGAACTGCTCGACGTCGCCCGATCCATCGGACTTGCTGCGGTGGAACTCGTTGTCAAAACGACCTTGGCCCCTGTCCCTGCACCTGTGCAGGCAATCCGGAAAACCAAACCGATCTCGGCGGTCGCGCAACAAGCCCTGCAGGCCGCCTTGGCATCTTTGAAAGACCCCGACCCGAGCGGGCCGGAGGATGCCAACTGAATTCGAAACGGGTTGGCTTGGTGTTTGCCAACTTCCGATGAAATTCCAGTGAAGGCATGCTAACGGCGTAAACCCTTGAATTTGTTAAGGGACAGGCAGCGTTTCATAAAGAAGTCGTTAGAAAGGCGTTAAAGCTTCACCGAAAATTCACGCTTGTGACCGGCGACACGCTTTTTCTACGTGGTCCCCCGACCGCGCGGGGGCGCTGATGACGGCTCAGATGGTCGCGGGCACGCCGTAGGCGGCCGGGACCCGATCGGTACCGGTGAAGGTCACCTCGTCCCACGCCGAACGCTCGGCCAGCAGGGCACGGACCAGCTTGTTGTTGAGTGCATGGCCGGATTTGAAGCCCTCGTAGGCGCCGATGATCGGGTGGCCGGCCAGGTACAGGTCGCCGACCGCGTCGAGGATCTTGTGGCGCACGAACTCGTCGGCGTAGCGCAGGCCGTCGTCGTTGAGCACGCGGAATTCGTCCAGGACGATCGCGTTGTCCATCGAGCCGCCCAGGCCCAGATTGCGCTCGCGCATGTACTCAAGGTCGCGCATGAAGCCGAATGTGCGGGCGCGGCTGACTTCTTTGACGTAGGACGCGGTCGAGAACTCAACTTCGGCGCGCGACTGCGAGGCCGGGATCGCGGGGTGGTCGAATTCGACGGTGAAGCCAATGCGGAAGCCGTCATGCGGCTCGAAGCGGGCGAGCTTGTCGCCATCGCGCACTTCAACCGGACGCTTGATGCGGATGAAGCGCTTGGGTGCTTCCTGTTCAGCGATGCCGGCCGATTGCAGCAGGAACACGAACGGTCCGGCTGAGCCGTCCATGATCGGCACTTCGGGCGCAGACAGGTCGATATAGCAGTTGTCGACCCCGAGGCCAGCCAGGGCCGACAGCAAGTGTTCGACGGTCATGACTTTGCCGTTCTCACGGCTCAAGCCGGTGCACAGCACGGTCTCGGTGACCAGTTCG
Source organism: Lysobacter sp. (assembly GCA_043738095.1). GTDB lineage: Bacteria > Pseudomonadota > Gammaproteobacteria > Xanthomonadales > Xanthomonadaceae > Lysobacter_K. The sequence continues at coordinate 45,124 of JAYSZI010000108.1, forward strand.
GCGCGCGCTGGGATCTCCACCACGGGGTCGAGGTCGACGCGGCGGAACACGATGCCGGCATCCACCGGAGCCGGGCGCAGGGTGAGAAAGACCTTCTCGCCACTGTGCAGGCCCACGCCGGTGGCGCGGATCACGTTCTTGAGGGTGCGTTGACGCAGCATCGGCTCGGGGGCTGGCCTAGTTGGGGTTCTGTAGTGCGGCTGGGGAACCAGGTCCGACTCAGTCTCGCCATTGGCTGGCAAGATTACCACGCAGCTTGCTGAATCTTAACGAAAACGCCGTTGTATTCAGCCCTTGGCCGCAGACAGACGGGAAACGGGCCGGTCGGCTGCTCTTGCGAGCAGACCGACCGGCTCAAACACCCCGGTTAACCGGGGCGAAAACAACACGGACACGTGCGGACGGATTGACAGACTTGTTACGGCCTCAGTCGGCCTGGCGACGCAGGAACGCCGGGATGTCGAGGTAGCTGCTGTCGGTGCCGAAATCGGCCACGGCCGGGGCCGCACTGGTTTCGCTCGACCGCAGGCTGCCGCGCAGGCTGCCGCCGAAGCTCGGCATCGCGGCGGGCATTGCGTCGTCCATCGGGAACTCCGGCTGGCCGGTGGTGGCGTTGCGCACCAGCTGCACGTGGCTGATCGGCGCGCGCTGGGGCTCGCGGTCATGGCCGCGCACCGACTGCTTGGCGGTCATGCGGTTGAGGCCGGTGGCGACCACGGTGACGCGGACCTCGTCCTGCATGTCCGGGTCGAGCACGGTGCCGATGACCACGGTCGCGTCTTCGGCGGCGAAGGCCTCGATGGTGCGGCCGACCTCGTCGAACTCGGCCATGGTGAAATCCGGGCCGGCGGTGATGTTGACCAGGATGCCGTTGGCGCCCTGCAGGTTGACGTCGTCGAGCAGCGGGTTCTGCACCGCCGCTTCGGCCGCGGCCTGGGCGCGGTCGTCGCCGCGCGCGCTGCCGGTGCCCATCATCGCCAGGCCCATTTCCGACATCACGGTGCGCACGTCGGCGAAGTCGACGTTGATCAGGCCTGGCCGCACGATGAGATCGGCGATGCCCTGCACGGCGCCGAGCAGCACGTCGTTGGCGGCGCGGAAGGCCTGGATCATGGTCGCGTTGCGGCCCAGCACGGTGATCAGCTTCTCATTCGGGATGGTGATCAGCGAATCGCAGTGCTGGCTCAGTTCCTCGATGCCCTTCAACGCCACCTGCATGCGCCGGCGGCCCTCGAACGGAAATGGTTTCGTGACCACGGCCACGGTCAGGATGCCCATCTCCTTGGCCAGTTGCGCGATCACCGGCGCGGCGCCGGTACCGGTGCCGCCGCCCATGCCGGCGGTGATGAAGACCATGTCCGCGCCGGTCAGCGCCGAGATGATCACGTCGCGGTCCTCCAGCGCTGCCTGACGGCCCACTTCCGGATTCGCGCCTGCGCCCAGGCCTTTGGTGACGTTTCCACCCAGTTGCAGCTGCAGCTTGGCACCACAGTTCTTGATCGCCTGCGCGTCGGTGTTGGCGGTGATGAACTCCACCCCTTCCACGCTGCTGCCGACCATGTGCGCCACCGCATTGCCACCGCCGCCGCCCACGCCGACCACCTTGATCACCGCGTTGGGAGCCATTTTTTCAATCAGTTCGAAATGCGCCATGTCCGTGTCCTCTTGTTATGAATTGCTTGATTCGGAGCGTGCTCGTTGCAACGCCGTATGTGCTGTGGAGTGCCGCTGTCGCCTGCGCCTGCCCTGCCCTCGCCTGCGTGCCGCCGCGCCCTCGCGGCGGCGTGGAATCAGAACGATCCGCTGTACCAGTCCTTCACTTTTTTCAGGAACCCTCCCGCCCGGCCGCTTGGCAGCACCGAGCGCCGCGGGTTCTCGATCTGGCTGCCCATC